>NZ_JBFAPA010000004.1:0-499677 GCF_040675465.1 Actinocrispum sp. NPDC049592 | reverse complement strand
CCTCGACCGTGCCCAGTGGGTCGGCGACGAAATCCCCGTACTCGACGTCGTAGCGCCGCTCACTGCCTGCTGGGCGATCGGGCCGGGGCGGCGCTGGGCGTGTTGCGGAGCGCGGATGACCGGTGCGACCGAGCGGGTGTCGAGCCAAGGTCCATACGTTTGAAAGGCGGTGACCAGGCGCTGGTCGGCGGCTGGTGCGACCGGTTCGCCGAGACGAACCGGATCATCCGTCTGGGACCGCGCCGCGCGCGGTGCGATCGACCAGGACGGCCTGTCCCGCGCCTACGACCGGCTCGTCGCCCTGGCGGCCGAACTCCCGCACGCGACCGTGATCCACGCCAGCACGGTCGAACAGACCTACCAGGCGCTGCTCACGACAGTGCGGGCTGCAGGATCGTGAGAGTGCCGTTGTCGGCGTCGAGTTCGGCCTCGGCGCCCAACGGCACGGTCAGTTGGCCCGCGCAGTGCCCGAATCCCAGCTCCCAGATGGTCGGGATGCCCAGCGAGCCGATCAGGTCGGTCAGCACCGCCTCCACCTCGTGCGGCGGCCCGCACTCGGTCCACGAACCCAGCGCTATCCCGTTCACCCCGGTGAACCAGCCCGCGCGCAGCAGCGACGTGAAGATCCCGTCCAGCCGGTACGGGTCCTCGGTGACGTCCTCCAGCAGCAGGATCACACCATCGGGTGCATTCGCGCCGGGGGCGCCGAGCTGCGCGGACAGCAGGCTCGAGTTCCCGCCGACCACCACGCCCCGCGCGGTTCCGTGCACCATGGTCGCGCTGGCCGGGCCGGTCAGCACCTGCGCCTCCTCGGGCGTGAACAGGACGCGGCGGGCGTGCTCACGGGCCGTGGCGTCCTCGACGAACCCGCTCGTGGCCACCATCGGCGCGAACAACGTCACCACATCGAGGTACTTGGCCATCGCGGTGTGCAGCACGGTCACGTCACTCGATCCGAGGAACACCTTCGGCGTGGCCTGCGCCATCTGGTCCCAGTCGAGCAGGTCGACCATCCGCAGGCAGCCGTACCCGCCGCGGACAGACCACACCGCGTCCACCTCCGGGTCACACCAGGCGGCCTGAAAATCGGCCGCCCGGTCGGAATCCGAACCCGCCAGGTAGGGCAGCGTGGGATGCCGGTCCAGGACGTGCTTGCCGACCTCGACCTGCAGACCCCACGACTCCAGCTGCTGGATGCCCTTGGTCAGGAACTTCGGCGACACCGGGCCCGCGGGCGCGACCAGCGCGACCCGCGACCCGGCGCGCAGGCGATGAGGGCGGGCCGTCACCTGCTCAGCTCCAGGGTGGCGGTGCCGTCCGGGGTGAAACCGAGGACCTGGCCGTAGAACGACAGTTTCGCGTTGAGCACGGCGATCAGTGTGGACGCCTTGCGGAACCCGTGCTGCTCGCCCTCGAAAGTCAGGTACGCGTGCTGGATGCCGGTGCCCTCGAGGCTGGCCACGAACCGGTCGGCCTGCTCGGGCGGGCAGATCTGGTCGTCCAGGCCCTGCAGCAACAGCACCGGTCCGACGAGCCGGTCCACCCGGTTGGCGGGCGAGCGTTCGGCGTACCGGTCCGGGTACTGCTCGTAGGGGCCGATCAGCCGGTCGAGGTACCGCGACTCGAAGTCGTGGGTCTGGCCGATCCACCCGGTCAGGTCCAGGATCGGGCACTCGATCGTGCCGCACTTGTAGGTCGTCACCGAGGTCATGGACGCGGCGGAGGTCCAACCGCCGGCGCTGCCACCCTCGATCGCCAGGCGTTCGCCGTCCGCGCTGCCCTCGTCGGCCAAAGCCTGCGCGACCGCGGCGCAGTCCTCGACGTCGACCAGACCCCACTGCTCGTACAGCGACTCCCGGAACTCACGGCCATAACCGGTTGAGCCGCCGTAGTTGACCGCGACCACGCCGATACCGCGGCTGGTGAAGAACGCGAAATCCAGATTCAGCGTGGCCCCGTACTTCCCGGTCGGCCCGCCATGGACATGCACCAGGAACGGCGGTTTCTCGCCGTCCGGCGCCGCATAGTCCGGGTTGTGGGGCGGATAGACCAATGCCGGGATCGAGCGGCCCTCCGGCGAGGTGAACACACGGTCCTGCGGCACCGACACGTACGCCGGGTCGATGGGGGAGTCCTGCGAGGTGTACGCGGTGAGCTCGCCGTTGGACAGGTTCAGCCCGACGACCGCCGTCTCCGCGGTCGGGCTGCCCGCGATCGCGTACACCACCCCGTCGTACGCGGAGATCGACCGCCACGCGGTGAGGTCGCTGTCCACATCGGTCACCGTGCCGCTGCGTTCGTCCAGAATGGCCAGTGCGCCCGAGCGCAGGATCGCGAACCGGCCGTGCCCCAGCGGCGCGAACCAGCGGGCCCCCATCCGCCACAGCGGTCCGCCGAGTTCTTCCTTGCCCGGAGCCAGGTTGCGCACCGTGCCGTCGAGGTCGTAGCGGTAGAGGTTCCACCAGCCGTCCGGATCGGACAGTGCCAGCAGGCTCGTCGCGTCCTCCCACTCGACCTGGCAGATCGCCTCCCGCGGGCCGCCGGCCAGCACCCGGTGCGGCCCGAACGTGCCGTCGTCCTCGATGCGCGCGACGCACAGTTCGGTGGAGTCCCACGGCAGATCCGGGTGTTCCCAGCCGAGCCAGACCGCGTGCCGGCCGTCCGGGCTGATCTTCGGGCCGGTCATGAAATGGTGGCTCGCACCCAGCACCCGCACGCCGTCGCGGCCTAACGAGACAAGATCACGCCGCACGTCGGTGGGTTTGTCCCCGGTGATCGTCTCGCGGACGCACCACACCTCACCGTCGCGGCCCGGCATGAGGTCGCCGTAGCGCAACCCGTGCTGCCGCTCGGGTTCCGGCGAGATCGGCTCGGGTGTTCCGCCCTCAGCGGACACCAGGTACACGCGCTGGTCCGACCAGTTGGTGAACGCCACCATCCCGTCGGGCAGCGCCGCGTACGGGAACGCGCCGTACTCGTGCACCCGGTTGCGGACATTCCAGTCACCGGGGAGCAGTTCGACCGGTTCGCCGCCCGGAACCGCGTGCATCAGCGCGATCCGGCCGTTCTCGGTGGGCCGGCTGTGCGTCCACCACACCTCACCACCGGCGAACGAGGGCCAGTCGGGACCACCTCCGGCCGCGGCCGCCACCTCAGCGGACACCGGCGACTTCCAGCTGCCATACGGCGCGATTTCCACCACAAGCAGACAGTACTGGTGTCCCATTTTCCCGTCACGCCGTGTGAAGCCGACGTCAACTTGGGCAGCCGGGCTGCTGGCCGGGGCCCGCGTGTCATAAGGTCAAAGGTGCCATGGCTCGTGTCATACATGTCTTCCGCCAGCCCGACCGGTTCATCGCCGGGACAGTCGGGCAGCCCGGTGATCGCACCTTCTACCTGCAGGCGTCCCAGGACGCCCGCACGGTCAGCGTCAGCCTGGAGAAACAACAGGTGGTCGTGCTGGCCGAACGCATCGGGTCGCTGCTGGAGGAGGTCGGCCGCCGGTTCGGCGCCGAGGTCCCCGGCGACACCCCCGACGAGATGCTCGACTCCGAACCGCTCGAGGTGCCCCTGGACGAGGAGTTCCGGGTCGGCACCATGGGCCTGGGCTGGGACGCCGAGACCCGCGCGGTGGTGATCGAACTGCTCGCGGTGTCCGAGACCGAGGTCGACGAGGCCGTCGTGCTCGACGACACCGAGGAGGGCCCCGACGCCGTGCGGGTGTTCCTCACCCCGGCCAGCGCCAAGGCGTTCGCCGACCGCGCCGACCGCGTGGTGCGCGCCGGCCGCAAGCCCTGCCCGCTGTGCGGCGAGCCGCTCGACCCTGACGGTCACGTGTGCCCGCGGCAGAACGGCTACCGCAGAAGCGACGAGGGCTGACGTTGCGAGCAGGTGACCCGGCGGCGCTCGAACTGATCACCCAGGGCGTGATGGAGGTCGAGGGCCGCCTGGTCGACGCCTCCAACGCCACCCTCTACTGCGGGATCAGCCACGAAGGCGTCGCCGCGCACTGCGTGTACAAGCCCGTCAGCGGCGAACGCGCGCTGTGGGACTTCCCCGACGGCACCCTCGCGGGCCGTGAGGTGGCGGCCTACCTCGTCTCCGAAGGCGCGGGCCTCGGCCTGATCCCACCCACCGTGCTACGCGAAGGCCCGTTCGGCCTCGGCATGGTCCAGCTGTGGGTGGACACCAAGGAAGGTGACGACCTCGTCGACGTCCTCGCCCCCGCCGACGTCCCCGACGGCTGGCGCATGGTCCTGCGCGCCCACGACCGCTTCGGCGAACCCGCGGTCCTCACCCACGCGAACCACCCCAGCATCCAGCTGATGGCCGCGCTGGACATCCTGATCAACAACGCCGACCGCAAAGGCGGCCACGTCCTGCACGGCACCGACGGCAACGTCTACGGCGTCGACCACGGAATCTGCCTGCACACCGAGAACAAACTCCGCACCGTGCTGTGGGGCTTCGTCGGTGAAGTCCTGCCACCCGAAGCCGTCGACGCCTTCGCCGGCCTGCGCTCCAAACTCGACGGCACCCTCGGCGAGCAACTCTCCGCCCACATCACCCGCCGCGAACTGCGCGCCCTCCGTTCCCGCACCGACAAACTCCTGCGCGACCCCATCTTCCCCGAACCGAACCCCGACGGCCGCCCGCTGCCGTGGCCGATGTTCTGAGCCGGTTCAGGGTTCAGGGCGCGTCGAGCGTGCGCGAAAGTTTGTGAGGTTTGGGCCAGCCCCATGCGATGTCGTCGACGGCGAGGAATGGCTCGTTGATCACGGTGGTGGGGGTGAGGGTGGTGAAGGTGTGGATGTCGCGGTGGAGGTGGGATTGGTCGGTGTAGCCGGTGTCGGCGGCGACGCGGGCGGGGTCGTGGCCGGCGACGAGGTGGTGGACGGCGTGGTCGAAGCGGACGAGTTTGGCGGCACGTTTGGGTGGCAGGCCGAGTTGGGTGTGGAAGCGGGTCCAGAGGCGTTTGCGGCTCCAGCCGAGTTCGGTCGCGAGGTGCTCGATGCGGACCGTGCCTCGGGTCGCGACGATCCGGCGCCAGGCCCAGGACACCTCTGGGTCGACCGGGGACGCCGCT
The DNA here is from genome assembly GCF_040675465.1 of Actinocrispum sp. NPDC049592. NCBI lineage: Bacteria > Bacillati > Actinomycetota > Actinomycetes > Pseudonocardiales > Pseudonocardiaceae > Actinocrispum > Actinocrispum sp. NPDC049592. Next base: position 494,591 of record NZ_JBFAPA010000004.1, on the reverse strand, counting down.
GCGCAACGGCGGGCGAGCCAATCGTCGAACCACTCGAAGCGGTCCTCCCAGGAGGAACGCTCGCCCAGCTGAGTGCTGATTCGCGCCGCCTCCCGGCCCCACAGGTCGTCGAGGGACACGACGGTGTTGTCCATGCCGGCACCCAGAACCGCGTGCGCGACAACGGGTGACAGGCGCACCTGCAAGCACTCGAACGCCTCGGCCCGCAGCGCGCGCAGGGCCTCGCCGAACCCCAGCCCCGTGACGAAACTGCCCTGCTGCCGCCGACCGGTGGCATCTTCCACGGCGATCGTGCCGCCGAACACCAGAATCAGCGTGACCGATGGGTGGGGGATCAGGCGGAGGCCCGGCGGGGTGATGCCGCGGTCACCGAACCCGGCCATGGTGACCCCAGGCAGGCGGCTGGGTCGCTTCGGACACGTGATGTCCCACAACATTCCGTCATGCTACGCACGCCGCCCGGCGGGAACATTTGTCCAAGCCACCGGCGCCCACCGGCGGCGACAGTGCGGGTATGAACAAATCGCACGACGGCGAGATACACGTGTGCCAGGACGGCCCCCGCGACGCGCCCGCGCTCCTGCTCATCCACGGGACCGCCGCATCGGCCCGCGAGTGGGAGCCGATGGTTCCGCTGCTCACCGACAAGCACAGGGTCATCCGCGTCGACCTGCTCGGCTGCGGCCAGTCGGCCAAACCGGACGGTGCGAGCTACGCGGTACCGGACCAAGCGAGCCGGGCCGGTGCGGTGCTGGACCGGCTCGGCGTCGAGCACGCCACCGTGGTCGGCCATTCCAGCGGCGCAACGGTTGCCACCGCCCTGGCCGAGCAACGACCCGACCTGGTGACCGCCCTTGTCATCATCAACTTCGGCCCCACCATGGCCGCCTACATCGGGCAGGACGCCGCCATCGACCCACGGCAGTGGCCGAACCTCACCGACGACCAGCTCCGCCAGGCCGTCGCCTCCGGCTTCGCCCCCGGATACCAGATCCCCCAACCGTTCCTGGACCAGGTACGCGAGATGGACCTCCACGTGTTCGCCGCGACCTCGCAGGCAGTCAGCGCATACCTGAACGAACGCGGCCTCCCGCAACGGCTGGCGCGCCTCGGCAAACCGCTGCTGGTGATCTTCGGCGAGCAGGATCTCCGCTGGCGCCCCGAGTCCGCCGCCGAGTACCGCGCCGTTCCCGGCGCGACTATCGAGATGCTGCCCGGCCTCGGGCACTCACCGAACCTCGAAGATCCGCCGCGGACCGCCGTGCCCCTCCTGGCCTTCACCGAGAACCACCACTGAGACATGCGGATTCTCATCTCCGGCGCCAGCATCGCCGGTCCAGTGCTGGCGTACTGGCTCACCAGGCACGGCTTCGACGTCACGGTCGTCGAGCGCGCGCAGGCTCTGCGCAAGACCGGCGGCCACGCGGTCGACCTGTACGAGCCCGCGACGAACATCTCGCAGCAGATGGGCGTGCTCCCGCGCATCGAGCAGCGGGCCACCGACACGAACCGGATGACCGTCCACCGGGAGGGCGCACGGGGTCCCGTCCGAGTGAACCTCGCCAAGATCTTCGGCGCCACTGCGGGGCGGCACGTCGAAGTCATGCGCGACGACCTGAGCGAGATCTACTACGACGCGACGCGCGACGACGTCGAGTACATCTTCGGCGACTCGATCACCGAAATCTCGCCCGGCGGTGAGGTGCGGTTCGAGAATGCCGCACCGCGCCGGTTCGACCTCGTGGTCGGCGCGGACGGGCTGCACTCCACCGTGCGCCGCCTCGTCTTCGGCGACGAGTCCTGCTTCAGCGCTTTCGCCGGGGCCTACCTGGGGGTGCTGACCCTGCCCAACAGCTCCGGTCTCGACGGCGAGCTCCACATGCACGTCGGCGTCGGCCGCACCGCAGGCATGTACGGCGCACGGCACCTCGACGACGCGCGGGCGTTGTTCCTGTTCCGCAGTAAGCACGAGCTGGACTACCGCCACCGCGACGTGCGCAGGCAGAAGGAGTTGCTGCGCGAAGCGTTCGACGGCATGCACACCGACGTGGACCGCTGGCTGGACGCGCTCGACCACAGCCCGGCGTTCTATTTCGACTCGATCACTCAGCTCCGCATGGACACCTGGTCACGGGGAAGGGTGACCCTCGTCGGCGACGCGGGCTACTGCCCAGGCCCGGCCGTCGGCGCCAGCACCACCCTGGCCATCGTCGGCGCGTACGTCCTCGCCGGAGAGCTGGCGCGGGCGGACGGCGATCACGAGCGCGCCTTCCCCGCCTACGAACGCGCGATGGCGGAGTACGTACGAGGTAGCCACGCGGCCGCGTTGAGCGCGGCGAAGACCCTGATCCCCACGTCCCGCCTGGGCGTTCAAGGGCTGGTCCAGGGCGCACGCCTGATCTCCGCCCTGCCCGCGGGACCCAGCCGTGCCCTCCTGCGCCTCACCACCAAGACCGCACGCGTCTACAACTCCATGACCATCGACGACTACCCGCCAGTGGAACGACCAGCGGATCTACCATCCGGAGGTGAGCGCGGAACGTAGGGGCAAGCCGTTGGGGCCCACGGGGCCGGTGATCGGCCGTGCGTTCCGGGTGCTGGATGCGTTCAGTCCGCAGCGGCCGGTGCTGAGCCTGAGCGAGATCGCGCGACGGGCCGGGATGCCGTTGTCCACGGTGCACCGGTTGGTCCACGAGCTGGCCGAGTGGGGTGCGGTCGAGCGGGATGACGCCGGGGCGTACCGGATCGGGTTGCGGTTGTGGGAGTTGGGAGCGCTGGCTCCTCGCGGGCAAGGGCTTCGGGAACGGGCGCTGCCGTTTCTGGAGGACCTTTCCCAGATCACGCGGGAGAACGTGCAACTGGCCGTGCGGGAGGCGACGGAGGTCGTCTTCATCGAGCGCATCGCCGGTTCCCGGGCGGTACCGGTACTGACGAGGGTGGGCGGGCGGTTCGCGCTCACCGCTACGGGAGTCGGCCTGGTGCTGCTGGCTCACGCACCGGTCGCCGTCCAGGAGGAGGTGCTGGCCGGCCCGATCGAGCGGTACACGGCCCGCACGGTCACCGATCCGGTGCGGCTGCGGCGGATGCTTGCTGATGTCCGGGCGAGGGGTTTCTCGGTCAGCGATCGGCAGGTGACGATGGACGCGCTGTCGGTGGCGGCGCCCATTCACGACCAGCACGGGCAAGTCGTCGCCGCGGTGTCCCTTGTGGTCCGCTACGGCAGCGCCAAACCGGAGGCTCTCGCGGCGCCCGTGCGGACCAGCGCTCGTGCCATCTCCCGCGCGCTGACGTAAGCGGAAGTCTTCCATTTTCCGGAAACCCAGGTTCGGTTCGAGGGGTGTCCGCGGTCACGCTGGGGGATGACCTGCCTGCCGCCCGAGGGACACCCACCATGACCGCCATTCCGAGAAATCATTGGTATGTAGCCGCTTACAGCCGGGAGATCGGCGGTGAGCTGTTCGCCCGGACGATCTGCGGCGAGCCGGTCCTGTTCTGGCGCACCAGGGACGGATCGGTCACCGCCATGCCGGACCGATGCGTGCACCGTCGTTTCCCGCTCTCACAACCCCCGTCCCGGCTGGTGGACGACCAAGTCATCTGCGGGTACCACGGGTTCACCTACGGCGCCGACGGGAAATGCGTGTCCGTGCCGGGCCAGACCCGGATCCCGCGCACGGCCCGGCTGACGCCCTATCCCGTGGTGGAACAGGACTCGTTCGTGTGGATCTTCATCGGCGACCCGGCGAACGCCGACCCGGCCCGCGTGCCGCGAGCATCCTGTTTGGATTCTCCCGGTTACACCACCGTCGCCGGGATGGAACCCTTACGGGCCAGGTACTCCCTGCTCGTGGACAACCTGCTCGACCTGTCCCACGAGACCTACCTGCACGGCGGCTACATCGGCACCCCGGAGGTCGCCTCGACCCCGATCACCACCGAGGTCGACGAGGACGCGGGCATCGTCTACGTCTCCCGGCACATGGACGACGCCGAATGCCCGCCGTTCTACGCGAAATCGACCGGCCTGCAGGGCCGGATCACCCGCTGGCAGGACATCGAGTACACCCCACCGTGCCTCTACAAACTGCACAGCCGCATCGCGCCCGCCGGCTGCGTTCCCCGGCCGGACGGCAGCGATCCGGACGCCTTCCACGTCGAGGTCGTCTACGCGATCACCCCGGAGACCGAGCACACCACCCACGACTTCTGGGCTGTGGCACGAGATTTCGCCCTGGACGACGAGGAGGTGTCGGCGTTCCTCGCGGAGAGCAACCGGACGGTGGTCCTGCAGGATGTCGAGGCATTGGACGTGCTCGAACGCGTCATCGCCACCGAGCCCCCTGGCTACCAGGAACTGTCGATCAACATCGACACCGGCGGCTTGGCCGCCCGCCGGCTGCTGCAGCGCATGGTGACGTCATGAACGAGCCGGTCCTGGCCGGTGAGCGCGTCTTCCGCATCCACTGGGTCCTCGGTACCGACCGGTTGCGGGCGGTCTGTCACTGCGCGGCCCAACGAGAGTTCGACGAACCAGTGGCGCTGTGGGAATGGCTGCTCGCGCATCCAGACGGGCACGACACCAAGCCATGAGCACAGAACACGAGTTCTCCCTCGTGGTAGAGCGCAAGGGGCCCCTCGCCGACGGAGTCGTCGGGCTGGTCCTCCGCTGTCCCAACGGGCAAGCCCTGCCCAGCTGGGAACCGGGCGCGCACATCGACCTGATCCTCACCGACGAGCTCACCCGGCAGTACTCGCTGTGCGGGGATCCGCGCGACTCCACGACATTCCGGCTGGCCGTGCTACGCAACGCCGACGGGCGCGGCGGCTCGAAGCACGTCCATGACGAGCTCACCGAAGGACAACTCGTCCGCGTTCGGGGCCCTCGCAACAACTTCAGGCTCGTGGAGGCCGAGGAGTACCTGTTCATCGCGGGCGGCATCGGCATCACCCCCATCCTGCCGATGATCACCCAGGTCGCGGCCTGCGACCGGCCCTGGCGGCTGGTCTACGGCGGACGAACCCGCTCAGCCATGGCGTTCCGCGAAGAACTCGAGGCGCTCCACCCCGGACACGTCGAGATCCACCCGCAAGACGAACACGGACTGCTCGACCTGCCCACCGTCCTGGCTCGGCCGACCCCAGCGATCTACTGCTGCGGGCCGGAACCACTGCTGACGGCCGTGGAACACCAATGCACATCAGGCGCACTGCACCTGGAACGGTTCGCCCCGCGGGCCGACCCGGCCGACGGCACAGGCGAGCATTTCGAAGTCGAACTGGCCCGGACGGGCACGGTCCTGACCATCCCGCCGGATCGTTCTATTGTGGACGTTCTCGACGACTCCGGCCGGCCGGTGCTGTACTCCTGCCGCGAAGGCACCTGCGGCACCTGCGAGACCACGGTCCTGTCCGGGATGCCTGACCACCGCGACTCGATCCTCACGGCGGCCGAACAGGCGGCCGGTGACACGATGATGATCTGCGTGTCCCGATCACGCTCGCCGCGGCTCGTCCTCGACCTCTAACGGTTAGGCTGCGCCGCGACCCAGACGGCACTACCGACGAGGATCGATGGCCGACCGCCACCTGATAGACGTCCATATCCTGCTCGTACGCGACGGCGAGGTGCTGCTCACCCGTCGCCGTGACGCCAATCCGAGGTTCGACGGGCTGTGGCATTTGCCGTCCGGGAAACTGGACCGGGGTGAGTCGGTGCTGGCAGCGGCGGTTCGTGAGGCCGAGGAGGAAGTCGGAGTGCTGATCGAGCAGGACGACCTCAAGCACGTGCATACGTTGCACGTCAACGGGTCCGGGGTGGAGCCGCGGCTCGGGCTGTTCTTCGAGGCGACGCGATGGACCGGCGAACCGGTCAACCGTGAGCCCGACAAGTGCTCGGCCGTCCAGTGGTTCCGGCTCGATGCGCTGCCGGACGAGTTGATCTCCTACCCGGCCGCGGGTCTGCGGGCCTACCGCGCCGGAATCCCTTTCGGAGTACGTGGATGGAATCATGCATGAGGCCGGGAGCGCGAGGCTCCCGGCCACCGGGTGCTAGCGGGTCCGGGTGAAGCTGAAGTAGTCGAGGTTGGCGACGCCAGGGGAGGAGCCCAGAGCGACGAGGTACACGTCGTGCACGCCCCCGGTGGGGACGATGGGCGTGTACTGGGTCTCGTACGTGTCGAAACCGCCTGTGGAGATGGACGTGACGGTGCCGATCACCGGGCCGGTGGGGGAGTCGAGGCGGATGTGGAACTGGCGCCCGGCATAGGCGGGATCTTCGCCGAGGCTGGCGGCGAAGGTGTCGCGGCCGGTGCCGAAGTCGACCGCGGTGTAGCCTGCCCAGTCGCCGCCGTCGAAGTTGCCCATGACCATGCCGGTGCCCGCGGCGTGGCGGGCCACGCCGTTGCTGCTGGCGTAACGCTCGGCCTGGACGGTGGTGGAGTCCAAGGAAGCGCCGCCGAACCAACGGGGTACGCCGTACTGGTAGGCGCCCGCGCTGGGCCGCTTGTCGCGGAAGCCGTCAGTCGCGGGTGGACGGACGACACCGGCGTTGCGGGCGGGGGAGTTGGCCTGCAGCGTGTAGTCGTTCACCGCCGGGCTGGTGAACAGAGGATCGGTCGAGAACGGGATGTTGTTCGACGCGGTGATGCCCGGCTGGGTATCGACGTTGCCGATGTTGTTCGCGAACTCCATGTTCGTGTACGGGCCGCCGTGCAGGCTCACCACGTTGGTGTCGGTGCCCGAGGTGTTGTTGTACACCTTGGTGCCCGTGCCCGAGGTCTCGGTGTTGAACAGCACGGCGCCGTAGGTGGTGTTGTTCCAGACCACGTTGTTGTAAATCAGGCCGTTGGACGCGCCGAGGTCCATGTAGATGCCGGGCGCGGGGGCGAACCGGGCGAGCGGCGCGGGATCATGCATCAGGTTGTGGTGCATGGACGTGCCCGCGATGTCGTTGCGGCAGCACACATAGATGGCGCCGCCGTCGTTGACCAGGTTGTTGTAGTCCGACAGGTCGTTGTAGCCGATGTCGTGGCTGCGGGAGAACGCCCCGGCCACCTTGTTGTCGATGTTGATGCTGCTGCGCCCGGTCGCGGTCACGGTGTTGTGCGTGATCGTGGCTTCCTGACCGATCACGTTGATGCCGGCGGCGTAGCTGCCCAGGTAGTCGGTGTGCGTGATGGTGTTGCCGGTCACCGTGTTCTTGCTGCCCGCGACCATGACCCCGTTGCCCGCGCTCCAGTCCAGCGTGCTGTTGCGCAACGTGTTCCTGGTGCCGTTCAACAGGATTCCGGACGTGGTCTCACCCGCGCTCAACATCGCGCAGTGGTCGGGGACGGTGACCATGTTCGGGTCGCGCTTGAGGTCTGCGTACGCCGAGATGAACCGGCCCGCCAGCCGATCGATTGTGTTGTCCGTCGAGGTCGGCGAGGTCTGCACGGTCGACGCACGCACACCCAGGCCGGAGATGGCGATGAACGACCGGCCGGACAGGTCGATGCCCACGTTGCGCTGCTTGGCCTCGACGAGGTGACTGGCAGGGTTGTCGCCGTCGAGCGTCCACAGGTACAGCTTCTTCGCAGCCGGGTCGTAGAACCACGAGCCGCCGTGACCGAGCAGCCGCAGCGCCCCGCTCAACGCGTAGAACGTGGTCTGGTTGGGCTGCAGGCTGATGCAGTCGGTCAGCGAGTCCGCGGTGACCGACCCGACCGCCGAGGAGGTCACGGTGCCCGACTCGGCGACGAACCAGTTCCGTGCGGTCAGCCGCGTGCCGACCCACCAGCCGGCGGGCTGGGTCAGGGCGTTGTCGGACAGGCTCGTGGAGGTGCCGCTCTGCGCATTGGCCCAGTTCGGCCGTATCGGATTGTTGCCCGGATAGGGCCACTGCGCTTCGACGTTCATCGCGCCGTCGACGAACACCTGGTTGCCGGGCAGGTCCGCCGACAGAGCGACAGGCGCCTGGTAGACGTGCCCACTGGAAACACCGGACGCGAACGGGGAACCGGCGATGCGGGCGTCGGCGGCCTGCAGTTGGGCCAGGTCAGCGGCGGTTACCTGGCTCCAGCCGGACACGACGTCGGTGCCGTCGACCGTGACGGTCGCGCCCGGTGCGGCGGTGAACGTGATCGGTGCGCGGTCGGTCCCACTGCGGGCCGGTGTCACCGTCTCGCGGTAGGTCCCCGACGCGATCACACAGGTATCGCCTGGTGCCATGACGTCGGCGCACTGTTGGATGTGCTGGAACGGCTGGGCCGCGGTGCCCGGCCGGTCGTCCGCCCCGGACTGGCTCACGTAGTAGGTCCGGTGGGCGGCCGCGGCGGCGCCTCCGGTGGTCATCGAGGCGAACAGCGTGAACACGGCCACGCCCGCCACCAGGGATCTCGAAGGCATCATCGCCATCCAATCGCTAATCGATTGAGCGGACTGTAGGCGGGGTGGGAAGCTGGGTCAACGGGCAGATGACCTGGGCGGCGCGCCGTTGGGGCGGGGTGAATGCACTCGGTTATCGTTTGGGGAGACGAAGAAGGGGAGCGGATCAGGTGGACTCGATCAGCGGCGGCGAACTTCCCCGGATGTTGTTGTCCGACCAGGCTTACGAGCGGGTGCGCCGGTCCATCCTGGACGGCACGCTCAGCCCCGGCACCCGCCTGGTCGAGGCCGAGATCGCCAAACGGCTCGGGGTCAGCCAGGCCCCGGTGCGGGAGGCCTTCAAACGCCTCGCGCACGAAGGACTGCTGGTGTCGCGGCCCCGGCGGGGCAGCTACGTCGCGGACATCTCCGCCGAGGACGCTGGCTCGGCCCGTGAAGTCCGCGCCATGCTGGAGGAAGCGGCCGCCCGCGACGCCGTGGCCCGGTTCGACGAGGAGGCCCGCGCGACCCTGGAAACCCAGGTCGGCTGCATGCGCCAGGCCGCCGCGACCGGTGACCTGGCCGCGTTCCGCGCCGCCGACATGGCGTTTCACCGCGCGGTGGTCACCTTGAGCGGCAACCGGTATCTGCCCAGGTTGTGGGACGTGATGGAGTCCAGCCTGCTCAGCCTGCGGGTCGTCGGCGACCCGGGGTTCACCGGCAGCTGGCCGGAGATGGCCGAGGCGCACCAGAGCCTCATCGAGGTGCTGGCCAGCGGCAACCGCGGCAAGGCGGCCGCGGCCTTCCGGGACCACGCCTCCGGCCAGGAGGCCTACCCGGCCTGACGTCTCCGTTCGACTGCCGCGTCCGGTACCCAGAGTGACCGGACGCGGTTTCCGACTGCCCGAAGTGGACCACGAGGCGCGCCTGCTTTGCTTGGGCCAGTTGGAAACCGGGGCTGCGGCGAGTCACCATCGAGATGAGGAACGGGTCTTGACGGATCGCCGGTCGCCGTCTTTGATGGCCAATCAATAATCGATTGGCGATTGAGAGCAGCGATGACGCGCACCGCATCCGTGGTCACGGCCGTGACGCCGGCCGACCGGCCGCCAAAGTGGGCGACGTTGCAACGCGACCTGTTCGACCTGCTGGATCAGGGCAGACGCCGGTTCGAGGAGCTGTACTGCGCCCCGGACGGCTCGCTGGTCTTCAACGGCCGCACCCACGGCCGCGACGGGGTCGACGACTTCTACGAGCCGTTCTTCAACTGGCCCATGCTCTACCTGCTCGGCGGCGCCGATGACCTGCTCGACGCGTGCAAACACCACTGGTCGGGCGTCACCCGCCAGCTGACCCACCGCGGCCTGCTCACCAAGGAGTTCGAGAACGGCTACGACTGGTTCCACCAGGGCGAATCGCTGCTGTTGTTCTACGGGATCTGCGCCGCGGACCCCGGCGACGAGCAGTTCGCCGGCCGCGCTCACCGGTTCGCCGACCTGTTCCTCGGCGACTCGCCTGCCGGGAACTACGACACGCACCGGCGGATGATGCGCGCCCCGCACATCGGCGCCCTCGGCCCCCGCCCCGGCCTGGGCGAGGACCGGCCGTACGAGGCGGCGAACACCGCGATGCGCAAGTACGGCCTGCCGATGCGCGATATCGACGGCATCACCACCTGGGACGACCTGGCCGATCCGGCCAAGGCCCGGTTGATGGCCGACGAGATGAACCGGCGGCTCGGCACCGGCGACGTGCCGCTCAACCTCGCGGTCACCTCCCTGGTCACCAACGCCTGGCTCTACGACCACGACCAGAGGTACGCCGACTTCGTCGAGTCCTATGTGGACGCCTGGGCGCAACGGACTGCCGCCAACGCCGGCCTCATCCCGGACAACGTCGGCCCGAACGGGCAGGTCGGCGAACTGCACGCCGGGCACTGGTACGGCGGGCACTACGGCTGGTCCTGGCCGCACGGCCTGTACAGCGTGGTGGCGCCCGCCTTGATCGCAGCCGTGAACACCACCCTGATCACCGGCGACGATGCCGCCTTGTCGTTGCCGCGCAACGCCGTCCACGCCGCCTTGGAACAGGCACGCGTGTCCACTATGGACCCAGTCGACGCGGCGTTCCACGACCACTGGCACGACCGGCTCGGCAGCGACATCGACCGCGAGCTGCTGCTCGTGCCCTACCGGTACGACGACACCGGCTGGTTCGACTACCAGCCCCTGCCCCCGGCCTACCCGGCCTGGTTGTGGTGGCTGACCCACGACGCCGCCGATCACGCGCTCCTGCACGGTCTGGCCGTCGGTTCGGGCTACGACTGGCAGCAGGTCCGCGACTTCCGCGAGAAGGAAGAGGCCGGGCACGAACCGCCCTGGCTGGGTTTCCTCGCCGGAACCAACCCGCACTACCCGGAAAACGCCCTGACCATGGCCATCGGCCAGGTGCGGCGGCAGATGCGGCTGATGGAAGCCAACCCGACACCGCCGCCGGGCGACGACATCCACTGGTGGCAACGGCTCAACCCGGTCGTCACCGAGATCCTCACCCAGCTCATCGCCGGAGCACCACAGATGCTCTACAACGGCGGCCTGCCACTGACCCAGCTGCGGTGGGCCGACGCGGTCCGAGGCCGGCCTGGGCTGCCGGACGGCGTCGCAGCCCTGGTCCGCACCATCGGGAAAAGCGAGCTGACCCTCGAGCTGGTCAACCTCCACCAGCTCTCGCGAACCCTGACCGTGACCGGCGGCGGTTACGGCGAACACCCGATCACCGCCGTGACCGCGGACGACGGCACCGAACAACCCGTCACCGGCCGGTTGCGCATCCACCTGCCACCCCGCACCCGGATCCGTCTGCGGCTGCGCTTCACCCGGCGCGGGCAGCGAGCCCGCCACCAACGCACAGGAGTCTGAGCACCGGATGTCGACATCGCCTGAACTCAGCAGCGTCTGGCCGCTGCCCGTGCGCGGCCCGCGGTACGACCGCGCCGACCCCGCGCTGGTCGAGGCCCTGACCACGGTCAGCAGCGCGACCGCGTGCGCGCAACTGCACCAGCTGGGCATCACCCGCACCTTCGTGGCGGGACCGACGCCGCTCGTGCCCGGCCACCGGGTGGTCGGCTCCAGCGTGACCCTGCAGTTCATGCCGCAACGGGAGGACGTGGCCAGCGGTGTGGCGCAGGAGTACGTGGAGCGGACCACCGCGCTGTGGGCGGTGCTGGAGACCATCCAGCCCGGCGATGTCCTGGTCATCCAGGCCTACGGCCGCGCCTACACCGGCTGCCTCGGTGACATGCTCGTTCGGTACTTCAAACGCAAGGGTGGCGCGGGCATCGTCGTCGACGGCCGGATCCGTGACGCACCACGGGTGCGGCAGCTGGGCGTGCCGATCTGGTGCACTGGGGTGACCCCGCACTACGCGTCCCAGTCCGAGCTTTTCCCGTGGGCGTATGACGTTCCAGTCGCGGTCGGCGGCGTGCTGTGCCTGCCGGGCGACATCGTCGTAGCCGACGACGACGGCGCTGTCGTGGTTCCCCGGGCCACGGCGAACGACGTCGTGAGCCGCGCCGCTGACCACGAGGAATGGGAGGTGTTCAGCCGGATGCGCATCGACCAGGGCGCCGTGCTCAGCGAGTACTACCCGCTGACCGCCGACAGCCGCGCCGAGTTCGAGGCCTGGCGGGACCGGCGATGAGAACCGTCCGGCTGCCACTGCGGCCCGGTGTCGCGGTCACCCAGCTCGGGTTCGGCGGCGCACCGATCGGCAACCTCTACGAAGACATCCCCGACGACCAAGCCAAGTCCACCGTGGACACTGCTTGGGACAACGGGATCCGTTACATCGACACCGCCCCGCACTACGGCGCCGGACTCTCCGAGGCCCGGGTCGGCGCCGCGCTGGCCGGGAACCAGTGGACGATCTCCACCAAGGTCGGGCGCCTGCTGAAATGGACCCCGGGCGGCGTTGTGCGGGTGTTCGACTACAGCGCCGACGGGGTGCGGCGATCGCTGGAGCAGAGCCTGCGGCGGCTGAGGATCGACCGCTTGGACATCGTGTTCGTGCACGACCCCGACGACCACTGGGACCAGGCGCGCGACGAGGCCATCCCGGCGTTGTGCGCGTTGCGCGACCAGGGCGTGATCGGCGCGGTCGGCGCCGGGATGAACCAGTCCGCGATGCTGGCCCGGTTCGTCGCCGAGACCGACGTCGACGTGGTCATGTGCGCCGGCCGGTACACGCTGCTGGACCAACCCGCCCTGGCCGACCTGCTGCCGCTCGCGGTCGCGCGCCGGGTCGCGGTGCTGGCCGCCGGCGTGTTCAACTCCGGCCTGCTCGCCCACGCGGAACCCAAGGACCGGGCCAAGTACGACTACGCCCCAGTCCCGCCCGACGTTCTGCTGCGGGCCAAGGAACTCGCCGAAGTGTGCCGCGAACACGGCACGTCCCTGCCGGTCGCCGCGGTGCACTTCCCGATGCGGCACCCGGCCGTCGTCGGGGTCGTACTCGGCATGAGCTCACCCGCCGAAGTCCGGCAGAACACCGGTTTTCTCGCCACGCCGCCACCTCCGACGCTGTGGGCCGATCTGGCCGCTCGCGGGTTGCTGGCCGGCTGATCCCTCTTCCCATGCTCCACGAAAGGCAGAACCCCATGTCGCCCAGGTCAATGAAGTCAGGGGCCCGACGCCGCCTCACCATCGCCGCACTGTCGGTGACCGCGGTGATGCTGTCGGCGTGTGCCACCGCGGAACAGTCCACCGCCCCTGGTGGTGGCGGCTCCCCGGCCGCGTTCGAACCGGCTCCGCAGCAGGACGGCTCACAGATCACCGTGTGGACCGACTCCACCCGGCTCAAGTCCGTGCAGGCCTACCAGGCCGCGCACCCCGAGGCGAAGCTGAACGTCGTCACCTACGACGGCAGCGCGGACGGATCGACCTACCTGCAGACCAAGGTCCAGTTGTTCGACCGGACCGGCAACGGCTGGCCGGACGTCGTGTTCGCCAGCACCACCGACGTCACCTGGGCCTCGCAACCCGCCAACCCGCAGGCCAAGGCGTTCGCCGCGCCGTTCGACGCCGGTCTGGTCCCGCAGGCGACGCTCGACGGGTTCGCCAAGGGCTCCCTGGATCCGTGCAAGTTCAACGGGCACACCTACTGCCTGCGCAACGACATCGCGCAGGTCGTGCTTTGGTACAACAAGAAGCTGATGGACGAGTTCGGCTACCAGGTACCGGAAACGTGGGAGCAGTACGAGGCGCTGGGGGAGAAGGTCGCCAAGGAGCACCCCGGGTACCTGATCGGATCGGTCGGCGACACCAACTCGCACGAGTCGTACTTCTGGTCCAGCCAGTGCCCGGCGCTGTCTCTTGTGGACGCCAGGACACTCAAGTCCGACCTGTCCGACAAGAACTGCACCCGGATGGCGACCCTGCTGGACAAGCTGATCGCCGCCAAGAGCCTGACCACCCAGGGGTTCTTCAGCCAGAGCTTCGCCAAGGACAACGCGTCGAAGGTGCTGATGGCCAACGGGCCGTCCTGGTACGGCAAGTACCTGTTCGACGGCGCGTTCAAGGTTCCGGCCGGGCAGATGGCCGCCACGGGTCCGTTGAAGTGGGACGGTGAGTCCACTGTGGCCACCGGCAACGTCGGCGGCGGCGTCTGGATGGTGTCGTCGCACACCGCCAACCTCAAGACGGCCACCGACCTGGTGACCTGGCTGACCACCTCGAACGAGAACCAGGCCGGCGCCCCGACCTACCCGGCCTACTCGGCGGCCGCCAAGGCGTGGCTGGCCAACCCGGAGAACAAGCAGTACTTCGCCACGGATGTCAGCGATGTCCTCACCAAGGCCGCCGACGCGGTCTGGACCGGCTGGTCGAACACCAGGTTCTCCGACGCCACCGCGTGGTCCAACGTCGTCCTCCCGGCATTGACGGCGGGCAGGACGCTGACCGAGACCTTGCCGCAGTGGCAGACCGCGATCATCGACGAAGCCAAGACAGTCGGCTACACGATTGCCGGGAAATGACCACAGTGGACACTTCGGTCGCCCCAGCGGTGACCGTGATCGCCAGTCCCGTCCGGCGACGTCGGCGGACCGGGCCGGCGGGGTGGTTGTTCGTGGCCGGGTACACGGTGCTGCTGGTCGCGTTCGGCATCTTCCCGACGGTGTACGCGTTCTACCTGGCGCTGACCAACGACCGCGGGCAGTTCACCGGGCTCAACCAGTTCGTCAAAGTCGCGCAGGACTACCGGTTCCTGCCCGCGTTCCTCAACATCGCGCTGTACCTGGTGATGTGGCTGGTCGCGTTGGTCGTGCTGACCGTGGCGGTGGCCGTGGTGCTGCGCGGGCGGATCCGGCCGGGACTGTCGGCGATCTTCCGGTTCCTGTACTACGTGCCGGGCGCGCTGGCCGGGGTGGCGAGCGTGCTGGTGTGGCTGTTCATGCTCGACCCCGGCGTCAGCCCGGCCTCGGGGTTGTTGCACGCCTTGGGGTTCGACTCGTTCGCGGCCGTGCTGGCGCCGGGGGACCTGCCGGTGATCTTCGTGCTGATCGCGTTCTGGACCGGCGCGGGCGGCTGGATGGTCGTGATGTACGGGGCGCTGAACAACATCCCCGACGAGGTGCTCGAAGCGGCCAGAATGGACGGTGCCGGACCGTGGCGCACGGCATGGAACATCCAGATCCCGATGATCCGCAAGTGGATCGCCTACATGACCATCCTGGCGTTCGCCGCGGGCACCCAGCTGTTCGTCGAACCCCAGCTGCTGCAGACCGCCTCCCTGGGCCGGGTGAGCCCCACCTGGTCGCCCAACCAGCTGGCCTACGTGTACGCGTTCCAGAAGGGCGACTTCAACGGCGCCGCCGCGATCTCTGTGTTCCTGCTGGCCCTGGGCCTGATCTGCGCCGGGGTGCTGGTGTCCCGCTCGGATCTGTTCACCGTGGACGATGAGGCATGACCATGTTGAGCAGGCTGAAGCGGCCGCACGAGTCGGCCAGCCTGGTGATCGTGGTGCTGCTGCTGGCGCTCGCGGTGTTCTTCGTCGTGCCCGTGCTGTGGCTGGTGCTCGCCCCGACCAAGACCGCGGGCGAGCTGATCCACGACGGCCCGCTGTCGTTCGGGTCGCTGGCCAACATCGGCACCGCCTGGCAGCACCTGATCGCGTTCCAGGACGGGGTGCTGCTGGTGTGGCTGCGCAACTCCGCCATCTACTCCGCGCTGACCCTCGTGCTCACCCTGCTGGTCAGCGTCCCGGCGGGTTACGCGTTGGCGCTGATGAACTTCCGCGGCCGCAAGACCCTGCTGGCGGTCACCCTGGTCGTGATGATCATGCCGTCGGCCACCCTCGTGCTGCCGGTGTTCCTGGAACTCAACCAGTTCGGGCTGATCGGCACGATCTGGTCGGTGGTGCTGCCGATGGCGTTCTACCCGTTCGGCGTGTACCTGGTGTACATCTACTTCGCCACCAGCCTGCCCCGCGAGATCATCGAGGCCGCGCGGATCGACGGCTGCTCGCAGCTGCAGGTGTTCACCAGGATCGCCCTGCCGCTGGCCAAACCGGTGGCCGGGCTGGTCGCGTTCTTCAGCTTCGTGGGCAACTGGAACAACTTCTTCCTGCCCTACCTCGTGCTGCCCAACAGCGACCAGTTCCCGCTGCAGGTCGGCCTGAACCAGCTGCTTTCCTCGACCCCGGCGTTCAACCCGGTGGCGGGCGGCGGCCTGAACATCACCAGCCCCGAGCTGGCGCTGGCGGTCATCATCGCCATCCTGCCGGTGCTCGTGCTGTTCGTGTTCTCCCAGCGGACTCTGGTGTCCGGCATGCTCGCCGGCTCGACGAAGGGCTAGGCATTCGCGCGGCGGAGGCGTTCGGCGGCTTGGGCCTCCAGGGCGTCTCCGGCGACCGGGGCGTCACCGTGGAGTACTTCCCATCGGGCGTTGTGAGCGGGGGTCCACAGGCTGGCCGCCCAGGCGACCTCGAGTTCCTCGTCGGTGAACACGCGGCCCCTGGCGTCCTGATAGGTCGCCAGGAACGCCTCGGAACTCTCGATCGGTGCCAGCGTGGGCTGCCCGGAGTTCGCGAACGCCCCACTGGCCAGTCCCGCCAACGCCGCTTCGGGTTGCCAGGCCAGGCTGTCCCAGTCGTGCACGGTCCAGATCCGGTCGCCGTGCCATCGCAGGTTCTGTGCCTCGAAGTCCGCGTGGCCCAGTACGCACGGCAAACCGGCGGCCAGGACCCGCTTGCGGACCCGGTCGGCCGTGTTGACGACGAAGTCGGGCACGGCGCTCTGGTCGCGGTCATCGAGGAAGTCGATGGCCGGCCACACCCCGGGATCCGTGTGGTCCCACCGTGACCAGCGTGGACTAGGCAGCGGAGGCGCGACTGTCACGTCGGCCAGGTCGGTCATCAGCCAGGCGAACACTTCGGCGTAGCGCACGGCCACGTCCGGCGAGTCTCCATACAGCACATCGCCGCCGGGCCGGTACTCCTCGGCGTGCACGGCCAGGTCACCCACGCCGACAACGGGTGTGAGCGGCCGGGCGCACGGAAATCCGCGCTCGGCCAACACCATCTGCGCCGCCACACACGACCCGGCCCGGCCGTCGTCCTCGCGGGCCTTGACCACGACCTCCACCCCGTTGGTCAGCCGCAGGCCGAACACCATCGAGATCTGGCGCAGCCGGAAGAGCACCTCGGCGGGTTCGCCGGCCAGATGGTCCAGGCACCAGCCCCGCAGCCAGTCCGGCGGATCGTTCGGCAGCACGATGATCACTGTGCCACAGGGCTGTTCAGCGTAAGTACAAATAGCCACAGAACTCGCACAAGTAACGCAACACGGCGAACACACGAGAAGTGTGTGGATATCGGCATCGCGCCCCGAGGGGAAAACGCCGTTGAGCCTCAAGGATCTCTCCCTTCCCGTCGTACTGGGCCTGGCCGGCGTGGTGCTGCTGATGGCGGGCGTGCTCGGGAAGAAGTTCGTGTTCCTGCAGTCGCGCATTCCCGAGACGGCGGGCAAGGTGCGGGTCGCCGGTGTGCTGGTCGGGTCCATCCTGATCCTGTTGGGGATCAGCACGTTCACCTACCAGGTCCGGCACGCCGCCGGGCAGGAGCTGCCCGACCCGCCCACCTCGTCGGACCCACCGACCACCACTTCGCCGACATCCGGAACAACGTCCCGGACAACGTCCACGACCACCACGACGAATTCGTCAAAGAATTACACAAGCGATTCCCCGGCAAGCACCACGTCGAAGTCTTCTCACACAACTACATCTCGTACGACGACAACGACGAAACCATTCGCCGGACAGGTGAAGCCGATCGGCGCGGAGGTGTTCGACCAGCCGTATTTCACCGCGCGCAAAGTGGGGTTCCTGCCCGGCGGTTCGGTCGCGGAGATCTTCTGCACCACCCGCGGCCAGATGTCCCGCGACCCGTACAACGGGTACATGACCGACCTGTGGGACTTCGTCGGCACCGGCTACATCCCCGATGTCGCGGTCGACACGCGGACCAACGCGCCGACGCGGGGCCCGTGCCGCTGAGACCGGTACGGTCCCACGCGTGCGATCACAGAACTACGGCCGCGACATCCTTTCGGGCAAACCCAAGCGGGTGATCCCGGAGCTGGCCGCCGAGCCGGGCCTGGTGGTCGAGGACCCGGCGAGCGGGTTCTGCGGCGCGG
Source organism: Actinocrispum sp. NPDC049592 (assembly GCF_040675465.1). NCBI lineage: Bacteria > Bacillati > Actinomycetota > Actinomycetes > Pseudonocardiales > Pseudonocardiaceae > Actinocrispum > Actinocrispum sp. NPDC049592. Next base: position 476,557 of record NZ_JBFAPA010000004.1, on the reverse strand, counting down.
TGGTCCGCATCGAGCAGGGCAGCGTCGTGCTGGAGGACCGGCACGGCAAACACCGCCTGTTCCCCATGGTCCCGGCCGGGTTCCTGGTCGACGGCAAACCCGTCACCCTCGTCAAACCCGCTGCCGCACCGGCAAAACCCGCCATGTCCGCGTCCGGCTCCGTGCGCGTCGCGGGTTTGAAGGCGCGCACCGCCCGCGAGAGCCGGATCTGGGTCGAGGGCATCCACGACGCCGAACTGGTCGAACGCGTGTGGGGCCACGACCTCCGCGTGGAAGGGATTGTCGTCGAACCCCTCGACGGCATCGACAACCTCGCCGCCGACATCGCCGAGTTCGGCACCGCCCCGCACCGCCGCCTCGGCGTCCTGGTCGACCACCTCGTCGACGGCAGCAAGGAATCCCGCATCGTCGCCGCCGTCACCGATCCCAACGTCCTGGTGACGGGGCACCCTTATGTGGACATCTGGCAGGCGGTCAAACCCGCCTCGGTCGGGATCAAGCAGTGGCCGACGATTCCGCGCGGGGTGCCGTGGAAGGAGGGGATCTGCTCCGCGCTCGGCTGGGGCGAACCCGCCGACGGCTGGCGCCGGGTCCTCGCGGGCGTGAAGGGGTTCCGCGATCTGGAGACCCCGCTGATCGGTTCCGTGGAACGGCTCATCGACTTCGTCGGCATCACCGATTCCTGAACGCTCCGCCCGGGGTCTGTATGGGCATGGAACTCACCGCTGATACCCGGGCCCTGCTCGACGGCCCGCACACCGCCGTACTCGCCACCGCGAACGCCGACGGCCGTCCACAGTCGTCGGTCATCTTCGTCAAACGCGACGGCGACACCGTCGTGTTCAGCACCATCAAAGGCCGCCTCAAAACCCGCAACATGACCCGCGACCCCCGCGTCAGCCTCCTCGTGGTCAGCAAGGAACCCGGCCGCTACGTCGAGATCCGTGGCACCGTCACCATCACCGACGACCCCGCCAAACTGATGCTCACCGAGATGTACAACACCTACATGGGCGGCGCCACGCCGCCGCCCGAGCCCGAGGCGGAGCGGGTCATCGTCCGGATCACCCCGGAAAAGCTGTACGTGTTCCCACCCGCTGCCTGACGAAGTTCTTGGGAAGAGATTTCGAAGGAGGTGTCGGATCGGGTCGGGGGTGTTCGTAGCAGCGGTGACAGGCCGCCCAGCAGGGGCGAGCCGACGGACCCGCGAAGGACGTTTCCCGATGACTACCTTGACGGAGCCCGCCCGCCGTTCCGGTCGCCTGATGTGGGCGATTCTGGGATTGGTGCTGCTGGCCGACGCTCTCGACGTGATCGATGCGACGGTCACGAACATCGCCGCTCCCACGATCGCGGGTGAGCTCAACGGCGGGGAGAGCCTGATCAAGTGGCTCGGTCCGGCGTACATGCTCGCGATGGGCGTGTTGCTCGTGGTCGGCGGGCGGTTGGGTGACAAGTTCGGTCAGCGCAGGCTTTTCCTGATCGGGATGGGTGGGTTCACAGTGGCGTCGGCGGTCGCCGGGTTCGCATCCAGCCCTGCGCTGCTCATCGCCGCCCGGGTCGCGCAGGGAGCGTTCGGGGCGCTGCTCATCCCGCAAGGCATGGCGATCATGACCAAAGCATTCGACCGCGGCATGCTCGCCAAGGCGTTCGGGCTGTTCGGCCCGGTGCTCGGGCTCTCCAGCGTCGGCGGCCCGGTCCTGGCCGGATTCGTGATCAGCGCCGATGTGTTCGGGCTGTCCTGGCGGCCGATCTTCCTGATCAACATCATCCTTGGCGTTGCCGGACTGGTCATGGCCGTCAGGATCCTGCCGCGTGACGACGACGTCGACCGGTCCACCGTGATCGATGGCTGGGCCTCGGGGCTGCTCGCGGTGACCATGCTCGGGTTGCTGTACGGCCTGATCGAGGGCTCGACCAACGGCTGGAGCGCCCTGCCCATCGCGTCGATCGCCGTCGGCGTCCTGTTCTTCGCCGCCTTCGTCTACCGCCAGCGCACCGCGACCCATCCGCTCATCACGCCCTCGCTGATGAAGAACCGCGGTTTCACGTCCGGACTGGTCGTGTGCCTGGTCGCGGTCGCCGCCGGCTCCGGTCTGCTGTTCGTGCTGTCGCTGTTCCTGCAGGAAGGTCTGCACGTCAGCCCGAAGGACACCTCATTTGGGCTGGTGCCGCTCACCCTGGGGCTCGTCGCCGCCGGGTTCGCCGCGATGGGTGGCCTGGTCGCCAAGTTCGGCCGCCGGCTCGTGTTCATCGGCCTCACCGTCGACCTTCTCGGCTGCGGCTGGGTCCTGGTCCTGGTCGCCTCCGCCGGGACGAACCTCTGGGCGCTGGCCCCCGCGTTCTTCGTCATCGGTGTCGGCATCGGCCTCAGCTTCGCGACCATCCCCACCGTCGCTCTGGGCGACGCGAAACCTGACGAGGCCGGCAGCGCCAGCGGCTCGTTCAGCTCGATCCAGCAACTCGCCTCGGCGATCGGCTCGGCCGCGGTCACGTCGATCTTCTTCCAGGCCACGGCCGCCGGAGTGGACCACGCCATGAAAGTCACGCTCATCGTCGTGCTGGCCCTCACCGTCCTCAGCCTCCCGCTCGTCGCGCTGATGCCCCGCAAGGCGGCGTAGCCCCGGGGCTGCGCGATCGGGTGAACGCTGATCACATCCAGCGATCGGCGTGACACGATGTGGCGATGGCGGCCTGGCTGGTGTGGTTGGTCGCAGGCTTGATCCTGGTCGCTGCCGAGATGGCGACCGGGGGCCTGTGGTTGCTCATGACCGGCCTGGGTGCACTGGGGGGAGCGCTGGCCGCCGCGTTCGGCGCGGGACCCGTCCTGGCCACGATCGTGTTCGCCATCGTGTCGGTCGCCCTACTGGCCGGGTTACGGCCGGTGATGCTGCGTCGCTACCAGACGCGGGACATCCGGACGAACACACAGGCGTTGATCGGTGCCAAGGCGACGGTGGTCGTGCCGGTGCACGGCGACCAGGGGCGGGTCAAGATCGGCGGGGAGATCTGGTCCGCGCGAGCACACCACGGCGAGGCCGAGACGTTCCCGGAGGGCACGGCGGTGATCGTCGTGGAGATCTCCGGGGCGACCGCGATCGTGGCGCCCGAGCCATGACGCGCGCGAGAGCCGTGGAGCTAGTAGAGAGAACTCACCAACCCCGCGCATCGTGGAGGTAGCTGACTTGGACTCCATCACGATCATCCTCGTCGTGGTCATCGTCGTGTTCGTGCTGACGGTCGTGGTCAAGTCCGTCCTGGTCATCCCGCAGGCGCAGGCCGCGGTGATCGAACGGCTCGGCCGGTTCACCAAGGTCGCCGAGCCCGGGCTGAACTTCCTCGCCCCGTTCCTCGACCGGGTCCGCGCGCGCATCGACCTGCGCGAGCAGGTGGTGTCCTTCCCGCCGCAGCCGGTGATCACGCAGGACAACCTGACCGTGTCCATCGACACCGTCGTGTACTTCCAGGTCACCGAGCCGCGCGCGGCGGTCTACGAGATCTCCAACTACATCGTCGGTGTCGAGCAGCTGGCCACCACCACGCTGCGCAACCTGGTCGGCGGCATGAGCCTCGAGGAGACCCTCACCTCCCGCGACGAGATCAACTCACAGCTGCGTGGCGTGCTCGACGAGGCCACCGGCCGCTGGGGTATCCGCGTCGCCCGCGTGGAGCTCAAGGCGATCGACCCGCCGCCGTCCATTCAGGACTCGATGGAGAAGCAGATGCGCGCCGACCGCGAGAAGCGCGCGATGATCCTGACCGCGGAAGGGCAGCGCGAGGCGGCTATCAAGACCGCGGAAGGCCAGAAACAGAGCCAGATCCTGTCCGCCGAGGGCGCCAAGCAGGCCGCCATCCTCGCCGCCGAGGCCGAGCGCCAGTCCCGGATCCTGCGCGCCCAAGGTGAACGCGCAGCCCGCTACCTGCAGGCCCAAGGCCAGGCCAAGGCGATCGAGAAGGTGTTCACCGCGATCAAGGCCGGCAAGCCGACGCCGGAAGTCCTTGCGTACCAGTACTTGCAGACCCTGCCGCAGATGGCGCAGGGCGACGCCAACAAGGTCTGGCTCGTGCCGTCCGACTACGGCAAGGCCCTCGAAGGGTTCGCCCGCATGCTCGGCGCCCCCGGCGACGACGGCGTGTTCCGCTACGAACCGTCCAAAGAGGAAGTCCCCATGTCGCGCCCCGAACAGGACGACGACGAGATCAAGGGCTGGTTCGACACCTCCACCGACCCCCGCGTCGCCGAGGCCGTGCGCGCCGCGGAAGCCGTGGCCCGCAAGGAAGTCCCGAGCCCCCTGCAGGTCCGCCCCACCCCCGTCCGCCCGATCACCATGTCCGCCAACGACGACGACCCCGCCGCCACCGCCCCACCACCCGGCCCCGGCGTCGACCTCGCCGACTCACCCGAGCTGTCCGACGAGACGTGACGATCACATAGGGTCTGTCGATAGTGCCTGATGTGAAAGGACATCGCCGCAGGCTGGTGCCCAGCGTCGTGGTCACCCAGGTGCGCAGGACACCGAGCCTGCGACCGGCTGCACGCAAGCCATCCCGGCGGCGGCAGATGAACTGGCCGGCGGTGACGTCACTGATCACCGCCCTGACGGCGGTCGGCGCCTTGATCTTCACCGGCCTGTCGCTGAACGCCACCCGCGACCAGGTCGCCATCGCGCAGTCGCAGAACGCGGTGGTGGAGCAAGGCCAGTTCACCGACCGGTACGGCAAGGCGGTCGAGCAGATCGGCCGGCAGGGCGCCGACCACCTGCAGATCCGCCTCGGCGGAATCTATGCGCTGGAACGCCTTGCCCACGACTCGCCGCGGGACCAGCCCACGATCATCGAGGTCCTCACCGCCTTCATCCGCACCAACACCCCGCCCTCCGCACCGCCCGAGACACTCAGAACCCCAGTGACGTGCCCGGACCAACGCATTCCCGCGGATGTTCAGGCGGCGTTGACAGTCATCAGCCGACGGGACGCGGCTCAAGACCGGAAGGCCGTTGTCGACCTGCACGAGACGTGCCTCGTCGGCGCGGTGTTCGATGGGTCGACCCTGACCAAGGCCAACTTCATCCGCGCCAACCTGACGAACTCGGCCTTCTACTCGGCCGACCTCAGCAGCGCCGAGTTCTGGGCGGCCGATTTCACCGGCGTCCAGTCCTTCACCAGACCAGGAGCCAAGCCGACCGTCTGCAGCCATACCGACTTCAGGTTCGCGAACCTGGCAAAGTTCGGCGCCATCTGCGGCGTCATGGACGGGGCGCAATTCGCCGACGCGAACCTCATTGGTGCGAACCTGGCCCTCAGTTACGCGCACGGCGCGGACTTCTCCAGGGCGATCCTGTGGCGCGCCGACCTGGCGTACGGCGATTTTCAGGACGCGAGCTTCAGATTCGCGGACCTCAACGAGGCCGACATCAAGGGGGCGCACCTCCGCGGTGTGGATCTCAGGGACACCCGGCACGACCGAACGCGGATCGACGACGCGGAGACGGACGACAGGACGAAAGGGAAATGGTGGTGACGGCGGCTTACCCGCCTGAGGCGACGCGGCTGCGGTGATCGGCCACGTACACGCGGGTCGCGCATCGCGTCGAACAGAACCGGCGCCGCCCATTGCGTGAGGTGTCCACGTACACGACCTCGCACCCAACCCCGTCACACCGACCCAGCCGCGCGGGATCCAGGCACAGCACATGCGCCACGCCCGCGGCGGTGAACGCCTTGGTCCGTGCGACCTCGCCGACGTGCTCGCCCGAGTAGTGGATGTGAGGGGCGCGGCCGTCGTGGGTGGAGATGTAGGGGCGGCTTGCCGAGTCCTCGAGCAGGCCGTTGACCACGTCAATCAAACGGGCGAGATCCGGCTCACCGAAAGCGGGGGACAGCCGGTCGGCCCACGCCAGGATCTCCACGGCTTCCGAGTCGGTGACGACGGTGTTCGCGCGGTTGTACTGGCGGAACAGCGAACTCACGGCCTCGGCCGGGTCGGTCACGTCCTTGCCGACGTTCACCAGCGCGGCCGCCAGCTCCGCCGCGGGCCCGCCGTAAGGGTTGAACTGCATTGACCCATTACACCAGGCTGGGCTGGTGATCACCAGATGCCCTCAGTGCGGGTGGCCCGCACACGAACTGCCCGCCTCCGAGCACCGCACGTCCGAAGGTGTCGTCAGCTACCGCCGGTGTGTCTGCGGCTCGTGGATCATCCAGCTGGAACGGACCGTGACGGCCGTGGTCACGCCCTGACTGCGCCGACGACCGCCCACCGGCCGGATCGCAGCCGGGAGACCACGCTGACCATCCTGACCAGCAGGAACGCCGAGAGACCTGACCAGATCCCGGCCAGCCCCCAGCCGAAACTCAACGATGCCCACACGATCGGCAGAAACCCGAGCGCGGCCGCGACCATCGTGGCGTTGCGCAGGTACGCCGCGTCGCCGGCGCCGAGCAGCACACCGTCCAAAGCGAACACGACACCGCCGATGGGTTGCAGCGCGACGAAGAACCACCAGGCGTTGGGGATTTCCGCGAGCACGCCCGGGTCGCTGGTGAACACGTGTGGCAGGACCTCGGCCAGTGCCGCGAACAGAACGGCGAGCACGGTGCCGAAAGCGAGGCCGCTGCGAGTCACCTGCCAGGCCACCCGGCGCGCGCGGTCCGAGTCGTCCGCGCCGAGTGCGGCGCCGATCAACGCCTGCGCGGCCACAGCCAGCGAGTCGAGCACGAGCGCCAGGAACATCCACAGCTGGAACACCACCTGGTGCGCACCGACCGCGGCCGTTGAGGTGTGCGCGGCGACGGCGGTCGCGGAGATCCAGCACGACTGGAACGCCAGGCCCAGCAGGACCAGGTCACGGGCGACGCCGAACTGCGCCTTGAGGGCAGCCGCAACGGGCGCGAGGGGAACGCCCTCGGCGATCAGCGCCCGCACGAACAAGCCGGCGGAGATCAGTTGCGCCGCGACGTTGGCGATGGCGGAACCATTGAGCCCCCAGCCGAAGCCGTGCACCAGCAACGGGCACAGGGCAGCGGAGATCCCGTTGCCCACGAGCACGAACCGCAGTGGCCGCCGCATGTCCTGTACACCGCGCATCCAGCCGTTGCCCGCCATGGTGATCAAGATCATCGGTGCGCCGAACAGTGCGATCCGCAACCACCCGATGGCCGCATCCGCCGCCTGAACGTCCCCGGTGAGGGCATGGGCGATGGGGGAGACGAACAGTTGCCCGGCGACGAGCAGCACCAGGCCGATCAGCACGGCGCACCACGTCGCCTGCACACCTTCGGCGACCGCATCGGCCCGTCGGCCGGCGCCGTGCAATCGGGCCGCCCGGGCGGTGGTGCCGAAGGTCAGGAACGACATCTGGGTGGCGATCTGGGCCAGCACGATGGCGCCGACCGACAGGCCGGCGAGGGGAACGGCGCCGAGGTGCCCGACCACGGCGGTGTCGACAAGAAGGTAAAGCGGTTCGGCGGTAAGGACACCCAACGCGGGTACGGCGAGCTTGACGATCTGCCGGTCGACCAGCATGTCTCTCCCCCAGTAAGGAGCGCTCTGGGCTTGCGCCCCTGACGAGCGGGAGCCTAACCGTAAGGGGTCAACGCGTCCAATGCTCGTTACCGCATGGAATCTTGTCAGTGCCTGGAAATCCGGCAGAATCGGAGGGATGAGCGAGCAGATGGCCGACATCAACGGGATACGGATCTGTTACGAGACCATCGGCGACCCCGGTGGCCGGCCACTGCTGATGATCATGGGCCTGGGCGGGCCGATGATCTGGTGGGACGAGGAACTCTGCGGGCTGCTGGCCGACCGCGGTTTCCACGTGATCCGCTACGACAACCGTGACTGCGGACGGTCGCAGGCGATGACCGGACGGGCGTCGCTCGTCGGGTCGTTCCTGGGCGCCAAGCAGCCGTACTCGTTGGCGGACATGGCCGACGACGCCGCCGGGCTGCTCGATCACCTGGGCATCGAGTCCGCGCACGTCACCGGCGCGTCGCTGGGCGGGATGATCGCGCAGACCCTGGCGATCCGGCATCCGGCCAAGGTCCGTTCGCTGGTGTCGATCATGTCGACCACTGGCGGCCGGTTCGTCGGCTGGCCGCAGCCACTGGTCGGGCTCGCGCTGCTGAACGGCAAGGCGGTCGACCGCGACGGTTACATCGCCGCGGCCACCGCGACCTTCAAGCGGATAGGTTCACCCGGTTTTCCCTTTGACGAAGCCAGAATGCGCGAACGCAGCGGCCGCACCTACGACCGCGGGATCAACCGCGCCGGCACCCTGCGGCAACTGGTGGCCGTCACCTCCGCGACGGACCGAACCCCGCAGCTGCGGAAACTGCGGATCCCGGCGCTGGTGATCCACGGCAAGCGCGACCCGCTGGTGCACGTCTCCGGCGGCAAGGCGACCGCGCGGGCGATCCCCGGTGCCGAGCTGATCCTGGTGCCCGGCATGGGGCACGACCTGCCGCGCGCGATCTGGCCGACCATTGTGGACGGAGTCACCCGCACCGCCGACCGCGCCAAATAACCCACACAATGGCATCGCACGACATTCCGCCGTACCCGGCGCTCGGCCTTCCGGAACTGGGGAACCTCCTCAGCTACAGCGACCCGAACGGCAAGTACTACGTCTTCTGCCGGGATCGGCCGGCGAAGAAGGGCGGCCCCGGCCTGGTCGTCGCCCGCAACTCCTCGCTCGGGTTCGAGAAGATCGTGTCCGACTACTTCCCGCTCACCGAAGCGGGCTGGCTGGGCGTGTGGCGAACCCTCGCCGCCCTCGATCCGCGGGAATTCGACAGATGTCGCAAGAACGTCGCACGCAACGCGGCCAGGTATCAGCTTCGATCGGACGACCAGAAGCTTCGCCTGGAGCTGGAACAGAACACGCGACTACTGCTGAGCGAGTCGATCTTCCTGGGTGGCTACACACCGGCCGCGGACCTGACCTTGAAATCCGCCTACGATCTGCGATTCATGACCGACAGCCTGACAGTGTTCGCCGTCGGGACAACGCACACACTGGGCCGCCTGAACTACGACACCTTCACGAATATCCAGATAACCGGGCCAGGAGTGACCCAGTCGACCAACCCGTTCGCCGACTCCGCGGGAAAGATCATCGGCACGGCTATCCGGGCCACCCAGACGGGGATCAGCGACAACATCCTGAATGCGGCGGAAAGCGTGATCTCGGCCGGGCTGAAGGCGGCCGGAACTCGCAGCGTCGTCAAGACTGTGCTCTCCATGCGGACCACGGACTCGGAACTGTTCTTTCTCCACACCAAGACCGAACCCGGCCAGCTGCGCATCGACCTGTCGCCGGTGCTCGGCAGAATCAGGGAAGTGCTCGCGTCAACCGCGGCGAACAGCCCGTCGCCGCAAGGCCCGGACGCCACCTCGATCATCGCGCAGCTCAAGGACGCGTCGATGCTGCTGGAGCAGGGCCTGCTCACCCGCGATGAGTTCGACCGGTTGAAGTCCAGGTTGCTCTCCGGCGGCTAAGCGTCCTTTGTGGACTGATGGCCGGCCGGATCACCGCGTTTCCGATTCGCGGCGGGTGAGGACCAGCGGGGCGTCCTCGGTGATGGCGACGGTGTGTTCGGAGTGGGCGGTGCGGGAGCCGTCGGCCGAGCGGATGGTCCAGCCGTCGGGGTCGTAGACGATCTGGTCGGTGGTGCGGGCGAGCCAGGGTTCGAGGGCGAGGGTGAGACCCGGCCGCAGGGTCAGGCCGCGCCCGGCCCGGCCCTTGTTGGCGACGTGGGGCGCCTCGTGCATGGTGCGGCCGATGCCGTGACCGCCGAACTCGGTGTTGACCGGGTAGCCGTAGCCGTCGGCGACCGCGTAGATGGCCGCGGAGATGTCACCCAGGCGGTTGCCGGGGCGCGCCACCTCGATCGCGGCTTCGAGGGCTTCCTCGGTGGCGCGGATGATCCGCAGGTCCTCCTCGGCGGGGGTGCCGACGATGACCGTGCGCGCGGAGTCGGCGACCCAGCCGTCGATGCCGACCGCGAGGTCCGCGGTGAGCACGTCGCCGTCGCGCAGTGTGTAGTCGTGGGGGAGGCCGTGCAGGACGGCGTCGTTGACCGACAGGCAGATGACGTTGCGGAACGGGCCCTTGCCGAACGACGGCGCGTAGTCCCAGTAGCACGACTCGGCGCCACGCCGTTTGATCATGCCGCGCACGTGACGTTCCAGGTCGAGGAGGTTGACCCCGACGTCGGCGAGCCGGCCGACCTCGGTGAGCACCTCGGCGACGAAACGCCCGGCCACGTGCATGCGCTGGATCTCCGCAGGCGTCTTCAGTTCGATCACGAAAACCTCACGTCACAGGGTGCCGGTATTACTATACCGTCACCGTAGCACTTGCCGGGATAGTAATACCAGTCCTACCCTGTGAGCATGGTCCGCCAGCCGCTCACCCCCGAGCAGATCGAAGCCGGCAAGCGTCTCGGCGCCCTGCTGCGCCGCGCGCGAGCGGGTCGCGACCTGACTGAGGTCGCGAACGCGGCCGGCATCTCGCCGGAGACCCTGCGCAAGATCGAGACCGGCCGGCTGCCCTCGCCCGGGTTCGGCACGGTCGTCTGCCTCGGCGAGGCGCTCAACCTGCCGCTCCAGGAACTGGCGGCCACCTGGCGCGGCAACGACCTGCCGCTGGAAGCCGTCTCGTAGCTCAGGCGTGCACGTCCGCCAGCCACTGCTCGACAGTGCGCGGAGTGAGGCCGAGGAGCTTCTGGGCGCTGATCTCCACAGTCGGCGGCCACCTTGAAGTGCGGGAGCTGCTGCACGGACCGCTGCGGTTCACCGAGCTGCGGTCCGTGCCCGACATCACCTTCGTCACGAGCTAGGCGGCGCCAGCCGGTACACGGCGCCGGCCTGGTCGTCGGTGATGTACACGGCCTTGTCCGGTCCGATCACCGCACCGACCGGGCGGCCCCACCGGGACCCGTCGGCGGCCTGGAACCCGCCGACCAACGTCTGCTGCACACCCAGCTCGCCGTCCTTCCAGGGCAGGAACGACACTTCCGGCGCGCGCGGCGGGGAGGCGTTCCACGAGCCGTGGACCCCGATCAGGGCGCCGTGGGCGTAGTCGCCGGGCAGTCCGCCGTCGACGAACGACAGGCCCAGCGGCGCGGAATGCCCGCCGAGGGACTGCTCGATCCTGGGCAGCTTGCTGCAGTCGAGCTTGCTGCCATCGGGGTTCATCTCGACGTCCAGGTCGAACGGCACGTCGGAGAGGTCCTGCGCGCTGCCGCGGACACCGGGATCGACGTCGGCGTCCGGGTTGCAGTACGGCCAGCCCAGGTTGCGGCCGGCGGTGAGCTTCGCGACCGGCTCGACCGGGTGATCACGCACGTAGTCGGGGATGACCTTGCCCTTCGACGAGCCCGTGTCGTCGCCGTAGGGCTTGTCGAACGGGTACTGGATGTTGTCCCGGTTGTTCACCGCGGTCCACACCGCGCCGTCCGGGGCGATCGCCAGGCCGGTGCCGTTGCGGACACCCACGGCGAACGGCTGCGGCGCCCCGCCGCCAGGCGGAATGCGCAGGATCGAGGCCCTCGGCGGGTTCGCCGTGAGGTCTTCGGCGGAGATGTTGCCGGTGGACCCGACGGACACGTAGACCGATCCGTCCTTGCCCACGGCGACGCTCTTCAGCGCGTGCGCGTACTTCCCGCCCAGGTCCGGGCTCTTGGCGTCGGGCAGGCCGGTGACCACCGGCCGCGGGTCCTTCGCCGCCCCGTTGGCGTAGGTGTATTTGTCCACCCGGTCGCTCTGGGCCACGTACAGCGTCGAGTCCACGAACGTGAGCCCGTGCGGCTGGTTCTGGCCGGACAACAGGGTGGACACGGTCGCCCGCCCCTGCCCGTCGGGCGTCAACCGGACCACCTTGCCGTTCCCGGGGACGGACACCAGCAACGTCCCGTCCGGCGCCCACGCGGGCAGCCGCGCGGTCGGTACCCGCGCGAACACCGACATCGTCCACCCCTGCGGCACGAGCGCCTTGCGGGTGACGTTGAACGGCGCCGTGTTCATGCCATCGGGGACCGTCACCGTCACCGGGACCAGGGTGTCCGAGGCAGCAGCCTTCGGCGCCGGTCCCTTACCCGGAGCCGACTCCGCCACACATCCGGACACCAGTAGGGCGACGACGGTCACCGGCAGGGCGAGACGTCGGGTGAACATAAGCCTCCTAGCGATCGGGCCTGCGCCAGGTCCAGGTACCCGTTCGGCGAAGTTACTACTCCGTTCGTGGCTATTCGGTGAAGGACTCGCGACGGATTGGCCCGGGGCCGGATGGAGGCAGGATCGTGACCGTCCACAGTGGTTCGGCGGGCGCATACTGAGAGCCGGTCGGGGCTACCGGTGAGGAGCACGCGTTGGCCAGCAGGGCATCGGCTACCGGGGCCGATCGCGTGCGGCCGGCGACCAGGGTGCTCGCGGTGGTGATCGTGCCGTTCCTGGTGGCGGCGTTCGTCATCTGCTACCTGATGCCCACCCGGACGCTGGAGCTGTTCGCGTGGGGGATCCGGCCGCCGCTGACGGCGATGCTGCTGGCGGCGGTGTACATCGGGGGTGCGTTCTTCTTCGTGCGGGTGGCGATGGCCAGGACGTGGTCGGCGGTCGCGCTGGGGTTCCCGCCGGTCGCGTTGTTCGCGTCCATGCTGGGTGTCACGACGGTGCTGCACTGGGAGAAGTTCACCCACGGGCACATCTCGTTCATCGCGTGGGCGGCGCTGTACTTCACCACCCCGTTCCTGGTGGTGGCGGTGGCCGCGATCAACGCTCAGACCGCTGAGGACGTCGCCACCGGCCCCAGGCTGCCGCAGGTCATCCGGATCGTGCTGGGCGCGTCCGGCGTGGCCGAGCTGCTGCTGGCGGCCGGGTTGTTCCTCGCCCCGGACTGGCTGGCGACGATGTGGCCGTGGATGGTCACGCCGCTGACCGCGCGGACCCTGGCCGCGGTGTACGCGCTGGGTCTGGCGAACGTGCTGATCGCGATGGACGGCCGCGCCTCGCGGGTGCGCCTCCAGCTCGAGGTCCAAGCCGTCATGCTGGTCCTGATCGCGATCGCCGCCATCGTGCGGCGCGGGGACTTCACCGCCGGTGCGGGCACGGGTTACGTCTTCGCGGCCATTGTGGTCGCCGAGCTAGCGGTGGTCGTCGATGGGCTGGTGATCGTCCGAAGGTCCACAGTGGACACCGTGTCCGTGAACGAGGTCTGAAGTCACCGATCTCCGGTCGCGCTGTTGTCCGCTGATTCGGCGAGACGAGCGTGCAGTCGTTCGCGGATCTCATCAGGCGTGTAGGCGCGGCGCCGCCGCTGTTCGCGGGCGATCACCACTCCGGTTGCCGCGACACCGGCCAGGCCGGCCAGGCCGGCTATCTTCCACCAACGCACTTGCCTACGCTAGCACCGTGCCGGCCGCCCAGATGGATCTCGACGAAGCCGTAAGCATCACCCGTACCGGCGACGTGTGGCTGTTCCGCGGGCACACCGCCGCGGACCGGACCATCCGGGTCGTGACCAACAGCCCGGTCAACCACGTCGGCATGGCCGTGGTGATCGAGGACATGCCACCGCTCATGTGGCACGCGGAGCTCGGTAAGTCCCTGCCGGACATGTGGACGGGCACCCATCAACGCGGAGCCCAACTGCACGACCTGCGCAGAGCCGTGCTCGTGTGGGCCACGAAATATCGTCAGCAGGCGTGGCTGCGTCAGCTCACCAAACCCGTGACCAAGGACATGGAAGACGCCGTCCTGCGGACCATCGCCCGGCTGGACGGCACCCCGTTCCCCTCGACCAGCCGGCTGGCGACCCGATGGCTGGCCGGACGACTGCCATCCCCGAGAAAGCGGGACGTCAACCTGGAATCCGCCTTCTGTGCGGAGATCGTGGCGACCACGTACGCCGGCATGGGGCTGCTGCCGCCTGGGCGCCGCCCGAACTGGTACGACGCAGGACGGTTCTGGAGCGGCGACAACCTCGACCTGACCGGGGGCGCGGAACTGGGCGGCGAGATCGCCATCCGCATCCCCGACGACGTTGATCTGGCACGCACTACCGGGGCGGTGTGAGCGCGTTCCGTTGGGCGGGGCTCAGGCGATCCGGTCGCGCGATGAGGGTGTAGGTGCCGGGGGCGGTGGGGTGCAGGGCAAGGGGGTCGGCGAGAGCTGGTTTGCACTGGATCGCGTCCAGGGCGGCGGTTACCCGCTCGTTGGGCCATTCGAGCGCGGTGGCCAGTCTGTCCACAGTGCACGGTCGACTGACGTGCACAAGTGCCGCGATTACGGTCAATGCGTCGTAGACGATGGGTTCGGCGAGGGTGCTGCCGCTCATCTGTTCGCTGAGGCGTGCGAAGAACTGGCCCATCCGCCTCAGGCGGGCACCGGCGGCGGTGGCGGCGCCGAAGATCTCGATGCCCTCGTGTGCGGCGGTCGCGAGCTGGCCATGGGCGCCGGTGTCGGCCTGCCACGCGCGGAGCCAGACGTCATCGTCGATCAGGTACCGCTCGCGCCGCCGGCCCGGATCCTGGTGGCGCACAACCAACTCCATGTCCTCGAGGTAGCCGATGGACTTGGAGACCGACGCCGGGCTGACCTGCAGCGCCCGCACGAGGTCGGCGGAGGTGAGACCGCTGGTGTCGGCGGTCAGCAGGCAGACGAACACCCGGGAGGTCATCCGCGGCATGCCCGTCGCGGCGAGCAACCCAGCGAACCGGTCCACGAAGTCCGCTTCGGCGGGTTGCCCATCAGCGGCAGGCCGGGCGGGCTTACGGCGGCGGGCGCGATGACCGGCGGCTTGTTGAGCGGCGTCGGCCAGGTACGCGCCCGCGCTGTTGCGGGCGACCTCGCGGCTGATCGTGGACGTCGGACGGCCCAGGCGCCGGCCGATCTCGGCGTACCCGAGCCCCTCGGCGAGCCACACCGCGATCTGCGTGCGGTCCCCATGGGTCAGCCTGCCACCCGGCATCGGCACACCTCCTTTGCGTTCACGCACACTACAGTGCAACGACCAAAAACAGCGAGTTGCATTCACTCACAATTCTGTTGCAACGATTGCTGTCACACAGCCATTTCTGATCCCAACGGCGTTGACGTGTTATGAAACGCAACGTAGCTTTCGTTCATCTGGAAAGGGAGGAACCATGATGCACGTGCTGGTCGTGTCGACCGTGTCGGACGAAGGCAAGTTCTGGAGCGGCCTGAAGAAGGCGCATGGCAAGCTCCCCAAGGACGCCACCTGGAAGCTGGCGGTCGCGAGCAAGGGTGGGGCGAAGGCGGTGAACGTCATCGTCCACGACTCCGTCGACGACGTCCGCGAGTTCTTCGAGGCACACGCGGGTGCTTACGCGACAACGGAGTACTTCGAAGCGGACGCCGCAAACGCGGTGGGTCTCCCGCGATGACCCGGATCGCCGAACTGCTCGCCGAGTACGGAATTCCCAGCGCCGCGATCGGTGTACTCCACAAAGGACAGATCACCGAATACGCGGTCGGCGTCACGAACGTGGGAACGCGACAACCCGCGACCACCGACACCATCTACCAATGCGGCTCGATGACCAAGACCTGGACCGCGCTGGCGTTCATGCAACTGGTGGACGAAGGAAAAGTCGACCTGGACGAACCCGTCCGGACCTACCTGCCCGGCTTCCGGGTAGCCGATCCTGAGACGACCGCCAACGTCACCCCACGCCAATTGCTGAACCACACCAACGGAATCGAGGAGGCCCACGGCGACCCCGGCGAAGGCGCCGACGTCTACCAGCGCATGGTCGAGAACATCGCCGACGCACCCCAGGTGTTCCCACTCGGCCACACCCACGGCTACAGTGCGGCGCTGGGGTACGCGATTCTGGCGCGGATCCTGGAGGTCCAGGACGGCAGCCGCTGGGACGACATCATGCGGAACCGCCTCTTCGACCCCATGGGACTGTCCAGCACGAGCACCTGGCGCGAACAGGTGGACGAAACCCGCGCCGCCACAGGGCATCTGATCCGGTCGCTGGACGAAGGCCCGATCATCACCCCGGTGGACTACCTGCCCCGAGCGTTCGGCCCCGGCGGCGGCATCACTTCGACCACAAGCGAAGTCCTGACCATGGCCCACGTTCTGCTCAACGAAGGCATGGCGCCGAACGGCAAGCAGATCGTCAGCGCGGGCAGCGTCGGCGAAATGATGACTTCGCGGGTGCCCATCCCGGACCCGTACATGTTCGGGCCACAGTGGGCGCTGGGCCTGATCGTGTGCGACTGGAACGGCGAAACGGTGTACGCCAGCGACGGCAGCACGATCGGCCAGAACGCGCGACTGCGTATCCTCCCGGACGAGGACACGGCGATCGTGGTGCTGACCAACGGCGGACCGCGGGAAGGCTTTGCCCGCAAGGTGTTCGCCGAGTACGGAATCCCGGAGCTGCCCGCACCCGACCCGACGCTGAAGCTCGACCTGTCGAGGTACGAAGGCGTCTACGGCCGCCCCGGTGCCCGGTACGAGGTCACGGCCGACGGCGGAAAGCTGCACCTGACATTGGCGATCGACCCGATGCATGCCGAGTTCCTCCAGAAACCCGACCGGATGAAATACGAACTGCTCCCGGTGAGCGAGTCGCATTTCCTGATGCCACCCGCGGATGCGCTGGAGGACACCCAGACCGTCGCGATCTACGAGTTCGCCGACGGCCACGCGCGATACCTGCACACCAACTGCCGGGTGAACCCACGGCTGGGTTGACTGTGGACAGTCGGACCCGCCGCCGCGCGGCTGGGCGAGCGGGCGCTCAGCTGGCGGTGCTCGACGGGCTCGGCCACTGGTGGATGTTGCGGGACCCGGTGGTGTCCGCCAGGGCGATCAACCAGTTCCCGCAAGGCCTTTGCTGACCCAGGCCGTGTTCCGGGACGTCCCGGAACACGGCCCGATCGGGTCACCCGATGGCCGGGTCGCTCGTGCTCGCGCAGCCGTTCTCCACGTGCCCGGCCAGACGGCGCAGGAACTGGGCGTGCCGGTCGCTGGTCACCGTGATGTCGTACCAGTTGTTGCTGCCGCGGCAGTTCACGGTCGCGACCACGCGGTCGCCGGGCCGCAGGACGCGGGTGTCCGGGCGGTGGCGGTCGTAGGCGTTCGCGATGGTCAGCCGGACGGTGGCCGAGGTCGGGTTGGTCAGCACGAGCCGGACCTCGTTGGCGTCGTGGGTGGCGGCGACCTCGGGCCCGGCGCCGGTTCCCTTGAACTGACGCAGGAAACCGTTCGGCCCGTGGGCGGTGAAGTCGTAGGGTGTCGAGCCGGTGGCCAGTCCGGCGGACAGGATCCGGCCGCCGCCCGCGGTGTACGTCCACGGCCCGTTCGGGTTGGACCTCGAGGTGACGTAGAACGAGGTCGCCGCCGGGCCGTTGCTGGCGAACGTGAGCTTCAGCCGGTCCTTGGCGACCTGAGCGTCCGCGGCCGGGTTGTAGGGCAACGGCCGGGCCGGACGCAGACCGCGTTCCTGCTTGGGCAGCCTCGGGTTGGCCGGCACGGCGGGCACGTAGTCCGGGTGCCGGACGCGGTCCGGCGGCTCGTACCCGGCGGTGTCGGGCAGGTGGGGCACGTGGGTGTCGGCGCCGGTGAAGTCGAACGCCGAGGTGAGGTCGCCGCACACGGCCCGCCGCCACGGCGAGATGTTCGGCTCGGCCACGCCGAACCGGCGCTCGATGAACCGGATGATCGAGGTGTGGTCGAACACCTCGGAGTTGACCCAGCCGCCCTTGCTCCACGGCGAGACCACGAGCATCGGCACCCGCTGGCCCAGACCGTAGGGGCCGGCCGGGCGCGAGGCGTCGCCCGCGTAGACCTCACCGGTGGTGTCCACGGTGGACGCGCCCTGGGCCGGGTAGGGCGGGACGATGTGGTCGAAGAACCCGTCGTTCTCGTCGTAGGTGATCAGCAGCGCGGTCTTGCTCCACACCTTGGGGTCGGCGGTGAGCGCGTCCAGGACCTGGGCGATGTACCAGGCGCCGTAGTTGACCGGCCAGTTCGGGTGCTCGGTGAACGCTTCCGGCGCCACCACCCAGGACACCTTGGGCAGCCGGCCCGCCTTCACATCGGCGGCGAGGATGTCGAACAACCCCTGGCCCTGCTTGGCGTTGGTGCCGGTGCGCGCCTTGTCGTACAGCGGGTCGCCGGGCTTGGCGTTGCGATAGTTGTCGAAGTACAGCAACGAGTTGTCGCCGTAGTTGCCGCGGTAGGCGTCCTCGATCCAGCCCCAGCCGCCGTTCGCGTCCAGGCCGTCGCCGACGTCCTGGTAGATCTTCCACGACACCCCGGCCTTCTCCAGCCGCTCCGGGTAGGTCGTCCAGGAGTAGCCGCGTTCGTCGTTGCCCAGGACCGGTCCGCCGCCCTTGCCGTCGTTGCCGGTGTACCCGGTCCACATGTAGTACCGGTTCGGGTCGGTCGAGCCCATGAACGAGCAGTGGTAGGAGTCGCAGATCGTGAACGCGTCGGCCAGCGCGTAGTGGAACGGGATGTCCGCGCGGGTCAGGTACGCCATGGTGGTGGATCCCTTGGCGGGTACCCATTTGTCGTACTTGCCCTGGTTCCAGGCGGCGTGTGTGTCGTTCCAGCCGTGCGGCAGGTCCTGGATGAACTTCAGGCCGAGGTTGTCCGCGTCCGGCCGGAACGGCAGGATCTCCCGGCCGTTGGCATCCGCCTGGTTCCACACGGGCTTGCCGCTGGGCAGCGTGACCGGCCGCGGGTCGCCGAACCCGCGCACCCCTCGCAACGTGCCGAAGTAGTGGTCGAACGACCGGTTCTCCTGCATGAGGACCACGATGTGCTCGATGTCCCGCAGCGTCCCGGTTCGCCGGTCCGCGGGTATCTCCGCCGCGCGGGCGATGCTGGTGGACAGCATCGATATGGCAGCCGTGCTGCCGCCCAGCTGGAGGAAACGCCTGCGATTGACCTCTGCCATGGAAACTCCGCCTACCGGTGCCGGGGACGAGGGGCCTGGCCAGTATCGGCCGTTGTTCGAGAACGGCTTGGTCCGTTTGCAGCAATTCCCGGCGAATCCACGGTGAACGACCAGCGTGGCCGTTATGCGGACGCGCCATGATCGTCTACAGCTGTGACGGCCGGTGCCCGGCCGTCGATAGACCCGGCGGCGGCCCGGGTGGCCGGTTGATCGAATGTGCGGGGTACTCATGGCAGGCGGTTCCGGCTCAAGGGACCTTGGTGATCTGCTGGAACGGTTGAAGGTCGGCAGCGGCCGCAGTTACGAGAGCATCGCGCGCCGCACCAACCTCAGCAGGTCCACCGTGCACCGGTACTGCACCGGGTCCAGCGTGCCGAAGGAGTTCGGGGTGCTGGAACGCATCGCGCTGGTGTGCGGCGCCGACCGGCAGGATCTCGTTCAGCTGCACCGATTGTGGCTGTGCGCCACGACATCCGATGAGCCCACCAGTGCCCCGGTCGTCGCCGAGGCCGAGCCGGTCCCGCCCGCGCCCGTTCCGGCCCGCAGCGGTCGGCGTCTGCAGGTGCTGGGCGCGGTGGCGCTGGCGGCGATCTTGATCATGGCTGCGGCCTCAGGCGACAGCGGCTCGGGTGTGAGTCCCGCGCCTGGACAACAGCGGATCTCGGGCCCGGCGTGGTTGCTGCCGCCCGCGCCGGTGCCGAGCACGTTGTTCGGGGTGACGATCAACAGCGGCAGCGGGGCCATGCCCGCGTTCAAGGTCGGCGCGGTGCGGTTCTGGGACAGTGGCACGCGCTGGTCGGAGGTTCAGCGGCAGCCCGGCGAGTTCGACTGGTCGGCGCTGGAGCGGCAGGTGAGCGGCGCCGAACGGCTGGGCGTTCCGCCGTTGTTCGTGTTCGGCGGCACCCCGCGGTGGGCGAGCCCGACCGGACCGGCCGGGCCCTATCCCGACGGGACCGCCGCGCCGCCGGACAACCTGGCCGACTGGGACCTGTTCGTCCGTACCCTCGTCGAGCGTTACCGGGGCCGGATCGAGGCCTACGAGTTGTGGGTGCTGGCCAACGACCGGCGGTTCTACGCGGGCAGCGTGGAGAACCTGGTCGAGATGACCCGCCGGGCCAGTGCGCTGATCCGGTCGATCGACCCCAAGGCAACCGTGGTCTGTCCCGGCATGGGTCAGCTGTGGGGCCCGAGGGTGTCTCGTTCTTGCAGCGGTTCGCCGAGCTGGGCGGGTACGCGTACTGCGATGTGGCCGGGGTGAAGCTGTTCCAGAAGAGCGCGTCCGATCCGCCGGAGACGATGCTGCAGCTGACCACCGAGATCGACAACGTCATGCACGAGGCCGGGATCCACCCTCGGCTGTGGAACACCGGCACCACCTACTCGATCGCGTTGCAGGCGCCGCTGGACGCCACCCGCGCCCGCGACTACGCGGTGCGGTTCTTCCTCGTCGGCATCTACGCGCGCAAGGTCAACCTCGAGCGGATGTACTTCTACAACTGGGGCGGCACGAAGATCCCGATCGTGCTGCAGGCGGTCGGCGGTGTGCCGACCGACGCCGCCCTCGCCGTCGAACAGGTCCAACGCTGGCTCGCTCACGCCCAAAGCCGCTCCTGTGGCCACGGCACCGCCATCAACCTCCCACCCAACGTCTGGACGTGCGAGTTCACCATCACCGAACCCGGCCGCACCTACGACGCCGCGATCCAGTGGACCGACACCGGATCCGCCGTCACCACCGCCGGTCCCCATACCTCCGCCGTCCGCCACCTCGACGGCACCGCGGACCCGATCAGCCCCGGCGACACCATCACCGTGACGGAGGAACCGGTGCTGATCGAGTCCGCCTCGTAAGGGCGTTTCCCAGGCTGCGGAAGGGAACACCCCGCCCCTCATGCCGATCTCCGCTAACGGAGGGATGGGCCGATCCAGCGGCGGACCAGGGCTCTGAGGCGGTCGTCGGTGAGCGGAGGGGTGGAGGGGTACTGCATGAAGGAGAGGAACAGGCGCATCAGGATCTCGGCGAGGCCGTGCAGGTCGTCGTCGGTGGTGATGCCGGCCGCGGGCCAGTCGATGGGGAGGTTGCGCAGGATCCGGGCGCCGAGGGCGAACGCGAGGGGAGAGGTGACCTCGGCGGTGAAGAAGTCGGCCTCGCCCGCCTGGAGGAGCAGGCCGAGGTAGGGCTCGGTGGGGACGGTCCGGACGGCGAACACCACGGACTCGACGGCGGCCTCCTCGGCGCTGCCGAACGTGGCCAGATGCCGTTCCATCCGCACCACGAACTCCTCGACACCGGCCAAGGCGACCGCGCGCAGGATGTCGGGCAGGCTCGGGAAGTACCGGTAGACGGTCTGCCGCGTTACGCCCGCCTCGGCGGCGACGTCGGACAGGCTGGTCTTGGCCAGCCCGAACCGGTCGATGCACGCCGTGGCCGCCTCGACGATCCGCCGCCGGGCCTCGTCCTCCGTGCCGGGCGGGTTGCCCTGCCAGCCGTGGTGCCCCATGCGAGCTATCTTCCCTGATGAGGACGGGTCAAACGGCGGCAGGCGCGGTGCGGCGGGCGAGTTGCATGCGGTACAGCAGCAGACCGGCGCCGACGAAGCAGGCGAGCGCGTAAGGTCCGCTGCCGTGATCCGCGCTGGAGTACGACGGCAGCGCACTGATCCAGAACACCGCCATCACACCCAGATAAATGACCGGATAGAACCGCACGAACGCCGACAAAGGCTCACCGGGCTCGCGCTGCGACCAGACGATCCACGCGCCACCCACCCACAGCAGCGCCAGCTCGACGCCGAGAACCCACGCCTGCGCGGTGATGTTGCCGTCGAACAGGCTCGACGGGATCCCCGCGATCGCCATCGACGGCGGCGTGAGCACACCGGCCACCAGAACGCGCGGCACGAACGACCGTCCACGCCGCGCGAGCCGCACCACCAGGTAGGTCATCGCGCCCATCGACACCGACGCGAACAACAGCATGCTGTTCATCGGCACTGAGTCCAGCGCGGGATGGTTGACCAGGTAGTTGTCCATGTTCCAGGCCCACCACTTCAGCTGCGGGCCGATGTGGTCGAACACCTCGTAGAACACCTGGCAGGCAAAGGCCACGGCCACCGCACCGACCAGCGCGCCCCGCCGGAAGATCCCGAGCGTCCGCACCAGCTCGTAGGCGAGCTGACTGATCACCGGGTAGAACGCGACGATGTAGAGCGGCAGCCGGTCCCACATGAACTGCACGGTGAACTGGTTGTGGGCGAAGATGAACCCGTACAGCTTGTCCAGCCCGAACCACTCCGGGAAGTACAGCGGCGGCTCGGTCACGAAGAGGTACACCAGCGAGGTCCACCACAGCGCCAGGTTGACCGGATCACCCGCCCGGTACCGGCGGATCGCGTGCAGCAGAGCGAAAACCGCGCCGCCGATGATGAGCACCTCGAGCACCGGCATCGTCCAGTTCGCGAGCTGCCAAGGGAACCGGAGCGAGATCACGGGGGACACGTCGTGACAGTCGAAGCCGAGATCGCGGGTGACGGCCTCCGCGGCCGGCCCGCAGACCGCGCTCATCGCGCAGCCGCGGGGGTCGGTGAGTAGTCGGTCGCGGGCGGTTCGGTCTGTGGGTCGAACCCGTACGGAACCCGCCGTCGCCCAAGGGCGGCCCGGATGCCGAACCGCACAAGACCGGCGATCACCTTGGGGTTGCGCATCATCTGCCCCAGCGATTCGTCCATGTTGAACACTTTGCTGAAGTGCTCGTCGACCACCTCGTACTCCCGTGCGGCGCCGACGATGAGGCTGAACGCCGGACCGGACATGGCCGCCACGATCCGCCGCCGCCACTCCGGTAGCGTCTCGGTACCCTCCGCGCACGCGTAGCCCTGGTCACGCGCCATCGCCAGCCGCCACGGCACGTCCAGCAGTTTGCGTTGCGCCGCAAGGAAGCGGGCCGAGAAACCCGCGTCGAGCCGACCGGTCCGGGCGAGGTGCTCGCGCAGCAGCAACGCCGAACCGGCCGCGGAACTGATTCCCTGCGCGTAGAAGGGATTGAACGCGCAGATCGAGTCGCCGACGAACGCCAGCCCCTGCGGCGGCCGCGCCCACCGGTCGTAGCGGCGCCACTTGTTGCCGGTCGAGCGGGTCAGGTGCACTTCCGAGGTGGCGGCGCACTCGTCCATCGCCGCGGCGAACAACGGCGTGCGCACCCGGCGGGCGGACTCGACGAACGTGTCGCTGGTGCGGGGCATGTCGATCCCCCACGAGCCCATGCAGGCGATGACGCGGTTGCCCTCGATCGGGAAGAAGTTGACCAGGAACTCGTGCTCGGCGGGGTGTTCGCGCTTGTCGAGGGTCGGCATGATCACCAGGTGCTGCCACCACCAGGAGGCGGGACGCTCGGTGGGCAGGGCGTACCAGCGTGAGGTGTAGGTGACCTTGGCGTCGAGGGTCCGCACCTCGGGTTCGGGCCAGCCCGCCGCCACCAGCCACGTGCCGACCGACGAACCACGGCCCATCGCGTCCACCACGAAGTCGGCGTCGACGTGCTCGGCAGCGAAGTCGACCCCGGTGATCTGTCCATTGCGGACGGTCAGGCCGGTGACCGTGACGCCTTCCCGGATGACGACGTTGGGCAGTTCGCGGACCTTGTCCCGCAGCACGCGTTCGATGAGGATCCGCGAGCTGTAGATCATGGTCATCGAGCTGCGTTTGCGGGCGGCCCAGCCATCACCATCGAGGTAGGCGGCGTCCAGCGACGGCATCAGATGCAGCCCGCCCGCGGCGATCAGGTCCTCCTCGAACCCCGGGAACAACTTGCCGATCGCGCGTCGGCCGGAGTTCAGCAGGAAGTGCGGGTGCTTGCTCTGCGGGACGCCCCGCCGGTGCTCGGCCTCGGCGGGAAGCTCATCGCGTTCCAGCACCAGCACCTGGTCGAAGTGCGGGGCAAGCGCCCCCGCGGCGCACAGACCCGCGGCACTCCCGCCCAGCACAACGGCACTCCTGCCGAGCCCCATCCGGACCGCCTCCCACCCGTCAATCATACAAAGTGACACTGAATGTATGAATGGCGTGAACGCGTGTCAAGGACGCTAGGATGGGTGATCATGGGGGACCTGATCTGGGCGGACCTGGCCGCTCGTGGCCTGACCGTGCTCGAACTTCCCGGGCAGGACCGGCTTTTCCAGCAGGCACGCGCGTTCTTCGACCGGTCGATCGACGCCAAACTCCGGCACAGCACCGCCGACTGGAACTTCGGATACCGGGCGCAGGGCCACGAGTACGGCAGCACGCCGGATCGCCCCGACCTCAACGAGGTCTTCACGTACTGGTCGGATGATCCCGCGCTGGTGCCGCACCGGGAGCTGATCGGCGACTTCCTCGGCGCACTGCGCGCCTACTGGGACCAGGTGAGCGACGCGGCGCAACTGGTGCTGGACACGGTAGCCGCCCACTTCGGCGCCGAGAACACCCTGAGTTTCCGGAAATCCTCACACATCCAGATCAACAACTACCGTTCCACCGACGAGACCCGAGACCTGCTGCAGGACTGTCACGAGGACGGCCATCTGATCACCTTGCTCACCGCGGACGGCCCCGGCCTGGAAATCGTTGATGGACAACGCATCTCGGCACCGCGGACCGAGAAGGACGAGGTGCTCGTCATGGCCGGTAGCGTGCTGACCGCGATGACTGGCGGCGCGGTCGACCCGGTGTACCACCAGGTCCGCAACCACCGGCTGGACCGCCGCATCTCGATCATGTACTTCGTCAACCCGGACGTCGGCGCGCCGATCGTCCCGTTCGTCCACAATGAACACAACGCGGGCGTCGACATCGCCGATCAGGTCCGGCGCAACCCGGAAAAGTACGGCCTGCCGCCACTTTAGGACTGCGCGTTGGGCTGCTTCTGCAACGCGGCGAGCACCTCGGCGGGCTGCATCCGCATCCACTTGATCACCTGCGAGTAGGTCGTGCAGACCGTCTCGGGCTTGGTGCACACCTCGGGCATGAACTTCTCGACGGCCGAGGCGAAGGCGCCGCCGGCCCAGTCGTTGAAGTGATTGCCGATCACCATGGGCGCTCGGTTGCCTTGCAGGGCGGCGTTGTAGGCGGCGCGGTAGGTGTTCAGCGTGATCTCGGTGAACTCGGCACGCCGGGAGGCGTCTTCTTTGGCTTGGTTGAGCGAGAACCAGAGGTTGTAGTCCATCATGATGACTTTCCGGTTCAGCGCCGGGACCCGCACGATCGGCATCCGGAACTCCCAGATCCCGCCGTCTTCCTGCCGCGGCCAGGCCAGGCCGTCGGAGACTTTGCTGGAGTCGTAGGTCATCCCACGCTCGGCCAGGACCGGGAACAGCACGTCGAACCGGCCCTCAAGGCACGGTGTCCGGCCGCCTTTCACACTGGACGGGTCGACCCGCAGGCCTTGTTTGGTGGCCTGGTCGAAGAAGGTGAAGAACTCGGTCAGCTCCTGCCGCCAGCCGTTGGCGTCCCACCGGCCGACGCTGGGCTCCGCGCCTCGGCAAAAGTGGCCGTTGTAGTGGGTGCCGATCTCCATTCCGCGGTCCAGCGCGGTGTTCAGGTCGTCGATGCGGGTGCGCACTTCCTGTTGCGACCCACCGAACCCGACCGAGGAGGCGCCGGGCGCGTGCCCCGGTCCGGTGTACTGACCGCGTTGGTCGCCCGGCAGCAGGTAGATGCCGGTGAGGAACCCGCTGAAGGTGGCGTTCGACTTCTGGCTGATGTCCAGCATCCGCTGCCAGTGCTCGTGCGATCCGGCGCCGTCAAAGGAGAACAGCACGAACTGCGGCGGTTTCTCGCCCGGCTTCAACGGGTGCATCCAGTCGGGGGTGCTGCTCGGTACCGGGTCGGTGTTGGGCGGGAGCGCCGCCGCGGGCGAGGGCGTGTTCGGCGTGGTGCCGGTCGGGCTGCCGGCCACTGTGGTGGGTTGGCGAACCTGCATCACGATCACGGCGACCACAGCGACGACCAACGCCACCACCGGCCCCAGGACCCGTGCCTTCCTCCCCATGGCCCGCCCCTCCCACCTCGGTCAACCTGTGCTGAGAAGGACGTACGGGAGGGGGTCGAGGTTCACTGTGGACGCACGGGACGCATATCTGGGGGCCTCCTGTACAACTATCGGGTGAATCCGGCTGACAGATTTCTCCCGCATCCCACCGAAAGCTGGTATGACCGAGCGATCGGCACCACGGGCGGTGACGTGGAGTACGTATTTGACGCGACACCCGTGCAGCGCCGGTCCTACGCGCGGTTCATCCTGGCGGGGAACGGCGAGGGCAACTACGACCTGCGGGCCATGGCCGAATGGGAGCCGGAGTCGCTGCGGCCGTGGGCGGATCACGTGGCGCTGTTCGACGACGCGGCGCTCGGGCAGCTGACCAGCCGGGGCTGGCCGGACTACTGGTGGGCCACGCTCGGCGCGTCCGATGCGTCCGTTGACGACCTCGCTGCCCGGATCGCGGCCGCCCCGCCAACCGAGCCCTACATGCCGACCACCTGCACCCCGCCGTTCGCGCGGGTCTACCTGCTGATCGGCGCCGACACCGACCGCGCCCTAACCCATCTCGGCGACCTGGGCCGCGAGCGCCAAGTGGTCCGGTGGATCTGCGAGAACAACGGCCTCGCAGTGCCACCCACCGGGTCCGCAGTACGGCGCTTCACCCGCACACCCCAGATCATTGCCGACCGCTACGAGCCGACCCCAGGCCTGCGGACCGACATCGAAGCAGCGGACATCCTCGCCGACCCGAGAGGTGTCGGCTGCGCATTGCCGTTGTCGGTGGTCCTCGAGGTCGACCTGTCGCTGCTGGACAGTCCGCTGAAGGGCACCTTCCCGTTCTTCATGAGCTTCTGCTCGGACTGCGAGGCCGACGAGGAGATCCTCGGCTACCGCGGCTGGAAACGCGACACCGACAAGATCGTCTTCGACGAGGAGCGCGACGAACGCTGCCCCGGCTACGACGAAGGCACCCCCGATCCCCTCACGGACGTAGGGCTGCGGCCCAGCCACCGCTACGACCCACAGACCCGGTTGCGCTCCCGCTCCCGCGACGCCGGCCGCCTGGGCGGCAGGCCGTCCTGGCGGCAGTACCCCGACTGGCCCGGCTGCTGCGGCCAGCCGATGTTCTTCGTCGGCCAGATCGACATCGGCCACTTCGGCGGTGTCGGCGGTACCTCCCACGCCTTCGCCTGCGAATGCGGCACCGCCACCCAACTCACCCAGATCAGCTGACAACAGCGAACTGAACCAACTCCCGGTGCTGGTGCGGGCGAACCTGGCATGCTGCCCGCACCTGGAGGAGGGGACGCTTGGATGAGTCGCAAAAATGCGTTATGGATCGCTGGCGGGGCGGTCGCCGTTGTCGCAGCCGTGGTGGTGACAGTGCTGTTGCTGGTTGGCTCCAGTACGCCTACCGATGTCGCAGGGGAATGGGTCAATGCGGCCAGCCAAGGCGATGTGGCCACGGTCAAGCAGGTGTCGTGCGACAAACTGGTCCGCGAGCTCGACGGCGGTAAGGCCGAGGCCTTGCAAGGGTTCGCCGACGGCGAGTTCGACCTCACCAACGAGCGGATCGACGGTGACCACGCGGAAGTGTTCGTCACCAACCGCATGACCCAGTTGCCGCGGCGGTTCACTCTGGTCAAGGAGAGCGGCTGGAAGGTGTGCGAACCCTTCACGATCGATTTCCGCGGTCCGCCCCCGGCAGGCAGTTAGCAGTCGCAGGTGATGGTGGTGAGCGGGGCGGTCAAGGGGTCGATCGGCTGCGAGGTGGTGCCGACGGCGGTCTCGACGGGGAAGCCTTCCCTGGTCCAGTACTCGATGCCGCCGATCATCTCCTTGACCTCGTACCCCAGGTGCGCGAACGCCAGCGCGGCCCGAGTAGCGCCATTGCAGCCGTTGCCCCAGCAGTAGGTGATGACGGGCGTGGCCGGGTCGATCAGGTCGGCCGCGCGGGCCGGGATGTCGGTGGTGGGGAGGTGGAGGGCGCCGGGGATGTGGCCTTGGCGCCAGCCGGGTTCGCCGCGGGAGTCGACGATGACGAACGGGGTACCGGCCTGTTGGGCGGCGTACACGTCGGACGGGTCGGTCTGGAACCGCAGGCGGTCGGCGAAGAACTGGATGGCTTCTGACATGCGAAAACCGTATGGCGCGGCGGGCGTCAACGGAACTCAACATCACCGGCGTCAAGCTTGCGCGGCCGGGATTTCCCCGGTACTTCTAACGGATGGCCGATGAATTCCCGGACGGGACCGACTGGCGCATCCTGGAGCAGCTCCAGCGGGATGGCCGGATGAGCTACGCCGAACTGGCCAAGGCCGTCTCGATGTCACCCAGTGCGGTGACCGAGCGGGTCCGGCGGCTGGAGCAGGCCGGGATCATCCGTGGGTACACCGCGGTGGTGGACGCCGACCGGCTTGGCTACTCGATCATGGCACTGGTCCGGCTGCGCTACCCGAACGGGAACTACAAGCCGTTCCACGCGTTGGTCGATACGACGCCGGAGATCGTCGAGGCGCACCACACCACCGGCGAGGACTGCTTCGTGCTCAAGGTGCTGGCGCGGTCGATGCGGCACCTGGAGACGATCACCGGCCGGATCAGCGGCCTCGGCCCGGTCACCACCAGTGTGGTCTACTCGAGCCCGTTGCCACGCAGGGACCTACAGCTGATGGGGGACTAGCACGTGTTCGCGGGATTGGACGACATCGACTGGCCGGGCATGAAGCACGCCTACGGCTCGGCCGACGACGTGCCGGAGATGCTGCGCGACCTGGTGTCGAGCGACGCGTCCGAGCGTGAGGTCGCGCTGGACGGCATGTACGGGGCCGTGCACCACCAGGGCGACATCTACGAGTGCACGATCGCCACCATCCCGTTCCTGCTGGAGGCCGCCGCCCAGCCTGGGGTTCCCGGTCGCGGCGCCATTCTCGAGCTGCTGGCCAGTTACGCGAACGCCGAGAACGACGACTGGACGCCCGCCAGCGACCCGGAGGTCGCCGCGCGGTACGACCGTGCTCGGCTGGACGTCGCCGCCGGCGCGCCGGTGTACCTGGAGTTGTTGAACGACAAGGATCCTGAGGTTCGCGGCGCGCTCGGGAAGGCACTGCTCGCGGTCCGGCGGGACGCCGGTCCGGTCGTGGACGCGGTGCTGGCGCGGCTACCGGGCGAGTCCGACGCGGATGTGCAGGTGGCGTGGCTGCGGGCGTTGGGCCGGTTCGGCACACGCGGGGTGAACGTCGGCGCCGTGCGGATGGGCTTGATGTCGTTGTCCTCGCCCCATCCCCGGGTGGGGCTGGCGGCGTGGACCGAGTATGTCCGATGTGGACCGGACCCGTTGCCGGTGGACGCGCTGCCGAGCCTGTCCGAGTGCCTGACGGCCGCGTACGCGCAGGAGGTCGCGCCGCCGGAGAAAGCCGGCTTCCAGACCGAGACGCTGGTGGGGCAGCTGCGGGAGATGCGGCACGACACGGTCTCGTGGCGCCCGGCGCCACACATGGACGGCGTGATCCGCGAGGTGAGCTGGGCGTTCGGCGACCTGGTCGACGTGCGCACCGAGTTCCTGCTCCAGCAGCTGCGGTCGGACGACTGGGTTCGCCGGTACGACTCGTTGCGTGCCGTGAAGGACCTGGTCAACGGCTGGCGCGGCGACTACGGCGAACTGGCGGCTGCGGTCGGTGACCTGCTGGGCGACCCGCGTTCGCCCGTGTACGACCTTGCCGCGGACACCCTGCTGTCGATCGGCCCGCTGGCCGCGCCGGCCGCCGACGCACTCGCCGAGTCGCTCGCGGCCGCGCCCCGGTTCGCGCGCCGCCGGCCCGACGCCGGCCCGGCCGCGTGGCTCACCGCCGAGCCGCAGATGTGGCAGCAGGTGAGCGCGGCGCTGAGCACGCTGGCGCACCTGGGTGACGCGCGAGCGGTGCCGATGGTGGGCTGGTTGCTGGAGCAGAAGCTGGTGCCCGAGCACATCGGCAACCTCGTGACCTCGTTGGGGCGCAACGCCCTCGAACTGCTGCCGTTGATCAAGCCGACCACGGCGTCCTTGATCGAGGCGCTCGGCCAGATCGGCCCGGACGCCGCCGATTCCGTCCCCGACCTGCTCGCGGTCGCGCCGACCGAGGGTCTTTTGCGGACACTGGGCCGGATCGGCGCCGCCGAGGCGGTCCCGCTGGTGCGCGGGCTGCTGTCGGACGAGAAACTGGCCGGTGCGGCGGCGTGGGCGTTGTGGCGGTTGACCGAAGACCCGGAGCCGGTGCTGCCGGTGTTCGCGGACATGTTGGCAGGCAACAACTTCGTTGCCCGCGAAGGCGCCGACAGCCTGGGCGACCTCGGCCCCGCCGCAGCCTCGAGCCTGCCGGCGCTCCGGGCGTTGCTGGAGCGGCCGGACGAGTACGGGTGGCTGCACCTGAGCGCCGTGACCGCGATCTGGCGGATCACCGGCGAGATCGACCTCGGCACGTTGACCCGGCTGTGGCCGTTGCCATCCCGCCGCCTCGCCGTGGCCGAGACGCTCGTCGAGATGGGCACGACCATCGACCCAGCCATCGTCCGCGCCGAAGCCGATTCCATCCGCCGCCACACGGTCACCCGCGTGGCCGAGTACCTCGACGTGTACAACTCGGACATCGGCGCGGACGAGCGGCTACGCCGTGCTCTGGGCGAACTGCTTACGCGCGGCGGCGAGGGGCAGTAGCGCCAGCACGACCACCACAGCGCACACGCCGGTCCAGCCGAACAGGGTGTGCGCTTGGGCGCCGAGCCAGGAGCCGATGCTGCCGCCAAGGAACGCGCAGGTCATGTAGGCGGTGTTGAGGCGGCTGCGGATTTCCGGGCGCAGGACGTAGATCCGGACTTGGTTGGCGACCATGTCGGACTGCATGGCGATGTCGAGCATGAGCGTGCCGATCGCCAGCGCGACCAGGCCCCATGTGCCGCCCAGCGCGCCGAGGGCGAGCACGAGGGCGCTGGCGATGACGGCGACGAAACACACGCGGTTGACCACGTCCGGGCCGCGACGGTCGGCCTGGCGCCCGGCCACCGGGGCCGCGATCATCGTGCCCGCGTTGACGAACGCCAGGATTCCCACGGCGTGCGCGCCGAGGTGGTAGGTCGGACCGGTGAGCAGCAGCGCGGCTCCGGTCCACACGGCGGAGAACCCAGCGAAGATCGTCGCCTGGTTGAACGCCGAGCGGCGCAGGTCCGGCTCGGTGCGCAGGAGCATGATCGTCTGCTTGAGCAGCGCCGGGTAGGGCTGCCTGGTGGCGGGTGTGGTGTGCGGCAAGGTGAACGCGAGTACCGCGGCCAGGATCAGGGCGATCACCGCGGACAGCAGGTAAGGCGCGCGCCAGCCGAGCCATTCGCCGAGGCTGCCGCCGAACGCGCGGGACAGCAGCATCCCGCCGATCGACCCGCTCAGCAGCAGCCCGGTCACCTCGCCGCGCCGGTCCTCCGCGACGAGGCCCGCCGCCATCGGTCCGAGGATCGGGGCGATGACGGTGGTGATCCCGACGAAGATTCCGGCGCCGACGAGGTGCGGCAGCGTCGACGCCGTGCTGGCCGCGACCAGGCCCAGCCCGGTGAGGCCGAGCAGGGTGACGATCAGCGGGCGGTGGGGGAGCCGGTCGCCCAGTGGCACGAGCAGGAAGATCCCTGCCGCGTAACCGAGTTGAGCGGCGGTGACCACGAGGGCTGCCGCGCTGGGCGTGACGCCGAGGCTGTAGGCGACCAGGGGGCTGATCGCCTGCGGGAAGTAGATGTTGCCGACCGCCGCCCCGCAGGTGAGCGCGAGCAGCAGGGTCATCTTCCGGGACACGTGCTGGGTCATGCGCCCACCCGCCGGCTGACGTTGAGCAGGTAGTCCTTGCGGTTCAACGGGTTGTGGTCGGTTCGTGGCCGGTCCGGCACGGCGCCGGTGACCGGGCCGTAGTGCGAGAAGGAGCTGTCCCATTCGGCTTCGCCGCTGGTCAGGCCGGGCAGCAGGCGTTCGAGTTCGTGCACGTGCGCGGCCGGGACGGTTCCTTCCAGGACGTTGGTCGTGCGGGTGCGTGGGATGGCGCGCAGCCGGGACAGCACGGGCAGGACCGCGCTGAGCGTGTCGGTCGGCAGCGTCAGGGTGAACTGGTGCATGGGTTCGTAGACCGTGGTTCCCGCTTGGCGCAGGGCATCCATCAGCACGAGCGGGGTCAGGTTGCGGAAGTCGCCCGCGGTGCTGGACATGCTCTTGTCGAACGTGCCGTGGCTGTGGCTCTGCCGCGCCCAGTAGCCGGAGTGCGTCATGGTGACCACACAGTCGGTGACCTGCCAGCCGTGCAGACCTTGGTGCAGCGTCTCGTACACGGTGTCCTCGACTGCCCTCATGAACGCGTACGGCATCGATCCGAGCTCCACTTCCAGCTGGTACCGGACGCCGGTCCCGACCGGGGCCGGGTCGATGCGCAGACCGACTGTGGCGAGGAACGGGTTGGGGTCCTTGGCGATCAGCTCGAACGCCGCTCCTGTCCCGTGTGGACGTTCGATGTGGATGGTCGTGGTCTCGTGGAAGGTCACGTCGATGCCGTAGTCGTCGGCGAGGGTGGCCTGGATGACCTCCTTCTGCACCTCCCCGTACAGCGACACCGCGATGTCCTGGTTGATGTGCCGCAGGTTGATCAGCGGGTCCTGCTCGGCCAGCTGGGTCAGTGCGCTGTTGAGGGCGCCGCGCTGGCGTTGATTTACCGGCGTGACAACGGTTTCCAGGGTGGGCGGTGCGAAGAAGTGCTCGTCCTTGGTCTGCGCGTCGCCCAGGGTGTCGCCGACCCGGACGTCGTTGAGGCCCCACACCTTCGCGATCTGGCCCGCGGCGACCTCGTCGGTGCGGGTGTCGGTGCCGTCGGCGAACACGTTGATGGCGGTGACTTTCCCGAAGGTGAGCCGTTCGCGGGTGCGCAGGGTGCCCGAGCGCATCCTGACGTACGCGATCTTCTCGCCCGCCGGGCCCCGCTCGACCTTGAACACCGTGCCGTCCACCGGGTCGTCGTCCCACCCGCGCGCCGCCGGGAGCAGCTGTTTGATCCCGGTGATCAGCGCCGCAACCCCCGCGCCCGTGCTGGCCGAGCCGGTGAACACCGGGTGCACCAACGCTTTCTCGGTCTGCCGGGCCAGCTCCTGCTTGAGCGTCAGGTGCGGCACGCGGCGCCCTTCGACATACGCGCCGAGGAAGTGGTCGTTGTGCTCGGCCAGCACCTCCAGCTCCGGCGCGTGTGCGGCGACGAGCGTCAGGCCCAGCTTGTCCGCCAGGTCGCCTTGCACACGCACAGGGTCGGCGCCGCGCCGGTCGACCTTGTTGATGAAGATCAGCGTCGGGATACCCAACCGCCGCAACGTCCGCATCAACACACGCGTCTGCGCCTGCACACCCTCCACCGCCGACACCACCAGGATGGCGCCGTCGAGCACGCTGAGCACCCGTTCCACCTCGGCGATGAAATCCGGGTGACCGGGCGTGTCGATCAGGTTGACGGTGAGCCCATCGATGGCGAATGACACCACTGCGGACTTGATCGTGATGCCGCGGCGCCGCTCAAGCGCCAGCGTGTCGGTCTGGGTGCTGCCATCATCAACGCTCCCGACCTCGTCGATGACCCCTGCGGCATGCAGCAGCCGCTCGGTCAGCGAGGTCTTACCGGCGTCGACGTGCGCGAGAATCCCAAGATTGAGTGAAGTCGGCAAAAGTCATGTCCTCGGCCACGAGACGGGTTGGGTGCTGGTCGGACATGACAGCGAGTCGCATTACCACTCCCCAGGCCAAAGACGGACCTCCACAGCAGACCAAACCGCTGTGCGCCCGGCAACCTATTTACTGACCTATCCGCCCATCGATCCGCTCGCGCAGCAGGTCGACGTGCCCCATGTGGCGGGCGTACTCCTCGATCATCCCGATCAGGGCCTCGCGCAGGGACATCGCCCCACCGCCACTGCCGTGCTGGTTCAGCGGGTCCTCGGCGGTGATGTCCAGACTGGGCGCCTCGGCCACGAACCTCGTCGCGAACTCCACCTCCACACGCCACGCCTCCCACGCCTGCGCGACCACCTCCGGATCGGCCACCGCACCGTTGAAGTCCCCATCCCGATCGGCCGCGGAACAGAACAACTTCGGCGCATCCTCACCCGCCATCAACACCCGGAACGTCGCCCGCTCGATCTCCGCGAGATGCCGCACCAACCCCAGCAACGACATCGTCGACGGCTCCACCGCCCGCCGTGCCATCCCCTCCGCGTCCAGCCCCGCGCACTTCAGCTCCAGGGTGAGACGGAGACAGCGCAGGGACTCGGCCAACGTGCTGCGCTCGTCTCCCAGCCTGGACCTGTGCTCACGCGGATCGTCGGCGGACGGCTTGCCGTCCTCGGTGAACATGTCGGCTCGGCGGGTCGTAGCCATACCGCCATCCTGCGCGGACCACCCGGCAACCGGCAAAGCATTAACCATTCGAACGGCCCGGGCATCCCCGTCCACGTACTCCGAGTTGGGATCGACCCGACGAAGCCGAGGCGGCAGAGTTGCATGCCAGACAAGCCCTACAGCGACTTGATTGGGCAACATTCGCTGCAGGTCAAATGATCACGGCCGCCGTACGATTGACCGTCCTGTACTGCTTGGTTATTTGCAGGATCAGCCTCAGTGACAGACCCGACAGAGTGCCACCAAGAAGCCATGCTCCACCGAACCCAATTGCGCCGAACCAGCCAAACGATCGGCCGTCACTCCCAAGCGCGAACCACAGCGTTGTCAGGAGAGCCAGCAGAGCCGTGCCGGGGAAGACGATATAGAGCGGGTTGACCATTGTCAGCGCTCGATCGTAATGGCGGTGCAGGTTTTCCTGCCGCCAGTCCTCCCATCCCAACGATCCGCCGACGCGGGGACTCAGGACCAGGCTGATGTAGTCGGCGACCAGCCTTATTCCGTAGTAGTAGGAGATGTATCGAGCAGTCAGCATGTAGGACGTTACCGGGAGAATGAGAAGCAGGGCACTTCTCCCGCCTGACGACATCGCGAAGGCGAACAGAGTGCCTGCCGATGTTATTTGCAATGCGATCAAGTTGTGTTGATGGTTGGATCTGCGCTCTATTTCTGCGCGGAGCGCGGCGAACTCGGCCAACGGCCCCTGAGTGGGGTCCGGTTCGGTGGTGTTGGACAAATTGCTCCCCCTCCTTGGGCTGAAGGCGGGCCGTCCGGTCATGGAACATGATGACATGAACTGGTGATCGTCACATGAAGTACGCCCGTCAAATCAAAACCCACACAAAACTGATCAGTCCGGATCGGGCAGTTCGGGGCGCGTGGGATGGCGGGGTGTGGGTGGGTCGGGGGCGAGGGTGCCGTCGGGGGCGATGTGTTCGAAGATCTGCTCGACGAGGGTGAGGACGTGGGGGTCTTCGACGGCGTAGATCTGGCGGCGGCCGTCGCGGCGCGCGGCCACGAGACCGGCGAGGCGGAGTTTGGCGAGGTGCTGGCTGACGGCGGCGACGGTGGTGCCGATGCGGTCCGCGAGGGTGCCGACGTCGTACTCGTGGCGAGCCAGCAGCCACACCACGTGCAGGCGTGTCGGTGCGGCTAGCAGGGCGAAGGTGGCGGCGGCCGACTGCAGTTGTGGCCGGGTGGGCTCGTCGGCGGAGGTGGGTTCGCTCATGGCGCGTTGGATTCTCCCTGACCAGGAGCGGAACTGCCGCATGTGACGTTCACTTCGACACTTGCGCAACTAATTGACAATCGCACCATGATCGGGCATGGTTGGGGGCGCTGAAGGGGAGTAGCCCACAACGC
This sequence comes from Actinocrispum sp. NPDC049592, assembly GCF_040675465.1. NCBI lineage: Bacteria > Bacillati > Actinomycetota > Actinomycetes > Pseudonocardiales > Pseudonocardiaceae > Actinocrispum > Actinocrispum sp. NPDC049592. The sequence continues at coordinate 440,795 of NZ_JBFAPA010000004.1, read as the reverse complement.
CGCGGTCGACATACTGGCGCCTCGCGCCCGGCCCGGCGGCCTCACGTGCAGGAGGCGGGCGAGACCTTCGGCCCACAGACGACGTGCGAGAAACACGGCGCCGTGGGTCGAGGTCGCCGTTTTTCCCGGAGGTCCCCGTCCCGCGGTGCGGGAGGACCTTGTGATCCATTTTGTGCTGCTGATCGGCTGCGCGCTCGCCATCTACCTGGCGTGCGAGTGGTTCGTCAACGCCGTGGAGTGGCTGGGCCGGCGGATGAAGGTCGGCACGGTGGCGGTCGGCACGGTGCTGGCGGCCATCGGCACCGCGCTGCCGGAAAGCGTCGTGACGTTCGTGGCCGTGGTCTTCGGCACCACCCCCGAACAGCGCGACATCGGGGTGGGCGCGGCGATGGGCGGACCGCTGGCGCTGGCCACGGTGGCGTACGGCGTGATCGGCTGGAGTCTGCTGGCCCGCAAGCGCGGTGCCACCGAGGACTGGGGTGACCTGAACAAGCTCGCCACCGACCAGACCTGGTTCGCCGCGGTGTTCGTGGTCAAGGTCGCCCTGGGTGTGGTGGCGTTCTCGATCAAGCCGTGGCTGGGCATCCTGTTCTTCCTCGTCTACGGCGTCTACTTCTGGCGCGAGATGCGGCAGGACGACGACCACGACGAAGGCGAACTGCACCCCCTCAAACTCCAGAAGAACAAGCGACAACCCCAGACCTGGGCCGTGCTGGTGCAGACCCTCGGCGCGCTGGCGGTGATCTTCGCCGCCTCGCAGTTGTTCGTGAAGCAGCTGGACATCGTCGGCCCGATGATCGGCCTGCCCGCCGCGGTGACCGCGCTGCTGCTGGCGCCGATCGCGACCGAGCTGCCGGAGATCATGAACGCGGTGATCTGGGTCCGCCAAGGCAAGACCAAGCTGGCGCTGGCCAACATCTCCGGCTCGATGATGATCCAGGCGACCGTCCCCAGTGGACTCGGCCTGCTGTTCACGCCATGGCGGTTCGACAACGCATTGCTCACTGCGGGTGCGGTGACCCTGGTGGCGGTGCTGTACCTGCTGGTGACGCTGCGGTCGGGCCGGTTGACGGTGTCGCGGCTGTCGATCGCCGCGATCTTCTACGGGGTGTTCGCGATCGCGTTGGTTCCGTCACTCGGCAACGCGTAGCCAGGACGCGATCCCGACCAGGATCGCGTCCAAACCCCGCTGGTAGCGGGCGTCGTAGTCGTCGAACAGCGTCTTGCCCGCCTCTGCAGACAGCGGCACGTCCAGGTCGGCCATCCGCTCGGTGCGCTTGGCGATGTCGTAGTCCGGGCTGCGTTCGCCGGGGTGCGGGTAGACCGCCTGCTCCTCGATGAGGAACCCGATCGTGTAGCAGTACACGGTGTTGAGCGCGGTGGCCGCGTCGGCCACGGAGAACCCGTCAGTTGTGAAGATCCGGAACGCCGCTTCCTGCTGCTGGTAGACGGCCGGGTCGCGCAGCAGCGTGCCGGCGAACATCTTGGCGCCGTCGCGGTATCGCAGCAGCATCTGGCGCAGGCCGTTGCCGTACAGCGACGCCAGCTCACGCCACCCGGTGTCCGGCGGGATGTCGATCATCCCGTCGCGCATCAGCGTGGTGGCCATCTCGTCGATCAGGTCCTGCTTGCTCTTGAAGTGCCAGTACAGCGCGGGCGGCTGGACGTTGAGCTCCGAGGCGATCTTGCGCAGGGTGAGCGCGTCCAGGCCGACGTCGTTGAGCACGGCCAGCCCGGTGCGCACGACGCTCTCCCGATCCAGGGCCACCCAAGATCACCTTCCCTTCCGGGTTGACAGCTTAACAGCATTAAAGCTAGCTTAATGGCGTTAGATTTAATGACGTTAAGGAGCGGGATCATGGCGAACGTACTGATCGTGGGAGCGGGCCCGACCGGACTGACGCTGGCGCTGGACCTGGCCCGTCGCGGCGTGGACTGCCGGATCGTCGACAAGGAGACCGAGTTCGCGAAGGGCTCGCGCGGACGCGGCATGCAGCCACGCACGCTCGAGGTGATGAACGACCTCGGGTTGCTGGACGAGGTGTTCGCACACGGCTCGACCTACCCGCCGCTGCGCGCCTACCAGGGCGACCAGGTCGTCTGGGAGGGCGAGATGTCCGAGCGCACCGCACCGACCGCGGACGTGCCCTACCCGACGCCGTGGATGATCCCGCAGTGGCGCACCGCCCAGCTGCTGCGCGGCAAGCTGGCCGAGTTCGGGGTGAGCGTGGAACTGGGCACCGAGCTGACGGCGTTCGAGCAGGATGACGACGGGGTCACCGCGACGCTCAACGGCACCGAGCAGGTGCGGGTGGCCTACCTCGTTGGCGCCGACGGCGGCCGCGGCCCGACCCGCCGGCTGCTGGGTGTGCCGTTCGAGGGCGTGACCAACGAGGACATCCGCATGCTCGTGGCCGATGTGAAGGTCGAAGGCCTGGACCGCGACCACTGGCACATGTGGCGCGACGGCAACGACGTCGTGGCCCTGTGCCCGATGGGCGGCACCGACTCGTTCCAGCTGGTCGTCTCGTTCCCCGAACCAGATCTGTCCACTGTGGAACAACTGCAGGCCGTGGTGGCCCGGCGGACCGGCCGGCCGGATATCCGGCTGAGCGACCTGACCTGGGTGACCGAGTGGCGCCCGAACATCCGGATGGCCACGAAGTTCAAGGCCGGCCGGGTGTTCCTGGCCGGCGACGCGGCCCACGTGCACCCGCCGACCGGCGGCCAGGGCCTGAACACCGGTATCCAGGACGCCTACAACCTCGGCTGGAAGCTGGCCGAGGTGCTCCAGGGCGCCTCGGCAGACCTGCTCGACACCTACGAGCAGGAGCGCCTGCCCGTCGCCGCCCACGTCCTTGGACTGAGCGAGCGGCTGCTGGGCGAGTCGCTGCAGTCGGAGACCGTCATCGGCCGCGGCAAGGACGAACGCCAGCTCGGCATCACCTACCGCGGCGGCCCGTTGGCGGTCGAGGACCGCGACGAGCCGGGCGCTGTGCAGGCCGGTGACCGCGCACCCGACGGCCCGGTGGGTGATGGCCGGACGTTGTTCGAGGTGTTCCGCGGCCCGCAGTTCACGCTGCTCGGCTTCAGCACTGCGGACGGCATCGAGGTGACCGACCCCGAGGCGTTCCGGATCTACGACGTGACACCGGGAACCCACGTGCTGGTTCGCCCGGACGGCTACATCGCGGCGATCTCCCAGGACTACGCGGTGATCGAGAAGTACCTGGCTAACGTCGGCGCTTGAGCAGCCGTCGTTGCTTGGCCGGGGGAATCTCGTGGACGACGTGCACGCTGCTGCACACCGAGGTGCCCGTGACGGTGATCCGCCGGGTCGCGGGATGCGCGCTCTCGCGGTCCAGGGTGAAACCGCCCAGCACCCCGGTGCCTTGGACCCGCACCTCGGCGTCATCGGGCACCACGACGTAGACCGTGCTGACCCACGCGGTGACGTGGATGGTGGTCTCGGGGCCGGTGAACTGGGCGTGGCGCAGGTCGATCACACCGGAGCCGACGACCGCGGTGCCGCGGTATCCGGGTCCGACGACCCAGCGGCCGTCGCGGACGAAGTCGCTGATCACGCCGACATCCTTGGTGGCGCTGGGTGATCCGGACACCGCGACCGGCTGTAGGTCTTTGACCACCGAGTCGAGTTCGTCGCGGGTCGTGGCCTGGTAGACGGTGGCCAGGCGGGTGTCGAGTTCGTTGACCGAGACGCGGCCGTCGGCGGTGGCGGCTTGCAGCAGGGCCGCGGCCTTGGACCGGTCCTCATCGGATGCGCGCATGGTTCAGGCTCCTTCGAGCCGCCGGCCGATCCGGTCGGCGATGAGGGTGGGTTGTCCGGTTTGGCTGACTTGGCCGGAGCCGACGTGTTCGAGGTGCGAAGTGCCGTCCGGCAGGCGGGGACGAAGTCCTCGGCGAGCATGGTGGCGTAGGTGTCGGCGGGGACACGCGCTGGACGTTCCAACGCGTCCGCCCCAGTCCCTGCCCGGCCTCGAAGACCACCCAGCCGGGGCCCGTACCGGACTCCTCCACGTACGCCGAGCGTCCGCTCACCAGCAGCATGCGCCCGGCGGCTCTTACCGTTCCCATTGTTGGTAACGGTACCACTCGTGGAAATAGGTGGCGGCCACCGCCGCGAGCAGGGCGCGGCGATGGCCGTCCCGGGTCCCGCTCAGCCGAGCTGGAACCCGGGGGTGAGCACGAACGCGCAGAGCTGGTCGACGGTCAGCGGAGGGGTGGTCATGCCGCCGCCCGGGTCCATGTTGTTGCGCGGACTCACCGACTGGCTGGCGAAGACAGTGGTGCCGTCGCTGTAGCGGTAGGCCGCGGTCTGCCTGGTCGAGCCCTGCTCGGTGCTGGTGGCCACGCCGACCTTCTTGCCCTGCATGTCCTTGGACACGCAGGTGCCGCCGGCGCCCCAGAAGCTCTTCGCCAGTGCGCAGGGGTCGGCCGGGTCGGTGTTGCCGGGGGTGCGGACCTGGACGACGAGGCGGGCGCTGCCGGCATTGGGGGCGGCCTTGGCGTAGACCTCCGCGGTGGCCATGTACTCCCAGATCTGCTTGCCGTTGATGGTGTCGATGTACTGCGACTGGGGTGCGGTCACCGGGTCCTTGCTCTGCGGGTACTTCAGGTCGGTGTCCACGCCCAGCGTCGGTGGCAGGGCCGTGGTCAGGGCCTGCAGCAGGGCGGCGCTCTTCTCAGCGCGGGGACCGTTGCGCGCGGTGCGGTCGGTCTGCCCATCGGGCCACTGCGGCTGGGTCTTCCCGGCCGCAGTGGTCTTCGCGCCCGCGGCGGGGTCCACGATGGGCAGCTCGGCCGGGCCGCGGTTGACGGCCAGGACGGCTCCGGCGGCGAGTGCCGCCACGGCGGCCGCGGCGCCGGCTCCGGCCCAGCGGGCCCGGCGGCGACGGTGCGCGCGGTGGGCGGCGTCCAGCGCGGAGGTGGGGCTCATCGGTGGCGGTGGGCTGCTGGCCGCCATGGCGTCGCGCAGGCCGTCGCGTAGCTCCTGCTCGTTCATTCGGTCCTCTTTCGGTCGGGGTGCTGAGCTGCCAGGTGGTCGGTGAGCAGGCCGCGCAGCGTCTGCAGCCCCCGCGCGGCCTGGCTTTTCACCGTCCCGGTCGAACATCGGAGGAGCGCGGCGGTCTCGTCGACCGACATGTCCTCCCAGTACCGCAGCACCAGCACGGTGCGTTGCCCGGGCGGGACCCGTTTGAGCGCCGCCAGCAGGACGATCCGGTCCTCGGTGCCCCCGCGGCCCGGTGCCGGGGTGTCGGCGGGGTCGTCGGTGACCCGTTCGTTGCGGAACCAGCCGAGCCTGCGTTCGGACAGGAACGTCCGCACGAGGGTCTGGCGGGCATACGCGTCGAGCGAGTCGTGCCGGGTGATCCGGCCCCAGGCCAGGTAGAGCTTGCTCAGCGAGGTCTGGACCAGGTCCTCGGCCCGGTGCCAGTCGCCGCACAGCAGGTACGCCGTGCGGCGCAGGGCATCCGACCGGTTCACGAAGAAATCCGTGAACCCGGTGTCCCGGTCTCTCATCGACCTCTCCCCGTGCTGGTTGTTCCGCGGTACCGCCCTAGTCACGCCTGCGGTGCCGCGGCGGGTTGCACGAGCCGGGTGAGCAATTCGGCGAACTCCTCCCACCAGGGCAGTTGCTCGGACCGTGGCAGGTAGCGGCGGCGTTCCGCGCGCAGGGCGTCGACGCGTTCCCGCAGGCCGTCCGCTGTGGCCTCGTTCAGTTCCAAGGTGTCACGCAGGTGCGCCAGCAGCTTCGTCTCGGCGTCGTCGGTGACGGAGTCGGCCGCGGCCAGCCACGCGGCGCAGGCGTAGGTGAGTTCGCGTTCGGCGGCGGTCAGGCCGTGGAAGTCGGCCGCGGGCACGTCGGTGAGGTGCAGGGCTTCGGCGACGACGTCGAGGGCTTGTTGTTCGTGCTGGTTGACTTGGTTGTCGGCCAGGGCGATGGCGCGGGTGGCCTGGTAGATCGCCGCGCGGGCGGCGGGGGACAGGTCCTCGACCAGGGCGGCGGTTCTGCGGCGTTGTTCGGTGACCATGTCGTCGAGCAGGGTCGCGCTGCGGCTGGCGTCGGTGAGCACCACGGGATCGAGCAGGCGTTCGGCGGTGGCGGCGGGCGCGATGCCGAGGTCGATCACGGCTTGTTTGATGGAGGTGCCGTGGTCGGCGGCGTGGTGGGCGGCGCGGGCACCGGCGTCGTAGCCGTAGACGCCACCGACCACTGTGGACAGTCCGAGGGAGTTCTCGGCGGTCCGCCGGTTGTGCTCGACACGGACTTCCAGGCCGCGCAGGCACTTGTCGGCGAACAACGGCATGGTGGCGGTCAGCAGCCGGATGGACTCGAACAGGTTCTTCACGATGACCGCGGTCCAGGCGTTGAAGTCCAGTTCGGCGCCTTCGACCGCCATGGTGACCACGGTGTCGTTGCCGCAGACCTGCAGGCCGACCTGCACGACGAGCTCGGCCATGACCGGGTTGACCTTGCCGGGCATGAACGACGAGCCGGCCTGCACGGCGGGCAGGGCGATCTCGCCGAGGCCCGCGCGCGTGCCGCTGGCGAGGATGCGCAGGTCCTTGGCCATTTTGATCAACCCGCAGGCGAGCGCCTTGAAGATGGTGGAGACGTACTGGAACACGTCGCCGTTCTGGAAGGCGTCGAAGAAGTCGGGGTGCCGCCGCAGGTGCAGGCCGGTGACCTCGCGCAGCCGCGGGTAGATCGCCTCGACGTACCCGGCGCCGACACCGAGTCCGGTGCCCACAACGGTTCCGCCCATGGGTACGTCCAGGCAGGCTTCGGCGGCGCTGGTCAGGCGCTGCACGCCCCGGCGCACGACGGCGAGGTAGGCGCCGAAGGCCTGGCCGAAGGTGACCGGGACGGCGTCCATCAGGCAGGTGCGGGACAGTTTGACGGTGTCGCGGTGTTCGGCGATCTTGTCCCGCAGCGCGTCGCCGAGGTAGTCCACGGCGTCGCGGAGTTTCAGGATCTCCCGGTGCAGGGCCACGTTCACGGCGGTGGCCATGGCGTCCGATGTGGACTGTCCGGCGTTGACGTGGTTGTTCGGGTGGACCAGGTCGTGGCCGCGGCGGCCGGAGAGGATCTCGGTGGCGCGGCTGGCGATGACCTCGTTGACGTTCATGTTCGGCGAGACCCCGCCGCCCGCGGAGAGCACGTCGACGGGGAACTGTCCGGGGCCGATGGTGCCGTCGATGATCTCGTCGGCGGCCTGGCGGATAGCGGCGGCGACCGGGGGCCGCAGCACGCCGATGTCCTGGTTGGCCAGCGCGGCGGCCTTCTTGACCTGGGCGATCGCGGTCAGCAGCGCGGTCTGGCCGCCGAGGGTCTGGCCGGAGACGGCGAAGTTGCGCCGGGCGCGTTCGGTCTGGACGCCGTAGTAGACGTCGTCGGGCAGGGTGACCTCGCCGAGGGAGTCGGATTCGACGCGCATTCAGGCCTCCCCGCGGTACTGGGCGACGACGAACATGCTGGCGGCGGTCTTCTCGCCGGCCACGGTGTGCGTGCCGAGCAGCTCGAAGCCGTGCCGGTCGAGGTAGTGGGCGAGCTCCTGCGGGTAGAGCACGCGGAACCGGACGCTGTCGCGGACGTATTCGCCGTCGAGCCGCCAGACGCGGGTGCGTTCGAGCAGTTGGTGGCCGGGGTGGTGGCGGTAGACGGCATCGGCGGTCGCGTGCATGGCCGGAATGGTGAACCGCGCGGGCAGCAGGTCGAGTTTGCCGGGGTCGAGGGTCTCCAGGATGAGGACCGTGCCGGGAACGCTGTGGGTGGCGTAGGTGGTCATGACCCGGTCGATGTCGTGGTTGTCGTGGATGTAGGTGAGCGCGAGACCGAAACTGGTGATGGCCTCGAACGTGCGGTGCAGCCGCAGCGTGCGCATGTCGCCGGTGCGGAAGTCGATCCCGGGCCGCTGGGCGCGGGCGTAGTCGATCATGGTCTGCTGGTAGTCGACGCCGACGACGTCCGGGATGAGCGCGGCGAGGTACTCCAGGTCGCGGCCGGTGCCGCAGCCGATGTCGAGCAGGCTGGCGGGCAGGCGGCCGAGCACTGCCTGGAACTGGGTCTCGGCCAGGCGGCCGGCCGCGTGACCGGCGCCGTCGTAGACCGACTCGTACCACTCGGGGTGCCGGTACAGCAGGTTGCTGACGTCGTGCTCCATGGTCGCTCCTCGCGCGCGAAATGCCGGGGTAGGGCGACTACTCATCGTGCGCGCTTCCGGCTACCCTCCGCTACTGATGTCGCCCGAACGTGTGGCTCGACGGATCTGTGCCCGATTTCGGGCACAGGAGTTGAGTTGCCGGCCGGGAGGTGTCAGGCTCGGGCGCCATGACCCAGACCGAACTGGTCCGGCACGTCGTCGCCACGACCGGGCTGGCACCGGACACCGCCGAGCGGCTGGTGGCCGATGTGGTCGCCTACTTCGGTGAGACGGCCGAGCAGTTCGTCCGCCGCCGGCACGCGGAGCTGCGCCGCCGGCACTACGGCAACGCGCGGATCTGGCCGGTGATCGCGGCCGAGCTGGCGGCGCGCCGGGTCGCGGCACCGCAGCTGTCGGAGCGGCAGCTGCGGCGGATCGTGTACGGCTGAAAGGGACTTTGCGTATGTGCGGAATCGTCGGCTACGTCGGGCAGCGGGAGGCGGCGCCGGTCCTGTTGGAGGGACTGCAGCGGCTGGAGTACCGGGGATATGACTCGGCCGGGCTGGCGTTGGTGCACCGGGGCCGCCTCAAGGTGCACAAGGCCGCGGTGCGGGTGCGGGAGCTGCGCGAGCAGGTCGGCAAGCAGCCCGGCGGGGTCGGTATCGCGCACACCCGCTGGGCCACGCACGGCGAGGTCAACGACACCAACGCGCACCCGCACACCGACGCCACCGGCCGGTTCGCGGTGGTGCACAACGGGATCGTGGAGAACTCCGACGAGCTGCGGAGCAAGCTGACCGCGGCGGGCGTGGTGCTGGTGTCCGAAACGGACACCGAGGCGCTGGCGCACCTGATCGCGGCCGCCGCCGAGCAGGCCGAGACGCTCGAGGAGGCCGTGCGCGCCGCGCTGCGCGGGGTCGAGGGCACCTACGGGCTGGTGGTGCTGGACTCCAAGCGCCCGGACGAGCTGGTGGTGGCGCGCAACGGCTCGCCCATCGTGCTGGGCGTCGGCGAGGGCGAGATGTTCATCGCCTCCGACGTGGCCGCGCTGGTCCGCCACACCCAGCGGGTGGTGTACCTGGAGGACGGCGAGATCGCGACGGTGCGCGCGAACGACTTCCACACCACCGGGCGCGCGCAGACCGTGGAGCTGACCGACGAGGACTACGAGCTGGGCGAGTTCTCCGACTTCATGCGCAAGGAGATGGCCGAGCAGCCCGAGGCGGTGCGCCGGGCGCTGCGGGGCCGGCTGGACACCCGGTTCGCCACCGCGCACCTGGGCGGTATCCGGATGGAACCGCGGGAGCTGCGCAGTGTGCGGCGGGTGAAGTTCCTCGGCTGCGGTACCGCGTACTACGCCGGGCAGATGGGCGCGAACCTGGTCGAGGAGCTGGCGCGGATCCCCGCGGACGCCGAGCCCGCCTCGGAGTTCCGCTACCGCAACCCGGTCGTGGACTCCGACACCTTGTACGTGGCGATCAGCCAGTCCGGCGAGACCCTCGACACCCTCGCGGCGGTGCAGGAGCTGAAACGCAAGGGCGGCAACGTGATCGGCGCAGTCAACGTGGTCGGCAGCGCGGTCGCGCGGGAGTGCGGCAGCGGCGTGTTCCTGCACGCGGGCCCTGAGGTGTCGGTGGCCTCGACCAAGGCGTTCACGAACATGGCGGTGTCGTTCGCGATGCTGGCGTTGCTGCTGGGCCGGGTCCGGGATCTGTCGGCGGCGCATGGCGCGCGGCTGGTGTCGGCGTTGCAGGCGTTGCCCGACCAGATCGACACCGTGCTGGGCCTGGACCACGAGATCGCCGATGTGGCCGGGAAGTACGCGGCCGCCGAGCACATGTTCTTCATCGGCCGGGTCCGCGGCTGGCCGGTGGCGCGGGAGGGTGCGCAGAAGCTCAAGGAGATCTCCTACGTGCACGCCGAGGCCTACCAGGCCGCCGAGCTCAAGCACGGGCCGCTGGCGTTGATCGACCCGCACATGCCCTCGGTGGTCGTGGTGCCGCGCGATGAGTTGCTGGCCAAGAACATCGGCACGATCGAGCAGATCAAGGCGCGCGGTGGCCCGGTGATCGCGGTGACCAACGCCGAACTGCCCGACGGCCTGGCGGACGCGGTGCTGCGGGTGCCGGCCAACGAGCCGGAGCTGGACCCGATCCTGCTGACCATCCCGTTGCAGATGCTGGCCTACCACGTGGCCGCGGCGCTGGGCCGGGACATCGACAAGCCCCGCAACCTGGCCAAGTCCGTGACGGTCGAGTAGTCAGGCGTCCGATTCGTTCAAGACTCATGCCGGCCCGAGGTCCTAGCGTGGCCGGCATGAGTATTCGTGTGAGTGCGATTCAACTGGCGGTGGCCGACATGGCCCGTTCGCTGGCGTTCTACCGCCGCCTCGGCCTCGACATCCCGGCGTCGGCGGACACCGAGCCGCATGTGCACATCGAGCTGCCCGGCGGGATCATGATGGCCTGGGACACCGAGGAGACCATCCGGTCGTTCGACCCGGAGTGGCAGCGCGGCACCGGGCACCCGGTGGTGCTGCAGGTGCAGGTGGAGTCCCGCGATGAGGTCGACGTGGTCTACAAGGACATGGTCGCCGCCGGGTACACCGGTCACAAGGAACCGTGGGACGCCTTCTGGGGCATGCGCTACTCCAAGCTGCGCGACCCCGACGGCAACGACGTCGACCTCTGCAGCCCCTTCGACTGAGACCCGGGAGGATTTTCCCGGGTTACCCGAGCAGGGTGGTGACGGCGGCGATGAGCTGGGGGCCGTCGGTCAGGGCCGGGTCGTTGTGGTCGGCGCCTTGGACCTCGACGACCCGGGCGCCTGCGGCCGCGGCGACAGCGCGGCTCTGCGCGGGTGGGACGACGGTGTCGGCGGTGCCCAGCACGACTGTGGTCGGGACTTTGACCTTGGTGATGGTGTCGGCGACGGGGTAGGTGTCGCGCAGGAGCAGGCTCACGGGCAGGAAGGGGTAGTGCTCGCGGCCCACGTCAGCGAGCGAGGTGAACGGGGAGCGGAGCACCAGTCCGGCGGGTGGGTGTTCGGCGGCGAGCCGGGTGACGACCGCGGCGCCGAGGCTTTCGCCGAGGTAGATCAGCTGGTCGGCCCGGAGGTCGAGGGTGTCGGTCAGGTAGGTGTAGGCGGCGCGGGCGTCTCGGGTGAGACCGGCCTCGTCGGGGCTGCCGAGGTTGCCGCCGTAGCCGCGGTAGTCGAACAGCAGTACCGCCATGCCCGCGTCGGCCAGTGCTGAGGCCAGTCGTGCGCGGTCGGCACGGTTGCCGGCGTTGCCGTTGGCGACGAGCACCATGTAGCCGGGTCCCTGAGCGTGGGGTGGCACGAGCCAGCCGCCCAGGGTGAGGCCGTCCTCGGTGCCGAACTGGACCTCACGGGCGCCTGGCAGGACGTCGGCGACCGTCGGCAGGTCGCGGTCCGGGAAGTAGATCAGCTTGCGCTGCAGGCCCAAGAACGCGGCGAAGACCAGCAGCACGGCGATCAGGATGGTGGGCAGCACGCGAGCCACCTTCGTACGGAGGTCGGCCACACCTCGATTGTGCCGATTTTCAGGCGCGGATGACCTGAACGCCCGCGTCGGTGAACTCGGCGACGATCGCGCTGTCCGCACCGGAGTCGGTGATGACGACGTCGACCTGGCGGATGTCGCAGATGCGCGCGAAGGCGTGCCGGCCGAGCTTGGAGGAGTCGGCGACGACCACGACCTGGCGGCTGCGGGCGACCATGAGCTGGTTGATGCTCGCTTCGCCCTCGTTGTACGCGGTGGCCCCGGCGGCGGGGCTGACCGCGTCGACGCCGAGGAACAGGTGGTCGGTGGTGAGCTGTTCGAGCACTAACGTGCCCAGCGGCCCGGTCAGCTCGTAGGACTGCGGGCGCACGACACCGCCGGTGACCACGATCTTCACGTGCTGGCGGACGGTGAGTTCGTTGGCGATGTTCAGTGCGTTCGTGACGACCGTGAGTGCAGGTTCGCCTGCGCTCGCGTGCAGATCCGCGCGCGTGGCGAGTGCCCGCGCGACCTCCGTGGTCGTCGTACCGCCGTTGAGGCCGACGACAGCGCCGGGGCGGATGAGCGCTGCCGCGGCGCGCGCGATGCGCTCCTTCTCGGTGGCATGCCGCGCGGTTTTGTAGCGCAACGGCAGGTCGTAGGAGACGTTGTTGGCCGTCGCGCCGCCCCGGGTGCGGGTCACCATCTGCTGCTGGGCCAGGCGGTCCAGGTCGCGGCGGATGGTCGCGGTGGACACGTCCAGCTCGCTGGCGGCGGACTCGACTTCCAGGCGCCCGTCCCGCGCGATGATCTCCAGCAGAGCGTTCCATCGCTCGTGCGACGCCATAGTGCATGCCTCCAGGCCCGTGTGCAGCCGGCCAGTTTGTTGATCGGTGCAGATAGTCACAGTAAACAGCGGGAAACGCCAACAACCACGCCCAGTCTTGCGTGAAGCTGCACTCTCCGAACTACTATGAAGCAGAAACGCTCACAAGATCGCACCTGGAGACGCATGAGTCACGCGGCGGAGGAAACAGCGAGCCAGCCGGACTGCTGGCGGCACGCCATCGACCTGGCCGCGAGCAGGCCGGGCGGACTGCCCGAGCCGGGCGAACGGGTCGCGGTGATCGGCTGTGGCACGTCGTTGTTCATGGCGCAGGCCTACGCCGTGCTGCGGGAACGCGCGGGCCTGGGTGAGACGGATGCGTGGGCGGCGTCGGAGTTCCCGACCAGCCGCCGCTACGACCGGGTGGTCGCGATCTCCCGCTCGGGCACGACGACCGAGATCCTGCGCGCGATGTCGGTGGTGCACGGGCATGCCGCGACGCTCACCATCACCGCCGTGCCTGGCAGTCCCGCGGCTGACCACAGCGACGACGTGATCGTGCTGGACTTCGCCGACGAGCGCTCGGTCGTGCAGACCCGGTTCCCGACGACCCTGCTCACGTTGCTGCGCGCGCACCTCGGACAGGACGTGTCCGGGCTACCGGAGCAGGCCGAACGCGCACTGCACATGCCGTTGCCCGCGGACGCCAACGGGTTCCGCCAGGTGACGTTCCTGGGTGCGGGCTGGACGGTGGGCCTGGCCAACGAGGCCGCGCTGAAGGTCCGCGAGGCCGCGCAGGCCTGGGCCGAGTCCTACCCGGCGATGGAGTACCGGCACGGCCCGATCGCCATCGCCGACGTCGCCTCCCTGGTGTGGATGTTCGGCGACGCGCCCGACGGCCTGATCGACGAGGTCCGCGCGACCGGCGCCGAACTGCAGCTGACCCTGCTCGACCCGCAGGCCGAGCTGGTGCGCGCCCAGCGGATGGCCATCGAGCTGGCCGCCCGGCGCAACCTCAACCCGGACGCCCCGCGCAGCCTGACCCGCTCCGTGATCCTGACATGAGCGTCGTCGCGCTGGACGTCGGCGGAACGCTGATGAAGGGCGCGGTCGTCGCCCCGGACGGCACGAGCACGGCCGCTGAGCAGCGGCCCACGCTGCGGCAGCCGGACACCGTGGAGGGCATCCTGGCGTTCGCCGCCGACCTGGTGGCGGCTGCCGGGACGCCCGACGCGGTGGGGCTGGCGGTGCCGGGGATCGTCGACGAACAGAACGGCATCGCTCGCTACTCCACCAACCTCGGCTGGCGTGACCTGCCGTTGCGTGCGATCGCGACTGAACGCCTCGGCCTGCCCGTGGCGCTCGTGCACGACGTGCGCGCTGGCGCGTTGGCCGAGGCGGAGTTCGGTGCGGCCCAAGGGATGCAGGACTTTCTGTTCCTGCCGATCGGGACCGGCATCGCGGGCACCGCGGTCATCGGCGGGCGGCCTTACCGGGGCGCGGACGGGATGGCGGGGGAGATCGGGCACTCGCCGGTACCGGTGGGCGACGAGCCGTGCGCGTGTGGGCAACGCGGATGCTTGGAAACCTACGCATCTGCTGCAGCATTGGTGCGTCGTTACGGCACACCCGGTGTCACCGCGGCCGACGTGATCACCTCGACCGACCCCAAGGCGCGCGCGGTGGTGGCGGACGCGATCTGCGCGCTGTCGTACGCGCTGACCACGTACACGATGCTGCTCGACCCCGCGGTGATCGTGATCGGCGGCGGCCTGGCCGAGGCCGGGGACACGCTGATGGAACCGTTGCGTGCCGAGCTGGCCGCGCGGATCGCCTGGCGGATGCCGCCGCGGGTGGTCAAAGCCGCCCTGGGCGCGACCGCGGGACGGCTGGGTGCGGCGATCAGCGCGTGGCGGCTCGGATGATCCTCACGGTCACCCCGAACGCCGCGCTCGACGTGACCTATCGCGTCGACACCTTGCGCCGCGGCGGCACCCATCGCGTCGGGGACGTGCACACCCGCGCGGGTGGCAAGGGCGTCAACGTCGCCGACGTGCTCACCCAGCTCGGCGAACCCGTGCAGGCCACCGGCCTGGCCGACGACGTGCTGCGGACCCGGCTGCCGGGGTTCGTGCCGATCGCGGGGCCGAGCCGCCGCACGGTCACTGTGGTCTCCGACGAGGAGGCGACGTTGTTCAACGAACCCGGGCCGCAGATCAGCGCCTGGGAGTGGGCGGCGCTGCTCACCGAGTTCGACCTGCTCGCCGCGCGGGCCGATGTCGTGGTGCTGTGCGGGAGCCTGCCGCCGGGTGTGCCGGTCGACGGGTACGCGCAGCTGATCCGCCGGTCGCCCGCGCCGGTCATCCTCGACACCGACGGCGAACCCTTGCGCCAGGGCCTGGCCGCGGGTCCGGCGCTGATCAAGCCCAACCTGGACGAGCTGACCCGGCTGCTCGGCCGGAAACCTGACCTTCCGGCCGACTGTGCCCAGCTCGGTGTCCCGGTCGCTGCCACACTCGGCGCCAAGGGCGCGTGTCTGTCCACGTCGGACGGCGCCTGGCTGGCCTGCCCGCCCGCGGTGACCGGCAACGCGACCGGCGCGGGCGACGCGTTCACCGCGGCGCTCGCGCGGGGACTACGGCTGGGAACGCCGTGGCCGGATCTGCTGGCCGATGCGGTCGCGTTGTCCGCGGCGGCGGTGTGCGCGCCGGTCGCGGGCACGTTCGACGACCCCACCTACCGGCGGCTCGCGGGGCTGATCACCGTCCGGGAGGCGTGATGCTGCTGCCCACCTCCGCGATCATCGACCAGGCCGTGAGCTCCGGCACCGGGGTCGGCGCGTTCAACGTGATCACCCTGGAGCACGCCGAGGCCGTCATCGCCGGCGCGGAGACCGCGCGGCAGCCGGTGTTGCTGCAGATCAGCCAGAACTGCGTGCGGTTCCACGGCGGCCGGCTGCTGCCCATCGCCCGCGCGACCGCCGCCCTGGCCGCGGAGGCCGTTGTGCCGGTCGCGCTGCATCTGGATCACGTCGAGGACGACATCCTGCTGCGCCAGGCCGCGGACGCCGGGTGCGGCTCGGTCATGTACGACGCCTCGCGGCTGGAGTACGCCGAGAACGTCCGCGCCACCAGGAAAGCCGCCGACTGGGCGCATTCGGCGGGTCTGTGGATCGAGGCCGAATTGGGTGAGGTCGGCGGTAAAGAGGGCGCGCACGCACCGGGTGCGCGGACAGACCCCGGTGAGGCCCGTGCGTTCGTCGAGGCGACGGGGGTCGACGCACTCGCCGTGGCGGTAGGCAGTTCGCACGCGATGACGACGCGCACGGCCACTCTCGATCACTCGCTCATCGCCCGCCTGCGTGATGTGGTCCCGGTGCCGCTGGTGCTGCATGGCTCCTCAGGTGTGCCGGACACCGAGCTGCGGGAGGCCATCCGGCACGGCATGGTCAAGATCAACATTGGCACGGCGTTGAACGTGGCCTTCACCGGCGCCCTGCGCGAGAAGGGCCTGACCACGACCGATCCGCGCAAGTACCTCGCCCCCGCACGCGACGCCATGGCCGACACCGTGGCTCAGTTGCTGGGTGTGCTCTCCAGCTGCTGAACCGGGATCCGGCTCAACGCCAGCACCGCCACGATCCCGACCCCGCACAACCCGGCAAGCAGCAGGAACCCGAGGGTGAACGACCCGGTCGCGTCCTTGAGCGCGCCCATCGCCCAGACCGCGGTGAACCCGCCGAGGTTGGCGCAGAAGTTGCCGAATCCGCTGATCGCCCCGGCGACCTCCCGCCCGAGGTAGGAGATCGGGATCGCGAACAGCGGCCCGAAGTACAGCTGGATCACGATCGAGTTCACCGCCACGACCACTACCAGCATCACCAGCGAGTCCACCAGCACGAACCCGGCCAGCGACAACGCGATCACGGCCAGGGAGATCCCGACCACCGCGCGCGGCCGCCCGGTCTTGTCGGCCACGTACCCGCCCATGATGTTCGACGGCGCTGTCAACGCGGCACCCATCGCCACGAGCCACCCGGCGGTCTGCAGCGAGAACCCCTTCTGGTCGTGCACGAACGTCGGCAGCCACTGGATGGTCCCGTGGGTGGCCGCGAGCCGGACGAACTGGATCACGCCGGTGATCGCCACGACCGGGTGCTTGAGCAGCCGCGGAAGCTCCCGCAGCGGCGGCTGCTTGCGCTGGCCGGTGATCTTGCCGTCGGCGCCGATCAGCCAGTACGCGATCAAGGTGAGGATGCCGAACCCGGCGGTCACCAGGAACACGCCCTGCCACCCGAGTGGGCCGACCAGCAGCGGGCCGGTCAGGTTGAGCACGATGCTGGAGGAGAACCCGCCCGCCACGTACAGGCCCATCGCGGTGGCCTGCTTGCCCGGCGGGAACTGCCGGCCGATCAGGATCAGCCCCGGCGCGAACGACAGCGACCGGAAGATCCCGCTGACCGCCTGGATGGCCACCAGCCACGGGTAGGAGTCGATCAGCGCGAACCCCGCCGCCAGCACGTTCGTCCCCAGCAACCCCACCAGCAGCAGCTTCTTGGCGTCCACCCGGTCGGCCAGCACACCCACGGGCACCTGCATGAACGCGTAGGTGAACGTCGACACCGCCGCCAGCGTCCCGCCCTGGGCGTAGTTCAGGTGCAGGTCCGTGCGGATCAGCGGCATGAACAACGCGATCCCGCCGATCACCAGGGCCTGCGATCCCTGGCATAACACGATCAGGGCGACTGACCACCCCCGCCGAACAGTGATGACCCCTCCCAGTGACAGCGCACGAACTGACAGTCAATCGCACCACAGAACACCGGCCTCGACACTGTTACGGTGATCTCGTGACCGCTAACCAGCTCGGTGAGTTCCTCAGGGCGCAACGGGCCCGGGTCGATCCCGCCACCGCGGGCCTCGCCGGCACCGGACCGCGCGGTGTCACCGGGCTGCGCCCCGAAGAGGTCGCCGTGCTGGCCGGGGTAAGCGCCGACTACTACACCAGCCTGGAGCAGGGCCGGGAACGCAAGCCGTCGATGCCGGTCGTGGACGCCATCGGGCGCGCACTGCAGCTGGACATCGAAGCGTTGATGCACGCCTACCGCCTCGCCGGGCTGATCCCGTACGTGCCGCCGCGCGCGGACGTGGATCCGGCGTTGCGGCGGTTGATGAACACGTTCCCCGCCGCGGCCGCCTACGTGACCAACCGCCGCCTGGACCTGTTGGCCACCAACGATCTCGCCGACGCCCTGCTCGCGCCCTTAGCCCACCGCGACAACCTCGCCCGCGCGGTCTTCCACGACCCCGCCGCGCGCGACCTGTTCGCCGACTGGGCCGAGATCGCCGCCGCCTCCGTGCACACCCTGCGGCTGGCCAGCGGCTACGACCCCGCCGAAGTCACCCCGCTGGTCGACGAACTGCTGGCCAGCAGCCCCGAGTTCGCCGAGTTGTGGAACGCCAACCGCGTCGAGGGCACGTCCGTGCGGATCAAGCGGTTCAACCACCCCATCGTCGGCCGCATCGAGCTGACCTACCGGGCCTTCGACGTCCGCGGCCCCAACGGCCAGTACCTCCTCGTCGGCTCGGCCGAACCCGGCTCGCCCAGCGCCGACGCCCTGGTCCTGCTCGGCTCCTCCTGGGTCTCGCACACCTAAGTTGGTCGGGCGACGGCACGCCCAGGCTCCATCTCGGCAACACATACCCTGACCGCGTCAGTTACCCGTGGCGCGGGTCATCCAGCAGCGGGCCAGTTCCGCAGCATCGCGTCGAGCGCGTGGAGACCCTGGGCCCAGGAGTCGTCGATGGCACGCGGGGTGTGGTCGAAGCCGCCGGATTTCTCGAGGCTCACGAAGCCGTGGAATGCGCTGTGCAAAAGGCGGACCGCGTCGGTCTGGGCCGGTTCGGCCAACGCGTATCCGCGCAGGATGGCTCGGGTCATCTCCGCGTGGCGCGGACCGGCGCTGGCTCGTGCCGTGTCTGGGTCGAGGGGGATCTGCATGGCCGCGTACCGGCCGGGATGGGCCTTGGCGTAGCTGCGGTAGGCACTGGCGAACGCGATGAGGGCGTCCTTGCCCGACCGCCCGGCCAATGCTTCGGCCACCTGGTCGGCCAGTTCGGCGAGCGCCTGCAGCGCGACGCGGATCCGCAGGTCCTGGGCGTTGCGGATGTGCGAGTACAGGCTCGCGTCCTTCACCCCGAACCGCCGCGCCAACGCCGAGACGGTGATGTTGTCGAACCCGACCTCGTCGGCCAGCTCCGCCGCGGCCTCGGTCACCCGTTCCGGACTCAGCCCCGCACGTGCCACACCTCACCCCTTCCTAGAGGCCTTAATTATTTGCCTAGGACCCCTAGGAAAGCTAGCGTCGTTTCCATGCGACCAGTCACCGAACAAGAGATCCGCGCATCCTTCGTCAACTGCAGCAAAGGCGAGGCGAAGCGACTGGCCGTACCCCGTGACCTGGCGTCGCTTTCGTGGGACGACCTGGACTTCCTCGGCTGGACCGACCCCGCCGCACCCGACCGCGCCTACCTCGTCACCGACACCGGGGAGCGGATCGTCGGCATCGCCCTGCGCCGTGCCGCCGGCACTGGCCAGCTGCGCCGCAGCATGTGCTCGCTGTGCCTGACCACCCACCTCGGCAACGGCGTGTCCCTGATGACCGCCCGCAAGGCCGGTAAGAGTGGCCAGCTCGGCAACTCGGTGGGCACCTACATCTGCAGCGACCTGGCCTGCTCGCTGTACCTGCGGGGCAAGAAGACCGCCGACGGCCGCCCGAACGAGTCGCTCAGCCTGCCCGACCAGGTCTCCCGCACGATGACCGCGCTGACCGGGTTCCTGGCCAAGGTCACCGACAACTAGCTCGGTGGGGCGGCGCACGGCCGCCCCACCGGCTGGGTCATCCGCTGACGGACGCCGAGAAGGTGTCGACCGACAGGCCCACGCCGCCGCTCCACGGCTCGAAGCCGGCCTGGATGCTGGTCAGGTACCACGCGGTGGTGATCAGCCCACGGGCCCGGACGTCGTTGACGAAGTCGAGCACACTGAACGACCACGACGTGATCGGCGAGGGCGCCACGTACGAGATCACGTTGTTCGACCCGTTGTTTCCTTGCCACACCTGCCAGCTGCGGCCGCCGATCGAGGTGTTGCCGGTGACGCCGCCGACCGGCTGGATCGGCCCCTGGCGGTTGAACCAGATCATGATCTCCATCTGGTTCACGCCATTGGTCTTGGGCGTCGGGTCGAGCCAGATGTCATACGCGGCATCGAACGTCCCGCCCACATACCGGTAGGTGATCGACGACGGCGCACTGCGGATCCGGCTGACCTGCATCGGCAGCGTCGAGCCGGGGGAGCAGTTCGTGTAGTGGCAGCCGAGGAACACCGACGGGTACGACAGCGGCGCACCGTTGGTCGGCTTGGAACCTTGTTGGGTCGTGATCCGGAACCCGGTGGACGTGACGTTGATGCACTGGGCCGCCGAGCTGCCCCACCGGTTGTTCTGGACCACATAGCGACCCTGGATCGTGGTCGACCCGAACTGGTCACAGATGGTCACATCCGCGTGGGCCGGCCCGGCGGCCGTCAAGATCGTGCCCGCGGCCAGCACGACCGCTGATGTGAGGGCACGGATGGTGCTTCGCATGAGAACTCCTCTCGCAGGGTATGGGAGCGCTCTCAGAATAACCGCCGGTGGCCGAATTCACATACTGGTGATGTACCCGCAAGGGACGACGCGATGACTGGAAACGCTTCCAGAAATGCGCTCGTCGCATCGAATGCGCCACGGGGACGTCGACATCGCCGAGGGACAACCACCTGATCCGGCGATGCCTCAGCCATGCGACCCGATATCCGCCCCTCAGCTACAGTCCGTAGTGGTACCTCACTGCACCATCCGGTTGGCCAGGCGGGTCAGCGCCTCGGTCGTTTGTCCGGCAGGCGCAGCGCCACCAGCCGGTGATGAATCCGATCCGCCGCGCGTGGATCGCCTCTGCGTGCGGGGGTGCGCCGCATTCGGCATGGTGGTCGGTCGCCGACGTTCGGAGCATTGCGCGGGGGTGACGGAGTGGTTACAGTCACTGGCCACGGTGATTGAAACGTTTCAGTCTCGCGTCAAGCCTAGCCCGGGGAGCCCTGCATGCTGCTCTGGAACAGCTGGCGAGCGGTCGTCGCCGCAGCCGCCGTGGTCCTGTCAGTACCCCTAGTCCAGCCCGCGGCGGTCGCCGCAGCCGCGGACGACCTGTCCTGTGCCCATTGGATCTGGTATCCGGAAGGCGATCCCCGGGTCGACGCCCCGGCCGCGTATCGCTACTTCCGCAAGAGTTTCACCGTCGCGTCGGGCGCCGTCAGCGACGCGCGGTTCGTCGTCGCCGGTGATGACACCGTCGATGTCTGGCTCAACGGCAAGCCGCTGGCGTCCTCCACCCGCGTCGCGGACTCCTGGCGAACCGCGGTGTCGGTCGACCTGAGGCCAGCGCTGGTCACGGGCACGAACACCCTCGCGGTCGCCGTCCGCAACACCGGCGGTCCCGCCGGGGTACTCGGGTGCGCGCAGGTCACCACCGCCTCGGGGACCACCGCGGTCGGCACCGACGGCAGCTGGAAGACCTCACGCACAGTCCCGGAAGGCTGGGAACAGCCGAGTTTTACCGACAACGCCTGGCCAGGCGTGACGGATCTGGGCGCGTACGGCACGGCGCCGTGGGGACAGAACGTCGTCCTGCCCGACCCGGCGGCGGCCTCACCATTGAGCGTCGCGAGCGGAACCGTCGAACACCAGCGTGACCCCCTGGGCATCGACGACGCCCAACCGAGGTTCGGCTGGAAACTGACCTCATCGGCGGTGCAGCAACGCCAGGCCGCCTACCAACTCGTGGTGTCCAAGAACGGCACCGACATCTGGGACAGCGGACGAGTCGCCTCCGACAAGCAGGTCGACGTGACCTACAGCGGCCCGGCGCTCACCTCCATGACCGCCTACACCTGGCGCGTGCGGGTGTGGGACGCACACGGGCGGGTCAGTGGCTGGAGCGCGACCCAACGCTTCGAGACCGGCCTGCGCTCGCCCTCGAGCGAGTGGACCGGCGACTTCATCGGCAGGTCCGGGGCCACACCGGACCTCAGCGGCGCGAGCTGGATCTGGTACCCCGAAGGCGATCCGGCCGCTGGAGTGCCCGCCGCGACCCGCTTCTTCCGGCGCACGGTGGACCTCGGTCCAGCGCCCGCGAAGGCGTCCCTGGTGGTGACCGGTGACGACACCGCGGTCGTGTGGGTCAACGGCACGCAGGTGAGTTCCTCGCCGCGGGTGGCCGACTCGTGGAAGCGCGCGACCGTCGTGGACCTGAGCGGGAAGCTGACCCCGGGCGCGAACACCATCGCGGTGCAGAGCGAGAACACCTCCGCCAGCCCGGCCGGCGTGATCGCGAAGCTCACCGTCCAGAACGGACCGACCGTGGTCACCGACGGCGCCTGGAAATCCAGCCAGACCGGCCCGGCCGGGTGGCAACAGCGCGGCTACGACGACAGCGCCTGGCCCGCCGCACGCGCACTGACCACCTACGGCACCGGCCCGTGGGGCTCGAACGTCACCGTCAGCGCGCCCTCTCCGTTGCTGCGCAAGGGTTTCACCGTCAGCAAACCGGTCGCGGCAGCACGGCTGCTCACCACGGCGCTCGGCCTGCAGGAGACCCGCCTCAACGGCACCCGCGTGGGCACCGACGTCCTCGCTCCAGGATGGACCGACTACACCAAACGCCTGCAGTACAAGGTCTACGACGTCACCGCGCAGATCCGCCAGGGCGACAACGCGCTCGGCGCCATGCTGGGCAACGGCTGGTACTCCGGCAGCGTCGGCTTTGCGGGCAACCAGCTCTACGGCACACGGCCGTGGTACTCCGCGCAGCTACAGCTGACTTTCACCGACGGCACCACCTCGCTCGTCCGCACCGACGGCACCTGGAAGACCATCGACGGGCCGATCCGGTCCGACGACCTCTACCACGGCGAGACCTACGACGCCCAGCTCGCGGCCACCGGCTGGGACAACCCTGGGTTCAACGACAGCGCCTGGTCCACCGCGACCGTCCGCACCGACGCCAAACCCACCCTGGTGTCCCAAGTGGACAACGGTGTCACCGTGCAACAGGACTTCCGCCCGGTCGCGATCACCCAGCCCAAACCCGGCGTGTGGGTGGCCGACCTCGGCCAGAACTTCACCGGCTGGAACCGCCTCGTGGTCACCGGCCCCGCGGGCACGACCGTCACCATGCGGCACGCCGAGGTCCTCAACCCCGACGGCACCATCTACACCGACAACCTCCGCGCGGCACAGGCCACCGACCGGTTCACCTTGGCGGGCACCGGAACCACCGAGACCTACGAACCCCGGTTCACCGTCCACGGCTACCGGTACGTCGAACTGACCGGCCTGCCCTCGGCGCCCACCACGAGCACCGTCACCGGACGCGCGATGTGGACCACCGGCGCCCAGACCGGCACCTTCACCACGTCGAACCCGCTGGTGAACCAGTTGCAGCACAACATTCTCTGGGGTGAACGCTCGAACATGCTGTCCATCCCGTCGGACTGCCCGCAACGCGACGAGCGGCTCGGCTGGACCGGCGACATCGGGATCTTCGCCGCCACCTCGACGTTCAACGTCGACGTGAGCAACTTCCTGGGCAAGTTCGCCGACGACCTCACCGACGCACAACACCCCGACGGCGCCTTCACCGACGTCGCACCGGGAGTGCTCGACGGCGCGGGCAAGGCCGGATGGGGCGACGCGGGCGTGATCGTCCCGTACACGCTCTGGCAGCGCTACGGCGACGTCCGGGTCATCGAGTCGCACTTCGCCGCCATGGTCAAGTGGGTCGAGTACCTGCGCAGCACCTCCGGCAGCGACCTCATCCGCAACCACGAGACCTATGGCGACTGGCTCAACGTCAACGACAACACCGCACAGGACCTGATCTCGACGGCGTTCTTCGGCTGGTCGGCCCGGCTGCTGTCGCGCATGGCCGCGGCCAGCGGGCACACCAGCGAAGCCGCCACCTACGGCACGCTGGCCGACCGGGTGGCGTCCGCGTTCACCAGCAGGTTCGTCGCCGCTGACGGAACTGTAGGCAGTGGTAGCCAAACCGCCTATGTGCTCGCGCTGGCCTTCGACCTGCTGCCCGCCAACCGGGTCCAGGCCTCCGCCGACAAACTGGCCGCCAAGGTCGCCGCGAGCGGGGGCCACCTGACCGTCGGCTTCCTCGGCGTGGAGAACCTGCTACCAGTGCTGGCGAACCACGGGCATGCCGACACCGCCTACCAAATCCTGCTGCAACCCGGATTCCCCGGCTGGGGCTACATGATCAGCAAGGGCGCCACCACGATCTGGGAACGCTGGGACGGCATCCGCACCGACGGCACGTTCAACGACCCAGGCATGAACTCGTTCAACCACTACGGCCTCGGCTCGGTCGGCGACTTCCTCTACCGCCAGGTCGGCGGCCTGTCCCCGGCGAGCGCCGGCTACTCGGCACTGCGGATCGCCCCACAACCCGGCGGTGGCCTGACCTCGGCGACGTCTGACTACGAGACGCCGTACGGGCGAGCGACCAGCGACTGGTCGGTCTCCGGCGGCACCCTCACCCTCCGGGTGACCATCCCCGCGGGCACCTCGGCCACCGTCACCGTCCCGACCACACAACCTGCCGCGATCGCGTTCCCAGCCCAGGCGGTACCGACCGCGCCCGGCACGTACTTCCTCCCAGCAGGCTCCTACACATTCACCGCGCCTGCTTGATCTCCGCGTCCCCGGCGGTCAGCGACTCGAAAACACTGGCCGCCGGGGAACCCGGCTCGGCGTGGTAGATCGCCAGGATCTGCCCGCCCGAGTCGGCGATCGGCAACTTCTCCCGGCGCAACTCCAGCTCGCCGAACTCGGGATGGTGCAGCCGCAACGAACCACCGGCCAACGCGGTCACATCGTGCCGAGCCCACAACTTCCGGAACGTCTCGCTGCCCAGCGACAGCTCACCGACCAGTTGAACGATCCGAGGATCGGTGACGTCACTGCCCACCGACGCACGGAACCCGGCGACCAGGCCCCGCGCCACCTTGTCCCAGTCCGGATACAGCTCCTGCTCGACCGGGTCGAGGAAGATCGCGCGCAACCGGTTCACACCCGGCCGGATGTTCGGCGAGACGGCACTGGCCAGCCGGTTCGCGGCCAGCACCTCGAACGTCCGGCTCTCCACGAACGCAGGCAGGTTGATCACGTCCAGCAACTGCCGGATCCCGGCCGGCACCACCTCACGACGCGGCTTCGCCGGGCGCGCACTGGACAGGCTGAGCAGGTACTGCGTGCTGACCTCGTCCAACCGGAACACCCGCGCCAGCGCCTCCAGCACCTGCGGCGACGGATTGCGGTCCCGGCCCTGCTCCAAACGCAGGTAGTAGTCCGCGCTGATCCCGGCCAGCGTGGCGACCTCCTCACGGCGCAGCCCAGGAGTGCGGCGCACACCCACGACCCGCAGCCCCGCCTCGGCCGGATCGATCAGCTCCCGCCGCGCCCGCAAGTACTCGCCTAGCGCATTGCTCATACCTCGATGCTAAGAGGCTTCCGCTCATCGAGCCTGGTCCCGCCACCCCCAGGATGCCCGGGGCACTGGATAGCGCCGAACTGGAGCGGGCACTCTTCACATCGCTCCCGGAGACACCGGCGAGCGGAAAGGAACCATGACTCTCCCTGGCGGCACCTACCACCTCGCCGACATCACCGTCCCACGGTTCGGCTACGGCGCCATGCAACTGGCCGGACCGGGCGTCTTCGGCCCGCCCAAGGACCGCGACGCCGCCATCACCGTCCTGCGCACCGCCATCGACCTGGGCATCCGGCACATCGACACCGCCGACTTCTACGGCCCGCACGTCACCAACGAGATCATCCGCGAAGCTCTCGCGCCCTACCCGGACGACCTGCACATCGTCACCAAGGTCGGCGCCCGCCGCGACGACCAGGGCGGCTGGCCGCACGCCCGCACCCCGGCTGAACTCGTACAGCAGGTCCACGACAACCTCAAACGCCTCGACCTCGACGTGATCGACGTGGTCAACCTGCGCGTCGGCGGCTTCGACTCAGCCGAACCAGGCTCCATCGCCGACCAGTTCGGCGCCCTCGCCGACCTCCGCCAGCAGGGCCTCATCCGCCACCTCGGCCTGAGCACCGTCAACGCCGACCAGCTCGCCGAAGCCCAGTCGATCGCGCCCGTGGCGTGCGTCCAGAACTTCTACAACATCGCCAACCGCCAGGACGACGACCTGCTCGACAGCACAGCACGCCAGGGCATCGCCTTCGTGCCGTACTTCCCGCTCGGCGGCATGTCCCCACTGCAGTCCGACACCCTGCACAACATCGCCACACGCTTGGAAACCACACCCATGTCGGTGGCCCTGGCCTGGCTGCTGCACCGCTCACCGAACATCCTGCTCATCCCCGGCACGTCCTCGGCCGACCACCTCCGCGAGAACATCGCCGGCGCCGCGCTCGAACTGCCGGATGACGCGCTGGCCGATCTTGAGGCCATCGGAGCCGCCTAAGCTGGTGAGGTGTTCCGAGTCGCGGGGGCAGCCGACGCCGACCAGATCGCCTTGTTGCACGCCGACAGCTGGCGGCGGCACTACCGCGGCGCCTTCGCCGACTCGTTCCTGGACGGCGACGTCGAGGCCGACCGCCGCTCGGTGTGGTCGGCCCGGCTCGCCCACCCGGCCAACACCCAGACCATCCTCGCCGAGCACGGCGGTCGGCTGGTGGGTTTCATCCACGTCATGTTCGACGAGGACCCCGAGTGGGGCAGCTTCGTGGACAACCTGCACGTCATCCACGATCAGCACCGAACCGGCATCGGCAGACGCCTTGTCGCCCACGCCGCCCAAGCCATCGCCGAGCGGGCAACGGGCAGTGCCATGTTCCTGTGGGTACTGCAGCAGAACACCGCCGCCCAACAGTTCTACCGTGCCTGCGGAGCCACATGCGTGGAGACGGCGCCCGTGTCACCGCCGGGTGGAGACCCGACGCGCCTCAACGGCACACCCAACGGGCTGCGTATGGCGTGGCCCGACGTGGCAGTGCTACGGCGTTGGGCTGATCCCGAGGCGACAGAGTAAGCCCAACGGCTCGGCACCGCACTTGGCGGCAACACGGTGGGAGGCGTGGTTGTCTGCGAGGGCGCTGTAGAACAGCACCCTGCCATCCGCAGCGACGAGCTTTGCCCATGCGCGGACCACGATCGAGGCCAAGCCGCGGCCCTGGTACGCGTCCTGGGTCCGTACGCCGACTTCAGCGGCCCGCTCGGTCAGCCGCGCACAGCGGGCCAGACTCACCACGTCATCGTCGTCTACGAGGGCAGCCCACGGCCCACGCTCGCCTGCCAACAGCAGCCGCCACTCGTCGGGGTCCCAGCCGGTGGGTGCTCGCAGGTCACGGTGGTCGTGCACGAGAGCCAGCCCAGGGGGAGCGGAGGGGAGCCGAGCCGGGGGAGTCAGGATCCAGCACCGGGCGGCGGTGATGATGGCCGGTGTCTCAGGCGTGATCTCGGGATGACCGTCGAGGAGTTCGGTCCGGCCGTCGAAGGTCGTCGCTGTCGCGAACACCGTCCCGCAGCCCAGACCGCCCGCCTCCCGGCCCCAGATGGTCTCCGCTTCCAGCCGCAACAGCTCCAGCGGATCCACGAACGTGTCAGTCCTCGTCCGACCGCGACGACTTGGTGCTGCTCACCACCAGCAACACCGCGCCCACCGTCAACGCGACATCCGCGATATTGCCGACGAACCAGCCGTTGTAGTCGATGAAGTCAACGACATGCCCCTGCGCGAACCCGGGCGCCCGGAACAGCCGGTCCAGCAGGTGCGTGACCGCCCCACCCAGCAGCAACGCCAGCGCCGCACCCTGCAACGAGGACGACGGACGCATCGCGAACCGCACCAGAACCACGACAGCCACCGCAGTGACGATCGTGAAAATCCACGTCGAACCCGCGCCGATCGAGAACGCCGCACCCGAGTTGTACAACAGCCGCAGCTGGATGAAATCACCGAGCAACGACACCGGCGCCCGGCCCGGCAACGCCGACACCGCCCAGAGCTTGGTCAGCTGGTCGACGAGCACGACCAGCGCAGCGACGCCGAAAACCACCGGTATCCGCATCGCCGACGGGCGAGAAGCTGTGCTGTCCATTGCCGTTCAGCCTAACGGGGCCCGGAATTCGGTCGAGCCCGGCCGCCCGCAACCGCTATAACTCACAGCGTGTTACGCAAGTACCCGAGGACCCACCACCTCGCCGGCTCGCGCCTGCAGCCCGGCGACGAAGACCTGTCCTCGGTGCCGTTCCGCGAGGTCCAAGGCAAGTTCCTCGTCGTGGAGGAGAAGCTGGACGGCGCCAACTCGGCCATCAGCTTCACCGCCGACGGCACCCTGCAACTGCAGAGCCGCGGCCACTACCTCACCGGCGGCCCTCGCGAACGACAGTTCGGCCCACTCAAGGCTTGGGCCGCCACGATCCAGCACGCCCTGTTCGCCCGCATCGGCGACCGCTACGTCGTATACGGCGAGTGGATGTACGCCAAGCACACCGTGTTCTACGACGCCCTGCCGCACTACTTCTGCGAGTTCGACATCCTGGACCTCGCGTCCGACACATTCCTGTCGACCGCCGCGCGGCGAGAGCTGCTTACCGGGCTGCCGATCGCGTCCGTGCCGGTGCTGCACAGCGGTTCCCTGTCCACTTTGGGCGCATTGACGGCATTCGTCGGCCCGTCGACATGCCGGACTCCGTCGTGGAAGGACAACCTCATCGCGGCAGCGCAGGGGAGCGGCGTCGACCCGGCTCAGGTCACCGCCGAGACCGACATGTCCGAGGAGATGGAAGGCCTCTACGTCAAGGTCGAGTCCGACGGGGCGGTCACCGGACGCTTCAAGTGGGTCCGGCCAACGTTCCTCACCGCGGTACTCGACTCCGGCTCGCACTGGATGGACCGGCCCATCGTGCCCAACCAGCTCGCAGACCCGGCGGTGATGTATGGAGGTGTTTGAACGCCTGTGCCCAGCGCCTCCACACTGGACAGTGCCGTGGGCCCAGGTGCGCTCGGAGTTCCCGTGGATCCGCCGGATGGACGGCGTGCCACAGGATCCGTCCCACCACGGCGAGGGCGACGTCGAAGTGCACACCCGGATGGCATGCGAGGCCCTGGCTTCCTTGCCCGCGTGGCAAGCACGACCCGCAGGGGAGAGGGCCCGGTTGTTCGCCACCGTGTTGCTCCACGATGTGGCGAAACCGTTCACCACACAGCGTTCCGACTCCGGGATCACCGCCCACGGACACTCCCGGATGGGTGACCTGATGGTGCGGCGGATCCTCTGGGAGATGGGCGCACCGGCTGCGTGGCGTGAACACGTCGCCGCTTTGGTGCGGCATCACCAGATCCCGTTCTGGACGGTCGAACGTGAGGACCTGCAACGGATCGCGTTCCGCGTGAGCCTGCTGGCCCGCAACGACGACCTCGTTCTCCTTGCCACCGCGGACATCCTGGGCCGCATCGCCGGCGACACCGCCGAGGTGCTCGACAGCATCGCGCTGTACGAGTCGTACTGTGCCGAACAGAGATGCCTTTCCACACCGCGGGAGTTCGCCTCGGATCACGCACGGTTCATGTACTTCCGCACCCCCGGCCGGGACCCGGACTACGCGGCCTACGACGACACCCGGATGACGGTCACCCTCATGTCCGGTCTGCCGGGCGTCGGCAAGGACACCTGGATCTCGTCACACCTGCCGGACGTACCCCGGGTGAGCCTCGACGTTCTGCGGGCCGCACTGGGCGTCAAGCCGACGGGGGACCAGGGCCGCGTGATCGACGCCGCGCACAAACTCGCGCGCTCCTACCTCCGCGACAGCCAGCCCTTCGTCTGGAACGCCACCAACATGTCCCGCCAGATCCGCGAACAGACCATCGGACTCGCGGCCGCGTACAAGGCGCGGATCGAAGTAGTGAGCCTGGAAGCACCGATGTCGGTAATCCAAGCCCGCAACTCTGCCCGGGCCACACCGGTCCCCACCACCGTGATCGAGCGCCTCGCCAACAAATGGGAAGCCCCCGACCCGACCGAAGCCCACACGGTGAAGTGGGTCAGCACATGACTGTGGGCCCCGAAACCCTTCGGGGCCCACACAGTCTGTGGCAGATCTAGCTCGCAGATCGGCCTGTCGTCAGCAGTTGCAGAATCATGTCGAGCTTCTCACCCTGCGCCTTCTGGCCTTCGGCCAGCTTGTCGTGTCCTGCTTCCAGCTTCTTCTGTCCGGCTTCCAGGTTCTTCTGTCCGGCTTCCAGGTTCACGTGGCCCGCCTCGAGGCGGTCGAGACGGCCTTCAAGGCGATCGAGGCGGCCCACCACCAGCTTGTGGCCTGCCTCGAGCTTGGCCTGACCTTCCATCAGCTTGGTCTGCCCGGTTTCCACAGCGGCCAGACGGGTTTCCAGTTTGGCATGGCTCGCCACCAGCTTCGTCTGGCCCTCGTCCAGGCGATCGAGCCGTCCCAGCATGACCGTCTGAGTGTGCTCGATACGGTTGAGCCGCAGTCCGTGGGAGTTCTGAGTCAGCTGGAGCTGTTCAAGCTGTAGTCCATGCGCGTCCTGCGTGAGCTTGAGCCGATCGAGCCGCTCTCCGTGGTGGCGCTGGGTTTCAGCGATGCCATCGACTTTCTCCTTCACCTTGGTCAGGAGCGTGTAGCCGTCGTCCACGTCGTTGCGGAGGCGGCTGACTCGTATGTCGATGTTGGGGGGATGTCATGGCGGCGACACTACCGGCCGGATAGGTCGTTGAATCGTTTCACGAACCATCCCGTTCAAGGTCTACCGGGGTGGGTGATCCCTTGTCCCGCAAGCAATTCAGTGCACGATAGGTGCGGTTTACCGCGGCGGCCGCACGGCGCTCCTTGCCCGTAGCCTCGATGTAGTTCTGGCTCGTGTTGAGATTCGCGTGGCCGAGCAGAGCCATGATCTCCGCCGCGTTCGCACCGTCCTCGGCGAGCCTGGTCGCGAAGGTGTGGCGCAGGGCGTGCAGATTCGCGCCAGTGGGAACTTGATCGCGGATTCCGGCCCACTGGTAGCTGGTCTTGACAAGGTAGTCGAGGGCGCCGCGGCCGATCGGTTTGCCTTGGTAATCCAGCAAAAGCGCCGTCGCGGGACCGAACCTGTGGTGCGGGAACCGCTTGCTGCACGACGCCAGGTACGCCTCGATCACGCGCTCCAGCGGCGACTCGATCGGGATGGAACGTTCGCGACTGCCTTTGCCCTGGACGTGCAGGCGCTGTTCACCGGGGCGTCCGACCACCGAACTCCGTTGCAGGGCACGGACTTCCGCCGACCTCAGCCCCGCGACCAGACCCAGCGCGATGACCAGAACATCCCGCTCCGGCCACGGATCCCGAGCCTTGCGGGCGCCGGCCGCCGCAGCTGCCAGCAGTCGTTCGGGGGTGTCCTCACCGCGCAACGGCTTTGGCGCGGGCGGGGGAGCCTTGGGCCGAGTGACCGCGCCCATCGGGTTGCCGTCTATGAGACCTTCGGCCACGCAGAACGTCAGGAACTGGTTCCACGTCGACCATGCGCGAGCCACCGAGGTCTTGGCGTGCCCATCCGCGAACTCGCCGAACGCCATCCGCAGCGCCGACACAGTGAGATCCGCGATGGTCAGCTCACCTATGGATTTCCCCGCATCGGCGGCCAGCAGGGAAGTGACCCCACCAAGATCCCGCCGGTAGGCGGCAGTGGTGTGCGGAGAGTCCTTACGAGGACGGCGTGCCAGAAAGAAGGCATCCTGAGCGGCGAGCAGCATCACAAGATCTACATACCGCCACCCACCGACACTCCGCAGATTTCAACGCCTGTGGAATTCATGCATAACGACCATTATGCATGAAAACCCACTCACAACAGGCGTCCAGTCACTCGTGACGTTAGACAGCCAGTCATCTCCACGTCGCTCCCTGGGGACCGCGCCTGGCCGTCCGATGCCGAGACTGCCGTCTGCGCGTCTCCAGGAAGCGTTCTGTCACGACGCGATCATGAACGCGTGTCGCTACCTGGTGATTTCCGGTTCTCGGAGCCCTCTCGTGGACGATCTTTCCAGGTCGTTCCAAAGTTCGATAATCTACATTATGTCAAGTAATGGAGATCAGGGCTCTCCCCATGCCGTGGGACGGCTGCCCTTCTCCAAGACGTCCTCCAGGAACCCGCCACCGAACCGCCGGTAGACCTCCACCGCCGAAATCACCCGATCGGCTGGACCAAAGCGACAACTCCGGATGGTGTCGGCCGCCTCGTACAACTCGAGCTTCGACCCGCTCAGGACGTCCAGCCGCATCATCAACTCTGGCTCGCCGCGGGTGACCGATTCCAGTTGCCAGAGCTTCACGGCGACTCCCCTCGTCGCGCTCAACACACAGCGTAATCGATGTCGTCACACAAGGCGACTGATCAACCTGTCGACGTACCGGTCTTCGTCGGGCAGCTCGAACCACGGCATGGCCGCGTTGAGCTGCGCGCGGCCATGGAGGCTCAGCCACAGCTCGATGGCGATGTCGAAAGTCTCCTGTGAACGGTCCCCCAGTGTCGCGCCGACCGCCTCGACCAGTGGCTGCAACGCGGCGAACCCGGCCTGCACCACATCCTCAGGCGGGTTCCCCACGGCGTCGGTCCGTTTGTCGATGTGGAAGATCACCGCGTAGTGCCCGGGGTGGTCTCGTGCGTACGCGAGGTAGGTGTGAGCCATGGCGCGCAGGCCGTTGGCGGCGCGCAGCCGGTCGCCGAGGGTGGCGAAGAACCGCTTCTTCACCTCGTGCACGAGTGCGTCGAGGTCGCTGAAGTGCAGGTACAAGGCGGTTGGGCTGACTCCGGTCGCCGCGGTGACCGTCCGGACCGTGAGGTCGTCGAGTTGGTGGGTGTCCAGGAGCGCGGAGGTCGCCACGATGAGGGCTTCGCGGAGCTCCTCGCCGGAGCCGCGGCGGCTGCGTGGACGGCTGGTGGTCACGGCTGAGAGCCTACTCAGCTCTAAGTTGACGCTTGTACATGTACAACTGTAAACATACGTCATGACCATCCTCAACCTGGCTACCGCGGCGTTGTTAGCCCTGACTCCGACGACCCCGTTGTGCGACAACGTGATTGTGGGTCTGGGCAGCGACACGACCGAGACCCTCTTCGACGCGTTCGCGGCCCACTACCCAGGCGCCCCGGTGACCAGCCACTGGGCCACCGGGACCCCGAAGATCTCCTTGAAAGCCGGCTGCGCTCCCATCGACCGTCCCAACGGCTCGTCACCCGGGATCGTCGCCCTCGCCACGAGGCAGACAGCCGCTGACGGCTCCCCGTGTATCGACTTCGCGCGCTCGGTGGCCCCGCGCTCCCCTGGCGCTCCGGCTGACAGTGTCTTCTACCCCATCGCCAACGATGGCCTTGACTGGGCGGCCAACGCGGTGACGAACGTTCCGGCGACTCTCTCCATCAGCCAGATCGCCGACATCCTCGAATGCAACGTCACGACGTGGGACCAGGTCGGTGGCACGTCCCATGCGACCATCGAGCCGTACCTGCCGGAACGCGGCCCGGGGCTGGCCAATCTGCTGCACGCCCTCGTCGGCCTCGACCACCTCGGTCCGTGTGTGGGAGTCACCCAGCAGGACAGCGGCGTGACTCCGGAGATCAAGGACAACCCGAACGCCATCGCGTTCTACTCGATCGGCAAGTACATCGGCCAGGCCGTGTACCGAATCGCGGACGTGCACGGCACCCTGCGCCTGGGGCAGCTCGATGGCGCCCAGCCCACCGTGTTCAACCCCGCGACCGGCCGGATCGAGGTCAACTACGGCCAAGTCCCTGGCATCAAAGGCATTCCGGCACAGTTCCGGATCCCCGAGTGGGTGGTCGCCCGTACCCCGTCAACCATCGCCGAGCTGGTCGAGTGGATCTGTACGAGTCCGACGGCTCGCCGGGACATCCAGAACCACGGTTTCCTGGTGTCGCCGCGATGTGGGGTGCCGTCATGACGGTCCTGGTGACGGGCGGTTCGGGGTATCTGGCCGGCTGGTGTATCCGTTCGTTGCTGGATCAGGGGTACGAGGTCCGAACGACGGTCCGTGACCGGTCTCGTCAGGTCGAGTCGCCGGTGCCGGTGGTCCGCGCGGATCTCGGCAGCGATGAGGGCTGGGCCGAGGCGGTCGATGGGTGCACGCATGTTCTGCATGTGGCTTCACCGTTTCCCGCGGTGGAGCCCAAGGATCCGGCGGAGCTGATCGGCCCGGCCCGCGATGGAACTTTGCGTGTTCTGCGGGCGGCCTTCGATGCCGGTGTGTCTCGGGTGGTGCTCACGTCGTCGAGTTCGACAGTCGGCCGTGACGAGACACAGTGGACGGACCCGGTGACGGCCAGGCCTTACGTGCGTTCCAAGATCCTCGCCGAGCAGGCGGCGTGGGATTTCGTGGCAGAGCGTGGTGTGAGCGATCGGTTGGTGACGGTGGCTCCGGGCGCGATGCTGGGACCGGTGTTGGGCAAGCATGTGCCGTACTCGGTGCTGGTGGTGGATCGTCTTTTGAAGGGCGCCATGCCGGGTCTGCCGCGGCTGGGGTTCCCGTTCGTGGATGTGCGGGATGTGGCTGACCTGCATGTGCGTGCGTTGAACACGCCGGATGCTGGTGGCCGTCGTTTCCTGGCGACCACCGGATTCCTGTGGTTGTCCGAGGTGGCGGAGGTGCTGCGGACCCGGTTGGGTGCGGTGGCCGCGAAGGTGCCCAGTCGCCGGCTGCCGGACCTGGTGGTTCGCTTGGTGGCGTTGTTCGACAAGGAACTGCAGCAGGTCGTCGGCGACTTGGGGGTGCGGACAACTTACGCGAGTACGGCAGCGGAGACGACGCTGGCGTGGCGGCCGCGTCCGCTGCCGGACACGATCATCGACTGTGCGGAAAGTCTTCTGCGAGGGGGGTCATGAGAGCCGTTCGGCCAGGAGTCCCTGGAAGTGCGGGCACGTCATGATGTCGTCGTGGGTGCAGGGGCCGCCTTCGACCATGTCGAGGGCGGCCTGAGCGCGGGCGATGCGTGCCTGCAGCCGTTCGCGGTGGCGTGCCATGACCTCGTGGCGGGCGGGTGCGGACCGGGTGGCGAGCATGGTCCGGATGTCCGCGAGGCCGAAACCCGCTTCTTTGGAAATCAGGATCGCCGCTACCCGGTGGATGTCCGCTTCGGTGTAGCGGCGGCGGTTGCCCTCACGGGTCGGGGTCAGCAGGCCTTCCGCTTCCCAGTGCCGCAACACGTGTGCAGGTAGCCCGAAGCGGGCCGCGACTTCGCCGATTGACTTCATGCCGACATTAAGTCGAACAATGACGGTCATGTCGACGCTGCTCCCCCTCCTTGATGCTTTTGACGATCTCCCTCAGGTTTGTGACCTGCGTGAACACACATACCAAGGGTTGGGTGACACCGTGGTCGACGTCGGCTGTGGTGGTGGGCGTGCCGTTGGCGAGTTGGCCGCTCGTGGGATACGGGCGATCGGAGTCGACGTGAGTCCTACCATGATCGAGATCGCTGCTGAGCGGTGGCCTGCGGGCGAGTTCCACGTCGGCGATGCCACCGCACTCCCCCTCGATGACGGCTCGGTCATCGGATATCGCGCTGACAAGGTCCTGCACGCTCTCGCCGAGCCAGAGGCGGCTGTCGTCGAGGCGCGCCGGGTCCTGGCCGACAACGGTCGCGCGGTGCTGGTCGGCCAGGACTGGGACACCTTCATCATCGACTCGGACGACCCGGGGCTGATCCGCAGGCTCGTTCACGCTCGTGCCGACGGCATGCCTCATCCGCGGATCGCCCGCCGGTACCGGAACCTTTTGCTGGACAACGGTTTCGTCGATGTCACGGTCGAGGTTCACACGATCGTGTGGACTGGCGAAACGGGCCTGCCGTTGCTCGCGAACATCGGCGGAGAAGGCGCCTGGCTCGACGACCAGGCCGCCAGGGCACGGGACGACCGGTTGTTCGTCGCCGTCCCGTTCTTCCTTGCCTCCGGTACCCGCGCCGGTTAGGCAGTGATGAGGTCGCGGATCTTGCCGGGGATGGCTGGCACGACGCCGTGGCCGTAGTCGATGTTGCTGAGGAAGACCGAGACCCAGTCGCTGTCGGGGTACATCTGGAAGTCGGTGGAGGTGCCGGGGGCGCCGCCGCTGTGTCCGGTGACCCATTGGTTGTTCGCCAGGACCGTCATCGGGCCGTAGCACTGGAATCCGAGCGGTGGCTTCGGGGGCGGCGGCTGGTTCGGTGGCGCGGTGGGCGGGCTCAGCGGTGTCTTGCCGGTGAGCGTGACGTGTGTGAAGGCCCGGTTGAGCAGCTTCTCCCCTTGCAGTGCGCAGGCGAACCGGGTCATGTCGGCGCAGGTGGAGAACGCGTCCCCGGCGGGTGTGCCGATGTACAGGCGTTGGTCGATCGAGTCGGCGCGGCCGCCGGAGGGTTGTGTGGCGTAAGGGTGGGCGATGCGGGGGTCGGTGTGCCATTGCGGTCGGGTGTGGAAGTCGCTGCTGGTCATGCCCGCCGGGCGGAAGACGTGTTCGCGGATGTAGTCGTAGTAGGTCTGGCCGGACACGGCGGCCACGATCGCGCCGAGGACGTGGTAGCCGGCGTTGCTGTACTGGAATCCGGCTCCGGGGGTGAATGCCAGCGATGAGCGGCGGATGAAGTCGGTCGTGT
Organism: Actinocrispum sp. NPDC049592; assembly: GCF_040675465.1. Taxonomy (NCBI): domain Bacteria; kingdom Bacillati; phylum Actinomycetota; class Actinomycetes; order Pseudonocardiales; family Pseudonocardiaceae; genus Actinocrispum; species Actinocrispum sp. NPDC049592. The sequence goes on along the minus strand of NZ_JBFAPA010000004.1, from coordinate 404,530 downwards.
TGTCCATGACCTGTTCGGGGCTGGTCCAGGTGAGCGCTGTGGCCATGTAGTCGGGCCACGTGAAGGGGTCGCCGAGGCCGGAGCTGTGCGTCAACAGCTGGTGGATGGTCACAGCGTCGGCCATGGCGGCTGGGAAGCCGGTGAGATATGCGCCCAGCTTGCCGTTGTAGGCGAGTTTGCCCGCTTGGACGAGTTGGGCGATGGCGACTGCGGTGAACATCTTGGTCACGGACGCCATCGCGAACAGGGTGTCCGGGCCGTTGGGCGCGGTGTCGTTGGCTTTGCCGTAGGAGCGGGCCAGCACGGTGCGTCCTCGGTAGGTCAGCAGGAGGCTGCCGGAGAATGCGTCCTTGTCGGCTTGTTCCTTGACGTACCGGTCGAACGCGCCGCCGGGCCTCAGGTCATCGGGCACTCGGGCAGGCGTTGCTTGAGCGGCTCCCCCGGTGACGAGTGCCGCGCCGGAGGCGCCGATCAGGCCGAGGACCGATCGCCGAGTCGTGGTCATGCCATCTCCCCTGTTGTCGAAGGTTCGATCAAGGTCTATCGACCGGGGGCGATGGGTGACCGATGGCCGTTGCATAGGTGATCCATATGTCCCGACACGCCGACACGCTGTGTTTACATGTGACCACCCTTCGTAGGTTCTAATTGCCCGTGTGGCTGTTGATACTCGCGGTATGAAATCCCTGCACAGGAAGTCTTTTGTGAGTGCTGTCGCTGCGGCGGTGGTGCTCACTGGGGTGTTGGCGTGGCCGACGACGGCGGCTCCGGCGGCCGATTCGACGCCGTATCTCTGGCGGGTGCCTGGTGCCAGTGAACGGGTGTTGACGCATGCCGGGTTCGATGTCGATCATGGCGCTCTGGTCGTGGGTGACCAGGGCGTGGCCGACCGGTTGCGCGGGTTGGGGTATCAGCCTGAGAAGGTCGACACGGTCTACAAGCCGCTCCCCCAACAACGTCTTGCGGTGCAAGGCTTCTACGGTGGGTATCACACCGTGGCCGAGCACGAGAAGCACTTGACCGATGTCGCGGCCGCGTTTCCCGCGCTGACCCAGGTTTTCGACATCGGGGACAGCTGGAAGAAGACCCGCGGGTCGGGTGGGCACGATATCCGGGCGATCTGCGTCACCAAGAAGCAGGCCGGTGACTGTGCGCTCAACCCGAACTCGCCCAAGCCGCGCATGGCGATGATGGCGCAGATCCACGCGCGGGAGCTGTCCACCGGTGAGCTGGCCTGGAAGTGGATCGACTACCTCACCAAGGGCTACGGCTCCGATGCCGAGGTGACGTCCCTTTTGGACACGACGGAGCTGTGGGTGGTTCCGATCGTGAACCCGGATGGCGTGGACATCGTTGCCTCGGGCGGCAACCAGCCGTTGATGCAGCGCAAGAACGCCGACAACACGGGCGCGAGCTGTGGGACGCCGAACTACGGGGTGGACCTGAACCGCAACTCCACGTTCAAGTGGGGTGGCGCGGGCACGAGCCGGTGCGGTGAGACGTATCAGGGTCCGTCGGCGGGTTCCGAGCCGGAGACCAAGGCGATGGAGGCGTTCTTCAAGTCCTTGTTCCCCGACCAGCGCGGCCCGGGCGACACGGACCCGGCGCCGGTCACCACCAAGGGTGTGATGCTGACTCTCCACAGCTACGGCAACGAGATCATGCCGCCGTGGGGCTGGACGTGGGACCCGAACCCGAACGCGGCCGGGCTGAAGGCGTTGGGCCAGAAGATGGCCGTTTCGAACGGGTACACGGTGATCGCTGAGGGTGACACGACCGGGACGACGGACGACTTCACCTACGGCAACATGGGTGTCGCGAGCTACACGATCGAGGTCGGTGGCAGCTCGGGCAGTTGCGGCGGGTTCTTCCCGCAGTACTCGTGCATGGACAGCCTGTTCTGGCCGAAGAACAAGGGTGCGTTCCTGACCGCGGCCAAGGCGGCGAAGGCGCCGTACGCGAGTTGACCTCGACCGGAGTTGAGGTTGCAGGCTCGCGGGTATGACGCACGCGATTCGGCAGTACGAGTTCGGTTCCGCCGAGACATTGAAGTACGAGGAGGTGCCTGCCCCGGTCCCTGGCCGGGGTCAGGTGCGCATCCAGGTGGCCGCGGCGGGCGTGCACCTGGTGGACACGGTGATCCGGGAGGGCAAGCCGGGTCCGTTCCCGCGGCCCGAGCTGCCGATGACGCCCGGTCGTGAGGTGGCGGGGACGGTCGACGTGCTCGGCGAGGACGTCGACACGGGGTGGCTGGGCAAGAAGGTGGTCGCGCATCTGGGGATGGCCAGCGGTGGGTACGCGGAGGCAGCGATCGCGGATGCCGAGTCGCTGCACGCGGTTCCGGACGGGATGCCCGCGGACCACGCGGTGGCGATGATCGGCACAGGGCGCACGACGTTCGCGGTGCTGGACGTGGCGCAGATCCGATCGGATGACATCGTGCTCGTGTCGGCGGCGGCCGGTGGCATGGGGAACCTGTTGGTGCAGGCGGCGAAGAACGCGGGTGCGGTCGTGGTCGCGCTGGCAGGTGGGCCGGACAAGGTGCGGCTGGTGGAGAGCCTGGGCGCGGACGTGGTGATCGACTACCGCCAGGACGGGTGGGCCGAACGCGTACAGCCGGTGACGGTGGTGCTGGACGGGGTGGGCGGCGAGCCGGGGCGGCAGGCTTTGGAGCGGCTGGCGCCGGGTGGGCGGATCGTGCTGTACGGGGCGTCGGCGGGTGGTGAGTTCACGCAGATCAGCACGGGTGACCTGTTCCGGCTGGGGATCACGGCTTCGGTGGCGATCGGGCCGCGGATCGCCCAGCGCGGGCTGCGGTACTTCGAGACGGCGGCGCTCGCATCCGCCGGGCGTGGCGAAGTGACGCCGGTGACGCAGTCGTTTCCGCTGGCCAAGGCGGCTGAGGCGCATGCGGCGCTGGAGTCACGGGGGACGGTGGGCAAGGTCGTGCTTGTTCCGTGATGCCATGATGGGGCATGTCTTCCGCTGAATTTCAGCCGTTGTCGGTGAACGTCGAGCAGGGGCCGTCCGGCCGGGTGCTCAATGCGGCCGGTGAGATCGACACGCTCACCGCGCCGGAGCTGCGGTCACGGGTCGAGCAGTCGCTGCCCGCGGCCGGTGAGGTGCTGGTGATCGACCTGTCCGGGGTGACGTTCCTGAGTTCGGCCGGGTTGTCGGTGCTGGCGTGGGCGCATCAGGAGGCCGATACGGCCGGTGGCACCGTGCGGATCGTGACCAGCGCGGGGACGGCGCGGGTGTTCGAGCTGACGGGCCTGGCTGAGACGTTGAACCTGTTCGGCTCCCTGACGGAGGCCCGTGGCTGATGCTGGTTCGCCGGGAGCGGTCAGGGGACCGGTACGGGATCTGGGGAGTGCACCGGGCGGCGTTCGGCCGTGACGTCGAGGCTTCGCTGGTGGACGAGCTGCGGGACTCCTCCGCGTGGTTGCCGGCGTTGTCGTTCGTGGCGTTCCTGGGCGACGACATGGCGGGGCACGTGGTGTGCTCGCGGGCGACCATCGACGGGCGCCAGACGCTGGGCCTGGGGCCGTTGGGGGTCTTGCCGCGGTTGCAGGGGCGGGGTATCGGGGCCGCGTTGATGCACACCGTCATCGGCGCGGCCGACGCGCTGGGTGAACCGCTGATCGTGCTGCTGGGCGACCCGAAGTACTACGCGCGGTTCGGGTTCGTACCGGCGGCGAAGATGGACATCATGCCGCAGGACGCCAAGTGGGCCAAGCATTTCCAGGCGCGGGCGCTGAGCATGTACGACTCGGGGTTCACCGGGGAGTTCCGTTACGCGGAGGCGTTCGCGCGAGCCAGTCAGTGATGAGGTGATGCTCGATGGAGTCCGTCCGGTGCTCCCCCATGGCCCGCACCTCGGCCGGGGTGAACCAGCGGGCTTCATCGAGTTCACTGCCATCGACCTGGATGTCCGGGCTGGCGGCTTCGGCGCGGTAGCCGATCATCAGCCCGGACGGGAACGGCCAGGCCTGGGACGCCTGGTAGTGGACGCTCGCGAGGCGCACACCCGCTTCTTCGTGGACTTCGCGGTGAACGGCGGTTTCGAGGTTCTCGCCGATTTCCACGAACCCGGCGAGCGTGGAGTAGCTCCTGGCGTTGCGGTGCCGGGCGAGCAGGCACGTGTCTTGCCAGGTGACCAGGACGATGATCGCCGGTTCGATGCGGGGGAACAGCAGTTTGCCGCACTTCTGGCACTGGCGGACGTGGCCGCCGTCAGTCGGCTGGGTCGCTCCCCCACATGTGCCGCAGAACTGCTGGTTGCGGGTCCAGTGCAGCAGGCCGCGGGCGTAGGCGAGGGTGGCGGCTTCGGCGGGGTCGAGGGTGCTGAAGATCGCCCGCAGGTCTCGCGTGGGGCCATGTGGCTCTGGGATGTCGGCGGCGAAGACCGGGGTGTCGCCGTCGAGTCCGAGGAAGACGGCTTCGGTGTCGGGGGTGACCGGGGCGTCGTGGATCTCGCCGTCGTGGAAGGCGATCACTCGGGCATCCGGGCGGCTTCGTTGGGTGGCGAGCCAGGCGGGGTCGGCACGGTGGGCGGTCGCGCGGTCGAGGGTGAGCGCGTTGTAGGCGAGGTCAGGCATCGGGGTTCACCGGGCGTTCGAAGAAGGTCTCCAGCACCACGGTGGTCTGGGTGCCGGTGACGCCGCGGATGTCGTAGAGGCGCTTGAGGGCGCTCTGCAGGTCCTGGGTGCTGCTGGCACGGACCTTGACCAGCACCGACGCGGACCCGGCGATGATGTGCGCCTCCTGGATCCACGGCAGTGCCCGCAGCGCCTCAGCGGTATCAGCGGCGCCCATCCACTCGTCGGCTTCGAGTTGGACGTAGGCCAGAACGGGTCGGCCGATGGCGTGGGGGTCGACGTCGACCGTCGTCGCGCGGATCACGCCGCGTTCTCGCAGCTTGCGGACCCGATCGTGAGCCGCGGCGCTGGAGAGCCCCACGGCTTCGCCCAGCGCTGCGTAGGGCGTGGTCGCGTCCTCCTGGAGGATGCTGAGCAGACGCCGGTCCACCGCATCGACCTGAATGACATCCGGTGAAGTCACCTTCTCACCGTACCTCATTCAGTCACACGGTGCTTTGACTGAACGCACATGCGGGAGACGTAGGTGCATCATGTCGGCACTCGGCCGAAGGGCGAGGAGGGCTGGGATCATGCTTGTGACGAACTTGGCTGAGCGGCCTGATCTGCTGGAGTCAGCACTGGCGCTGGGTGGTGTCGGGGCCGAGTTCATGTAGCACGACCAGATCGGCGCGCTGACGAGGGCTCGCCGACTCGCCGTCCGCTGGCCCGAGTACTTCCTGGTCGTGCTCGATGGCGACGTTCCTGTCGCCCGGGCCGTGAGCGTGCCGTTGGTCTTTCCCGACCCTGAGCGGCAAGAGCTGCCGGATCGGGGTGCTGCCGGAACCGATGGCGCCGCATCCGCGGCGAACCGAAGATCGAGTCGATCGCCTCGCCACCCGGGTGGTCACTCGCGTTCGGCTGTCTCCGGTGGTGTCCCCGGGGCTTGATCGGGCTTGTGTTCGACGGCGTCTGCCAGCTGGGCGCGCAGTTGCTGGATCTCCTTGTCCTGGTGGGAAAGCCGGGCTAGGACTTCGCCATAGGCGGTCTGCACCCGGGCGAGGTTCTTCGTCGTCTCGCGGCGTTCGGCCGCCGCCTCGTCCTGGGCCTGCCGGGCTCGCTCCAGCTCCGCGCGCCAGGTGGTCTCCGCTTCTTGGCGGGCCCGCCATTCGTTGTCGAGGGCTTCTTGGGCGCGGCGGGCTCGTTCCTCTTCGGCGCGGCGCGCGGTTTCCTTCTCCTGGGCGGTCTCTGTGGCGAGCCTGGCGCGTTCCTCGGCGGCCGCGATCTTCTCCTCGGCGAGCGTGCGTGCGGCTTCTGCGCGGTCGGCGAACGCCAGCGCCTCGGCCAGCCGCCTGGCGGTGTCCTGCTGCAACTCGGCCAACTCGCCCAGCTCCCGGCGCGTCGCCTCCAGCCGCTCCAGCGCGGTCCGCTGGCCTTGCTCGGCGAGGGTCGCGCGGGTCTCGGCCTGGCCGCGGGCCCGTTCGTGCTCGGCGGTCTGTTCCCACGCCGCTTTGCGGACCGCGGCGGTTTCCTGAGCGGCCTCCTCCGCGGCTTTTTCGGCGGCGACCCTGGCCTCCCGGTCCGCCAACGCTGCTGTGAGGGCCTCTGTACGAGCCTTTTCCGCGTCGGCCACCGCCCGCTCGGCGCGTTCCACCTTCAGCATCGCGCTGGCCGACTCCGCACGGTCCGCCGCCGAACGCGCCACCGCGCCAGTGTCCAGCTCATCCCACCGCTTGCGGATCTCCGCCAGCTCCCTCAACGCGGAGTCCACGACCTCCCGCGTCTCCCCACTCAGATTCCGCAGCAACTGCAGAGGCTCCTCGGCGCCCACCGCCTCCAGAGCCCGCCGGCGCCGCGACGCCTCATCCGCATGCGCCTTGCAGCAGTACCGAACCGGCTTCCCGCCCTTCAACCGCCCCCGCTCATCCCGGGCAGGTGCCGGCAGCGCGTTCGAACAGCCTTCCAACGCGCAAATCCCGAGTTCGATCCCCGCATCCATCACATCACCAGCATATCTCACTCGCTTACGCGTACGCGTTAGTAGTTACGCGTGTCGCGCACGCGTAACTAACGCTAGATGGATATACAGTGATAATGACTGTTATCACGGGTAGTGACGGCCGAGGCGAGATCAGACCCGTGACCAGGGCGGGAAACTAGGAGATCGTCACCGTGACGTAATCGACTGGGGTCGCTGGACCTCGGAAATCAAGCCTTTTTCACGGGGGCGAGTCATACGCAGAGCTACGACGGCTTGAGATGCGCGCGCCGCCGATCACGGAGCGACCCGCCGACGGACGAGGTCCCGGAGCGAACCTCTCCCCCGAAGGTTCTCGACGACGGTGTGTCGTAGAAGCGGGAGCGGACGCCGTGGGTGCGGGCCTGGCAGGACTTGGGTGGTGAAGGCCTCGACGGTCATTGCCAGCCATTCGGGGTGGTCTTGACCAGCATGAACGCGGTGACGGGCGGCTCGGCACGGTCAGTGGGCATCCACTGCCTCGGGGAGAACGGCGGGCTTGAGGGTGTCCGCGCACCACTGCGCGAATCCGGTGCCGGTGCGCGGGGAACGGTCCACGCCGGAGTCCAAGCCCAGGTCCTTGGCGCGCTTCATCTCGACCATGCCCTCGACGAACGCCTCGTTGAGGCCGTAGCCGAGCATGGTGGACCGCAGCTCGTCGAGCGACTCCCGCTGATAGCGAACCGGGTGGCCCAGCTCCTCGGTCATGATGCGAGCCAGATCGTTGGGCGACAGGTCCTGCGGGCCAAGAACCGGAACACTGCCGACGCCGGTCCACGTGCGGTCCAGCAGCAACCCGGCCGCGGTCGCGGCGATGTCGGCGACGGCCACCAGCGGGGCCGCGCGGTCCGGGTCGACGGTGTCGGTGAAGACGCCCCGCGAGCGGATCGAGTCGGCCTCCTCGAGCAGGTTCTCGAAGAAGGAGGGGTTGGCCAGGGCGCGGTAGGCGACGCCGGAACCGGCGATCAGGTCGTCCATGGCCAGGGAGGCGGTGACCAGCCCGGCCTGGTCGGCCAGCGGGCTGTCGCGGCCGAGCGCGGAGACGCCGACCACGTGGCTGACGCCGTGGGCGGCGAAGGCCTGCGCGGCTGGGTGGGTGAAGCCGCTGTACGCCTCGTCGGGGGTGAGCGAGCCGTCCGGCGGCACGAGCCAGAACACGGCGTCGGCCCCGGTGAAGGCGCGCTCGACGGTCGCGGCGTCGCCGTGCGAGCCGGTGACCACCTCGACCCGGCCGCGCACGGCGTCAGGGAGCCGGGCCGGATCGCGAACCACGACCCGTAGCTTCTCTCCGCATGCGGGAGCGGCCTCGACCAGCAGTGATAGCAGCCGTCGGCCGATGTTCCCGGTGGGAGCGGTAATGACGATCATGAAACCTCGCGGTCTGTGGTGAATCGGTATGACCACTTGATCGTGCCGACGCCCGCAGCTTTGCCACAATGGGAACTTCAGCATCCAATCATTGCTCGAAACGGAATAACGCAGGTGAGCACGCCACTTCCGAACCTCGATGCCAACCTCGCCGTCGCCCTCGACGCCCTGCTGGCCGAGCAGAGCGTCACCCGTGCCGCCGCGCGGCTGCACACCTCCCCCGCGGCGATGAGCCGCACCCTCGCCCGGCTGCGTCGCCTGCTCCAAGATCCACTCCTGGTGCGGGCCGGACAGGCACTGGTGCCCACACCCCGCGCCGAGGCCATACGAGACGAGGCCGCAGCGGTGGTTCGGAGGCTGGAAGCATTGCTCTCGCCCAGCGGCGGGATCGACCTCGCTGTCGTGCGACGCACCTTCACCGTCCAGACCGCGGACCTGGTCGGTGCGGCGTTGGCGCCCGGTCTGCTCGAACTGGCCCGGCAGCAGGCCCCGGGCGTCACGCTGCGGGTGCTGGCCGAAGAGTGGGAGGCGGGCCCCGCGCTGCGTGAGGGCCGGGTCGACCTGGAGATCGGGGCCATCGACCACGTCGACCCGGAGACCCAGGTCGAAGAGCTGATCACCCTGCGGATGGCAGCCGGCGTCCGGGCCGGGCACCCGCTCACCGAAGGAACCCTGACACCCGCGGGACTGGCCGCGGCCGAGCACGTGGCGGTCAGCCGCCGGGGACGCTTCACCGGCCCGATGGACATGGCCTTGGCCGAGCACGGGCTCACCCGGCGGGTCAGCGTCGTCCTGCCCAGCCACCTCGCGGCCATGGCACTGGCCGCAGCCAGCGACGTCGTCTGCCTGGTGCCGACCGCGCTGCCAGGCCAGCCACCCGCACCACTCAGCGACATGGCACACGCACTGGAACTGCGCCTGCTGGACATCCCGCTTCCGTTGCCACCACTGACGATCGGCATGGCCTGGCACCCGCGCCACACCGCCGACGGAGCCCACCAGTGGCTCCGTGACGCCGTACGGCGGGTACTTCGTCCAGCCGACAGGCCGGGCAGTACTGTGCGGAGTCGCTGATCATGCCCTGGTAGCTGGCATACCAGGGCATCGCGGCCGGGGGTTGTCGAGAACGCGGCGCCGGCTCCGTCCCAGGGGCACGAGCGGCCACGAGAGCCGCGCGACGTGGGAGGAAACCATGACGATCCAGCGGATGGACAACGTCGGCATCGTGGTCGACGACCTCGCTGGTGCGGTCGCGTTCTTCGTTGAGCTGGGCCTGGAGCTGGAGGGTGAGGCGTCGGTCGAAGGACCGGATGTGGACCGCCTCGTCGCGCTCGACGGTGTTCGCTGCGACATGGCGGTGGTGCGGACCCCGGACGGCCACGGACGGCTCGAGCTGATGAAGTTCCGCAGCCCGCAGGCCACCGCCGGTGAGGCGAACGCCCCGGTCAACGCCTTCGGTATCCGTCGCATCATGTTCGACGTCAAGGACATCGAGGGCGTCATTGCCCGGCTGCGCAGCCGTGGCGCGGAACTCATCGGCGACCTGGTGCGGTACGGGGACAGCTACCAGCTCGCTTATATCCGCGGTCCCGAGGGCCTCATCGTCGCCCTGGCCGAGAAGATCAACTGAACCGCACGAGAAAGGACCGCTGACATGGCCGTCGCCGATGACCTCGACCGCGCCACCGACTCCCCCACCGACTGGGTCGCCGAACACACCCACAAGTATCTGGCCTCAGGCGGAACCGAGGGACACGAATCCAACGGTGTGTACACCCTCGTGCTCGCCACGACCGGGCGCAAAACCGGCCTGCCACGCCGCACCTGCCTGATCTACGGCACCTCGGGCGACGACTTCGTCGTCGTGGCCTCCAAGGGCGGCGCTGACGAGGATCCGGCGTGGTTCAACAACCTCCTGGCGGACCCGAGCGTCGGCGTTCAGGTCGGCACCCGGCGGTTGACCGCCCGCGCCCGGGTCGCCACCCCGGCCGAGCGCGAGACTCTCTGGCCCCAGATGGCGGCCATCTTCCCGCTGTACAACGAGTACGCCCAGAAGACCGACCGCGAAATCCCGATCGTCCTGCTCACCCCGCAGGACTGACCCCCGGAAGGACAGGGCAGAGCATGGCTTCGACCAGGTACGACGGGGACACCTGGGACCTGGCGTCCAGCGTCGGCGCGACCGCCACCATGGCCGCGGCGGCCCGGGCGATCGCGACCCGCACGGATCCTTCGCTCATCGACGACCCGTTCGCCGAACCGCTCGTCCGGGCGGTCGGCATCGACCTGCTCACCCGGCTGGCCAGTGGCGAAACACCGCCCGGCGAGGAGGTCGGGCAGGTGTGGATCGACATCGCCAAGATCCGCACCAAGTTCTACGACGAGTTCTTCCTCGACGCGACCGGCGCGGGCATCACGCAGGCCGTGATCCTGGCTTCGGGACTGGATTCCCGCGCGTACCGGCTGCCCTGGCCGACTGGGACCGTGGTGTACGAACTCGACCAGCCGCAGGTCATCGAGTTCAAGACCCGCACGCTCGCGGAGTTGGGCGCCGCGCCCACCGCTGAGCGGCGAGTGGCCGCGGTCGACCTGCGCGACGACTGGCCCGCCGTGCTGCGCGCCGCCGGGTTCGACCCGGCGCGGCCCACCGCGTGGAGCGCCGAAGGCCTGCTGGGCTACCTGCCACCCGAGGCGCAGGACCGGCTGCTGGACACCATCACCGAGCTCAGCGCGCCGGGCAGCCGGGTGGCCACCGAGAACCGGCCCAACCCGCGGCCGGGCGACGAGGAGAAGACGAAGCAACGCCTCAACCGCATCTCCGACCACTGGCGGACCCAGAACTTCGACACCGACATGGTGAAGGCGCGGTACTTCGGCGAGCGCAACGAAGCCGCTCCCTACCTGACCGGCCTCGGCTGGACGCTGACCGGAAGCACCATCCGCGAGCTGCTCGCCGCCAACAACCTGCCGCCCATGGCGGACGACGACCTGCGCATGGGCGACATGCGCTACGTCAGCGGCACCCTCACGTGACGACGGCACGGCACGGGGATCCACTCAGGAATGAACGCCTCGCGTCACTAGGATTGATCAATGGCGTCGGTCAATCATTTCCAGGTCACGTTCGACTGTGCGGAACCTGAGCGGGTCGCTCGTTTCTGGTGCGAAGTACTGGGCTACGTCGTGCCGCCGCCACCGAAGGGATTCGCCAGCTGGGGCGATTTCGACCACTCACTGCCGGCCGAGCGTCGGGGTTCGGCGTTCGCCTGCAGTGACCCCACCGGTGTGGGCCCGCGGCTGTTCTTCCAGCGCGTTCCCGAGAGCAAGGTGGTCAAGAACCGGGTGCACCTCGATGTGCGGGTCGCCACCGGGCTCGTGGGTGAACAGCGCATCGCCAGGCTCGAGGCCGAGTGCGCCCGGCTGGTCGCGCTCGGCGCCACCCGGGTGCGGCTCCTGGTCGCCGACGGCTTCAACGAGTCGTGCCTGCTGATGCAGGACATCGAGGGCAACGAGTTCTGCCTCGACTGAGGACAGGGGAACGGGGCGCCATCGGGGATGACGCCCCGCCGGATCACCAGCTCTTGCCGGCCTGCTGCAGGGTTGCGCGGTTGATGCGGTTGAAGAAGTTGGTCATCGCGATCTCCAGGATGATCGCGCTCAGCTGGTCCTCGGTGAAATGCTTCGCCGCGTCCGCCCAGATCTCGTCGGTGACGCCGGGTGAGCCGTCCTGGATGCGCGTAGCGGCCTCGGTCAACGCGAGAGCCGCACGCTCCGGCTCGGTGAAGAACGGGGTCTCGCGCCAGGTGACCACGTTGTGCAGGCGTTCGTCGGTCTCGCCCTGCTTCTTCGCTGAGGCGACCCCGCCGTAGACGCACGGGCTGCAGCCGTTGATCTGGCTCGCGCGCAGATGGACCAGCGACAGCAGCAGCGGGTCGGCGCCGCCCGCGTTGATGGCTTTGGTGAGATGCTGGATCGCGGTGATCACATCGGGGTTCGGCTTGCTCGCTGTGATGCGTGCTTCCACCGGTCATGCTCCTTCATCGGTTACCTGTGCCCCTCCGGGCCCGTCATCACCCACGACGAAGCCGAACCGAGGAAGGTAACCACCATGTCCGACCCGATAGCCGAGGTGTTCGAGGCCCAGCGCGACCGGCTGCGTGCGGTCGCCTACCGCATGCTCGGCTCGCACGCCGACGCCGAGGACGTGGTCCAGGAGGCCTGGCTGCGGCTCACCCGCCAGGACACGGACACCATCCACAACCTCGCCGGCTGGCTGACCACTGTGGTCGGCCGGATCAGCCTCGACGTGCTGCGATCACGCCAGACTCATCCCCAGGTGTCCTACGACGAGCTCGTGGTGACGGTCGACGACGGTCCCGTGCCCGAGGAGACCGCGGCGCTGGCCGACTCGGTCGGGCTGGCGCTGTTGGTCGTCCTGGAGTCGCTGGGACCGAGTGAGCGGCTGGCGTTCGTGCTGCACGACTTGTTCGCGGTGCCGTTCGACGAGATCGGCCAGATCCTCGGCAAGTCCACCGGTGCCACCAAGATGCTGGCCAGCCGCGCCCGCCGCAAAGTCCAGGCGCCTGGGCAACCGACGACGGCCGGACCTCAACAGCGCGAGGTGGTCCGGGCGTTCCTGGCGGCGGCCCGGGACGGCGACTTCGAGAGCCTGCTGCAGATCCTGCACCCCGACGTGAAACTGACCATCGACACCCCTGGCGGCGAGGTCATCCTCCTGGGCGCGACGAAAGTCGCCCCGAACGTGCGGCTGTCCAGCGGCGGGGTCATGGGTGTGCGGGAGGTGCTCGTCAACGGCCTGCCCGGGATCGTGGCGTGGCGTCCCGACGGCACACCGCTGTCGGTCCTGGCGTTCACCGTGGTCGACAACCGGATCGTCCGCATGCTGGCGGTGGCCAACCCGGCCACGCTTGCCAAGCTGGACCTGCCGGAACCGGTGTGATCAGCCAAGCGCCACGGGCAGGCGCTCGAACCCGCGCAGGATCCGGGTCGATCGCCGGTGCGCGCCCGGCAACAGCCGCAGGTCCGGGAAACGCTGGAAGATCGCGCGCAGGCCGATCTCGCCTTCCATCTTCGCCAGGGAGGCGCCGAGGCAGTAGTGCCGCCCGGCGCTGAACGAGACGTGGTCGCGTGCGTTCGCCCGGCTGACGTCGAACACGGACGGATCGTCGAAGATCTCCGGGTCGCGGTTGGCGCCGGCCAGAACGGTGGTGACCAGGGCGCCGCGGCGGATGGTGACGCCCCGGATCTCGGTGTCGCGCACACACATCCGGCCGGTGAGCAGGACCGGCGGGTCGAACCGCAGGACCTCCTCGACGGTGTTGCTCCACAGTTCGGGCTGCTCGTGCAGCGTGCGCAGCTGGTCCGGGTGCCGGGCCAGCAGCGCGATGCCGTTGCCGAGCAGGTTGACGGTGGTCTCGAACCCGGCCGCCAAGACCAGGCCCGCGGTGGCCTTGAGCTCCCGTTCGGTCAGCCCGACGCCGTCCTCGCGCGCGGCGATCAGCTTGCTCAGCAGGTTGTCACCGGGGTTGGCGCGCAGGGTGTCGAGGTGGCGGCTGAGCCAGGAGTCGAACGCGGCCAATGTGGACTCGACAGTGCGGAAGGTCTTCCACGACAAGCCAAGGTCGAGGCTGGGTGCGGCGGCCTCGCCGAGGGCGAGCACGGTCGCGCGTTCTTCCGGTGGGACACCGAGGATCTCGCTGATCACCGTGACGGGCAGCAGGCCGCAGTAGGCGTCGAGCAGATCGACCGGTTCGCTGGGGTCGAGGCTGTCGAGCAGTTCGTCGGCGATGTCCTGGGTGCGTTGCCGCAGTTGCTCGACCGAGCGGGCGGTGAACACGCGCGTGACCAGTTTGCGGTACCGGGTGTGCTCCGGTGGTTCGCTGACCAACAGCGACGGCGGCTGGGCGGGATGCAGCTGATCGGTGGCCGACCAGGTCGCCAGCCGGCCGAGCAGGCCGTTGCCCGGTCGCAGCCGGGCCGCCTGGAAGGCGTCGCTGGTCAGGATGTCCTTGACGGTCGCGTGCGAGGTGGTGATGTGGCCGATCCTGGTGGTGGCCACCGGACCGCGGGACCGGATGTCCTCGAACAGGCCGGTCAGGTCGGTGTTCGTGGTCGCTTCGATGGCCATCCGGCCTTGCAGGTCGCCTGTGCGCGCGGCCACGCGTAACACCGCGCGAGGCAGGGCGTGGTTGATGCCCCAGCGCATGACGGGTTTGACGTGGTCACCGGCCTGGTCGAGCAGTCGTGACTTCATCGGGCCTCCGTGCGGGCGAGTTCGGCGTCGAGGGCTTCCAGCAGGACACGCATGCCGAACTCGAACTCGGCTTCGTGGTCGCAGACGGCGAGATAGGGGGCCGCCGCCGAGACGGTCGGCAGGCCGGACTCGGCCAGTTCGGTGCGGCGGGCCTCGATCGCCTGCGGGTTGCCGGTGCCGAACGTGGGACCGGCGTTCACCTCACGCATCAGCGTCCCCATCAGGAAAGCGAGGACGGCACGCAGCGCGTGCACCGCGTCGGCCATGGGCAGACCCGCGGTGCACAGCCGGTCGAGGACGATCTCGGTGGGCGCCAAGGCTTGTGACGAGGCGAGCTGGCGGGTCAGGACCAGCGGTGCCGCCCGCGGGTGGTTGAGCATGGTGCGCCGGAACACGCGGGCCATCTCCAGCAGATCGGCGCGCAGGTCGCCGGTCGGCGCGGGGAACTCGGTCGAGGCCAGCACGAGTTCGGTGATGCCGTCGAGGATCGCGTCCTTGTTGTCCACGTGGTTGTACAGGCTCATCGGGTCGACGCCGAGCCGTCGCGCGAGCTTGCGCATGCTCACCTCGCCGATGCCTTCGTCGTCGACGAGGGCCAGCGCCTCGTCGAGCACCCGCTGCCGCGACAGGCCCGGCGCCGCACCGCGCGGCGGTCGGCCGCGACGGGGTGCGGCGGGGGGCGATGAGGTCATGTGGATCAGCATAGGGCTTGTCTTACCTACATCGTAGGTTTATCTTCGGCGTGGTTACCTACAACGTAGATTTAATGGAGGCCGGGCGTGCGGGTGCGGCACCTCAACTGCGGAACCATGCAGTTCCCCGGCGCGCCACTGGTGTGTCATGTCCTGCTCGTCGAGACCGCCAACGGCCTTGTCCTGGTGGACACCGGCTACGGGCTGCTCGACATCGCCAACCCCGGCCACCGCCTCGGGCCCGCACGCGCCTTCGTCCGACCCGTGCTCGACCCCAGCGAAGCGGCGGTCAACCAGGTCGCACGACTGGGCTACTCGCCGCAGGACGTGCGGCACATCCTGCTCACGCACCTGGACATGGACCATGCCGGTGGCCTCGCCGACTTCCCGCACGCCCAAGTCCACGTCTCCGCCGGGGAGCTGGCCAGCGCGTTAGCCGGGCGGACCCTGGGCGAGAAACTCCGGTATCGCACCGCGCAGTTCGCCCATGGTCCGCGGTTCATCGCTCACGAGCCGACCGGTGAGCCCTGGCTCGGCTTTCCCGCGGCGCAGCAACTCGCCGACATCGACCCACGGATCGTCATGATCCCGTTGCCCGGGCACACCCGCGGTCACGTCGCCTACGCCGTGCAGACCGACGGCCGCTGGCTCTTCCACGCCGGGGACTCCTTCTACGACCGCAGCGTCGTCGACGGCCGCGGCCGTCAGCCGCTCACCCTGACGCTCCAGGAACGCATGATCGCCTTCGACAGCCGACGCGTCCGCGACAACCACCGGCGGCTCGCCGAACTGGCGCACCACCCGGACGTCGACGTGTTCTCGGCCCACGATCCGACCCTCTTCCACCGCCTCGCCCGAAAGGCACTGTTGTGTCCGAACTAGACTTTCCCGCCCCCGACGTGCTGGCCGCCCGGCAACGGCTGGTGCTCGACCACTTCCGCGACGAAGTCGCCCAGGACTGGGACTCCACGCTCTCGACCTTCCGCACCCGCACTACGAACTGATCGCCACCATGACCGTGCACGACGGCGACAACGCGGTCCGCGGCTACTACCACGACACCCGGGTCGCGTTCCCCGACCAGCGGCACGAACTCATCGCACTGCGCCACAGCGCCGACGCCGTCATCGTCGAGTTCTGGCTGATGGGCACCCACCTCGGCCCGCTGGGCAGGATTCCGCCGACCGGCAGCCGTTTCCGGGTCCGCATGACGGCGTACTTCATCTTCGACGCGGGCGAGAACCTGGTCTGCGAACGCATCTACTTCGACACCCTGACCATGCTCAGACAGCTCATCGGCGGCCTGGACCTGAAGAGGCCCAGGAACATCCTGCTCGCGCTGAAATGCCTGCGCGGCCTGCTCGCCATGTCGGCCGACACACCCGATCCCCGCCTCACCGACACCACCGAACCCGCTCTCGCCAGCCGGTGAACCTGTAGGCGGTGGCCCTCAGCCTGAACTTCCGGTGGTGTCCCTTGTGGCGCACCCCTGCTCGGGTTCAGCGCGACCGTCCACGTCTACCCTGAGGGCGTCTGACCTGCGGAAACGTGCTGAAGGGGCGGTGAGCGGCGGAGGAGGCCCGGCTAGGGGATCAACCCCGGCGGCGTCCAGATCGGGCCCCTCCGCGAAGCTCAGCCGTTTCGCCTGGGTCAGAGGGCTACCACAACGCTGTTGGTGCCGTCCGGGACGGCCTCCGGGTCGTCGAACCAGTGGCCGCCGTGGCCGAGGTAGCGGAACCGGATCTCGGTGCCGGCGGTGGTGGTGAACGAGGCGGAGCGGGTGCCGTTGGATCGCTTGCCCAGCACGTGCATGCCCGGCGTCCAGTCGTTGAAGCAGCCCACGACACTGACCGGACCGTCGTGCACATCCGCGGGCAGCACCCAGGTGACGGTCACCTGGCCGTTCTTCGTGCGACGCGTCTTGATCATCGAAGTCCCTTCAGGGGAAGGCGGTCCGCGCCAGCGAATCACATGTGCGTCACACCCGATCGGGTCACCCCGCACCTGACCTGCACGCTTACTCTGCGCTCATTTCCTTACCCTGAAGTGGGTACTTCACCGCCGGTGCCGATCTTCCTACCGTAACGGTGTGCTTGTGGAGATCTGGAGTGACGTCATCTGCCCGTGGTGCTACATCGGCAAGGCCCGGTTCGACAAGGCCCTCGCCGGGTTCGAGCACCGCGACGAGGTCCGCGTGGAGTTCCGGTCGTTCGAGCTCGACCCGGCGCGGACCGGCACCCAGTCGATCGAGCGGATGCTGACCGAACGCTACGGCCCGCAGGCCGCGCAGATGGAGCAGAACGTCGCCGAGCTCGCCCGCGCCGAAGGCCTCGGCTACCGGACCGACCGCGAGGTGGGCAACACGTTCGACGCCCACCGCCTGCTGCACCTGGCCCGCGAACACGACCTCGAGAACGACCTGGTGAACACCCTGTTCGCGGCCAACTTCGCCGAAGCGCAGCCGTTGTTCACCGGCGACACGCTCCAGGAGATCGCGGTGAAGGCCGGGTTGCCCGAGGACGAGGTCCGCCGCGTGCTCGACGACCCCGCCGCGTACGCGGACGCCGTGCGCAGCGAGGAACGCGAAGCCGCCGCGCTGGGCGCCACCGGGGTGCCGTTCTTCGTGTTCGACCGCCGGCTCGGTGTTGCCGGCGGCCAGGCCGTGGACGTCTTCGCCCGAGCCCTACAGCAGGCTTGGGGCGAGTAGACCCTGATCGCGCAGGTCGGTCCAGACCTGCTCGGGCACGTCCACGCCGAAGTCCTCGACGTCCTGGCGCGCCTCGCCGGGTGAGCTCATCCCGACGACGATGCCCGCGACCACCGGGTGCCGCAACGGAAACGCCATCGCGGCCTGCCGCAGCGTCACGCCATGCGCCTCGCAGACATCCGCGATCCGGTGTGCCCGCTGGATCATCTCCGCCGACGCGGGCTGGTAGTCGAAGTGCGCGTCCGGGCCGGGACGCGGGGTCGCGGTCAGGCCGGAGTTGAAGATCGACGCGGCGATCACCGACACGCCCCGCTCCGCGCAGGCGGGCAGGAACGTCTCGAACGCGCCCTGGTTGAGCAGCGTGCACCCACCGGACTGCATGATCACGTCCACATCGGTCTCCTTGACCAGCGTGGTGAGCATGGATGTGTCGTACATGCCCGCGCCGATCGCGCGCACCAGGCCCTCGTCGCGCAACTCCGCCAGCGCGGGATACCCGTCGCGCAGCGCGTCGTCGAAGCAGTCCTCGGCGTCATGCAGGAACAGCACGTCGAACCGGTCGACGCCCATGCGTTCCAACGAGTCCTCGACGCTGCGTCGGACCCCGGAACGAGTGAAGTCCCGTACCCGGTAGTGATCGGCCGGGACGTGGAACCCGACCGGGTCCATCCGCCCCTTCGCCTCCTGCGGCACCAGCAACCTGCCGACCTTGGTCGACAGCACATACGAGTCCCGCGGCCGCTGGCGCAGGAACTCGCCGATCCGCCGCTCGGAATGGCCGAGGCCGTAGTGCGGTGACGTGTCGAAATAGCGGATCCCGCCGTCCCACGCGGCGGCGAGCGTCTCGGCGGCCGTCGCGTCCGCCATCGGCGCGAACAACCCCGCCATCGGGCCGCCACCGACTCCCAGGCGCGTGATCTCCACAGCGGTGCGCCCGAGCCTGTGCTTGTGCATCCCCAGTTCCTTCCCGTGCTGAACTCCCGCCCACGGTGCCACAAACACGCTGGTACAAGCGCTGCATTAACTGGCCGAACTACGTCACAAGATCGAATGCGGGTCACCGGGCAGTCGCCGGCTGTGATCAACAACGGCGGGATAGTGGCTCGCGATCCCGCGCCCCGGCCAGCTCGGGGCAACCATGGTGTTGTCCGGTGCGCAAGAGTCGTTTGCCTCTCATTCGGGGATTTCCGGCGAATTGGCAACAGGCTCTGGCGTTGCGCGGGAACGGCGTTCCAACAGCTCACGTTCGGCCGCGTTGTCCGCGCGGGCGATGGCCTCGCCGTACGCCTCGGCGGCTTCGGCGGACCGGCCGAGGCGGGTGAGCAGGTCCGCGCGGATGGCGTGGAACAGGTAGTAGTCGGTCAGGTTCAGCTCGTCCACCACCCTGAGCGCCGCCTGCGGTCCCTCGACCTCCGCCACGGCGACGGCTCGGTTGAGCGCGACGATCGGGGTCGGGGTCATGGTCAGCAGGTGGTTGTACAGCTGCAGGATCTGACCCCAGTCGGTGGTTTCCGCGTCGGGGGCGTCGCTGTGCACTGCGTTGATCGCGGCCTGCAGCTGGTACGGACCCGGCTGGTTGCGGCGAAGGCATTGCCGCACCAGGGTTTGGCCTTCAGCGATCAGGTCACGGTCCCAGGCGCCGCGGTCCTGGTCGCGCAGCAGGACCATGCCGCCGTCGCCGGTGGTCCGGGCGGTGCGACGGGACTCGATCAGCAGCATCAACGCCAGCAGCCCGGTGACCTCGGGTTCGTCGGGCATCAGCTCGGCCAGCAGGCGGCCGAGCCGGATCGCCTCGGCGCACAGGTCCTCGCGGATGAGCCGGTCGCCGGAGCTGGCGGTGTACCCCTCGTTGAAGATCAGGTAGACCACGGCCAGCACGGACTTGAGCCGGTCGGGCAGGTCGGCCTCGTAGGGCACCCGGTAGGGGATCTTGGCGTCCCGGATCTTGCCCTTGGCGCGCACGATCCGTTGCGCCATCGTGGGTTCCGGCACCAGGAAGGCGCGGGCGATCTCCGGCGTGGTCAGCCCGCCGAGCAGCCGCAGGGTCAGCGCCACCTGGGCCGGCACGGCCAGCGAGGGGTGGCAGCACGTGAAGATCAGGCGCAGCCTCTCGTCGCGCACGGCACCCTCCTCCACTGGCTCGTCGTCCTGGGCCTGCAACAGCGCTGCCTGCGCGTACTTGTCGTCGCGGGCAGCCTCACGCCGCAACCGGTCGATGGCTCGGTTGCGGGCGGTGGTGATGATCCAGCCGGCCGGGCTGGGTGGGACGCCGTCGGCCGGCCAGCGCTGCACAGCCGCGGTGAACGCGTCCTGGACGGCCTCCTCGGCGATGTCGATGTCGCCGAACACCTTGACCAGCACGGACACCGCGCGGCCGTACTCCGCGGTGAAGATCTCCGCGACGCGGCTCGTCATCCCTGGAACGGCCGGATCTCGATGCTCAGCGGGCTGAGCACCCCCGCGAGCCTGCTCCCCCAGCCCATCGCCTCGTCCAGGTCGGCCGCCCGGATGATGGTGAACCCACCGAGATGCTCCTTGCCCTCGGTGAACGGCCCATCGGTCACCAGCACATCCCGCCCCCGCGCCTTGAGCACCGTGGCACTGCTCGGCGGCGTCAGCCCCGCCGAGAACACCCACACCCCCGCGTCCTTCATCTCCCGGTTGAGCACATCCAGCTCGGCCTTGATCCCGGCCAGCACGTCCGGCTCCGGAATCGGCCCGTCCGGCTGGTAGATGCTGAGCAGGTACTGCTGCTGTGTCATCGTCGATCCCTCCTGTGGCCGATCATGCACCGTTCACACGAACACAGCCCACCGGGATCGACAGTTCCGCCGACGAGATTTCAGAGTCTGCCGGTCTCGACGACGGTCTTGAGGTCGGCGAGGAGTTCGGGCCAGCCGCCGCTGAAGTCGCGTTTGCCGCTGACGGCCTCCAGCATCGGGCTGCCGGGCTCGAACCCGTCGTGGGTGACGGTGAGTTTGACGGTGGCACCGTTGGGTTCCAGTTCGAAGGTCACCCGGGACCGCGGTTCCTTGAGGTGTTCGGCCAGTTCGGCCTCGTCCCAGCCGAACAACTCGGCGTGCGCGGGCTGGTAGAGGTGCCAGCTGTAGGACAGCAGGGTGTACGGGTCGGCGGCGAGGACGCGCTGGCCACGGTCCTTGAACTCGCCGGTCTCGCTGTCGGACATCAGCACCGGGGACCCGACCTGCCAGTCCGACCGCAGCGCCACCCCGCCCCAGTAGCGGCGGGTGAACTCCGGCTCGGTCAGCGCCCGCCACAGCTGTTCGGGGGTCGTGCGGATGTAGCTGGTGTAGCTGAACGACGTGTCGCTCATGGGGGTGGCCTCCAAGGCTTTCTGCAGATCGGCGAGGGCATGCGCGCGCTCACGGTCGTACTGGTGGATCCACCGCTCGGCGATGGCGTTGATCGGCATCGCGTTGAGGTAGTGCAGCTTCTCCCGTCCACGCCGGGTGGTGGTCACCAGCTGGGCCGCCTCGAGCACGGCGAGGTGCTTGCTCACCGACTGCCGCGCCATCGACAGCCCCTCGCACAGCTCCCGCAACGTCTGCCCGTTGCGGCGGTTCAGGCTGTCGAGCAGCTGCCGCCGGCTGGTGTCGGCGAGCGCCTTGAACACCTCGTCCATGCCGCCTCCAATAGGCAGCCGTTTGGCTGCATGTCCGAGAATAGGCAGCCGGAAGGGTGCATGTCAACCGTCGGGCTAGCGCACCGGGCCGGGACGGCGTTCACGGACGGCGGCCACGGCTTTGGCGACCTGGGCGTCGAACGCGGCGAGCTGCTCGGCCTCGGCAGGGCTCGCGACGAACGCACGCCGGTCACAGGCGGTGCCAGAGCGCCAGATCCGCTCGATGCAGCGCGTCGCGGTGATGTCCGTCAACGGATCACCGGACACGAGGACCACGTCCGCGCGCAGCCCGGCCGCGATCCGTCCCCGGTCGGCCAGGCCGAACACTCGCGCCGGTTCGGTGGTGGCAGCGGCCAGGGCCTGCGCCGGGCTGATACCGCACCGGACAAGCAGTTCCAGCTCCCGGTGCAGGCTCGCGCCGAACACGGTCCCAGGGTTCGGCGCGTCAGTACCCACCAGCAGAGTGACCCCGGCGTCGGCCAGTCGCCGCACGTTGTCCTCGGCCCGCGAGTACGGCGGCATGGCGCGGCCGCCCAGCCCCGGCGCACCTGAGGTCAACCGGCGGGCCCAGCCGTCGCCGAGCAGCCCGGCGAGCCGTGGGTCGGCTGCCACCGCGGCGCCACCCGGTTCACCGAGGGTGTTCTCGATGGTGGCCAGCGTCGGACCGACCGCGATCCCGGCCTCGGCAATGCGGCCGACCAGAGCCTGGTCCAGTTCGGCGTCCGCGGGAACGTGGGCCAGCACGTCGACCCCGGCGGACACGACCTGCTCCACACCGGCCTTCGAACTCACATGACCGACGACGAGCAAACCGCGGGCGTGCGCGGCGGTGACCAGAGCCGCGACGGTGTCGGAGTCCAAAGACGGCCACAGACCCCCGATACCGGAGAAGATCTTCAGATAGTCCGAGCCCTCCGCGACCCGGTCCGCGACGAACTGATCAGCTTCGTCGGCGGCGGTCAACGTCGGGAACGGGGCGTACATGATCGACGGGTGGCCGCCGGGCGCGGTGGCACCGACACCCGAGGAACGCACATCGGCCACGTCCAGCTGGGAGCCCGCCTGCTGCTTGGCCTCGGCCACCAGGCCGGGTGTGCTGAACATGTCCAGCACGGTGGTCACGCCGAAGATCAACGACTGCGCGAGGGCACCGGGCACGAGGTGCACATGCGCGTCGATCAGACCGGGAAGCACCGTCCCGCCCGCCGCGTCGATCGCCTCGTCGCCTTCCCGGGCCACCGAGACCGCCGCACAGTCGGTGATCACCCCGTCCGCGAACCGGACCGATGTCCAGTCCCGCGACGTCGACCCATCGAACACCCTCGCGTTCACGATGGTCGTAGCCACTGCGTGCTCCCCCAAGTCCCGAAAGTCAGTCGGCGAGCTTGAACATCAGCCGGATCTCCCACTTGGCCATGTCCGGCTCCACCGCGGGGTCGGTCAGCAGCAGCTCCAGCCGGCAGGCCCACCGGTCGCCCTTGTCGGTCGTGGTCATGTCCCAGGCCAGGCCCTCGGCGGAAGCCCACTCCAGCAGCTTGCCGGTGACCTCGACCAGTTCCTGCGGGTGGCCGACGTGCGACACCGTCGCATACCGGCCCGCGGGTAACACCCCGACCAGCACCTCCCGGTCCGCGGCGACCGACGCGTCGATCGGCACCCCGGCCTCCATCTCCAGGTGCCGGTCCATGTCGATCAGGTTGTACTTGAAGAACGGCGCGTCGGCCGGGGTGATGCCGTTGCGACCCAGCCAGGCGAACACCTCGGGGAACCGGTCGGCGATCTCCGGGATGGTCCGCATGGTGACCATGCCCCGGACGGCGACGTAGGGCTGCTCTTCGCGTTCGACGATCTGCGGGGTCATCGCTTCGGTGCCTCTCCACGGGCGCAGGCGGCTGCGCGTTCGGTCAGCAGGGCTTGCTCACGAGCGTTGCCGGTCATCCCGGCCGCCCGCTCGAACTCCTCGGCCGCCTCGGCGAACCGGCCGAGCTTGGCCAGCAGGTCGCCACGCACGCTGGGCAGCAGGTGGTAGGACTTGAGCGCGGGCTCGTCGCGCAGCCCGTCGACGATCCGCAGTCCCGCTGCGGGACTGTCGGCCATGGACAACGCCACCGCGCGGTTGAGCTCCACGATCGGTGAGGCGACGATCTCGGCCAGCGCGGCATACAGCTGGGCGATGGCGTTCCAGTCGGTGTCTTCGGGCTTCTGCGCCGAGGCGTGACACGCGGCGATGGCGGCCTGGATGTGGTACGGGCCGGGCTCGTCGGTCAACCGGTGCGCTTCCTCCAGCGCGGCCAGGCCACGGCGGATGAGCACCTGGTCCCAGCGGGAACGGTCCTGGTCCAGCAACAGGATCGGCTCGCCCTGCTCGTCGGTGCGCGCCTGCGACCGGGACGCCTGGATCTCCAGCAACGCCACCAAGCCGTGCACCTCGGGTTCCTTCGGCGCCAGCCCGGCCAGCACGCGCCCGAGCCGCAGCGCCTCCTCGCACAGGGTGGGGCGCATCCAGTCGTCGCCCGCCGTGGCCGAGTAGCCCTCGTTGAAGATCAGGTAGATCACTTCGAGTACCGACGACAGCCGCTGCGGGCGTTCGTCGGCGGCGGGCACCTCGAACGGGACCTTGGCGTCGGCCAGCGTGCGCTTCGCGCGCACGATCCGCTGCTGGATGGTCGACTCGGTGACCAGGTAGGCGCGCGCGATCTCCTTGGTGGACAAGCCACCCAGCATGCGCAGGGTCAACGCCACCCGCGCCTCGGTGGACAGCACCGGGTGGCACGCGGTGAACACCAGGCGCAGCACGTCGTCGCCGATGTCGTCGTCCAGCGCCGCGTCGATGTCCGGCTCGGGGTTGGCGCCGCCGGTCTCGATCTCGTGCCCGAGCTCCTGGACCTTGCGGGCCAGCACCTGCTCGCGGCGCACGTGGTCGATCGCCCGGTGCTTGGCCGTGGCCATCAGCCAGGCACCGGGGTTCTTGGGCACACCTTCCTTCGGCCACTGCTCGAGCGCGGCCACCAGCGCGTCCTGCGCCAGCTCCTCCGCGCGCCCGACATCGCGCACGATCCGGGCCAGCCCGGCGATCACCCGGGCCGACTCGATCCGCCACACGGCGTCGATCGCTCGATGTGTCTCGGCAACCGTCACAGCCCGCCCCCATCGTCAGCATTTCGGCGGGTCTCACCGTACCGACCGGGGCCGGCAAGGTCATCGAAACCGTCAGCGGAACAGCTTCGGCCAGCCCTCCGGCGAGTCCTCCCAGCCTTCCTGCCGCCCGTAGGGGGTGAGGTCGAGGAAGTTGTAGATGGTCACGTTGTGGTCCAGGCCCCGCGCGAACGCGCTGTAGGTGTGGAACACGGAGTCGCCGTCCCGCAGGAACACGGAGTTGACCGGCCAGTCGCCGCGCAGATCGGTCTCCTTGAAGCCCTGGGCGAGCAGCTCGTCCTTGGACTTGTAGTTGAACTCGACCGGCGCCTTCGACTCGTCCAGGGTGGCGTGGAAGTCGTAGTTGAAGTCCGTGCCGTCGGATGAGTAGAAGGGGAACTGCCAGCCGCGGCCCTCGCTGTAGGCCTCGATCTTGGCGTAGGGCGCGCGGGCGATGGCCACGAACGTGACGTCACGCTTGTGCAGCTCGGCCAGGATCTGTGGGGTGAAGTGCTGGTCCGCCGCGGCGGTGCAGCTGGGGCAGCCGCGGTCCTGGTCGTCCAGCCACATGAAGTGGTGCACATAGAGCTGGCTGCGGCCCTCGAAGATCTCCGCCAGGGTGCGCTTGCCGTCCGGGCCGGTGAACAGGTACTCCTTGTCCACCTTGACCATGGGCAGCCTGCGCCGCTCCGCGTTCAGCGCGTCACGCACCTTCGTGGCGGCCTTTTCCTTGGCCAGCAAGGTTTTCCGGGCAGTGAGCCAGTCCTCGCGGGACACCACTGGGGGCAGTGTGTTGGTCACCGGATCCTCCGTTCTCGGGTCTTCTCGGATGTACTGACAGCGCCCGCGGCGGAAAGTCACCGGTCCGGCGATGAGTTTTCCCGGCGGACCTGGTCTGTACTAGTGACAGCGGCAGACGCACGGAGAGGATCGGGATGGTGACCAGGGCAGCAGCCGTCGACCAGGACTTCCGGGAGAAGCTCGACCCGTTGCGGCCGGAGCTGCTCGCGCACTGCTACCGGATGCTGGGCTCGCTGCACGAAGCCGAGGACCTGGTGCAGGAGACCTACCTGAACGCGTGGCGGGCGTACTCCCGGTTCGAGGGCCGCTCGTCGCTGCGGACCTGGCTGTACCGGATCGCCACCAACGCCTGCCTGACCGCGCTGGACAGCCGGGGGCGCCGGCCGCTGCCGGTGGGCCTCGGCGAGGAACGCAGCGACCCCGCCACCCCGCCGATGGTCCGCGAAGAGGTCCTGTGGCTGGAGCCGTTCCCGGAGACCGACGCCGCGGTGTGCTCACGGGAAAGCATCCGCCTCGCGCTGATCGCGGCCCTGCAGTACCTCCCGCCCAAACAACGCGCGGTACTGATCCTGCGTGACGTCATGCAGTGGCGCGCCACCGAGGTCGCCGACATCCTCGGCACGACCACCACCGCGGTGAACAGCGCCCTGCAACGCGCCCGCACCCAGCTGTCGGATGTCGCACCGGACCGCGACGCGATGACCGAACCGACCGAGTCCGAGCAGCGCGCGCTGCTCGACCGCTACGCCAAAGCCTTCGAAGACCACGACATCCCCGCGATCGTCGCGCTGTTCACCGATGACGCGATCGCCGAGATGCCGCCGTTCGGCGACTGGTACCTCGGCGGCGAAGCCATCGGCCGGCTGGCCGCCAACTGGTGCCCGGCCGCGGCCCCCGGTGACCTCCGCCTGATCCCGATCACCCTCAACGCCCAGCCCGGGTTCGCCAGCTACCTCCGCGGCGAGGACGGCAGGCACCACGCGTTCAAGCTCGAGGCGTTGACGCTGAGTTCGGCCGGTGTCACCCACTCGGTGGCGTTCTTCGACCCCACCCTGTTCCCGATGTTCGGCCTCCCCGAACGGATTTAGGTCGCGCACGAATGCAACGCGCGAGCCGTCGGCGGTGTCTTAGAAGGGCCGGGGCTGACGGAGACGGCGACGTGGGGGTGTCGCCGTCTCCGGTCACGTCCTAGAAGGCACAATCGGAGCGGCGCTCCTAAACGCACTATCCCGCGTGGTCGGCAGCCCGACGGCCGCTGGCGCCGAGCGACGGGCGGACAGACACGCCGGACGACACGGAGCCGTCCGGCGTGGTCAGCTGATCCTGCTCAGAAGTCGGCGACCGTGGCACTCGGCGAGGCGGAAATGCTCACCCCGTGCATTTGCTGGTCACCCGACCAATTGTGACCGTCGAACGTGTTGTACCAGAGCTGGCCGTTGCGTTCGTAGCCTTGGTGGAAGCAGTAGAGCCGGTCCTTGTGCACGACCGCCGACGGGTTCGCGGACATCAGCGTTCGCTGCACTCGCGTGTCGCCAGTCCAGTTGGCGCCGTCGAACGCGTTGTACCAAAGCTCACCGTTCTCGGCATAACCCTGATGGAAGCAATAGATCCGCCCGTTGTACACGACCGCCGACGGCCCCTCGGACGTACCGGTTCCGGGAACACGCACATCTCCGGACCAGTTCCGGCCGTCGAACGTGTTGAACCACAGCTCGCCGCTTTTCCCGTAACCCTGGTGGAAGCAGTACAGGCGGTTGTTGAACACGACCGCCGACGGGCTGGCCGACATACCGGTCCGGGGAACCATCGTGTCCCCGGACCAGTTGGTTCCGTCGAAGGTGTTGTACCAGAGCTCACCGCTGAGGCCGTGGCCTTGGTGGAAGCAGTAGAGCCGGTTGTTGAACACCACCGCGGACGGGCTTTCGGACGCGCCGGTCCTGGGCACGGTGACGTTGCTGACCGCCCGCCCGTCCTTGCCGATCTTCGCCATCGACAGCTGGCCACCGGCCTGCATGAAGCAGTAGAGCTGCCCGTTGAACGTGACGGACGACAGGCTGGTCATCGCGGGGAACGCGTTGGTCCGCTGGTCCAGCTCCCAGGTCGGCTCGGTGTAGACGCTGCACCAGATCTCCTGGCTCTCCTCGTAGCCGCGGTGGAACACGCGGAGCCTCGGGCCGGTGTCGGACTGGGTAGCCGAGCGCATCCACGCGACGAGGTACTGCGAGGCGATCCGGATGGCATCGGGCAGCAGGTGTTCGAGCACCACCGGCCGGACCGCGTCCTGCCACACCTGGTCCGGGATCGTCTTGTAGGTCAGCGTCCACTGCGGCTTGCAGATGCTGTCGATGTACTGCTTCGATTTCGTCGCCGCGGCCTTGAGGTAGTTGTCCGGGATCAGGCCGAGCCCGCTGGGCTCGTAGCGGTCCGGGAGGACAGTCCGGTCCTGGATCGACATGACGTAGGACTCGAAACCGGTGTGGTAGCCCCATTCGATGGAACTCAGCCAGGTGAAGTTCGCCGCGTGCATGGGCTGGGTCAGATCGGTCAGGTAGTGCAGCGACAGGCCGAGGTTGTAGCCCGCGTTCTTCATGTCGCCGTTGCGGTAGGCCTGCCTGGCCTGGCGGAAGAACTCCCGTCCTCTGGTCAACGCGGTCGGGTCGGTCTCGCCCATCCAGTTGGTTCCGTCGGCCGGGTCGTAGAAGTGGCTCTTGTAGGAGTTGGTCAGCCCGAACACGACCGGGTCGTTGTACGGGGCTTTCCAGTCGGCGTCGTACAGGCCCTGGCAGAAGTTGTCGTGGAAGCCGTCGTCACCGACGCGGCCCTTGCCGGGCTGAACGAGGTCGTAGATCAGCTTGCCGACGTCGGGGTCCTGTTTGGCCAGGGCGGCCGCGTGGTTGACGATCCAGAGGTGGGTGCTCTGCCGCTCGTCGAAGACGTCCTCGGCGTCCCAGCGCAGCAGGTGCGCATTGGCCGCGGGGCCGTGGTGTCCTTCCTCGCCCGCGAAGCCGACGAGGTTGACGGCGGTCTGGTCCGGCAGGATCGCCCAGGCGTTGGCGGGATCTCCCACGGACAGGTCGTGCGCGGCGGCCGCGGTCTCGTACCAGTAGTTGGGCGCCTCGGTGTACACGCACACCTTGCCGTCGTGCGAGATTCCCCAGACCGCGCCGTCACCGCCCACGACCACCTGCGACAGCTGGCCGGGTACCTGCTCCCAGACCTGGCTCCCGCCGACATACCGGTAGATGTTCCTGGCCTTGTTGACGCCCCAGACGTTCGTCGCGCTGCCCACGGAAATCTGCGTCAGCTGACCGGGAATCGCCTCCCACACCGGCGATCCGCCGACATACCGGAAGATCGTCCCGGCGCGGTTGACGCCCCACACCGTCCCGTCGGCGCCGACACTGACGTTGGTCAGGGTGCCGGCAACGGGTTGCCACGGCTGCTCGGCGCCGGTGTAGCGCAGGATCGCGCCGCCATTGTCCAGGCCCCAGATGTCCTTGGCGCTGCCCGCGTTCAGCTGCACGAGCTGCGGCGCGTTGGGCAGCGCCCGCCACGTTCCCGACTCGCTCAGGTACTGCAGAACGGTTCCGCTCTTGTCGATGCCCCATACCGATCCGTCCGCCGCCGCGCTGACGCAGGACAACGGCTGCTTCGGTGTTCCCTGTGGTTGTTCACTCATACGGCGAGGCTATGAACGCCCCAGCCCCGATCCATCCGGGAAATCCCTACACCAAACCCGCGTATTTGCTGGTCAGCTGGGTGCGGGAGCGAACGCCGAGCTTGCGGAACGTGCGGCTCAGATGAGCTTCCACGGTCTTCTCGGTGACGAACAGGCGCTCGGCGATCTGCCGGTTGGTCAGCGCGTCGGCGACCAGCCGGGCCACCCGGCGTTCCGACGGCGTCAACGCGTGCACACCGGACACGCTCAGTCGCGACGGGCGCCCGCCACCGGCGGTCAGACTGGCGTTCAACCGCTCGGCCATCGCGGGCGCGTGACATTCCAGCGCCAGTTCGGCGGCCTGCCGGATCGTGTCCCGCGCGGCGCGCCGGTCGCCGTCGCGCATCAGCAGCTCCCCGAGGTCGGACAGCGTCCGGGCGAGTTCCAGGCGCGCGGGTCCGTCACGCAACAGATCCACCGCCTCCTTCAGGTGTTGGTGAGCGTCCGTGATGTCGGCGAACCGGGCCGCGGTGCGCAACGCGACGGCGATGTGCCGGGGCACAGCGAGGTCTCGCGCCAGCCGCAGTTGTTCGTCGGCCAGGCAGGTCGCTTGTTCATGGTGTCCGGCAAGGAAATGCGCGTCGGCCGCGTACAACCGCCACGGCACATCCCACATCAGCGTGGTGCCCAGCTGCTCGCAGAACCGTCCACAGGCGACGGCGTCCGCGACGGCCGCACGGTAGTTGCCCTGGGCGATCCGAAGCCGTGCCCGTGCACCCAGCAGCCACAGGTGAACCGATGCGTGCGGCAGCCGATCTCCGGACAGCACACCGGATTCCACCACCGCGTCGGCTTCCGCGAGCCGGTCGTCCTCGATCAGCAACCGCACCGAGGTCGCGTCCAGCAACGGCAGCCCGATGTTCGGCTTCGGCACCGCAGCTGTGCCCAGCTCGACGTGTTCGGCCGCCTGCGCCAGATCGCCGCGAAGCCACGCGATCCTGGCCAGGTAGCCGCGGATGATGCCCATCGGGAACAACAGTCCACGGTGGACGGCGGTGTCCAGCGCCCGGTGCATCCGCCGCTCGGCCTCGTCCAGCTGGTCGGCCATCATCAAGGTGTTGACCGCCGCCCACAGCCCGGTTCGTTCCGGCGTGAGCGCGTCACCCGCCAGGGCCGAGCGTGCCGCGGAGAGCGCCTCGGCCATCGGTCTGCCGGTGAACACGGCGTCCACCGCTCGCTGTGATTCCAGCACTGCGTCCGACCGGCCGGGTCTTCGAGCGAAGGAGTCGATACGGCGCAGCAGTTCCGCGCGGCTGGACAGGTCACAGCGGGCGATGCCGATCAGCTCGGCCTCGAACTCCAGGATCTGCGGCAGGTTCGCGGGATCGCCCAGCTCATCGAGGTCGTCGACGGCGCTGATGAGCAACGGCACGGCCTCCCCGGGTTCACCGCAGGCGTTGCGGAACCGGGCCAGGCTGTACGCGCACAACGCGCGCTGCCGCGGGTTGTCCGCCAGGGTGAGCGCTTCCCGTAAGTGGACCTCGGCGTCGGCGATGGCCAGGTGATGCGCCTGGCAGTTGCCCAGCTGACGGCTGATCTCGGCGCGCAGCGCGGCGACGGGAGGCTCGGCCCGGGCCCGCGCGAGGAACACCGACGCGCCTTCCGGCGATCCTCGGCGCATCGCGTCCATCGCCGCGGCGATCAGCACATCGACTCGCTCGGCGACCCCGTTCGGGGCGACTCTCAGCAGGTGTGAGGCCACCTGGGTGACGCACGCACCCGCCTGCCGCAGCACCGAGGCGGCGCGTTCGTGTTCGGCGCTGCGGTCCGCGGGCGGCACCGACGAGAAGGCGACATCACGCACGATCGCGTGCACGTATGCCGGGGGATCCACCCGATCGAAGATCCCGTACCGCTTGAGCCGTTCCGCTGCCCGCGTCGCTATCGGCAACTCGAGCCCGGCCTGCGCGGCCACCAAGGGCAGCGGCGTGTCGTCGCCCAGCACGGCGACCGCTCGCGCCACGCTGCGCACATCCGGCGGTTGACGACGCAGCCGGGCCGCCACGTACCAGTGCACCGCCTCCGGGCCGGCCGACTGCACCGCCGACATCCCGGTCAGATCGGCACGCACGTTCGCGGCGACCAGCACCCGCAGCAGTTCCCGGACGAACAGCGGATTCCCGGTCGTGACCGTGTGGCAGGCCGCGCAGAACTCCTCATCCGCGTCCGATCCCATTTCCCGGCGTACCAAGGTGGCCACGGCCGGTTCGCTCAGGCTTTTCAATCGCAGCAACGTGAGCTCGTCCGCGGCGAGGATGTCTTCAAGCAGGCCGTCGTCGTCGTGCTCGGCGGAGCGGGTCGCGATGATCACCACCACCGCCACCGAGTCCAGCCTGCGCGCGAGGAAACCCAGGAACTGCAACGAAGGCGAGTCGCTCCACTGTGCGTCGTCCACGAGCAGCACCAGCGGGGAGCGCTCCGCCAGGTTCACCAGCAGCCAGTACAGGCCGTTGAGCAACGCGTACATCGCCCCGGGCGCAGCGGACTGGACGGTCGTGAAGAGACCTTCGGTGGCCTGCGCGGCACCAGTGAACAGCGCTGCCCGGGCGTCGGCATCGCGGGGTACCGCGGGCTCGAGGAGCTGCCGCACGACACCGAACGTGAACTCCCGCTCCAGTTCGGCACCGCGCGCGGACAACACGCCGAAGCCGTCGGCCACCGCGAGGTCACGGGCCTGCCGGAGCAAGGCAGTCTTGCCCAGTCCGGCGCCCGCGTCCAAAACGACCAGACCACCTCGACCCGTTCCCAGTCGCGTCAACGACCTCTTCAGAACATGGATCTCCGACTCGCGCTCGATCAAGCTGCCCACCCGCCGGCCCTTCCCGTGACACCGTCGCAGCACCACACTGTCGGCCGGCCGGGCAACATGGTTACGGGATGACACCAGGGTAGGAAAACACACCCAGATGCCGGGTTTGCCTGTCAGCGCGCCGATGGGATCTCTGGTCCCGTTTTCGCCGCTCAGCGGTAACGGTCCGCGTGGTCACCTCGATCCACCTGTGGTTCGTCTCGACATCCGACCTGGGCGAGGGGTGAATGGACCGGCTCCGCAGGTGGGTCCTGGCGGCACGAGGAGTCCGGCCGCGCGTGTGGCTGACCATCCTGGCGGGCGTGGTGGCCGCCGTGGGGACGTTGTTCATCCCGGATTCGCTGCAGCCCGAGGACGGCACGTTGGTGTTCGTCGGCGGCGGGGTCGGTGTGCTGCTGACCTGGCCGCGGCTGTGGCCGGGCATGATCCTCGGCGCGGGCATCGGCTACCTGGTGTACACCGACGAGCCCACGACCGACCGGCTGCCGCTGTATCTGCTGGCCGGGGCGTTGACCGTCGGTGCGCTGGATCTGTGGCTCCGGCTCGGACAGCGTGCCTGGGATGCCGTCACCGGCCTGCCCGGCAAGATGACCCGGCCGACCACAATGGACATTCTCCGCGGTGCCGGGAAACAGTTCAGGCGAGCCGTATCGGCGCTGGGCGACGGCGTGACCACGACGTTGACGCGGTCGAATCCAGGGTTCGGCGTCACCAAGGACGAAGCCCGCCAGGTGCTCCGCGACGGCCAGGTGCTGCTCGGCGTGATCGTGGCGACCCTGTACGGCGCTTCTTGGCTTGCCGCGCAATGGTTCTACGGCTCGTTCGGGGTGACCCCGGAGGAGGTCGGGCTGACCACGGTCGACCTCCTGCTCGCCTCGGGTATCACCAGCATCCTGGTGGCGACCGGGATCCTCCTGGTCGACGGGATCTGGCGGCAGGTCCGCCACCCCGCCGTGCGGGTGCCGTTGTTCACCGTGATCGGGGCGCTGCTCGGTGCCTGGGCATCCGGCTGGAGTGGGGTGCTGATCGATGGCGCGGTGCTGGGCGCCATCGGGGCCGGCACATCCGAGTGGGTTCCGGCACCGCGGCCGCGGTCGCGACGATGGGTGCTTGTCGTGACCGGCTTTGTCCTGGTGGGACTGCTGGTGATGGCCTACGGGACCGCCGACGAGGTGAAACTCAACGTGGAGCGGGACGAACCGGCCACCCCCAGCCTGCTCAACATCCAGGTGGCCGCGTTGTGGGCGCCGACCGTCCGGGTCTGGGCCGTCGAAGGCCAGAACCTACCGCCGGGCCTGCCAGCCGGCGACTGCGTGCACCGGCTCGGAAACGCCTACGGCATCACGGTTTTCCTGCGCAAAGGCCAGGTGTTCCGGGTGCCGACGCAGAACGTGGTGAGTGCGACGGCGAGGTGCGAGCGGTCATGACCGAACCGGAGACGATCTCCCGCTGGACCATGCTGGCGTGGGTGACGGCCCTGTCCGGCCCGCTCGCGTACGTTCTGGGCCGTGTGGTGGTGGAGACCTTCTATGGCCGCTTCGACGTGCTGCCGGTGGAAGTCGGCCTGCGCTACGACTCCTTGGTGGCGCCCACGCTGCTCATCATGATCGGTACCGCCACGACCGGCCTGATCGTCATCGCGCTGGGCAGGCTGGCCATCGCCATCGGCGGGGTGGCAGCGGTCTTCCTGATCATGACCTTCTTCCGCGAGGGGACCCTGTTCACCTGGCGCGGCCTGGGCTTGTTGACCCTCCTGCTCGCCGGGGTGGCCGCGTTCGCGCTGCTGGGCGTTCTGGAAGGAGCCGTCGGATATCGCCGTTACCTGGTGGCGCTGATCGTGTTGCTCGCCGGAACCATGGCGACCTTGTCGATCATGTCGGCCTCCTCGGCAGCCGACGACGCGCAGGCCGGTCGGCCGGTGTCGTTGAACCTCCTGGGGCTGCCGGTGAACGCGATCCGGGCCACGCCCGTCCGCCTGACCGGCATCGAAGCCGCCTCGCGCCCGAGCGCGGACACCTGCGTGCTGCTCCTTGGTTCTGCCGACGGAGTCACCGTGGTTCTCGATCACGGCGTGGTCTGGCGTGTCCCGGCGGACGTGGCCAACACGGCGACCGGCTGCACTTGATCATGGCCGCAGCGGGCGGAAGAACGTCCGGATGTCGGGGACGAGGAGGTCGGGGACTTCGAGGGCGGCGAAGTGGCCGCCGCGGTCGAACTCCGACCAGTAGGTGATGTTGTGGTCCTGTTCGGCGAGGGCGCGGATGGCGGGGGCGATCTCGTGCGGGAACACAGCGACGCCGAGCGGGCCGGTGTACTTGGGGAAGTTCCGTCCGCGCAGGTGCGTCGACTCGTAGTAGATGCGGGCGGACGAGCCCGCGGTGCCGGTCAGCCAGTACAGCATCACATTGGTGAGCAGGCGATCGCGGTCGATGGTCACCGTGGGGTCGACCCACTCCTTGAACTTCTCCGCGATCCACGCCAGCTGGCCGACCGGGGAGTCGGTCAGGCCGTAGGACAGCGTCTGCGGGCGGGTGGACTGCTGGCGCAGGTATCCCGCCGGGTTGGCCATGTACTTGCGGACGGCGGCGATCCGCTCCTGGTCCTCAGTGGACAGTTCGACCGGGGAGTCTGTTCTGCCCAGTGACACCATCAGGTTCACGTGGACACCAACGACATGCTCCTGATCCTCCGCGCCAAGCCACCGGGAGATGGACGAACCCCAGTCGCCGCCCTGCGCGCCGTACCGCGGGTACCCCAAGCGGCGCATGAGTTCCGCCCAGGCCGCAGCGACCCGCGGCACACCCCACCCGGTCTCGGTCGTAGGCCCGGAGAAGCCGAAACCAGGGATCGCCGGGATCACGAGGTGGAACGCGTCGGCGGGGTCGGCGCCGTGCGCACGAGGGTCGGTCAACGGGCCGATGCAGTCCAGGAACTCCACCACCGAGCCGGGCCAGCCGTGGGTGAGCAGCAGCGGCAATGCGTCCGGCTTCGGCGACCGGACGTGCAAGAAGTACACGGTCTGGCCATCGATCCGCGTCACGTACTGCGGCAACGCGTTCAGCTCGGCCTCATGTACCCGCCAGTCGTAACCCGTGCGCCAGTATTCGGCGAGATCCTTGAGGTAGTCCAGCGGAACCCCATAGTCCCAGCCGGCTCCCGGCAGCTCGTCCGGCCAGCGGGTACGTGCGATCCGCTCCCCCAGATCGTCCAGATCGGCCTGGGGAACCGAGACGCGGAACGAGTCGATCGTCATGCCGTCGACCCTAGCGATGAAACCCGGCGACAAGTCGATCCTCTGCGGTGGAAACCGTCGGTGGTTACCCTCCATGAGGTGGATACCGTCGCCTTGGACGACGTCGACCGGGGGCTGCTGCACGCCCTGCAGATCGACGGCCGGGCCCCGCTGCGCACGATAGCGGGGGTCATCGGCGTCTCGGAGAACACCATTGCCCGGCGCTACCAGCGGCTGCGGTCCGCGGGTGTGTTGCGAGTCGTCGGGGTGGTCAACGGTGCCAGATTGGGCTACACCGCGTGGACGATCCGCCTGCAGTGCACACCGGACGCGGCGACCGGCGTGGCCAAGGCGCTGGCCGACCGGCCGGACACCTCGTGGGTGTACCTGCTGTCCGGTGGCACGGAGATCGCCTGCAGCACACAAGCCCGCAGCACCAGCGAAAGAGACGCGCTGCTGCTGTCGAAACTCCCCCGCACCAAGCGAGTCACGGCGGTGTCCGCGCATTCGCTGCTCAGGGCGTTCCGGTTGCCGGACCAGTGGCCGGGCCTGCATTGGCTCAACGCCAACCAATCCGCCGAGCTGCGCCCCGAACCGCCCACCCCGGACACGTCACCGGTCACTGTGGACGCCAGCGACCAGGCCCTGCTCGACGCGTTGTCCCGGGACGGCCGGCTGGGATACGCCGAGCTGGCGGCGGTGACGAACTCGTCGGACTCGACCGTGCGACGGCGGATGGAGCACCTGCGGCGGGCGGGCGTGCTCGGCTACCTGATCGACGTTCCGGTGGGAGCGCTGGGGTTCCACGCTGAGGCCAGGTTGTTCATGACGGTCCGGCCGAGGGCGGTGGTGGCGGTCGCGGAGACGCTGGCGGGCTGTGCGGAGGTGTCCTTCGTGGCGGTGACGACCGGGCCGTCGAACCTGATCGCGGCCGTCGCCTGCCGGGACAACGCCGACCTCTACCGGTTCCTCACGGAGAAAGTCTCCATGCTGGACGCTGTGCTCAGCATGGAGACCGCTCCGGTGATCCGGACCGTCAAACGGGCTGGAGCTCTGTTGCCGGTGTGACCCGGGACCGCTCGGCCCAGCGAACAGCCGGTCCGATCAGGACACCGGTGACCGCGAAGATCCCGCCGAGCAGGAGCCAGCCGGGGATGCCCCACTCGACGATCAGCGTGGTCAGCAGCAGCGGGGCGATCACCCGGGCGACGGCCAGGCCGTTGCCGAACAGGCCCTGGTACTGGCCGTGCTTGTCCGGCGGCGCCAGGTCGAAGCTGATCTGCCACGCCCCAGAAGACTGCATCATCTCGCCGACGACCTGCAGGATCGCGGCGGCGAGCAAGATCGCCACGCAGAGCCACGCGGAGGTGCCGACCGCCGAGAGGGCGAACACCGCACACGAGATCAGCAGCACGACACCGGCGCGGCGGGTGGAGCGGGCGGCGGAGCGCAGGTCGACGACCCGGCGGGCGACCCGCACCTGGAACAGCACCACGGTCAACGTGTTCAGCACGAGCAGCGCGGACACCATCCACCGCGGCGCCTCGGTGCGCTGCACGATCCACAGCGGGATGGCCAGGGTCAGCATCGGGATGTGCAGCAGCATGATCATGTTCAGGAAGGACAGCAACGCGTACGGCCGGTCGCGCAGCACGGCGAGTTTCGACCCGGTCGTGCTCGGCGCGGGCGGTACCTCGGGCAGGCCGCGCAGGATCAGCGCACAGGCCAGGAAGCTGGCCGCGTCCATCGCGAACACCGCCATGTAGGAGGTGGGGGTGTCGAAGTACAGCGCCAGACCACCGGCGCCGGCGCCCAACGCGAGGCCCGCGTTCACCGCGGACTGGATGACCGCGCGGGTCTTGGTGCGCTGCGCGGGTTCGACGAGCCCCGCCAGCAGCGCCTGCCGAGCGGCGATGAGCCCGCACTGGGCGCTGGTGTAGAGGCTGGAGACCAGCACGAACGGCAGAAAGTCCCGCACGACCAGGAAGGTCGCGATCGTGCCGGCGGTGATCACGGCCAGCAGCAGCGCCGTGCGGCGGGGACCGAACCGGTCGGCGAAGTGGCCCAACGGCACCCCGGCGGTGAAGCCGACCGCCCACGCGATGGTCAGGCCGAGCCCGACCTGGGTCGCGGACAGGCCGACGACCCGGGTGAAGTACAGCGCCGAGGTCACGTAGAACGCGCCATCGCCGATCGAGTTGGCCAGCTGGGCCGCCGCTAGTTTCCGCATGCCAGTCACGGTATGAGCTACATTGGTCGGGAGTAATAGCCAATTCTTGGAAAACGAACCAGACCAATGGACTTCCATGTCAGCCTCGCCGGCCGCGGCGACCTCTCCGCCCGCATCTACCGGGAACTTCTCGACGCCATCGTCGACGGACGCCTGCGACCTGGCGAAAGGCTGCCACCGACCCGGGAGCTGGCGCAGCGCCTGGACGTCTCCCGAACGACCGTCACCGACGCCTACGACCGGCTGACCGCCGAAGGCTTCCTGGTCGGCAAGGTCGGCGCGGGCACGTTCGTCAGCGAGCAGCCGGTCAAGCGCGCCGAACGCCGGGCCGCGCACGGCGTCGCCCGGCCGCGCCCGATCTGGGACACCCTGCCACAGCCCACGCCTCTGCCGTGGCTGGAGTTCGACTTCCGGCTCGGCACACCGGACGGGCAGCTGTTCCCGTTGGAGACCTGGCGGCGGCTGGTCGCGCGCGAGATGCGGGCCAAAGTGGTGCACAACGCCGACTACACCGACCCATCCGGCCACGAAGGCCTGCGGGCGGCGATCGCACGCTATGTGGGTGTGTCACGGTCGGTGCACGCGGGCGCGGACGACGTCGTGGTCACGCAGGGTGCGCAGCAGGCGCTGGACATCACCGCGCGAGTGCTGCTGGAGCCCGGCGACTGCGTGGCCACTGAGGAACCGGGATACGTACCGGCGCGACGGCTGTTCTCCTCGCACGGCGCGCGTGTTGTAGGTGTCCCCGTGGACGACGAAGGGCTCGACGTGTCCGCGCTGCCCGACGACGCGCGGCTCGTGTACACAACGCCGTCACACCAGTTCCCGTTAGGCACACCCATGTCGTTGGCTCGGCGTACGGCGCTGCTGGCGTGGGCGGAACAACACGACGCGGTGGTGGTCGAGGACGACTACGACAGCGAGTACCGGTTCTCCGACCGACCGCTGCAGCCGGTGCAGAGCATCGACCGTGGCGGGCGCGTCGTGTACGTGGGGTCGTTCTCCAAGACGCTGTTGCCGATGCTGCGGATCGGGTTCCTGGTCGCACCGGCATCGTTGTTGCCCGCGTTGCGGACCGCCAAGCAACTCACCGACTGGCACGGCGACGTGATCAACCAGGCCGCGCTGGCGACGTTCCTCGACGAAGGCCTGCTGGCGCGGCACATCCGCAAAGCCACGCGTGAGTACGCGAGGCGGCACGAGCTGATCGTCGAGACGCTGGAGAAGGACTTCCCGTGGCTCGACCTCGTGCCCTCAGCCGCCGGGCTGCACCTGTGTGTGCGCTCGGAAGCCGACGTGGAGCCGGTTGTGGCCGCGGCGCGGGCGAAACAGGTTGGTGTGCAGGCATTGGCGGACTTCTGCGCCGGGCCGGTCCAGCACGGCCTGGTGCTGGGCTATGGGGCGATCTCGCTGGACAACATCCGTGAAGGGCTGCGCAGGGTGAGAACCAATTAGCGCGAATTGGCCTTCGACTGGGCCCGCTGGGGGTTCTAGCGTCAACGGTATGCGTATCCGGATCATCGATGCCTTCACCGACGAACCGTTCCGTGGCAACGCGGCCGCGGTCTGCCTGCTGGACGGGGACTCCTGGCCGGACGAGACGTGGATGGGCCGCCTCGCCGCGGAGATGAACCTGTCCGAGACCGTGTTCACCCTGCCCGGCGTAGACGGCGCGGACTACGGGATCCGCTGGTTCACGCCCATGCGCGAGGTCGACATGTGCGGGCACGCGACCCTGGCCGCGGCGCACGCGTTGCATGTGGACCGGGGCGGCCCGGCAACGGTGACCTTCAGCAGCCGCAGCGGAATCCTCACCGTGCAGACGTTCGCCGACGGCAGCATCACCATGGACTTCCCCGCCTCGCCCACCACCGAGACACCCGCCCCGGACGGGCTCGCCGACGCGCTCAGGGTTGACGTGGTCGCGACCTACGACACCGGGCCGCTGGGCGACCTCCTCGTCGAGGTCGCCGATGAGCAGACCGTTCGCGGCCTGGCCCCGGACATGAACGCTGTCGCCGCGATCGAGCGCGCGCACAAGATCCGCGGCCTGATCGTCACCGCACAGGCAAGCGAGTACGACTTCATCTCACGGTTCTTCGCACCCACCGACGGCATTCCCGAGGACCCGGTGACCGGCAGCGCGCACACCGCGCTGGCGCCGTTCTGGGGTGCGCGGCTGGGCAAGACGAACCTGGTCGGCCTCCAGGCTTCGCCACGATCGGGTGTTGTTCGTACCGAAGTGCGTGACGACCGGGTGCTGCTGACCGGACGGGCCGTGACGGTTCTAGACGGTGAGCTTCAGGGAAGTTCACGACCGGTTGCCCTTGTCAGCTGACCGTGTAGGGCCGGGTAGGTGGCCGCCCACCGCGCGAGGTCCTGCTCCTCAGTGAGGTCCGGCAGGTCCGCGCCGGCGAGCAGCGACCTCGCCCGGGCGGCCGCGTCCAGCACCAGGTAGCGCAGCGGCGATTCCGGTGGGGCGCTGCGGATCTGCAGCTCGTCGCGCAGATCCTGTTCGGCGCGGCCGCGGATGAGCAGCAGCACGAACGGGTCCTCGTCCAGCAGCCACGCGACCTGATAGGACAGTGCGGCCGCGTGCCGGCAGGGCAGTTCCCAGCCGTCGCAGTCACAGTCCGGTTCGAGGTCGCTCATCATCGGCAGCAGCGGCACGTCCGCCGAGGCCAGGTCGTGCGGCATCTCCTTGTCCAGCAACGCCGCGACGAACCCGGACTTCGCGGTCACCCAATCGAGCAGACGTCCCCACTCGGAATCGCTCAACTGTGTGATGTGGACAGTCGCGGCGTGCGGGGTGCGGTCGCTGCCGTACACGGTGGCGGCGATCCGGCCCTGGCTCACCGTGATCGGCCCGACCTGCCCGGCGAAGGCGTATTTGCGGCCGATCCGCAGCTGCTCGGAGTCCAGGGCGGCGTCCTCGATCGCGGTGATCCAGGCATCGCCCCACCATGATCGGGCGAACCTGGCGCGTCGCCGGGCACCGGGCGGGAAGGCGGGAAACCCGCGGGCGTCGCTCACCACGTCTCCCTCAGCTCGATCAACTCGGCGAGCTCGTCGTCGGTCAGCTGGGTCAACGCCGCCTCGCCGGAGCCCAGCACGGCGTCGGCGAGGTTCTTCTTGGCGCGCAACATGTCCGCGATCCGATCCTCCAGCGTGCCCTCGGCGATCAGCCGGTGCACCTGCACCGGCCGGGTCTGCCCGATCCGGTAGGCGCGGTCGGTGGCCTGGTCCTCGACCGCGGGGTTCCACCAGCGGTCGTAGTGCACGACGTGGTCGGCGCGGGTCAGGTTCAGCCCCGTCCCGGCGGCCTTGAGGGACAACAGGAACACCGGCGCCGAGCCGTTCTGGAACCGGTCCACCATCTCCTCACGCCTCGGCACCGGAGTACCACCGTGCAGGAACTGAGTGCGGATACCGCGAGTAGTCAGATGGTCCTCCAACAGGCGGGCCATTGTGACGTATTGGGTGAACACCAGGACCGCGCCGTCCTCACTGAGGATCGTGTCCAGCAGTTCGTCGAGCAGTTCCAGCTTGCCCGAGCGGCCGGGCAGTACGGGGCTGTTCTCCTTGAGGTACTGGGCGGGGTGGTTGCAGATCTGTTTGAGGCCGGTGAGCAGCTTCATGATCAGGCCGCGGCGGGCCATGTCGCTGCTGGCACGGATCATCGCCATGGTCTCGGCGACCAGCGCCTGATAGAGCCCGACCTGTTCGGGGGTGAGGGCGACCGGCCGGTCGGTCTCGGTCTTGGGTGGCAGTTCCGGCGCGATACCCGGATCGGTTTTCCTGCGCCGCAACAGGAACGGCCGGATCAACGGCGCGAGGCCGGCTGGAGAATCACCCCATCGGGCGACGAATCGCGGCAACGTGCCGAGCAGCCCGGGCGTGGTCCAGTCCAGGATCGCCCACAGTTCGCCGAGGTGGTTCTCCACCGGGGTACCGGTGAGCGCGACGCGCGCGGCCGAGGGAATGGTCCGCAACGCCTTCGCCGTGCTGGAGCCGGGATTCTTGACGTGCTGGGCTTCGTCGGCGACGACCAGGTCCCACTGTTGCGCCGCAAGGGTTTCCGCGTCGACGCGCATCGTGCCGTACGTGGTGAGCACGACCCCGTCGAGGTCGTCGAGCGACCGGGCGGTGCCGTGGAACCGCCGCACCGGCGTGCCCGGCGCGAACCTGCGGATCTCGCGCTCCCAATTGCCCAGCAGCGACGCGGGACAGACCACGAGCATCGGCCCCCTCCGCAGCAGGTGCAGCGCGATCAGGGTGATCGTCTTGCCGAGGCCCATGTCGTCGGCCAGGCAACAGCCCAGACCGAGCGCGGTCATCCGGTCCAGCCACCGCAGGCCCCGCAGCTGGTAGTCGCGCAAGGACGCGTTCAGTTCCGCAGGCGGATCCACCGGCGGACCGGCGTCGGGGTCGGAAATGCGCTCCCGCAAAGTTTCCAGCCACCCGGTCGCGACGACCGGCACCTGCTCGCCGTCGACCTCGGTACTCGCCGTCAGCGCCGCGCCCAGCGCGGCCGCAGTCGGCAGCGGATCCAGGATGCGGTCGCGCGCCTTGCGAGCCAACGCGGGATCGACCAGGACCCACTGCTCCCCCAGCCGCACCAGCGGCCGGTGCGCCTCGGCGAGCATGCCCATTTCGGACGGTGTCAGGGCCTGGCCACGCAGTTCGACCTGCCAGCCCAGGTCGAACCGGCCCGCTTCGGGTGAGCCGCTGAGCACCGCCGAGGCGGTCAGGTCCCGGACTACCTCGGCCGGCCAGCGCACCTGGATCCCGGCCTCGGTCAGCAGCCGCACACCGGCGCCGAGCAGCTCCCCCACTTCCGCGTCGGACAGCACGATGTCGCCGGGTGTGGCGGTGTCCAGCATGCGCTCCAGCGGGTGCCAGACCATCGCGGCCCGCCGGATCGCCAGCACATCGGTCGCCATCGAGGCACGTAACTGCATCGCGTCGAAGTCCACCGTGATCCGCAGTGTGGCCGACGTGTCGAGTTTCTGCGGTTCCATCGAGGCGTACTCGGGGCCGCCGACGACCAGGTGCGCGGCGGGCGTGCGCGGCAACGTGTCCGCGATCGCGTCGAAGAACTCGCCGGGCGCACCCGTGATCCGCCACATGTCGTAGCCGCCCGGCGAGATCGCGGGCACCAGCCTGCCCTCGGCGACCATCTCCAGGGCCTGGCGGGCCCGCGGGCCCCAGTGCTCGTCGCGCAGCAGGATCGGCAGCGCGCGAGCGACCGGGACCCGCGTTCCCTCGATCAGGAACGTGCTCGAACGCGGCGGGTCGGCCGGGTCGAACTCGATCAACGGCTCAGCCTCCGGTAGCGGCGGACGGCCAGCGGGAAGAAGACCGCGAGCAGCAGCAACGGCCAGGCGAACGCCATCGGCACCGCGTGCTGGGCGATCCACGACTCGCCGCCCATGCCCGGGGTGCCGAAAAGTTCCCGGGTCGCCGCCACTGTGGATGACAACGGGTTCCACTCGGAGATGGTGCCCAGCCAGCTGGGCATGGTGCTGGGCGCGACGAACAGGTTGGACAGGAACCCGACCGGGAACTCCAGCGTCTGCAACGCCGTGGTCGCGGCCGGGCTGGTGGCCACCAGCCCGAGGTAGATGCCCAGCCACACCAACGCGAACCGCAGCAGCACCAGCAGCAGGAACGCCAGCACCGTCTCACCGAGACTGTTGTGCGGCCGCCAGCCCATGGCCAGCCCCGCGACGATCAGCCCGGCCAGCATGAGCAGCGAGTTGAGCATGTCCGCGACGCTGCGGCCCAGCAGCACCGCGGGACCGGCCATCGGCATGGACCGGAACCGGTCGGTGACCCCCCGCTCGGCGTCCGTGCGCACCGCGATCATGGTGGCGCTCAGGCCGAACAGCATGTTCATCCCGAACATCCCGGGAATCAGGAACTCCCGGTAGTCCCCGCCGCCGGGCACGGTCATCGCGCCGCCGAGCAGGTAGGCGAACATCAGGGCGATCAGGATCGGGAACAGCAGCCCGAAGATCACCGGCGCGGGCTCCCGCACCCAGTGGATCAGCGTGCGGCGGGTGATGGTCCAGCCGTCTACCAGCGTCCAGCGCAGCGCGATCACGCGGCCTCCTTCCCGGTCAGCGTCAGGAAGACCTCATCGAGGGTCGGCCGGCGCAACGCGATGTCGGCCATGTCGATGTTGGCCTGCTCCAGTGCTTTGGCCACTTCGGTGAACGCGGCGACCCGGTCGCGGACCGGGACGCTGATCAGCAGGCGGTCCTCGTCCACCTCGGCCTGCCCGCCCAGGACCCGCGTGGCCCGGACCAGTTCGGCCTGTTCGTGCACCATCACGTCGATCCGGTCACCGCCGAGCCGGGATTTCAACTGATCGGGTGTTCCCTCGGCGATCACCCGGCCGTGGTCGATCACCGAGATCCGGTCGGCCAGCTGGTCGGCTTCGTCGAGGTACTGCGTGGTCAGCAGCACTGACGTGCCCTCGTCGACCATCGTGCGCACAGCGTCCCAGACCTCGCTGCGGCCGCGGGGGTCCAGGCCGGTCGTGGGTTCGTCGAGGAACAGCACCGCGGGCGCGAGGATCATGCTCGCCGCGATGTCCAGCCGCCGGCGCATGCCGCCGGAGTAGGTCTTGGCCGCGCGGTCCTTGGCGTCGGTGAGCCCGAACTGCTCGAGCAGCTCGTCCGCCCGCGCCCGTGCCCTGCGCGCCCCCAGGTGGAACAACCGGCCGAACATCTCGAGGTTCTGCCGGCCGGTCAGGATTTCGTCCACCGCGGCCTGCTGCCCGACCAGGCCGATCTTCTTCTTCACCTCGATGGGCTGCTTGGCCACATCGAACCCGGCGACCACCGCGTGGCCGCCGTCGTGCCGCAGCAGTGTGGCCAGGATCCGCACCGCCGTCGTCTTGCCTGCTCCGTTGGGCCCGAGCAGCCCACACACCGTCCCCTGGCCAACAGCCAGATCGAACCCGTCGAGTGCCTGATGATCTCCGTACCGCTTGCGCAGCCCCTCCGCGTGGACCGCGAGCTGGTCGGCCATTCGAGTACCCCACTCTGTATTAAAACTTGAATACCGAGCCGCGAGTATGCCTGAGCCAGGCCCACCTATGCAAACTTGAATACGAACCTCGGCGCCGTGGCCTCCGAGCGCCTACGCCGTCAGTCGGTGCGCAGTGCAGCCGCCCAGCTACCGGGCTCGCCGGGTGAATCCGGTTCGCCCCGCATCGGGTACGACCCGCTGCTCAGCCGGTCGATCAGACCCTGCGTCCACTCGATGCCACCCTGCGCGTTGTGCTCCCACAACGAGTACAGCTCCCACACATGCGGCGGCCGCTCCGCCGACTTACGCAGCTGAACCCCGGCGTCGTCCCGTTCCGCCTCCAGCGCGGCCAGTCGCTGCTTGAGCATCTTGATCGCCTCTTCCCGCGGCAACGCGGGCAACAGGGCCAAGGCGGCGCCGAGCATGTCCGCCTTGTTGTCGGGTTTGCTCAACGCGTTGCGCAGCAGCTTCTGGAACTCGTGCTCGCCGGCCTCGGTCAGCTCGTAGTCCGTGCGGCCCGGCACGGTCCACTCCTCGTGCAGGTAGCCGCCCTTGGTCAGCTGCTTGAGCGCGTGGTAGATCGAGCCCCACTTGACGTTCGCCCACCGATCGGCGCCCCAGGACAGCAGGTCGTTGCCGATCAGGTACCCGTGGGCGCGCCCGTACCCGCGCACCACTCCGAGCACCAGCAGCCGTGTCGCCGACAT
Source organism: Actinocrispum sp. NPDC049592 (assembly GCF_040675465.1). Classification (NCBI taxonomy): domain Bacteria; kingdom Bacillati; phylum Actinomycetota; class Actinomycetes; order Pseudonocardiales; family Pseudonocardiaceae; genus Actinocrispum; species Actinocrispum sp. NPDC049592. Next base: position 359,582 of record NZ_JBFAPA010000004.1, on the reverse strand, counting down.
GGCAGCTGAGCTTAGTGTGATCGTCCGAGGTCACCCGGGGGCACGGGCGGTCACGACCGGCTGGTAGTAGCCGCTGTCGTCCGGGAACGCCCATCGGATCGCGGTGAATCCGGCGGTTTGCAGCGCGGTGTCCAGTTCCGCGCGGCGCAGGGCGCGGTAGGTGGTCGTGCGCACGGCGGTGTCCCAGCCGGTGCCGGTCTGGGTGATCATGATGTGGTTGAGCGTCAGCGTGCGTCTGTCGTCGGCCCATTCCCACGCTTGGGCGATGATCCGCCGGTCACGGCCGGTGCCGTGGATGCGGGGCGGTACGCCTTGGACGCCGTCGCGCAGGATCTGGTCGTAGTCGCGGATCGTCGCCAGCAACAGGCCGCCCGGACGCAGGCGACGCCGGATCGAGGTGAGCGCCCGGCCGAGGTCCTCGTCGGTGAGCAGGTGCGGCAACGAGTTGTCGCACGAGATGACCGCGTCGAATTCACCCAGTTCAGGGATGTCCCGCACGTCGGCCTGGTGGAACTCCCCCGCCAGACCCCGCGCCGCCGCCTCCGCGCGGGCACGGTCGATCGACCGTCCACTGAGGTCGGTCCCGGTCACCCGGAACCCCTTGGCGGCCAACGGAAGCGCCTGGGTGCCGATTCCGCACGTGCAGTCCAGGATGGACGCCGGCGGCGCGAGGCCCTCCAGCAGGCGTGCGAGGACCTCGCCGGTCCGCACCGCGGCCGACCACCAGTCGGCGTAGATGAGGTCGTACGTCCCGGCGAGGTCGTCGTAGAAATCGGCGCTGCGGAAGTCCGTCACCCGGCGGGCGGCGTGGTGTAGAACTTCAGCACGTTGTCCGCGCCGGCGCGGGCCTTGTCCTCGGGGGTGCCGAAGGCGACATCCGCCTCGTACCAGGCTTCGTTGCTGTCCTTCATGAACTTCATGCCCTCGGGGGACATCATCCAGGCCATGACCTCGTCGGAGTCCACCGGTTTGCCGCCGGACCGCAGGTGCAGCGTCAGGCCGAGCAGCATGCCGTCCCAGCCGACGCCGACCGCGCCCGGACCGAACTCCGCCCACTTCTTGTCGTCCACGCGGGCGACATGCTCCAGCTCGAAGCGGGCCCTACCGTCGGGATCCGTGGACAGGCGCACCTCGATCCAGGACACCTCGCCGCCGAACTCCCAGGTCGCGGCGAAGCTCTTGGGCGGGTCGCAGCGCTCGACGACGCCACCCGCGTTGCCCTCCAGCTGGTACTTCCCGCCCACCTTCAGCTCGCCGGTGACCGGCAGGAACCATCGCGGGATGCGGTCGATGTTCGTGCACGCGTCCCACAGGTCGTCGATGTCCGTGTCGTACGCCTGGCTGAGGGTCATCACCCTGGCCTCGCCAGCGTCGAGCGTGCGGGCGCCGAGCGTGCGGCGCACGGCGTTGATCTGTTCGGTCACGTCGATCATGCGAAGAAACTACAGGCACGGCTTATATAAGTCAATTTCGATGCTTGATCGTGTCGAAGCGCGGCGGACGGCTCCGACACAGGGACGGACGAAGGGAGACAAGCCGTGAAGTACATGCTGTTGATGACCACGAACGTCAAAGCCTGGGAGGAGATGGACCAGGTCTGGTCGCCCGAGGACATCAAGGCGATGATCGAGTTCATGGGCCGGCTCAACGACGAACTGGTCGCGTCCGGTGAGTTCGTGGACGCCCAGGGACTGACCCACCCCAACGACGCGAAGATCGTGCTGGCACAGAAGGACGGCGACCCCGTGGTGACCGACGGCCCGTTTCCCGAGGCCAAGGAGTTCCTCGCCGGATACTGGGTGCTCGACGTCGCCGACGAGGCCAGGGCGCTAGAGATCGCGGCGCGGATCTCGTCGGGTGACGGGACGTTCCCGGTCTGCACGCAGATCGTCGTGCAGCCGGTCGGCCGGGTGCCGGAGGCGTGACCTGGTGGGGCGGGCCGTCCGGTCCGCCCCACCAGAGGTTCCGCTACCGACGCAGGCCGTCGTTCAGGGCCTTGATCAGCTCGCCGTTGGACGTGTCGCCGTCCAGCGACCAGATCATCGCCCCGCCGAGCCGGCGGTCGTTGATGTAGCGGGCCTTGCGCTTCATCTCCACGGCGTCGTCGTAGTTCCAGAACGTCGTGCCGTCGAAGATCCAGGCGTGCCCGGCCGTGTTGTCCCGGTACACCTTGAACTTGCTGCCCGGCGCGGTGACCAGGTCCTTCAGTGCCTTGAAGTCCTCGGTCCCCGGGTCGAAGCGGCTGGGCGCCGCACCGGTCGCGGGCTGGAACAGACCGTTGTTCTGGTTGGTCACGCCGGTCCAGCCGTGCCCGTAGAACGGCACGCCCACCACGATCTTGTCGCGCGGCGCACCGCGTTGCAGCAGGGCGTCGACCGCGGTCTGCGTCGAGAAGTTCGCCTTGGTCGGGTCCGCCGCGGGCGACCGCAGCGACGACTGCTGGTTGGTCAGCGGCTCCCACGTGCCGTGGTAGTCGTAGCCCTGGACCGTGGCGAACGTCAGCAGCGCGAACACCTTGGCGGTCTCGAAACCGAGGTCCAGCTTGGCCGGGCTGGCCGTCAGGAACGCGGTCAGGTCGTAGGACCTGCGGGTGAAGAACCCCAGCTTGGCGAACTGGATGCGGTACTCCAGCAGCAACTTGGTGAAGTTCTGCTTGTCCTCCGGCCGGATGACGTTGCCGGTGTTGCCGTCACTGCCCGGCCATTCCCAGTCCAGGTCGACGCCGTCGAAGATGCCGGCGGCCGCCCCGGCGGGCTTGCCCGGGATGTTGCCCTTGATCCACATGTCGATGCAGGACTTCACGTGGGCCGCGCGCGACGCGGGCGTCAGCACGGCGTCGGAAAAGTACTTCGACCCGGTCCAGCCACCGAGCGAGATGTTCACCCGGAGCCTGGGGTACTTCTGCTTGAGCAGGCGCAACTGGTTCAGGTTGCCCTTGAGGACCTGGGTGTCCGCATCGGCCTTGCCGTTCACGCTCTGCTCGGCCGGGAACGGGCGGTCGAAGTCCGCCCATGCGTCGGCGCTGACACAGCTGCCCTGCGCGTCAAGGAAACCGAACGCGTAGTTCAGTGTGGTCAGCCTGGCCGCGGCGCCGCTGTCGACCAGGTTCTTCAGCGGGACGTTGCGGTCGTAGATGCTCCACTGCGTGTAATAGCCGACGGTGCGCGCACCGTCTTGCTGGTGTGCCTGTGCCGCCGTGGGCACGGCAACTCCCGTAAGCGATAAGGCGCCGGCCAAAAGGACCGTGGCACCCCATCTCCTCCTCGACATGACTCTCCTCGCTCTGGGGCTGAGGCAAGCGACAATAGGTCCAGACCACACTAGGTTCGAGGTCTAGACCATAGCTACACCCGAACGGCGCAACGAGCGCCAAACTACCCACCAGACCCTCTTGATATGCGGTGAGAAATGCACAGTTGGCGTGATCTCGCCCGGTCTTCGAAACGCCGTCATCTCGTTTGAGCCGGACCTGGCGAAAATCAGATGCTGACGGCAGGACTCGGTTGTTACCGTCAGCATCGTGACCGAGTTACCCGTGCTGGGGACCGAGCCGCTCGCCGTCGAGCTGGCCAACACGCTCTACGGCGAAGGCATCGACTTCCTGGCCACCGCGGAGTGGGTGCGGGCCTGGTTCGCCGAGGCCATGCCGGGTGTGGTCGTGCCGGATCCGGTGCAGGTGCGGGCATTGCGTGATGCCGTGCACTCGGTGTTCTCGGCCGTTCTGGACCAGCGGGTTCCCGATACCGCGTCGATCGATCGGGTGAACTCGTTCGCCGCGGCCGCTCCGGTGTGTCTGAGCCTTTCGTGGCCACAGGCGCAGTGGACCGACACCGTCAGCGGTCCCGCGGCTGTGCTCGGGCGGCTCGCCTCGTCCTGCATCGAGGTGGTGACCGGGCCCTATTCGTTGCTGCGTTGTCCCGCGCCGGGATGCTCGATGGTGTTCGTGCGGACCCATTCGCGCCGGCGTTTCTGTCATCCGTCCTGCAGTCACCGCGACCGGCAGGCGCGGTACTACCGCAGGCTGCACCCCGCTGGAGGGGTCCGATGATCACGTGGCGGCCGTTGACCCTCGCCGACTTCCCGTTGCTGCGTTCCTGGCTGGAGCAACCGTTCGTCGCGCGGTGGTGGAACCACGAGACGTCCGATGAGGCCCTCGACCGGGACTTCGGCGTGGCCGTGCGCGGCGGGGAGCCCGCTGAGATGTACCTGGCGTTGCTGTCCGGGCAGCCGTTCGGGCTGGTTCAGCGGTACCGGATCGAGGATTTCCCGGAGTACGTCACCGAACTGGCGCCCATTGTGGACGTTCCCCCGGGCGCGATGAGCATGGACTACCTGATCGGCGAGCCGGCGTTCACCGGGCGCGGCCTGGGCACCGCGATGATCCGCTCGATGCTGACCCGCAGCTGGGCCGAATGCCCTGGGGCGACGTGCTTCCTGATCCCGGTGCACGCGGACAACCGCGCGTCCTGGCGTGCGCTGGCCAAGGCCGGGATGCGGCAGGTGGCCACCGGTGAGCTCGAACCGGACAACCCGATCGACTCCCGAGACCACGTCATCTACCGGATAGACCGAGCCTGACCTGCGCAAACCCAGAACTGTCGGTGGCCCCTGATACAACAGTCGCATGCGAATCGGTATCGAGCAGCGCAGGGCCCGGCTGGGCCTCCGGCACCTGCTGGCCGTCCAGGCGGGGACGGTCCAGCAGGTGGCGGAGGCTCTGGTCGCGCTGCACGCCACCGATGCCGCGACCGTGTACCTGGCGGTCGCGGCCAGGCAGCAAGCGCCCGAGGTGTCCGGCGTCGAGCGCGCGCTGTACGACGACCGGGTCGTGGTGCGGATGTTGGGGATGCGCCGCACCATGTTCGTCGTCGAGTCGCATCTGGTGCCCGTCATCCAGGAGGCATGCACCAGGGACGTCGCCGCCCGCCTGCGGCGCGACCTGGTCAAGCACCTGGCCGAGGTGGGCAGGGATGGGGCGTGGCTGTCCGAAGTGGAGGATTCGGCCGCGGCCGCGCTGGCGGCCCGTGGGTCGGCGACGGCGGCGGAGCTGGCCGCCGACGAACCGAGGCTGCGGACATCCCTCGTCTACGCCCCGGACAAGAGCTACGGGTCGACCGCGTACATCACCACGCGAGTGCTGGGCCTGCTCGCGGCGGACGGGCGGATCGTGCGTGGACGCCCCAAAGGCTCGTGGCTCAGCGGGCAGTACCTCTGGTCGACAATGGACTCCTGGCTGCCGGACGGCTGGGAACCATGGTCGGCCGAGGCTGCCCGCGCGGAGCTGGCCCGCCGGTGGCTGGCGGCGTTCGGGCCCGCGCCGGTGTCCGACCTGCGGTGGTGGACCGGGTGGACAGCGGCGCAGACCAAGAAGGCGCTGGCCGAGATCGGCCCGGTCGAGGTCGACCTCGACGGGGTCTCGGGCATCGCGCTGGCCGGTGACCTGGCGCCGGTCGAGCAACCGGAGCCGTGGGTGGCGTTGTTGCCTGCCCTCGACCCGACCGCCATGGGGTGGCAGGCACGTGACTGGTACCTCGGCGGCCACGGCCCCGCGTTGTTCGATCGCTCCGGCAACGTCGGGCCCACCGTCTGGTGCGACGGCCGCATCGTCGGCGGCTGGGCCCAACGCCCGTCCGGCGAAGTCGTTTTCCGATTACTGGAGGACATCGGCACCGGCGCCACCACCGCCGTCGCCGACACCGCGGCGCGTATCGAGGAATGGCTCGGCCCCACCCGAGTCATCCCCCGCTTCCGCACGCCCCTCGAACGCGAGCTGTCCTCATAGGACACTCACCCGCCCGGGGACGTGACGGACTCAGCCGCGCCGTTCCTCCCGCTCGATGATCGCGGGAAAGACTCGGCCGAACGAGGCGAGGCTCTTGTACGGCTCGCCAGACAGAACCCGTTCCGCGATACCGAAAGGAAGCGCCGTCACCCCGTTCACCACAACGGCGAAAGCCCCGGGTGCCTTCTCGTGCGTGCTCCACTGCCCGCCATAGACACGCACGAGAACCTCACCGGTATACGCACCGATCAGCTTCCACCACAGATCAAAGCGATGCTCCGCCAACTCCCCCTCAGCCAGCAACTCGCCGCACACCACGTCGAGCTCACCCAGGCTGTCCACACTCCAGTCCAACGTGCGACCGAACTGCGAGGCCACCAACCCCACACACTCCAAGGCGACGTTGCGCAGCCCCATCGCCGGATCCGTTGTCATACCCGGTGATCGTGCCACTACCCACCACCTCCAGCGACCGACTTCCACCGACCCACACCCCGCCCGCGTGCAGGTCCCGTTCGCTGGTGATCACCGCGCCCCACTGGCTGGTTTTCCTGGGTGACAACCCGCGCGCGAAACGCGCGCAACTGACGGCCATGCATCAACGCCTTGAAGCCGCGCCCAGCAAGATCGTTGATACTGACCTCGCCACCTCGCCACCTCGCCATCGAGCGGCGTCTTGCGAAGGTGTGAGCTTGCCCCGTTGTGACGGACACCGTGATCCTCACCCGGTTGTTCGGAGTCGGGTTACTGGATGATCACTCATCTCAGTAGCCCGGAGGACAGCTCTCAATGCCCGAGCGATACCCACCCAAGTTCCGGCGCAAGGTGCTCGATCTGGTCGCGTCCGGCCGCCGGGTCGCCCAGGTCGCGGCGGATCTCGACATCAGCCATCAGACGATCTACACCTGGCGCCGCCAAGAACTGATCGACACCGGGCAACTGGCAGGAACCAGCAGCGCCGACAATGCCGAACTGGTCGCCGCGCGGCGGCGGATCGCCGAACTGGAAGCCGAAGTCGCCATCCACCGCCGCGCCGCCGAACTACTCAAGGAGAGCAGCACCCAAAAGACGCTACGAGGCGATCACAGTGATCGCCTCGGAAGGACAGTCAATCCAACTCGCCTGCCGTGTCCTCGGCGTGTCCACATCCGGCTACTACGACTGGCGAGACCGCGCTCCCTCCGCACGAACGATCCGCCAAGCCTGGCTCACCGATCAGATCCGCCAGATCCACATCGAGTCATTCCAGGTGTACGGAGCCCCGCGGATACACGCGGAACTCACCCTCGGACACGGGATCACCGTCGGGCACAACACGGTCGGACTCCTCATGCGCCGCAACGGGATCAAGGGCCTGCCCAACCGTCGCCGGCCACGACCGGATCACGACACACCCACCGCCGCGGACCCGATCAATCGCGACTTCACCCACAGCGCGCCGAACCAACTGTGGGTCACCGACATCACCGAACACCCGACCGTGAGGGCAAGGTGTACTGCGCGGTCGTGCTGGACGTGCACTCCCGGCGCGTCGTGGGATGGTCGATCGACTCCAGCCAGACAGCCGCACTCGCGACCAACGCGCTCGGCATGGCAATCTCCAATCGCTCCCCACTCTCCACGAGTACCGTGATCCACTCCGACCACGGAGTTCAGTACACATCCTGGACCTTTACCAAGCGTGCCAAGGACTCCGGGCTTCTGCCGTCCATGGGATCAATCGGCGACTGCTACGACAACGCCATGATCGAATCGTTCTGGGGACGAGTCCAAACCGAACTGCTCGACCGCCGACGATGGCGCATACGACTCGAACTGGCCAACGCACTGTTCGAGTACCTCGAGATGTTCCACAACCGCCGACGACGCCACACCGCACTCGGAATGCTCACCCCGATCGAGTACGAACTCCAACACGCCAGAATCGCCCCAGTAGCCTGAACTCCAGCAACCCGACTCCGTGAAACAAGGGCAGGATCACCGATCGCCATTCAGGACAATGTTGCATTGAAGGACATTTGCCGACGGCCATCGTGCGACGTCTCCGCCCTGAGCACGCCGTGTCCGCATTCCACTCCATCGAGACGAACCGGCTCTTGGCGATAGTTGTTCTGGCCGTCGCGTATGTCCTGCGTCGTGACCAGCGTTGGCGACACGACCACGACCCAGCGAGCTGCGGACCGGCACCGGTGCGCACTAACGCGACGCGTCTGCACGTTCCAACAGCTCGGTGGTCGCCTCCCACAGGCGCCGCTCGCGGTCGCGGTCGTGGGCGACCGGCCGCACCTCCGTCAGTTTGGTCTTGACCACGAACGCGCCGTCCCGCAGGTGTGCCCACTTGTCGTCGAGGGCCATCGCGGCCAGCAACGGCCCAGAGCGCCGTGGTGTCGACACGCCTGGAATCAGGCCGAGGACGCGGCTGATCGCCTGGAACACCGCAGGGGCGCCGCGGCCCAGCGCGGTGCCGGGCATCCAGCCCGGTTCGAACACCGACACGCTGATCCCGGCACCGGCTCGGCGCTGCAGTTCGTGGGCGTAGTACAGGATCGCCAGCTTGGCGTTGGAGTACGCCACACCGGCGGCCGACATACCCGGCACCTGCTCACCGGCAGCCGGGCGCGCCAGCGAAACGGGATCGGCCCACTCGGCCTCGGCCACGTGCAGCAACTTGCGCCAGAAGTTGGCGTGGTAGGTGTTCGAACCGATCAGCACGACCCGCGCTGGCGCGGTGAACGAGCCGAGCAGGTCTCCGATCAGCTGGGCGTGAGCCAGGTAGTTGACGGCGAAGGTCAGCTCGTAGCCGTCCGGCGAGGCCTGCCGGGTGTCGGCCGACATGGTGCCGGCGTTGGCGACCAGCGCTCGCAGTGGTCGGACGACACCGTCAGCGAGCAGGCCGCGCGTGGTGGCCGCGGCGGAACGGACGTCGGCCAGGCTCGCCAGGTCGCAGCCGATCTCGTGGACGCGCGCGCCAAGGGCACGGGCCTCGTCGGCGACCGCCGTCAAGTCACGGCCGGCGCGGCCGACGAGCAGGAGATCAGGTCGCTGTTCCTCGGGGCGGCCGGCCATGGCAAGCACGGTGCGACGGCCCAGGTTGCGGGTCGGGCCGGTGATCAGGACGGTTCCGGGTTCGGTCATGGCCGAAGCGTGCGGGAAGGGCCAGGTGGCGGACAGTCGTCCGGTTTTCGTAGGACTGCCAGGGCCAGGACAACGAGTGCGAGGCCCGGGCAGACTCAACCCCGTGGAAGCGTGGGAGTTCGGCCGGACGGTACGCCGCTGGCGCGACCGGTTGGCACCCGAGTCCGTCGGCGTGCCGGTGGGTCGCCGACGCCGGGCCGACGGGCTGCGCCGCGAAGAGCTGGCCGCGCTCGCCGGCATCTCGGCCGACTACCTCACCCGCCTCGAGCAGGGACGCGCGACCACGCCGTCGGCGCAGGTGGTGGAGTCGCTGGCCCGGGCACTGCGCCTGCCCGACACCGAACGAGACCTGCTCTACCGGCTGGCCGGACACGCCGCGCCAGGCCCGGACGTCGTGTCGTCGCGGATCCCGCCAAGCGTGCAACGGCTGCTCGACCGGCTCTCCCACACCCCGGTGGCCGTCTACGACGCCAGCTGGACACTCGTACTGGCGAACGCGCCCTACGACGCGCTCATGGGCGACACGACCACCTGGCGCGGCCCGGACCGCAATGCCGTCTGGCGCAACGTCACCCGCCTACCCTCCCGGGTCGTGCACACCGCGCGAGAGCAGGCCGAACACGAGGCCCGGCTCGTGACCGACCTGCGCCTGACCGCCTCGCGCTACCCGGCCGACCGTGCGCTGCGGCGCTTGATCGCCGACATGACCTCTGGCAGCCCACGCTTCGCCGAGCTCTGGGACGCCGAGGCACCGCCGCCCCTGACCGACCCATCCCGGCGCAAGACCGTTGACCACCCGGAGGTCGGTGCGATCACCCTGGACTGCGACACGCTGTTTGTCGCCCTGGATGACCTGCGCATCACCGTTTACACCGCCGAGCCCGGCACCGAAGACGCCGACCGCCTGTCCCTCGCCATCGTCCTCGGCACTCAGTCACTACAGCTCTGAGCACGAACATCCGGAGCGAGCAGAGATACAAGCCGCGCGTTCACCGCCGCACCACAACCGCGACATCCGCTCAGTGCCGTCGAGCGCGCGCATGCGAATTGATCACGTTGCCCGCGCCCGCACATGCCGACGAGAGGTTTCAACATATGACCCCGTTCTGACCTGCGGCGTTCACTGAGCCATTTCCGCCGCCCGACTGGTATCGACTTTCGCGGCTACTCCCCAGACACTCGTTGAACGCCAATTAGCAGGTCCTGGACGACTGAAACCAGCGGGTTGGGTTGGTGCTCCACAGCCAGCTGAAGTGTCATGGCGGTTACCCTGCCAAGATTCATGGTCACCTTCCGCTGGTCATCTGAGTGACCGGGCAGAGGGTCGTGGTCGGTCCTCCCGTATCGGGCTGCTACCACGATGTCCGCGAGGTACGGGATCGTTAGACCAGCGGCGACCCAACTGTCGCGCAGCAAGTCCGCCGGCTGCCTGGTCATTATCTCCCACAAGCGCACCGCCGTGGCCCCGAACGCGAGCGACGTCAGCATCGCCTCGAATGGCTCTACCTTGCAGCAGCGCTCCAGCTGTCCCACCCGCATCGTGAATCCGGCCTCGTCATCAAGCAGGAATGCCGCGATAGATCCCCCGAACGCTGAAGCGGGTTGTGGGAGGACGACGGCAGCTGGTGCGAAGCCGTCGATGAGCTGTGCTACCGACCAGGCTGCCGATACCGAGATCGGGTCGCCAGCCACAAAGGCGAACCCACCAGCGCCATTGTGGGGTGATGGGGTCTTGATCTCCTCGAAGTCGGGTCGCCAGCGTTCAAATTCCGGGTCGTTCGCGATGCGGTGCGCGAATTTTCGTAGAACCGGAGAATCTCCGACGTCGTAAGACCATCGAGAAGCGCGCCGCCGTACCCGTCGGCGGTCTGGTCACGCTTCCAGCTTTCCAGCTTTCCAGCTCTGTAATGCTGTACGCCGAGGCCGAAGTGTCGACGAGGTTGTGGTGCTTCGTACAGAGCAGCAGGCGGTTCGGCGCCTTGTGGATAAGCTCCGGCGGGTAGTCCTTGTCATGGCGCGGACCGTCAAACTTCGGCGAACGGATGTGGGCCATGTGGACGTTGACCGTGGTCAACCCTCGGTCCGCGACGATGAGCTTCTCAAGGCATCCGGGGAATGCGCAATGGGTCGCCGTTCCGAACAGTTCCTTGATCAGACGTTCCGATTCCGACACGCGCGAGATTCTACGAGGTACGCTGACTCCACGCGTCGGCGACACCGGGCCGACGAAGAGGCGGGATGACCGGCCAATCTATCTCCCACTTGAAAGCAACGCCCGCAATGTTCGAACCTTGCGATCAAGATGCCAAACCAATGCACTCTCATGCCGCCGACAGCGCGTTCCAATTGATCATGCTGAGAAGCGCACATTGTGTAGTCCCGCTGGCGGTGAAGGTGTATTCGCTCGTGGCGGCGGGCCGGCGGTCAGGCTGTGGTGGCGAGGGCGGCCTTGGCGAGTTCGGGCCACCGGTCGGCGTGGGCGATGGGAACGGCGACCCAGTCTTTGAAGGGGCGCTTCTTGCCGGAGGGGTCGAACAGTTCGCTGCCGGTCAGGGCCAGCGCGGCGGTGTGTTCGCGGGTGCCGTCGCCGAGCTTGACGGCGAGCACGTCGTTCTTGAGGCAGGCGAACGCTTTGCCGTTGGCCTTCAGGGCGCGTTTGCCGAACATCGCGCCGGCGGCCACGCCCCGAGTGGCGAGGTCCGCGGCCAGGTCGTCGAAGAGGGTGTCAGGATCCATGATGGGTGACCATGCCCGATCTTGGGCTGTGAGGGCAATGTCGCTGGGCAGGCACCGCGGTGTCCAGATGTCGCGGTCTCCGTGGTCCGAGTTGTACGGTCCGTCTACATCAGCTCGGCAGTGGCCAACTGAAGGCCTGGCCGCTGTTCGTAGTTCTCATCAGCATGTTTGCTCCACCGCGTGCCAGGTTCGGCGTCCTATGGTGCGCTGCAGGCCAGACGCACTCGAGCAGGGCACGGATCTGCTGTACTTGGCCGACCTGCTCGACAATCAGGGGCCCCCAGATGCCGTAGCCGGTCCCAGGTCTCGTCGACCGGTTCGGGGATATAGCAGCGAAGTTGTGCGGTCAGCCGGGCGATCAGCACGGCGTCTTTCTCGTTGGTCTTGTCATAAGGTCAGATCTTCCGTGCGCCGTGACCATGAGGTCACCATCGACTGGACACACACAAACGGCACCCCACGATCGGCCGAGAGCTGACCGAGCACCCGCCACCGGTACCCGGTGGGTTCACAAGCCACCATCGCACCGGCGAACCCCTTCGCGGCCGCGCGATGCACCGCCCCGTCCAGCGCGGCACCGAGGTCCCAGGCGCGGCAGCGGAAGGTGTTGCGTGCCAGCACTTTCGAGTCGTGATCGGTCACGACCACCATCTGTTTGGTGTCGGCCAGGTCGATCCTGATGATCACGCCTGGAAACCCCACTACCCTGACCCTCGAACGTCCTCCTCCTGCGATGGGACACCAAGCCCGACAAGCGCATCAGGAGGACGTTCCCGTCTTGCGGACCGACACGCAGAACGTCTTTCTATGCCGCTGGTCGCGCGTAGCGGATGCATGGTGCTGATGGTCGACATGCAGGCCGTTGAACTGGGTCCGGGCTGTCGATTGCTTGCAAGCCCATCTCGCGCGTGGGTGTTGACGAATGGCGATATGTCCGGTTCGCGCGGGATGTTGAAGGAGCAATATGGAGCCCGCGTGCACTCTTATAGCACTAGCTTGGTGACAAGTCCGATCGATGCCGTGACCAGGGGTATTGAGGAGATCAAGGCGGTTCGCGCGCCGGATCCGTAGCGGCTCCATCGTTCTTTCCGGGTGGGGTTCAGCATTTGTGCTTTTCTAGGTGGATGCCGCAACGGGGGCGGGCGACCCAAGGACGACGAATTCATGATGTGCTGCACCGCGTCCGCACAGGCTTGCAGCGCACCGTCGACACGATCGGCGTCGTTGGGATCCTCGCAGACCCAGCATAACCATCGCCCCAGTAGCGCTGTGGGTGGCCAGTCTCGTTCGCTCATAGCATGTCCGGACAGCACAGCTAAGTTCCCCGCCAGTTGCCACGAGTTTGAGCGCAGTTCACGACGTGTGGTGAGAAGGATCCTGGACACGCGTCGCCGGTGGCGGAGTTGACCGTTCAGCCGCCGTAGCTCTTGCAGTCGAGAAAGCCTGGCGACCACCTGAAGCAGGAGGTGGACGGTGTGCGTTACGATATTTCGCCTGATCAGAGACTGAAGGAGCGCTGAGGTGAAGAGGACAGTCAGCACGGAGGAAATCGCCGCGTAGACCACCAGCAGCCACACCTGTTCGTCATCCAGGTGGGCGAAACCCAATCGAAGCAGACCACCCGCGAGCGCACTGTTGAGAACGACGCCGAATATAAGCAGTATCGCCAAGGCGCGAATTTGGTAACGGACATTCAAGCGCTCGGCCTCGTCGACCACTTCGGAGGACAAACCGTAGCGCAGCAAGGTAAACCGAACGGGACTGCGGATCGCTGAATCACTCGGCGTCATCCCGGCGTACATGACCCGATCAAACAGAAGTTGCAGCCGCACTCGGATCGAGTTGAAGCCCACCGCGATCAGGACCGTCACCAATATCGACACACCGAGTCCGACCTGACGGCGCAGCATCAACTCGAGAAGTGTCACCAGCACCACATAGGTGAGTACAACCCCGACGGTGAGAAGCAGATACAGCACTGCACGGGAGACGACAAGCCGGATATCCAGCAACTGATGCCGCAAGATCGCGATGGTCACGGCGCCACCGACGAGCGGGAGGGCGAGAAGCATCAGCACCGGGCCGGTGTCCAGCAACCCCCACGGGATCAGCACCCCGAGAGTTACCAGCGTGGCCAGCAACAGCCAGAGCAACTGCCGACGTTCAGGTTCACTGCCACGCCGGTAACGCAGCACCAAAGCGGACACGCCGGCGCACAACAGCAACAACTGGCACAGTTCACCGGCCATCCAAACCGGCGCGAGGCGGTCGAAGTCGCTGATGGTGAGGTATCCCAACGGGCTACCCGGCACCAGGCTGGTCGGCACGACGCCCTGCCCCAGCACGAACAGCGGCGCTGCGGCGATCGCCGTCCAGATCAACCACCGCCACCGGCGACTCGGCGGTCGGCCATCGGGAAACAGCAGCAGGGCCAGGGGCAGGAAAAGGCTGATCGACCACGGCCAGGAATAGAGCCCGGCGGTCGCAATGGTGCGCACCACCCACAGGGGCCAAGCCGCAGCCGTCCCGGCCATAACCATCGGCACCGCCGCCGCGGTGACCGCATGTGCGAAACCGCTCGCCAGGAACAGCCAGCCAATCGAGTTGGACGGCCGCCGCACCGCCAAGATCAGCCCGCACAACGAAAACGACAAAGCCATCGCGACGTTGGTCACCACGAAACCGCTCACGGCCCCGGACAGATCCAGACCACCCAACACCGAGCCCACCACGGCCACACCGATCAGAGCAGCCGACGCCACAGTCAAGCCCCAGGAGAACAGACCCACCCAGCGCCACAAGCCGCGCATCGGCGCTTCGACCGTCATTCAACGATGATGCGCCATCGGCTACCCGGTGTCATGTGCCCAACCTCAGTCCTAGTTTCGTCCCGCGCGTGGCAGCGCCCCACGCGACACATCGACGCGGTATGGCAGTCCCAGACCACGACGCTGGCCAACGATGTCCCCACAGACCGCAACGTCCGCACATGCCGCTGATCGGCGATTCGGCGTGACCCGCTGATGCCGACGCGCGGTTGGTGGGACCGGTGTTCGGCAGGCTGGTGTTACTTCCACTTGATCCGGTTGGGGGTTGACTGGGGGTTGTGTGGAGTCTGGGCGATGACGGGGATCGGTGGGTGCACGCTCTCAACGGCCTGTATCTCCTCACACTCGCGGTCGCGGGGGTGGCCACCCTGGTCACGTTTCCGGTCGGCGTGGACTGGTTGGTCGCTGGTGGGCTGGTGCTGGTGGGCGTTGGTGCGCGGCGGAGTGTGGCCGCGTGTGGGGTCGTCGCCGGGGTGGGGGCGGCGTTGTTCCCGATGTTCTCCGCTGTGGCGTTCGGGTTGTTGCCGATCACGTTCGTGCGGCTGTCGCGGGTCGCCGCGGTGGGGGTCGGGGTGGTCGCGACCGGGTTGCCGCTGGTGGTGCAGCCGTTGTTGCGGGGCTGGTTCGCTGGGACCGGCTGGCAGCCGGGGGCTGTCATCCGCTTCGGACCTGCCTACGTGGGCATCGTCGGGATCGCCTTGCCGGTGCTCACCGGGATGTGTACCGCTGGTGCGGTGCAGGCGTTGCGGCGGCAGAACCGGCGCCGGCAGGATCTGCTCGACCAGCTCGTGGCCGCTCGCGCCGAGCTCGCGGAGGCGACCCGCCGTGCGGAGCGGCAGCGGCTCGCCCACGAGCTGCACGACACTCTCGCCCAGGGCCTCGCTGGTGTACTCGTCCAGCTTCAGGCCGCTGAGCAGCACCTCGACGGGCCGGGTGCGGTGCTCGTCGCGCGTGCGCGGCAGTCGGCGAGGACGTGCTTGGCCGACACCCGTCGCGCTGTCGAGGCGTTGCGGCCCGAGCAGCTCGACAGCGGTGGCCTGGCGGAAGCCGTCGACCAGGTATGCGCGCGATTCACCGAGATGACCGGGGTGCCGGCACGACCGACCGTCCGCGGCGTCGGGCGTCCCGGGGTCGACGTCGTCGCCCTGCGGATCGTGCAGGAGGCGCTGGCCAACGCCGGCAAGCACGCCGGTGCCACCAAGGTGGTCGTCGACGTCGACCACCGGGGCGACGTCCTGCACGTGATGGTCCGCGACGATGGCCAGGGGTTCGACTCGACCGAGCCCAGGGCGGGGTTCGGCCTGGCCACGATGCGCGAACGGGTCGGGGCCGTCGGCGGCAGCCTGTCGATCACCAGCGCACCGGGTGCCGGGACCACCGTGACCGCCGTCCTGCCCACCGGGGAGGACCGGTGACCGAACCGATCCGCGTTCTCGTCGTCGACGACCACGCCGTCATCCGGGACGGCATCGCCGCCATGATCGAACCGCACGACGACCTCCTCGTTGTCGGGACGGCCGCAGACGGCGCCGCCGCGGTCGAGCTGGCCACAGTGCTGCGGCCGGACGTCGTCCTCATGGATCTGCGCATGCCCGGTGTCGACGGGGTGGCCGCGACCGCCCGCGTCAGCGCGCTCCCGTCACCGCCACGCGTCCTCGTGCTCACCACCTACGACTCGGATGCCGACATCACCAGAGCGGTCGCCGCCGGTGCGCTCGGCTATCTGCTCAAGGACACCGGCCGGGACGACCTGCTCGGCGCCATCCGCGCCGTCGCGGACGGCGTGTCGGTGCTGACTCCTTCCGTCGCCACCGCGTTGGTCCGCCAGCACCACGTCGCCCGGCCCGAACCGCTGTCGGCCCGCGAGCGGCAGGTGCTCACCCTCGTCGCGGGCGGCGCGACCAACCGGCACATCGCCGCCGCGCTCATGGTCTCCGAGGCCACGGTCAAGACGTACCTCACCCGGATCTTCACCAAGCTTCAGGTCAGCGACCGCACCGCCGCCGTCACCGCCGCCCTCGCGCAACGCCTCATCACGCTCCCGACCATCGACTGAGCCCGTGTCCCCCGATCGGACGACACGCACTGTCATCCGACGCGGGTGCGAGGGCCGCGACGTTTGCCCGTCGCGGCCCGCTCCGCACCCGAACGAGGCTTGTCACATGACATCCCTACGACGTCGCACCCTCCTTGGCGGAGCATTGGCCGCCGCCGGAGTCACCGGCACCGTGAGCGCGGCACCGACCGCCCAAGCCGGGCACCCCAGACCCGGTGTCGACGGCTTGTTGGACCTGTTCACGGCGACCCCGGTCGTCGCGCTCGGCGAGGGCGTGCACCACCTCCAGGACACGTGGGACTTCCTCGCGGTGTCCATGCAACACCCGAGATTCCACGCCGTAGACGCGGTCGTGGTCGAGTTCGGCAACGCGCGGTACCAGGACATGTCGGACGCCTACGTCTCCGGGGAGATCGTGCGCAGGTCCGACCTGCAACGGGCCTGGCGTGACACCACCCAGAGCCCGAACTCGAACGGCGACTTCCCCGCCCTGGAACGGGTTTTCAGCCTGGCCAGGGCGATCAACCTCTACGGCGGCAGACCGCGGCCGCTGCGGGTGCTGTTGCCCGACCCGCCGATCGACTGGTCGAGCGTCGCCGGCCCGGACGACCTGTTCGCGCTACTCCCGCAACGCAACCACAGCTGGGCGGGCGTGATCACCCGCGAGGTTCTCGACGCGGGGCGGCGGTGCATCACGGTCGGCGGTGCAACGCACTTCTACCGTGGGCTGCCCAAGACGTCGGACACCGTGACCACCCTGCTCGAGCAACGCCGCCCCGGTTGCGTCAGCGTCGTGCACACACATTCGGCGACGGCCGCCGGCCGGGACGCCACCGTCGAGGCCACCGTCGCAGGGTGGCCACGACCCGCCATCGCGCCCGCCCGGCGCACCGCCTACGGCGCGCTGCCGGCGGTCGACATCTTCGCTCCCGGCGTCTACCCGCCCGGGCTCATCGAGAGCCTCACCGGCAAGGCCGTCGCCGACCTCTGCGACCACGTCCTCTACCTCGGCAGGCGCGCCGAGCTCAGCTCCGCCGTCCTGGACTGGCAGGTCTACCACGAACCCACCTACTGGGCCGAGCTGAACCGGCGCAAGACCCTCGTCGGCTTGCCCGGCGACCTCGAAGGACTCCGGCACGAAGGCGAGCCCGCCATGTTCCCTTCCTGACCCACGACCGGCGGACAACACCGGCGTTCACAGCCTCGGTAACCCGTACAGGCGCCGTACATGGACATGATCGACTCCTGCACGAGAGGCGACCGGTTGACCTCGGTGCTCAGAACAGCGTCGCAGGCTCAACCGGCTCGGGCTCGGGCAGCGGGTCGAGGTCCGGCACGAGCGTTCGCACGTCATCGTGGAATCGGCGGGCGAGCGCAGGTGCGCCGGCGTTGTCGGGGGTGTGCAAGAAAACCGTCGGCGACCGGCCCTCGCGCAGCCAGTCGGCTACCACCGCGGTCCATGGCCGCCACCCCTCGACTGTCTCCTCGACCGAGTCGCGGCCCAGGTAGCGGACGATCGGCTGGTCGGTCAGTGCCCGTGTCCGCCGCGGCAGCCGGGGTTTCTTGGTCCAGGTATCCCGCTCGGCCTCGCTGGTCGGGGGACTCTGGAAGAAGACCGTGGTGTCGAAGGGCACCCATTCGGCGTCCGCGTCAGCGAGTCTCCCCTCCAGCTGCGACGTCGCGCCGGCGTCGGTGAAGAACCCGGGGTGGCGCACCTCCACAGCGCGTCGGCGGTCGGCTGGGAGCCTGCGCAGGAAGCGGCCGAGCGCGTCAACGTCCGAAGGACCGAACGAGCCGGGCAACTGGGTCCACAGGATTGCCCGTTCGCCGAGGGGTTCGATCGCATCCAGGAACGCCCGCATCTCGGCCTCGACACCAACCAACCGGCGTTCGTGCGTGACGACCTTGGGCAGCTTGACGAGGAACCAGAAGCCGGGATCGGTCTGCTGCGCCCAAGTCGCGACCGTGTTCCGAGCAGGGGTCGCGTAGAAGGTGGTGTTGCCCTCGACCGCGTTGCACCAGCTGGCATAGGCCCGCAGCCGCTCGTTGGCCGGCAGCGACTGCGGCACGAACCGACCAGGCCACGCCTTGTGGGTCCACATCGCGCAGCCGACATGAAGACGTGCCACTCCGCCCCACTCCCATCGATCGTGAGTGACGATAGCTTGTTCTCGACAGCACCTGCTCCTGCCGTATCCCGGCCAGTACGCCCCTACTTCGGTGCCTGGAAGCCCGCCGACCTCCTGCTCGAGCAGTTCGGCGAGCCGCAGCGGCGTGCGGTCCTCGAACATCGGACCGATGAGCTGCACTCCGACCGGCAGGCCCTCAGCGGACCGGCCCGTGGGTATGGCGGTGGCGGGCAGGCCGGGCATGGTGGCCAAGCCCGCCCAAACGAGCGAACAGCTGCCGCCAGCCGTGGTGGTGAATCTCGCGGCGGTTGTTCGCCTCGATCCAGTCGTGGTGGCTGAACACCATGGCGCGCAACCGCACGGCGTCAAGGCTCTGGTCGTCCGCGCTCAGTCCGGCGGCGCGGATCCGCAGCTGCTCGTCCGATTCGATGGGAAAACGCGCCGGGGAGCCCGAAATCAGCAACTGCATGTAGAGCGTCGCGGCTTCGGTCAGATCGGGCAGCAGCGGACTGTGCCGTTCGACGCGGGCGCCGTCGTCGACGAGCGCGGCGGCCACCCGGTTCACGGCCGCCCGCACGGCGGACCCGGTCGCAATGAGCGGATGCTCGTGAGGATCAAGACCCGGAAATCGCGGAGCCGCTCGTGGCAGGCGGGCGGCAGTGCCGACGGTGCGCCACGCCGAACGTCAGCGGGTCCGGCCCGGCCATGACGTCGAGCAGGAGCGTGAGGTCGCGGGCGGAGCGTGCCATCGGACCGACGACGGCGAGGTCGAGGTCGGTCGGCAATGCCGGCTCTGACGGCGGGACCATGCCGCGGTTGGCCGCCAGTCCGAGCGTCGGCTTGTGCGCGTAGACGCCGCAGAAATGTGCGGGGGTGCGCAGCGAGCCGGCGATGTCGGAGGCGATGGACAGCGCGCCGAACCCGGACGCCAGGGCCGCTGCCGACCCGCCGGAGGATCCGCCCGGCGTGCGA
Organism: Actinocrispum sp. NPDC049592; assembly: GCF_040675465.1. NCBI lineage: Bacteria > Bacillati > Actinomycetota > Actinomycetes > Pseudonocardiales > Pseudonocardiaceae > Actinocrispum > Actinocrispum sp. NPDC049592. The sequence goes on along the minus strand of NZ_JBFAPA010000004.1, from coordinate 339,944 downwards.
CCGTGATCCCACGGGTTGGTGGTGGTGCCGTAGATCTCGTTGAAGCTCTGGATGTCCTGCAGTCCCAACGGCGCAGCGGCCGGTCCTCACCAGGCGCCCGTGCCTGGTCGGCGCGGTGTGCGGCAACCCGCGCACGGTCGAAGTCCGGCACGCAGATCGCTCCATTCCATGAGTCCGAAGCTATCGGTATGCCACAAAGGACACGAAATTCCGGTGCGCGCAACAGGATAGATGTCTCAATTCTGTTCGCTGACCGTTGTCGCAGACAAGCGGGTTATCGCATCGAGAAACGCATCGGCGTCCGGCTCGGGTCCATCGCCGAGATTCACGTGAGAAAGTCCCCCTTCCCCCTGGACCCATTCACCGATCATGGTGGTATCAGGGAACAACGGAGTGCCGTGTTCGAGGCAAAAATATCGCGGGATCGCCGCGGCCGCTCGGTAGGCAATCGCGACGAAATACGCCTCGGTGGCTTTCAGTGCACGTGGCAAGGTGATCAACAAGACGGTGGAGTCCCCTGTTGTGACCGTCTCGCTGGAGAGTCCATCGGCAGGTAGCCGGTCTTCTTCGGCCACCTGCTGAGTGCCCACAAAATCCCAGAAGCCGCGTAGCATCTGGCCGAGCTTGCCTTCGTCGGCGAACTGGCGAAGGTTGACCGTTCCACCCAGCGCGATTCTGGGCAAACTCACATGAGCAAACCGGTAGTGATGATGGCGAGGCTGACCGTCCATAGTGACCCAATCTTGGCGTTGTCTCTGTCAAGGCTTGGTTTGAATCGGGTGCACTTTGTTCCGGTCATGGTGACGTGTCAGGGTGCTTTCCCGGGAGCCGGCTCAATGGGTAATACGTCGGCCGCGGCCTTCTCGCCGATCACACCGGGCACGGGAAGCCTTTCGGAAGGATCCTCGTACACGCTTGAGCTGTCCAAGCCGAGTTCCGCCCTGGCGGCCACATAGAACTTGGTCAGCCATTCATCAAGCCCCCTTCGGGCTTCCCAGAAGTCGGCGGCTCCGCCTTGGGTGGCGCGCCACTGGTGGTACACATGATGGATCAGCTGGCGGCCCGCCTCCTGGGTTTCCACGGATTTGGAGATGAGCCGCAGCCTCTCCTGCAACGCTCGTGCCTGCGAGTGAGCCTGACGGGCGTCACGCTGCAGCTGGCTGTCGTCGGGTGTCCTGCTCAGTTCATGACTGATATCCCGCAGGCGGGACACTTCACTCGCCAGGGTCGCGCAGGTGGACCGCAACTCCTCACGCCAGAGCTTGCGGTCGTCTCGCCGCCCGCGAACCAGCTCGGTGGCCAGGGTGCCCAGCATCCCCACGAGCGCGCCGGCCAGGGTGAACAGCGCCGCCGTCATCCGCAGCCCCCTCCGCGTAGAAGTCCGATGGCCAATGCCATGGACACCCTAAACCATTGGCTCGCAAGGGAATCCGAGCCGATTGAAAACCGGTCCAGGCACGTGTCCACTGCTGACCGGGCGCGCTACAACGACCGCGTCGACGACGAATAATTCTGTCAGAAGCCGCGGAAAACCCGACGCAGGTCGTCGAGTGTGCTGTTGCCGTCGATGGTGACGCCGTTGTCATAAGGGGCCTTGAGACGGCCGCTGATCAGCCGGACAAACGCTTCTTGCGGCCCGTTGAACGTCGCGGAAGGTGACTCCAGGTGGTCGACCACGCTGACAGTGTCGTCGATCATCAGACCGGCGCCTGGAACCGCGAGGGACACCGGCTCCGCGAGCTCGGCCGGCTTCCCAAGGAAACCCAGCATGAAGCCCAGGGGCCCGGCCAGGATGTCGACGAGGACCGCGGCAGAGTCGGCGTCCACGCCGGCGTCCGCGTCGAATGCCACACGCACGTCCCACGAGTGGTTGGCCACCTCGTTGAGCCGCATGCCCAGAGCGGTGACCAGCGGGACCGGCTCCGGCAGGAAGCCGAGATCGACGGTCAGCGACGAGCGCTGCTCGGGCGTGAGTGCCTCGACCGTGTCGAGCCAGCGGGTGTTGTACTCCAGGAAGCCCTCGGCCTGCGCGCGCGGCGCGGACGCGTCCCACCGCGCCCAGATCGTTTGGTTGTCCTCGGCCGTCACGGTCTCTCCGGCCGCCCGGGCAATCGGCGCGCGGCCGATCTCCGCACCGCTGCCAAGGTGGGAAAGGACCTGCGCGACAGTCCACTCCGCAGCGCCACTCGTGGTGGCCAGCTGATCGTCGGTCAGGGTCCGGGCGAGATCGGCGAGCTTGTCGTGCTCGGAGCGGAGCGCGGTGATCGTGCGGTCTACGAGTTGGCTCATGCCACGGCCAACTTCCGAACGGACGCATCTGTTCCCCGATCGACGCCTCATGATTGTGTTCGCGTGTGCGAGCGTGTCGGTAGGCTGCTCCGCCATGTGGCCTGGGGTGTCGGTGTCCGGAACTGGTGGCGTTGTCGCGGCGGCTGATATCGCGGCGTTCGCTGAGCAGCATGGGGCGCCGCTGCCGGATGCGTTGGCCGAGCTCTACCTGCGGTCGGGGGTCGGCACGTTCGGGGGGTTCCTGCACTTTGAGGCGCCGGACGGCATGTCCACGCACCGGGAGCTCATCGGGGATCTGATCGACGAGGACGCCGAGGAGGATCTGGCACCGACCGCCGACGTCATTGTGTTCGCCCGCAGTGACAACAGGGATATGTGTGGCTGGCACGCCGCTGACCTCGCCGCCGGCAAGGACCGGGTTGTGCGGCTCGACGGCTTCGACGAGGAACCGCTCGCCGACTCGACCCGTCAGTTCCTCGACAGCTTGCCCGGCACCGACTACTTCGGCTTCGGTGTCCTGTCCCCCACCTACAAGCGCCACGACTGGCTCTAGTGAGGACGTCCCGAAGCCGCGCTGGTACGCAAAGGTGGTGAGGACCGGTGGGGCGGTCCTCACCACCGCTTCTCACACCGGCCGTTGCGGCACCAGGACCTCGATGTTCCCGGCGTTCTCCCGGACCTGCAGCCGGGGCAACGGCGGCGGCGTCGATGGCAACTGGTGGAACAGAACCGCACCGTCCACAGTGAACGCCGTCCGGTGGCACGGGCAGTTCAACCGCAGCGCCGCCATGTCCAACGCGAGCCGGCACCCCAAGTGCGTGCAGATCCCGGACACCGCGTGCACGTCGCCACCGGCCCGTTGCACGAACCCGGTGACCGTGCCGAAGTCGAACGGCCGCACCGCACCCTCCACCAGCTCAGCGGACGACACCACAGCCCGCCACTGCCCTTGGTCGGGCACGATGGTCGCCTCTTCCGTGGCGGGAGACGGCTGGACCAGGTGATCCACGGTCGCACCCAGCACGGCCGCGGCCGCGGCCACCGAGGTGGTCTGCACGAACCTGCGGCGGTTGTTGCCCTTGGGTTTGCCGTCCGCCTCGGCCGCGAGCCGGGCGCCGAGCTTGGCCACGAACTCCTCGTCCGGCCGGTCGCCGCCGGGCCGGGCCGAGTTGAGCAGGATCGCCGTGCGGATGTCGGCCGCGTCGTCCTCGGTTGTCTCGGCACGGCGGACCCGGCGCCGGGCAAGCATGTCCTCGACGAACTTCCGTGCTGGGCTCACGTCCGCATCCTCTCCGCCACCGCCGTCGCCTGGCGCAAGGCTCTGTGCTGCAACACCTTCGCGTTGCTGACACTGACCCCCAGCGTCACCGCGGCCTCCTTGATGGAGCAGCCCTCCAGGAAGCGCAGCTGCAGGATGCGCCGGTGCCGGTCGGGCAGCTCGGCCAGGATCCGGTCCACCTCGGTCGCCCCGGTGTCCTCCGGAGGCGGGTCGCCGGTCAGCAGGCCGACATCCCGTTGCTCGTCCAAAGTGGTGATCTCCCGGCCGAGTGTGCGCCGCCAGAACGTGGCCAGAACCGTGCGTGCGGTCGCCAACAGGTACGCGCGAACCTCGCCCACGCTCGCCGAGGCGCGCATAGGCCGCAGAGCGGTCATGAACACCTCCGTGGTGAGATCCTCGGCGTCCGGCCGGTTGCCGACTTTCGCGTACATCAACCGGTAGACGCGTTCGACGTTGTCCCGGTAGATGGCATCCCAGTCCGGATACGCGTCCACATCGACCACACGCAGGCGCGGTGGATCCTGCTCGGCGTCGGCGGGCGCGTCGCGCCGGGCGCGGAACCGTTGAGCCACGTGTGTCACCCTCCCCAACTCTCCCCCATGGATACGCGGCCGGGTTACACGTAACCTCCGCCCGTATCCCTTGTGTGACCACACCACTTTCCCGCAGGCGCCTTCTTGTCCTCGGCGGCACGACCGCCGCGCTGGCCGTCACCGGCGTGCCCGTCCTCGCCGAACCGGCCACCAGCACACCGGTCATCGCCTGGAACCGCACGTTGTTGCGGATTGTCCGAACTCCCGGGGCACATCCCGCGACCGTGCATCCCACGCGCAGTTTCGCCATGATGCACTCGGCCGTCCACGACGCCGTGACCGCCACCCGGTCGCACGCGGCCGCCGCGTCCCAGGCCGCGCACGACGTGCTGGCGAGCCTGTATCCGGCAATGGCCGCCGACTTCGCGGCCCAACTGGCCCACGAACTGGCCACAGCTCACGACCCGGCGCCCGGAGTCCGCGCTGGAAAGCAGGCCGCCCAACAGGTCCTCCGCGCACGCGCCAACGACGGCTCGACGGCCACCCCACCCGCGATCCCGCCAGGCACCGAACCGGGCCAGTACCGCCCGACGCCGCCCGGGTTCGCGCCGGCGGTGTTCACCCACTGGCCGGCCGTGCGGCCGTTCATGCTGGTCCGGGCCAGTGTTTTCCGGCCCGGACCGTACCCGGACCTCAGGAGCGCGCGGTACGCGACCGCCGCGAACGAGGTCGCCTTGCTGGGACAGGACACCAGCACCGCTCGTACCGCCGACCAGACCGTGCAGGCGAAGTTCTGGGCCGCCCCGATTTGGAACTACTGGAACGAGATCGCCCAGTCCACGCTGGCCACCGCCGCCACAGCGCGGGCCGCGCGAGTGTACGCCCGGCTCAACCTCGCGTTCGCCGACGCCGTGATCGCCTTCTACGACGCCAAATACCACTACCGGATCTGGCGGCCGATCACCGCGGTCCGGTTGGCCGGTACCGACGGCAACCCGGCGACCACAGCCAACCCCGCCTGGAACAGCCTGGCGACCACCCCGGCCGATCCGGCATACCCAGGCGCGCACAGCGTGATCTCCCAAGCGGGGGCGACGATCCTGCGGCACGAGCTCGGCACCCGCCAGATGCTGTCGGTGACGTCCGAGGCGTTGCCGGGGACCGTCCGGCATTTCCAGACGTTCCAGCAGGTGGCCGACGAGGCCGGGGAAAGCCGGATCTTCGCCGGCGTGCACAGCCGCCTCGACCACATCTCGGGCCAACGCATCGGATTGGACGTGGCTCGCGTCGTGTTGACGAAGGTGAACCGTTAGCTGGTTGATCGAGATGCCACCGCTGCGAACTGCGCCCAGTCGATGCGCGGGCGTGGCAGGTTGCGTCGGCGTCACTGTCGATAAGAGACACGCGAAACGAGTGCCACCAGCCCAGCGCAGCGGCGCTGCTGTGCTGGCGAACCCGCCGTGGTTACTGTTCCCGCATTGCCATGCTCCCCCAGCCACTGGTAGTTGCGCGATCATTCCGCAGGATCCGCCAGCACAGGTAAATACACACGCCCGCGGAAGGCGCCCCTCCCAGCAACGTGGCGGCGATCCCGAGTGCGGTGGTCTGCTCGGTCAGGTACAGCGGTAGCTGCACCGCTGTGGCGATCGTGCACTTCACCACGAATATCGCCGTGCACAGCTGGTATCGCCGCCGCAGCACCGGATCGCGCCGCCAGCCGAACCGGTCGCGGCGCACCGCCCCCATCGCCAACCCGACCAGCGGCCACCGCACCGGCATCGACAGCAGGCACACCGCGCCCTGAACCGCCTGGATCAGCACGGCCGGGAGGTAGAAGTTGATCGCCTGCCCGGTACCGCCGGCCAGCAGGGCAGATCCTCCGACGATGGCGAGCCCGATCACCGCCGACCAGTAACGCCGATCGGTCCACACCCGCACGGCCGCGAGCACCGCCACGCCGCCGACCGCGATCAGCGCGGAGGTCCACACCTGGCGGGTCAGCAGGTAGGCGATCAGGAACACCACGCGGGACGCGACGCCTTCGGCGACCGTGCGCCAGCCACCCACCGCGCTGAACAGCGACAGCGACTTGCGGGACAGCACGTCGAGGCTCATGCGCTCGCCTCGGCCGCGACGGACGTGAAACTGTTGCGGCGCATGGTGTTCTCGTAGCCGCCGATCGCGTCAACCAGGGCGATCCGGCCGCGGTGGGCCTCCGTCAATGCTTGGCAGAGGTGGTGCGCGTCCCGCATGGCCAGGTTGCCGCCGAACCCCGGGGCCAGGTGGATGGCGTCACCGATGAGCGTCACCGGACTGGCGGGCCAGGCCGGCATCGCAGGAATAGTCCCGATCCGCAGGGCGACTGTGACTTCCGGCCACGCCTCGGCGACCACCGACCGCAGCGCCGGGTGCAGATCCGCGGCCAGTTCCCGAGCCCGGCGCCACACCGCCACCGGCGAACCAAGCTCTTGTCCCGCAACGGGCAAGGCCCACATCACGTAGTCCTCGGCTTCGGCGACGACGCCGGACCGCAGTGCGGGCAACCACTTCTCCCGCGCGAGCACCGGCTGTTGAGTGAACCGCAGCACGGCCAGCACCATCGTCGTGCCGCGCACCCGTGCCGCGGCCGGGTTATCGCCGATCAGATCCGGCAATCCGGTGCCGGCCACCGCTCGCAGCGGCGCCGCGCCCATGATCATGCGCCGTCCCGAATCGGCTACCCGCACGTCCGGCAGATACCGGCGGCGAACCGCCGAACCGATTCCGTCCGCGCCGACCAGCACGTCCGCGGTGTCGGTGCTGCCGTCGGCGAACCACGCCTGGACGGTGCCGTCGGCGTGCCGCTCATACCGTGTGAACTCCGCACCGAACCGCACTACGTCTTGCAGCCCCGTCAACAACACCGCCCGCAGCAAAGGCCGGTGAACCTGCCGGCCCGGGCGCACCGCACCGTCGGCGGGCTTGGCGCCCACAACGGTGAGCTGACCGTCCACTTCGGACAACGCTAGGGTCCGGGTTCGCGGTCCGCCCATAGTGGCCGCCACCATGTCGGCGTGTGCTGACGGCAGGCACGAGCGCAACGCCGCAGCACCCCGATCGTCGACATGCAGGCTCACACCCTGCGGACGGCCCAGCGCGCCGTCTCGCTCGTACACCGCGACGGTGATCCCCGCCCGGCGCAGCCCGTGGGCCAGCGTCAACCCACCGAGACCAGCGCCGACCACGATGACCTTCATCCCCCAGCTCCCCTTTCTTCACCGGCTGATGAAGAACACGCTACGGCAGACCCGAGCGAAACTCCACCAAGCGGTGAAGAACAGGTGTTAGGCTGCGGCGGCCATGACAGAACACGACACCCGCAGCGGTCCCGGACGCTGGCGGTCCGGCGCGGAGAGCAAGCAGCGGATCCTCCAGACCGCACGCGAACTGTTCGGTCAGCACGGCTACGGCGCCACGACCGTGCGCGCCATCGCCGCCGCGGCAGGGGTCGACCCGGCGATGGTGTTCTACTTCTTCAAGACCAAACAGGGCCTGTTCAGCGCCGCCATCGACATGCCCGGCACCGTCCCGCCCGCGATAGAGTCGATCTTCACCGGCGGCGACCTGGACACCGTCGGCGAGCGCATCGTCCGGACGCTGCTGGAGAACCTCGACAAGTCCGGCCGCACCCCGCTCGTGATGCTGACCAGGTCCGCGCCGAGCGACGCTCAGTCCGAAGCGCTGCTGCGCGAGTTCATCGACCGGGAGATCACCGACCGCCTCGCGGCGATGCTCGGCACGCCGGACGCGGCACTGCGGGCGGCCATGGTCAACGTCCAGATCCTCGGTCTCACCGTGGCGCGGTACATCATGCGGATCGAACCGATCGCGTCCGCATCCGTCGACGACCTGGTCGACAGGTTCGGCCCTCTCGTGCAGTACTGCCTGACCGGGCAACCAGCCTCATCGTGAATACGGCCCTCGGGGGGCGGTCACTGAGCCTTGTCAACGTCCGCTCATGCCGCGAAGTGGTCGCATCGCGAGTGACCACAAAGGACAGACGAACATGCCGAGCTGCGTGCGATCCAGGCGCGGATGTCGGGGTTCCTTGATCGGGGCCTGCACCATGGTCACCACACATAGGGAACGAGCCGGGCCCGGGTTGCCGCGTAGTCTCGGTAACGCTCGCCCAACGTGGCGTTCAGGGCGCGTTCCTCGATCCGGACGCGGTAGATCAGAGCGATCAGGAGCGCCCCGGCCGCGGAGACGGCGCTGACCCAGTTGCCCACCATCAGGCCGCCTCCGGAGAAGACGAGCAGGAGGCCGGTGTAGCTCGGATGTCGCAGCACCCGGTAGGGACCGTGGTCCACGACGGGTTGGTCGCGACTGGTCCTGAGCACCACCGTGAAGTACTTGCCCAGGCTGGCAAAGGACCACCAGCGCAGTAGCAGGCCAAGCCACCCGATCACCGTCCCGAGCGCGAACAGCCACCCACCCGCACCCATCGAGGCAGCTGGGGCGACAGCCCGGCCGACGGGCAACAGCAGGATCGCGCCGAAGAACATCGTCCTGAAAGCGATCTCCGCGCGCACATCAGCGGGTTTCGCGCGGCGGCGCACTCGAAGCGCCTGCAACAGTTCGCCCGTCGCGAAGGCGCCGACGCTGATGGCCACGACGATGAGGACCAAGTTCGACAGCTCCCCTCAGTGCGCGAGCACACCGCGATTATCACTCCTCTGCCGATGAGCGCACGATCAACTGTGCGCAATGAAGTGTCAGCCTGTTGTCGATGGCGGGTCCGGCATTTGTGAACGAGGTTGATCAAAGCCCGTCGACCGGGACGACGACGATCTTGCCGTGCGCCTTGCCCTCGGCGGCCCGTGCGTGCAGCGCCGGCAGTTGGGGCAGCGGCACGCGCTCGGCGACGTCGACGTGCAGGTCGCCGCGCTCGACCAGTGCCACCAGCTCCGACAGCTGCTTGGCGTCGCTGCGGACGAACAGGTCGATGCCGCGCACACCGCGCGCTTCGTCTGTGGGCGCGGGCATCCACACTGTCGTGTTCACCACGACCCCACCCGGCCGGACCAGGGTGACCAGCGCGGCCAGCTCCGCCGGATCGACCGGCGCGAGGTTGAGCACGACGTCGACCCGCTCGGCTACCGCGGCGGTCACCCCGGTGGTGGTGTGGTCGATGACTTCGTCGGCACCGGCCGACGTGACCGCTTCGCGGCTGCGCGGGCTGGCCGTGGCGATGACGTGGGCACTGGCGCCCTTGGCCAGCTGCACGGCGTAGCCGCCGACCGCTCCTCCGGCACCGTTGATCAGCACGCGCTGCCCGGCCGTCACCTTGGCGTGGTCGAACAGTGCCTGGTACGCGGTCAGCCCGACCAGCGGCAGGGCGGCGGCATCGGCCAGCGGGATGGTGCCGGGGGCGCGAGTCAAGACCTCGGCGGGTGCGAGGACGAACTCGGCGGCGGCGCCGTCGCCGTCCATCGGCAGGAAGCCGATGACCCCGTCGCCGACGTGATGGCCTTCGACGCCCTCGCCCAGGGCATCGACCGTGCCGGCGACGTCGATGCCCGGAATGTGCGGCAGAACCACCGGGATCGGGCCGCGCATGAAACCGCCGCGGATATTGCCGTCGACGGAGTTGAACGACGTGGCGGCGACACGGATCCGGACCTGCCCGGCTCCTGGTACCGGCTGCTCCACGTCCTCGTAGCGCAGGACGTCAGGGTCGCCGTACTCGTGGAAACGCACTGCCTTCATCGGAGTTCCCACCTTCACTGAGGGTGATTCGCTTCGAATTCGAAGCAACTGCGGACCACGCTACCGCTGCTTCAAATTCGAAGCAAGTGACGCCGGTCACCGCCGGACCGGCGGTTTCCCTTGATCCACTGGACCTCAGGATCGTGGTCGCGGGCTGGGTCAGCCTGGGCCGGTTTGGCCCACCCTGACCACGGCCGGCCGTCCCGAGGCGCGGACGACCTCGCCGAGCCGCGCCGCGTCGGCCGAGTCCGGTTCAGCGGTGAGGACCACCGCCATCAGGTCGTCGCCGGGCACCTCGAGCAGAGCGCCGTCGAGCGTGATGGCGGCGCCGTCCGGATGCCGGAAGACGGCACGGTTCTCGTAGGCGGGCACCGTTTTCGGGGTGCGCCACAGGGTGTCGAACGGACGGCTGGTGCTCCGCAGCTCGTCGACGAGTTCGCCGAGCGACGCGTCGGCCGGGTAGCGCAGGTACGCGTCGCGCAGCCGGGTGGCGAGCACGGCCTGGAAACCGGCCTGGTGCTCGTCGGTGCGACCGATCTCCCGCCGTGGGTCGCAGAACGTGCGCCACGCGACGTTCCAGTCCAGCCCGGTCCCGCTCGCCGCCCTGCCGCTCAGCGCCAGCCACGCACCGTTGACGGCGACGACGTTCCACGCCGCGTCGGCCAGGAACGCCGGGGTGTCGTCGAACCGCCGCAGGAGCTGCATCGCCGCTCGCCCGGCTTCGCGTGGCACGTGCCCATCGGCCGCGGCGTATCCGGCGAGGGCGCAGAGCCGCTCGTAGTCCGCCCGGTCGAGCCGCAACGCGCGCGAGATGGCGGTCACCACGCCGGCCGAGGGGTGACGTCGTCCCTGCTCCAACCGCCGGAGGTAGTCCGCGGAGACCCCGGCGAGCTCGGCGAGCTCTTCCCGGCGCAGTCCGCGGACTCGCCGGCCGTTGGCGCGCAGTCCGCCGACCGGCAGCCCGGCGGCAGCGGGCTCGGTGTGTTCGCGCAGCCAGCGAACCGCGGCGCCGAGATCGGACAACGACATGGCGCCAGTGTGCCCCGGCGGGGTGCCCGCATTCGACGCGACCCTTCGAATTCGAAGCAGTAAACTCCGGTCATGTCCGACCCGCCACCGTCGCTCGACCCCGTGCAGCTCGGCGCCTACTTCGACCTCATCGAGGTGACCAGCCTGCTGCGGCACGCGGTCGAGCAGCAGCTGCGCGAGGCAGGCGACCTCAGCTACGTGCAGTTCCAGCTACTGGCCACGCTCGGTGACTCCCCGTCGGGCAGCCACCGCATGACCGACCTGGCCGACGGCGTGGTCTACAGCCGCAGCGGCCTGACCTACCAGGCGAGCCTGCTCGAGAAAGCGGGCCTGGTGGTGCGCGCCCCTTCCCCGGAGGACGAACGGAGCACCACGGTCACCATCACCGACGCCGGGCGCGAGCGGCTCGCCGAAGTGCTGCCCGGGCACGTCGAGGTGGTCGGCAGCCTGCTCTTCGAGCCGCTTTCCCGCCACGACGTCGAGACCCTCGCCGGCCTGCTGGCGCCGGTGCGAGACCACATGCGCTCGGCACCACCTCGTTCAGCCGCGCCCCGCCGCCGAACGAGAGAAAGGTGAGGGCCCGGAATTACCGCGCAGAATTTGCCAGTGAGCCAATCTTTCGAGGTCCCGGGTCTGCAACACCCTTTTTTTGTAGCCTATTCCGGATAAAGACGACCGGCCGAGCGCGATGGTCGCGCTTTGATCATACTCCCGCCATCTGGAATTGATCATGTGTGAGTGTCAGCGATCGGTTATGACATAAGAGGTAACCCGGCCCGCTCGGAAGGGAGTCCTCCCATGCGTGTCCGTTCAGTTTTTGCCAGACGGGTCTTGCTCGTCGTTGCGACCGTCCTCGCGCTGCTCCTGCCGATGGCCACACCGGCCGCCGCGTACACCTCGCACAGAGGCGGCCCGACCACTTTCGACGTGTGGTACGCCGCCGGTGACGACGAACCCCAGCTCGGGCCCAACACGTTCCACATCATCGGCCACGGCAACTGCATCTATCAGGTCGTGAAGTACACCTACAAAGGTCAAAGCAGTGTCATTTCGATCAACTGCGATGGGGAGAAAGTGGTGTCCGTCGCTCCGCTCGGACCCACCGCCTACCCGATGACCTGGACGCTCTGCTATTACCACTTCATCAAGGGCCTACTCGTCATGACCTGCAGCACCCCAGTGACCGAGGACATTGTGTACACCACCTGATTCGCACCCGCCGGTGCGGCGCCCGTCCGCTGCTGTTTACCGATACCTTGTCGCTCATGACAAGCGAGGGGTGGCAGAGACCGGGGCCCACCCGTGCCGAGCAACGCCGGGACCTCTGGATCGGCCTGGTCATCCTGGTGAGCGCGCTGCTGATGCTGGCGCTCGCCAACAGCGCGGGTATCGCCGCCATGGTCAGCGATCGGCCGCCTGCGATCGCCGAGCAGATCGCGTGGTGTGCCGCGGTGACTGTGCCGCTCGGCGTGCGCAGGCGGTACCCGCTGGCCGTCCTCATCATTGTCTGCGCGGTGTTCATCGCGGCCATGATGCGTGGCCTCGGCGAGAACGTGGTGTCGTCCATCGCCGTTTTCCTCGCGATGTACACGGCGGGTGCGTGGGAACGCAACCGGACAGCCGCCCGGTGGTGGCGGATCACGGCGATCGTGGCGATGTTCGCGTTGCTCGCCTACAACATGACCAGCCAGTTGCTGCACCAGCAGGCCCCGCAGTTCCCCGGTGCGGCCGGGCCGCTGGATCCGTTGGTGGCCGCGGTGCTCTACAACATCGTCTTCAACGGGATGTTCTTCCTGGGCGCCTACTTCTTCGGCAACGTCGGCTGGGTGACCGCATGCCAGCAGGCCGAGCTCGAGCACCGCGCCGAACAGCTGCGGGCGGCCCAGGAGCAGAACACGCGGGGCGCCATCGTCGCCGAACGTGTCCGCATCGCGCGGGATCTGCATGACGTGGTGGCCCACCATGTGTCGGTGATGGGGGTCCAGGCCAGCGCGGCCCGGCGCGTCCTGGACAAGGACCACGACGTTGCCAGCGAAGCGCTGCGGAACGTCGAGCAGACCGCCCGGGTCGCCATCGGCGAACTGCGGGGACTGCTGGGAGTCCTCCGAGCGGACGACTCCGCCGACGCGAGCGCGCCGTTCGGCCTGGACCAGGTGCCCGACTTGGTGTCCGCGACTCGCTCAGCCGGGATCGAGGTGCGGTACGGGGTGTACGGGGACACCCGGCCAGTGCCACAAGCCGTTGCCCTGTCGGCATATCGAGTCGTCCAAGAGGCACTGACGAACGTCGTCAAACACTCCGGCGCACGGCAGGCCGACGTGCGTCTGCGCTACCTGGACAACACCCTCGAAGTCGAGATCGCTGACGACGGCCACGGCACGCAGGTCCAGCCGGACCGCGGCTTCGGGTTGCTGGGCATACGGGAACGAGTCGCGGTACACGGTGGCGAAGTGGAGGCCGGGCCACGACGCGACGGCGGTTTCCGGGTCCGTGCCACGTTTCCGTCCACACAGGACATGAAGGAGTTCACGGCGCCGTGAGCAGGTTACGGGTGGTTCTCGCCGACGATCACGACCTGGTCCGGGCCGGGTTCCGGGTCATCCTCGGGGCGGAGGACGACATCGAGGTGGTCGGCGAGGCGGGCGACGGCCTGACCGCGGTCGAGCAGGTCACCCGGCTGGCACCCGACGTGGTCCTGCTGGACGTCCAGATGCCGGGTATCGACGGGCTGGAAGCGACCCGGCGCATCCTCGGGCCCGGGACGAACCCGGCGAAGGTCGTCATCCTGACCACGTTCGACCGGGAGGACTACTTGTTCGAGGCGCTGCGCGCGGGCGCGAGCGGGTTCCTGCTGAAGAACGCCTCACCCGAGGACCTCGTCGAGTCCGTGCGGGTCGTCGCCCGCGGCGATGCCCTGCTGTCCCCCGAGGTCACCAGGCGGGTGATCGCCCGGTTCAGCGCTCCCGCCCCGGTTCCGCTGCGCCGCCCGGAGACGCTGACCGACCGCGAGTTCGAGGTGCTGGTGTTGCTGGCGCGCGGGGCGAGCAACATCGAGATCGCGCGGGCCTTGTTCCTGGCCGAGACGACCGTGAAGACCCATGTGTCGCGGGTACTGGCCAAACTGGACTTGCGCGACCGCACCCACGCCGTGGTCTTCGCCTACGAGAACGGAATCGTCGCCCCCGGCCGCACTCCCTAGTCCTCGCGGAGGACCCCGGAGGTCGGTCCCGCGCCGGACGCGCCGGACCCGCCCATCGCCCTAACGTCCGGGGCATGTTGAAAGTGACCTCGGTGAGCCGCGACTTCGCCGATCACCGTGTCCTGGACGAGGTGTCGTTCGACGTCCACTCCGGACGGATGACCGGGTTCCTCGGCGCCAACGGATCCGGCAAGACGACCACGATGCGGATCATCCTCGGCGTCCTCGCCCCGCACGGTGGCACAGTCACCTGGCAGGGCACGCCGGTGACCCAGCCGGTCCGCCAGCGCTTCGGTTACATGCCAGAGGAACGCGGCCTGTACCCGAAGATGAAGGTGGCCGAGCAGATCAGCTGGCTCGGCCGGCTGCACGGGCTGGACGACCGGACGGCCCAGGACAACACCCGGCAGCTGCTGGACCAGCTCGACCTGGCCGGACGGGCCGGTGACAAGCTGGAGGAGCTGTCGCTGGGCAACCAGCAGCGCGCCCAGATCGCCGCCGCGCTCGTGCACGACCCCGAGCTGCTGATCCTCGACGAGCCGTTCTCCGGCCTGGATCCGATCGCCGTCGACATCGTGCTGCGCGTGTTGCGTGACCGGGCCGCACGAGGTGTCTCGGTGCTGTTCTCCAGCCACCAGCTCGCCCTCGTCGAACGGCTCTGTGACGACGTGGTGATCATCTCCGGCGGCCGGATCACCGCGAGCGGCGGGCGGCAGGAACTACGTAACCGTTACGGCACAGCGCGTTTCGAGCTCGTCGTGGATTCCGACGCGGGCTGGCTGCGTGATCATCCGGAGGTCAGTGTGGTCGACATGGACGGTCCGAGGGCGGTCTTCGAAGTCCACAACGGACACAGCGACCAGCAGATCCTGCACGCCGCCCTGCGGCGGGGCGAGGTGCGCAGCTTCACCCCGGTCGTGCCGACCCTGGAAGAGATCTTCAAGGAGGCCGTCTGATGACGTCGTTCGCGGCGGCGACCCGGCTGATCGCCGAACGTGAGATCAGGACCATGCTGCGGCTCAAGGGTTTCTGGATCGGCTTCGCGGTCGTGCTGGCCGGGCTGTTCGCCGTGGCCATCCTGCCGACGGTGTTCGGCGGCGGCAAACCGAGCGTCGCCGCCGTGGGCTCGTCGGCGGCGGCAGTACTGACCGGCGCGGACCTGGACGTCCGCCAGGTTGACTCCCGGAGCGCCGCGGAGGATCTCGTTCGCGCGGAGGATGTGGACGCGGCGGTCGTCTCGGACGGCTCCGGCGTCCGCGTGGTCGCCCTGTCCGACCCGCCGGTCACGGTGATCGCCGCGCTGCACACCGCGCCACCGGTCGATCTGCTCGCACCCGCGGCGGTCAGCCACGGCGCTCGCACCGTCGTCATCCAGGCCTTCGCGTTGGTGTTCTTCGTGTTCGGCATGGGCGGGGCCGCTGTCGCCCAGGGCACCGTCTCGGAGAAACAGACCCGGGTGGTGGAGATCCTCGTCTCGACCATCCCCGTGCGGGCGATGCTCGCGGGCAAGATCATCGGCCATTCGCTGCTCACCATCGGCCAGGCGGTGCTGCTCATCGTGGCGGCACCGCTCGCGTTGCGGCTCGGCGGTCACACCGAACTGCTGGCGATGACCGGACCCGCGCTCGGCTGGTTCGTCCCGTTCCTGTGCCTGGGATTCGTTCTGCTCACGGCGCTGTGGGCGGTCGCCGGGTCGATGGTCAGCCGCCAGGAGGACCTCGGCTCCAGCATGAGCCTGGTGATGCTGCTGCTCCTCGGCCCCTACCTGGGCGTGTTGATGGCGTCGGACAACGAGATCGTGCTGACCGTGCTGTCCTACGTCCCGTTCTCCGCGGCGATCGCCATGCCGGTCCGGATGTTCACCGGCGACGCACAGGCCTGGGAGGCGCTGGTCGCACTGGGGCTGCTGGCCGGTACGACCGTCCTGATCGTGCTGTTCGCGAGCCGGCTCTACTCCGGGTCACTGCTGCACACCAGGGGCAAACTCGCCCTCACCACGGCCTGGAAGCAGGCGGAGAACTAGTGGAACTTCTGGTGCCCCGGCGGGAGTCGAACCCGCTTGGAACCGCTTTAGAGGCGGCTGCCCGGCCGTTGGGCGTCGGGGGCGGCGTGGGTGAACGGGTGGCGCCGTCCACCGCACATTCTGCTGGGTGTCAGGTCGTGTCCGGATCGCCGATGCGGGCCACCAGCTGGCGGTCGGCGATCTCGTCGCGTGCGCCACGGAACTCTGCCGCGGTCAGCGACCGGCCAAGTTGGTCCAATGTTGGAAGATGAGCGACCAGGCGGTCGGCACGGGGCTCGAGCGCGACCGCGGTCAACGCTCCGCCGATGTCGGGTTGGTGGAAGGCGACCGCCCGCAACCCGGCCGACACGGCATCGGTGAAACATCGGGTGAGGGCGAGTTCATCGCGGGCGGCAAGCACGACCAGGGTGTTGGAATGCTTGTGCCACTGGGTGAGCAGGCCGGGGTGGGTCAGGGCGAAGTCCAGTGGGGCGTGCGCGGCCTGACAGGCCTGGCGTGGAGCCGGGTCGACCGTCACCAGCAACGCGCCGATCGGCGGCCAGACGGCGGAAGAGCGCCGCCCGCGACTCCACATCGGCAACCGTAACCCTCCTGCGTATCAACACATGTGAGCATCCAGACGGAGTGGGAGGATGTTTGATGCGCAAAGCAACGGCCGGGATCGCCATCGCTCTCAGTGGCCTGGCTGTCGTCAGCAGTGTGACGGGTGGTGGCATCGCGCAAGCGAGTGGTCGCAGGTGCGGCCCAGCGGTGAAGACGAACGGTGTCGGCACACTGGGGACCTCGTGGAAACTGAAGTCCCAGTACGACGACGATGGGCCGGTCGGCAATCCGTTGGTCGCGGGCGAGGAGTTCGAGATCGCCACCGCCGCCGGGCAACACTGGTCGGTGTCCTTCGCGGACAATGGCGTCGGGTTCTTCAGCAACCCGGATGACATCTCCACGGCAGAGGGAATCAGGGAGGTCCACCCCAACCCGGCCAAGCACAACCAGACCAATCGCATGTCGGTACACGCCAAGCGACTGGACACCGGTGAGACCATCGACGGTTTCGTCGACCTGCCCTTCGCCCCGCCTGACTGCGGCTAGCGAAGGTCTGTCGCTGACGGTGGGATGGCCGCCATTGGGCCCAGTCCGTACACCCTTGCCGAGCTGGAATCGGGAGTTTGGTGCGGGCCTAGTGGTGACGGCGGCGGTGTTCTGCGGGGCGACTGCGGCATCGGGGGTGGTCGGTGTCGGTGGTTGCGGCTTGAGGCCGCGGGCATCGTCCGGTAACGGCGCGGCGCGGACGATGGTCGAGGGCCTGTCGGTGCGCGTTCTCGGGAGCTACTCGCGGCCCGCGGGGCAGCCGGGTAACGGGAGACTGTGACGGCGCCAGGTCTGCGGGAGCCCAGGGGGTGGGATTCCCCTGGGCCACCCGACCTCAAGCGGCACCCACAGGGTTGGCGGGCGTGATCGTGGTTCGGGGTATGCGGAATCTCGACTCGGGCAGCGGGGATGTCGGTTCGGGCTGGTGGGTGGTCAGATCGCCGCGACCGTTCGGGCGGCGTCGATGATGCCGGCGCCGCAGCCGCCGGCGCAGGTTCCCGGCAGGGGTCGGGCGTTGGCCTTGAGGGCGGCCTCGACCTGGGCCGGGGTGAGGGTGGTCTTGCTGAGCATCAGCGCGGCCAGGCCTGCCACGTGCGGGGCGGCCATACTGGTTCCCATGTAGGTGAAGTAGGTCTCCGTGGCCTGCACGGTCATGCCGGTGTTGAGGGTGGACAGCACGCCGTTCTGCGGCTGGCTGCGGGTGCCCGGCGGGTCGGTCTCCAGGCGGACCTCGCCACCCGGCGCGGTGACGTCGATGCCGGCGCCGAAGTTGGAGTAGAACGACCGGTTGCCTGCGCGGTCATTGGCGGCGACGGCCACCACGTTGGCGCAGTTGGCGGGGGAAAAGCCGGAGACGTTGGCGTTGGAGTTGCCGGCTGCGACCACCACGGTGGTGCCGCGGGAGACCGCGCCGTTGATCGCCCGCTGGAAGGTGGTGCCGCACGCGCCGGATCCGCCGAGGCTCAAGTTGATCACTTTGGCCGGGGTGGGGTTGGCCGGGACCCGGGCCACGCGCCCGCCGGACGCCCAGGTGATCGCGTCGGCGATGTCGGAGGTGAAACCGCCGCACTTGCCGAGCACGCGCACCGGAAGGATCTTGGCGTTGCGGGCGATGCCGGCCACGCCGACGGAGTTGTTGGTCAGCGCGGCGATGGTGCCGGACACGTGCGTGCCGTGCCAGCTCGACGCTTCCGGCGTGGTGCTGCCGCATTCGCCGGCGTTGAACCAGTCACCCTCGTCGTTGGGATTCGCGTCGCGCCCGTTGCCGTCCCGCGCGGTGGCCGCGTCACTGATGAAGTCGAAGCCCGGCAACACGTTCCCGGACAGGTCGGAGTGCGGTGTGATTCCGGTGTCGATCACGGCGACGGTCACGCCGGCGCCGCTGGTGGTGTCCCACGCGGCGGGGGCGTTGATGCCGCCGGTGGCCTCGAAGAGGTCCCATTGCTCGGCATAACGCGGGTCGTTCGGGGTGAACTGCGCGGTCATCCGAAGATCCGGTTCGACGCTGACGACCCCGGGCTGCGCGGCCAACTCCCGCATCAGCCGGCTTGCCCCGGCCTTGGTCAGACCCCGCGACACCGGTCTGACCACCACGGAACCCACCGACGTCTCGCCTATTTCCGTGACCCCCGGATGGGTTATCTGGTGAGACTCGGCGGAGTCGGCAAACGACACGATGAAATTGTCGGCCGCCAGAACCCCCACCGGCGCCGGTGCTGCCGCGGCAGGTCCGGCCGCCACCGCAAGACCGGCGATCATCAACGCGGCAAGCGAGCCCGTGTAGCGCTTCTTCATGGATCTTTCCCTTCAACGCGAACGGGTGTACCCATTGGGGTGACGTTAAGCGCGCTCAGTCACAGTCAGAAGTGTTCCCGGTTGCCATTTGGCATCTGGCCGACGCCGGATGAATGGAACGCGAAAATGAGGCGCCTCACCATTGCGGTACAAGGAAAAGCCGGCGGCAAGAGGTTGCGTTCCGTTGTCCAGGCCGGAAAAGGACACACACTCATGCCGATGAGGGATCACGCGCTCAGTCGTGGTCGCCATAGGTGGAGGCGGTGCGGGGATGTTGTCCTGTGGCGACCGTGTGAATTCGCTGTCCGACGGCGGGCCGCTGTTCAACGGTGGAGCCTGTCGAACCGCACCGAAGCTCGGTTGGTCGATCCGCCTTCGATTGTGTCCGGGCCAACCGCATGGCGCCTCCGACCTCGAGCCGCCCGCGATCTTCCGCTGGGGTCCGGTCACGGCATGAGGTCAGACGAGCGATCCGCCAACTCTGCCGATCTCCTCGGCCAGGATCTCGTCGGACCGTTCGGCGAAGTCCAGCAGCAGCGTGACCTGGTCGTCGGTGTAGCCGCTGACCAGCTCAGCCATCCGTTCGTACAACGGCCGGTACAACGCCGACGCGTCGGCGACGCGCTCGGGCACGGCGCGGACGGTCACCTGCCGCCGGTCCGCGGAATCGCGTTGCCTGGTCGCGAAACCGGCACGCTCCAGCCGGTCGATCACCGTGGTGGTCGCACTGGGCGTGAGCCGCAGCTCATCGGCCAGCGCGCGGGCGGTTCGAGGACCCTGTGCGAGCAGGTGCATGCACTTCAGGTCGGTCGGGGTGATGCCGAGCCGGGCGGCGATCAGTTCGGCGAGCACGGTCCCCCGCGCCGCCGCGCGCTGCTGCGCGGCCAGTAGTCGTTCGACCGACATGCGAGTCCTTCGATCGTCGTATTGTTTGACCATCGTATCACTTTCGGTCATGATGGCGACATGCGACCGGAACTGCTCGACAAGTCCAGACTGTTCGACGGTGCCGACGTCACGCTGATGCGGCGTGACGACCGCTGGTGGATGATCATGGGTGAACTCGCCGATCCGGCCGTGCCCCGGATCGACCTGCGTGCCGCCCACCTGCCACCGGGGGCCACCGTGGACAGTCTGGAGTGGACGATCGACGGACGGTGCGCGCCGCCGACCCCGTCGAACAGCTGGGACGCCACCGGCTACCACTGCGTTTCCCATGTGCGCGGCCGATCGGGCGGACGGTGGGTCGAACGCCTCTACTACGCGAGTTCGGCAGCCTGGACCGACATCACCGGGCCGTACTCGATCGGGTTCCTGGAATGGGACGGTTCGGAGTGGGTCCGTCACCCCGAGCCGGTGTTCACCGCGACCGAACCGTGGGAACTCGGCACCGTCGCCGAACCGAACCTGCTTTACCACGGTGGTCGCTGGATGCTCTGGTACTGCACCGGCCTGTCTGTTGACCGCACCCAGGTGGTCGGGTATGCGGAAAGCCCGGACGGCGTCACCAGCTGGACCGGCAGGCGGATCGTCGCCGCCGACGGTGAATTCGACGCCGTCGTCACCGAATCAGGTGCCGCTCTCGACCTGGTGACCGCGAAGCACCCACTGACCGCCACCCCCGGTCCCGGCGACGGGGTGTGGTGGGCGCAGGCCGAAACGCTCGGCGACTGGCCGCGACCGATACAACTGGTGTCCACCACCGATGGCACGCCATGGCACCGCGACGGCGTGTGGAAACCATCGGCGGTCAGACAGGGCAACGACCTGGTCGTGTTCTTCAACGGCTCGCGGCGCGAAGGGCACTCGCCAGGGCTGTCCGTTGGCCGAGTCCACTACCGCCTCGGCTGACGACCACCCCGACAGGTGGCAGCGCCATCGCGACGTTCGCGACTGTAGTCCCACGACCTCAACGGGAGGCCCTTGCTCGACGCACTCTCGTGCCGCTGATCGAACTTCGACAAATGATCATCGGCGACACCCTCCTCTGCTGGGTGGTGCGTGTGACCTCGCCGGTAACTCCGTTGTCGTCGGACATGAGCTGCCACGCAAGGCTGGCACGATCGAGACGTCAACCGCCGATGCGGTGCTGCCGCCGCTGGGCGGCGTTGACGACGTGCGGCCAGATGGGTCCCAGTGCATCCGACAGGGTGGCGGTTCGCAACTGTTGCGGCGCAACCATGTCGAGCAGGTCGGTGGTCTCCCGCTCACGATCGCGGGCCCGCAGGAGGATCGGGGCACCGGCACCGGAGTACGCGCGGATGCCGGTCAGAAAGAGCAGGTTGGCGACGATCAGCCACGGGCCGTGCACGCCGATCGGATCGGGGCCGGCCTGATCGTCCGAGGGGTCAGGGGCCACGAACCGAACCCGCCCGACGCCGGCGAATTCACACGCTGCCGCACACATCGCGCACGGGCGGTGGGAGCTCCACAGTGTGGTCGTAGACAGATCCGCGCTGACGGCGATGCGGGCCAACGCGTTCATCTCCGCATGAGCGATCGGGCTGCCCTGCAACCGGTCATCACCGCCGGGCGGGTCATACGCCCGATTACGGCCTTCTGCGACCACCTCACCACCAGAGTCCATCACCACGGCGCCAACCGGCAGACCGCCGGCAAGCAAAGACCGATGAGCAAGCTCCAGACTCCGCGTGACACCCAGACCGGCGTCATGCCATGCAGCGATCAAGTCCCCAGTCACAGCACAACATCCTTCACGCCCGACACACACCCAGGTAAGTCAGAGTCCATGAGAACAGTCGAACATCCTCACATGCCGCCGAGCACGCGCATGCGAATTGATCACGTTGCCGGCGTCCGCTCATGCCGAGGGCAGTGCGTTGCGCGGGTGACCTCGGACTTCATCGTCCGAACGCCCACGCCACCATCAGCGGGAACTCTTCGCGCCAGAATGCGTCGCCGTGCGATCCGACCCGCTCGTTCAACACGACCTCCGCCCCCGCGTCGCGCAGCGCGTCTGCCCACCGGGTCGCGTTGTGGAGGAAGAACGGCTCCAGCGTGCCGGCGACGAGGTATGTGCGTGGAAGGGAACTCGGCATGGCGGTGGGTGGTCGATAGCCTCCGCCGGGCGAGGCGCACAAGACCGTGCCGTAGACGTCCGGATGTCGAAGCCCCATCGCCAACGCCAGCTCTCCGCCGGCCGAGACACCGCACACCGCGGTGCGTTCGGCGGGCAGGGCCACTCCGAACCGCGATCGCGCCCAGTGGCCGACGTCCTGGCCGAAAAACCTCTCGTGCGCCGAGAACCGTTCCGGATCGAAGCCCGGTGAGTATTCATGGAGCCGCAGGGTCTCATCGGCCAGGCGGTGGACACCGATGATCACCGTGGGCGGCACGTCCGCGGTCTCAAGGTCACGACCCCACTGTGAGATCAACTCGCCGTCACCGGCGAACACCACCGCCTCGGGCCGACCCGCCGGGAGGTAGACCGTGACCTGACGACCTCCGTCGTACTCGAAGGTCTCGGTGACCAGCTCGCCCGCCATCGACATCGTCGATTCCTCCGGTCAGCAGCGCACTCGGCCGTGTCCACAAGGGTGTGAAGCTAGCGGATTCCTTCGTCGCCGATCCAGTCGCCGCTGCATGCGCATTCGGCGTCCCGGCCTACGCCGTCGACGAACAGACGGCCATCAAGGTCGTCGATACGGATCTGAACAGCACGGACGAGGTTTCCGGCCAGCGAAGGGCCACTTCTGAAACCCCCGAGCCTGGTTAGCCGATTTGGCCGCTTGTCCCCTACGGCAGCAGGGCATCTACTGCACTACATGGACAACGGCAAAGCTGAACTTGTCCACTTGAGGGACTACGGCCCGAATCCGAACGAGCCGAGCGTCCGGCGGGCGTGGCCGGACCACTCGGTCTCTGCCATGGTGCCGCTGACGTCCACATCTGACGATCCGGTGTTCACCGCGGCCGTCACGTTGTCGTGCTACGAATGTGATGAGCACTACCGGGTCGGGCTGTTGACACGTTCGGTGATGCTCCGGCGCTCGGTGCGCAGACTGTCGCTGTGGGTCTCCCTCGGGATCACGGTGGGACTCGAAGTCCTCCTATGGCTTGGTTTCCTTCCCGACTTGATGAAGTACGACAGTGACGACGACGCAGCCCTGGCGTACGTCTTGTTCGCCATCTTCGTCCTCATCGCGGCCTTTCCCCTCTACCTGGCGTGGCAGGACTTCCGCCCACTGCGCGGCGACATGACCAAGGTGGACGACTCGAAGCCGTCGAGTGAGGAGCATGGCTGGGTGCGGACCCGGCCAAGCGGCCGGACGGTCGCCTACCTACGCGGCGAGAGCCGCCGCGTCCACCGACTCAAGCAGTCCGACCCGCCGGAAAGTTCTCCCATTTGATCCGGTGGCCGTACATCCAGTCCATCGTGTCGCGTGTCTAGCTCGAAAAGCAGCGGCAACAGGGTGGCGCCAATGGTAGGCGGATCTCGTGCTGATCCGCCGGGCCATGGCTGCTTGTGTGGGTGTGTTGTCGTGTCCGAACATCGCTGCGTCCCTCAGTGGACCTATTCATGACGGGCCCGTCCCGAAGCTGTCCGACCGCCACCATCCGGGTACCTCACGATCGCGCCGGCTGCGATGAGTTCCGGCTCGATCCCTGGTCTTCCCAGTATGTCGATCTCGTACTCACGGATTTGGAGGCACCGGTGAAGCTGCTGCTTACCTCAGGGGGTGTCACGAACCCGAGCATCCACTCGGCGCTCGTGCGGCTTCTCGGCAAGCCGATCTCCGAGTGCCACGCCCTCTGCGTTCCGACGGCAAAGTGGGGACACCCCATGTGCGATCCGGTCTCGGTGCGGGGATTCGTGGCCGCCGAGCCCAGGTGGCGGCAGTTCTCCGGCCTGGGCTGGGCGTCACTCGGTGTCCTCGAACTCACCGCACTGCCCACCATCGGCGCGCAGCGATGGGTTCCCTGGGTCCAGGAGGCTGACGTGCTCCTGGTCGATGGCGGCGACGCGACGTACCTGTGCCACTGGATGCGCGAGTCCGGACTGGCCGATCTGCTGCCTTCGCTGCCCGACACGGTGTGGGTGGGGGTGAGTGCTGGAAGCATGGTGATGACGCCCAGGATCGGGTCGTACTTCGTCGAGTGGCTGTCCGCGCCGGACGACCGCACCCTGGGAGTCGTCGACTTCTCGATCTTCCCGCACCTGGACGCCTTCCCGACGAACACCCTGGCCGACGCGCAGCGATGGGCCGCCGACATCGGCGTCCCGGCCTACGCCATCGACGAACAGACGGCCATCAAAGTCGTCGACGGCTCCGTCGAGGTGATCTCCGAAGGGCACTGGACGAAGTTCGGGTGAGAGCCGTCCGGCGTTCAGGACATCGCGTGGTTGGAAGTGACCTTGTCGACTCAGCGCACTTTCTCGGTGCTGAGTGAGCACTTCAATTGATCATGTCGTCCCAGATCCGCTCATGCCGAATTGAGGACGCTCGCCAAACGGCTTGCCGTGGACTCAACAACGATCATCGAGAGGTGACCGACGATCCGAGGTGCAACGATCGTTTCGGACAGATAGTTGGATTTGTTAGACCATACGAGTTGCCACAGTAACTTTCCGGTGAACATCTACGACATTACGACGAAGGCACTCTTGGGATGGAGGGTGCACTGACGTCGTGGATCCTGATGACCCGCGTGATCAGAGAACGACCCCTATGGAGGTTGGCGTGTCAAAATGGTTCTCACGTTCGATGCTTGCGCTGTCGTTGCCTGTCGTGGTGACGATCGTGGCGCCCATGACTGCCCACGCAGATGACGTATCTGTCACCATTACTGTCAATGCAACCGGCATCCTGCTGGACCGAACGCTGGTCCGCGTCCCGGCAGAGATCACTTGCGCCCCACTGGAAGTCCGGACCAACCAGGGAGGCGCCAATCTGAGACAAGCGGTATCCGGGAGGATTGCATTCGGCCAAGGATTCAATGAGAACCCAATCATCTGCGATGGGATGCCACACACCAATAGCTACCTGGTCTGGGTGGACACCGCGAGTCCGGCGCCATTCCGGCAAGGCAACGCCACCATCCAGATCTCGGCGTTCCTATGCTCGCCGACTTTTGTCTGCGAGAGCGGCGGCTCGGGAATCCAAGTCATCCGCTTGAGGCGATAGCTCCAAGCTGTCCATCGGCACGATTGTTACGGGTGGCCGGCCATAGTAATCGCCTGGCATTGTCCATGGTGGCTAAGCTCAACTGACAGCACCCAGCGCACGGCGTCCGGCCAGCCGTCTCTCTTGTTCGGGATCCCGAAGCCCGTACACGATTCGGGTTGCGTGGCCAGACCCCACTCTCATAGCCAGCTGCTGCTGTCGGCCAGCCGCTCAGCCGGCGCTTGGAATAGAAGCAAACCGAACTGTTGGCACGTTCCCACGGGAATATTTCTCCCAGCCGTACGCCCTCCCGGCGGGCATGATGTCGATGCGTGATCTTTGACAATACTCGGAAATGGCTAGGGGCCGGGTGAAGAGCCTACAAGGGAGGCTTTCATGGCTCACGTTGCGAGACGACTGCCCTGGATGACGGGAGCATTCGTGCTGACGGTGACACTGTGCTTCGGTGTGTCAGCGGGACCGGCTTTCGCCGAGGCGGCGGACGTTCCGGGTACAGTGGTCACTTCGGAGTCATCGGTCACTTCAGAGTCATCGGCTGCACCCGCCCCACCTGAGCAGGTCGAGCTGGCCGAGCCCGCACCGGAGCCAAAGCCGACGGAGCTGCCACCATCACCGCCGCCACCATCGCGGGCGGCCCTCACGATCGACGCCGACACCTCAAGTGCGCCACCGCCGAGCTCGAGCCCGGTGGCTGAGGACGAACTTCCGGATCTTCGGGTGTCCCTGGCATTCGACAAACCAGCCTATGACGCCCGTGATCAGATTCGGGTGCGGCTCACGATCATGAATGTAGGTATGGCTACGGCAAGTAGCGTGCACGTGTCCTCGTCCGGGACCTTGCGCGTCTACTGGGAGCGGTTGCAGGAGGGAAACTCGGGGGTGCCGCTGGAACCGGCCGAACGTTTCGAGTTCGACCGTGACGCGGCCCTGATCTCCACGGCCCGCGGCATGGTGGCACGATTGACCGTGGAAGCGCGTTCCACCGAGCCGGACTCGAATCCCGCCGACAACACGGTCACCATCGAGGCGCCGGTCAATTTCGTCTACGCGACGTTCAAGGGAATCGTATACGGAGACGGCAACGGTAACGCGGCCTTGGACCCGGGCGAGGCGCTGCCTGACGTGGACGTGGAACTGTTGGACTGGCAGTTCGGTACTTTCACCCAGAGGACGGATGACCAGGGCAGGTTCACCTTCACTGACCTCCCGATCGGCAGTTATTACGGCTCCTACCGCCGCAACGACGACTATTGGAGATTCCCGGCCGGTCCGGTCAACGTCACGGTTGACGGCCCCGATGTCCTGGTTCGGGCCGCAGCACCGGTATCCGGAACCCTGACCGCGTCGATGGCATTCGCGAAGAGCTCCTACCAGGTGGGTGAGAGTGCGCATCTGTTGGTGACGCTCAGCAACAGCGGAACGACTCCCATTCCGGGAGTCACCGCAAACGGCGATGCCAATGACGCAACACATTCCGGGTGGGGCCCGCTGGCCTTCAACGGAACAGGTGTCGCGGTTCCTCCTCACTCCACGGTATATGCAGACGTGACCATTCCTGTCACGTCGGCGGCGTTCGACTCCGGATGGCTGACGGTGGCTGTCCAGTTCGGCGCCCCACCGGGCAGCAACGGAACCGGCGAGATCACGGCGAGAGTCCGCGTTCCCGGGGGCATCGCACCAATGGTCGTCGGCCGGTTGCTTCAGGAGCGAACGGCCGGGATCGGTATCCAGGGCGGCCCTTCCGGAGGTGACCCACTCCCCGGCAAGAAGGTCTACCTGAGAGACCGCAAAACCGGCCAGGCGGTGGCGCGCTGGGTGACCGACGCCGCGGGAATGTTCCAGTTCACCAACATACCCGCGGATATCTACGATTTCGTTGTCGTGGGGCCTTGGCAGGTCGTCTTTCCGTATCCCTATGACTTCGTGGTGCGCGCCGGGGACGACGGCAAGCCATCACACGACGTGTATGTCCGTCCCGGGCCGCCACAGCCCGATCCCGACCCGGCACCGAGTTCCTCGCCGCCGCAGCAACCGCAGCAGCCGCAGCCGGTTGTCGAACAACGAGCCGGCAATGGCGATACCGGTGAACTGGCGGAGACCGGTGCCAACGTCATCTGGCTGGCGATCGGCGGCCTGCTGGCCCTCTGCGCTGGCGTCGGCCTGGTACTGCGATCGCGGCGCATGGATGGTTGCGGCTGATCTACCGGCGATCGCACAGGTCGCAGGCAAGTCGCGCGGTCGGCTGTCAACAGTCGTGCGTCAGTTGGCGATCCTCACCGTCAAGAACCCGTAGGTGTGAGCGGCAGATGCTGAAGGCACTCGACCGCAAGCTGATCGAGTATGGCGAACACCTCGATCTGGGCGGTGCGGATCCGATCGGCGAAGTAGGTGATGGTGAGGAGCGCGCGGTCCTGGTGTCCCGCGCCGATATGCGTCCGTCCGCTTTGTGGGTGTCTGCGGTGTCGCCGGTTCAGTGAGTGGGTGGTTGGTTGAGGATGTCGCGCGCGGTTTGTGGCTCGCGGTCGAGCATGGTGCTGAGCAGGGGGTCGACTTCGGCGAAGAAGCCTTGGGCGGCGGCTTGGTACATGCCGAGGGTGAACCGGGCCATGTGCTCGGGCTGACCGGCGGCGACCTGGGTGTCGACCCACGCGTCGGCGGGGATCACCTCGGTCGTGATCGTGCGTCCGGTCAGTTCGGACGCGAGCGCCGCGATGTCGGTGAAGGTCGGTGCGGCTTTCGCGGTCAGGGTGATCGGCCCGTCGTACTCACCGTTCGAGGCAAGGATGACGGCGGCGGCCTCGGCCGCGTCCTCGCGCGCGGTCCAGGACACCGGTCCGTCGGCGGGCACGGTGATGCGGCCGCTCTTTCGCCAGGGCCCCAGCAGCCAGGCGAGGCTGTGTGCGTAGAAGCCGTTGCGTAGCGAGGTCCACGGGACGCCGGAGTCGGCCAGCAGCTGCTCGGTGGCCGCGTGGTCGCGCCCCGGGGCGAACGGGGTGTCCGGGGCCGCGCCTTGGTGGCTGGTGTAGAGGATGCGTCCCACCCCGGCAGCGGTGGCCGCCTCGATCGCGTTGCGGTGCAACGCCACCGCGTCAGCCGTGGGGTCGTTGGAGGAGACGACCAGCAGTTGGTCGGCCCCGGCGAACGCGGCGGGCAGTGACGCGGGGTCGGCGTAGTCGCCGTGGCGTACCTCGACCCCGTGGTCGGCGAACTGCTGGGCTTTGGTGGTGTCACGTACGGCGACCGCGATCTCGCCGGCCGGTAGGCGCTTGAGCAGGTGGTCGACGGTGGCGCCGTTGAGCGCGCCTGTCGCACCGGTGATGACGATCATGAACGCTCCCTTGTTATCAACGATATGCGCTGAATGCTAACGGTGATACATCGGTGATATCAAGGAGGTGTTATCGTTGATATGTGACCGAGGTGCCGAGTCGCCGTGCCGACATGCGAGCGCGGATCATCGACGTCGCCGCACGCCTGCTGCAGGAGCAGGGTCCGGCAGCGGTGACCACGCGCGGAGTCGCCGAGGCGGCCGGTGTGCAGGCCCCGGCGATCTACCGCCTGTTCGGAGACAAGGACGGTCTGCTGGAGGCCGTGGCCGAGCACGTGATGGCGACCTACGTATCCGCGAAAGCGGCGATCGTGCGGGCGGCGTCAGCGGACGAGATCGACCCGCTCAGCGACCTGCACTCGGGGTGGCGGATGCAGATCGACTTCGGCGTCGCGAACCCGGCCCTCTTCCGCCTCTTCAGCGACCCCGACCGGGTACGGCATTCGCCTGCGGCGCAGTCCGGCCGACGGGTCCTGGAGTCACGGGTGCACCGCGTCGCCGAGTCCGGACGACTCCGCGTCAGCGAGCGACGCGCCGTCGAGCTCATCCAGGCCGCCGGGATCGGCACCATCCAAACACTGCTGGCGACACCGACCGAGCACCGGGACACCGAGCTGGCTGAGAGCATGTACGAGGCCGTTCTGCGGCAAATCCTCGTCGACCCGCCCGACAGCACCATAAACAGGTCGATCGCGACGGCAGTCGCATTCCGCGCTATCGCGCCCCGCCTAGAGACGTTGACCGAGGCTGAACGGCAACTCCTGACCGAGTGGCTCGACCGAGTGATCACCAGCCCGTGAGCCTGCCGCGCACAGTTCGACAAAGCGAACCACCTCGCCGTCGGACTCGACGCAACGCACGCACATGCCGCTGATCGGCGATTCCGCGTGACGCGCTCATGCCGATGACCGCGCACGGTGCCGAGCCGTCCATCTGGCCCGCGCGTGCGTGGACGTGTGCCCCACGCCGGTCCACACTCGGCGGTCATGTCGTTCCGGCTGGAAACGGTGACGCCCGACAACGTCCAGGACGCTTGTGCGCTGCAAGTCGAGCCTTGGCAGGAGAAATTCGTCGCGCCCGTCGCGGTGTCCCTCGCCGAGGCCTACGCCCAACCCACCGTCGCATGGCCCCGGCTGGTCTATGCCGACGACCGGCTCGCCGGGTTCATCATGGGCGGCTTCGACCCGAACTCTCCAATCGACTACTTCCGCTGTGGCATCTGGCGACTCAACGTCGCGGCCGGCCACCAACGCACCGGATGCGGGCGGTTCGCCGTCGAGCAACTCTGCGTCGAGGCACGCCGCCGCGGCCAGAACCGAGTCACTGTTCTGTGGGTGCCGCATCCCGACGGCCCCGAACAGTTCTACCTGCGACTGGGCTTCACCCCGACCGGACAGACCTTCCACGGCCAGACGGTCGCCGAGCGCTTCCTCGACTGACCCACGGGGGTGTGGTGGTCAGCGGTTCCGATCCGATGCGGAACCGGGTAAACAGATCGGCCTCGGGCTGAGTCTTCAAGGGTGATGGCTGACTACGACGACTTCGCCCGGGCGCAACTGCCGCGGTTGCTGCGGTACGCGACGATGCTCACCGGCGAACGGGAGCAGGCGGCTGATCTGGTGCAGGACGTGCTGGTCAAGGTGTACCGGCACTGGTCCCGGATCAGCGGCGCGGATCACCCCGACCGGTATGTGCTGCGGATGGTGACCAATGGCTACCTGTCCTGGCGACACAGCAGGTCCGCGCGGGTGATCGCGTCGGGTGACCTGCCCGACAAGGCGCGGGCGGACGATTTCGCGTCGGACCACGCCGCGCGCGAGGACATGTGGCAGCGCTTGGCGCGGCTGCCCAAGCGCCAGCGGGCGGTGGTGGTGCTGCGGTACTACGAGCAGCTGCCCGATCCCGAGATCGCCGGGCTGCTCGGCTGCGCCCAGGCCACCGTCCGCGCGCACGCCCACAAGGCATTGGCGGCACTGCGAAACGGCTTGGCCATCGAGCAGATGGCGGAGGCCAGGGAGACATGATGAACATCGAGAACCTGATCAAGGACACCTTCACCGCGCACGAACATGACGCGCCCGACAGCGACGCGGTGCTCGCCGCGGCGCGCCAACGCATCGACAGCAGGCGCGCTGGGCTGAGCCGGCCGTTCGCGGTCGCCGCCGGGGCGACCGTGCTGACCCTCGGCGCGGTCACCGCCGTGGTGCTGAACCGGCCGGACCCCGCTGGGCAACCCCAGATCACCGCCCCCGCCAACGGATCTCAAGGCAGCCAGCCCCCGGCCGCCACCGGACAGGCCGCGGCCGGCTTGAAGATGCCCTACTCCCTCGGCTGGCTCCCGCCGGGCTCGGTCGCCTACCGGGCGCACCGGATCAACGCCGGGTCCAGCGCGGCCAACCCGAACGCGCCCCTGTACGGCGGTGAGTACATGCTGACCGTCACGGCCAACGGCCAGGTCCTGGAGGTCGACGTCCAGCAGGTCCGGATGGTGTCGGTGGACCAGGCGACGTTCAAGTCGGGCCCGGGCAAGTCCGTCACCATCAACGGGCAGCACGGGGTCGAGAGTTCGGTGTCCACCGGGCCAGGCGGTTACGAGCTGTACGTGACGCACCCCGATGGCGGTTCGATGTATGTGAACGTGTCCGCCGCGCCCGGCAGCACAGCGCCCGCGCAGCAACTCATCGACGCCGGCCGCCGGATCGCGGAGAACATCCACTTCCCGGGCACGACGACCGTCACCCCGGCGTACGGCCTGCGCGACCTGCCGAACGGGATGCGGATCTGCGCCTTCGACGTCGAACAGGGTCCGGAGCGATCCGCGGCCGGGTCAGCGACCAACACGAGCTACTCGCTGGGCACGTGCACCGTTCAGCCGTCGATCTTCGTCAACAGCGCTGTGGGCGGCGACCCGACGGGCACACCGGGACAACCCGTGCAAGGCCACGCGACGCGCTACGCCGACGAGAACGGTTACCACCGGTTGTGGGTCCTCGACGCGGTCAAGGGAGCCCCGGTCACCATCGCCGGCCGGGTACCGCAGGCCGACCTGTACGACATCGCCAACCGGCTCGTCCTGCCGCACTGACCGCGGCTCGAGCAGGGTGCCCCAGAACCTGTTGCCGTTCCGTACTGGGGGTACAGGTTCCGGGGTGACCGGCATGTTGATGGGCGGGGTCGTGCGGAGAGCCGGTGTTGTCGTCTGGCGGTGGTTGGCGCGGTTGTGACGACGACACCGGCTTGCCCTGACACTGATGTCAACGGCTACGGTCGGCCCCTATGGACGAACGCGCCGCCCTGCTCGGCTGTGACCAGGACTTCTTCGACGCCCTGGTGGCCGCCGACGGCACCGTGCTGACCCAGTTGCTCGCCGAGGACTTCATCCTGGTCAGCATCGCCGACGGGGCCGTGGTCACCAAGACCGACCTGGTGGCCGCGGTGTCCTCCGGCGCGGTTGTTTTCCCGGCGGTGCAGTCGTTTCCGGACGAGGCGGTCGTCCGGGTGATCGGCGAGGTGGGCGTGGTCGTAGGCCGGACCGCCATGACGTTCACCGGCTCGGACGCAACGGAGTTCACCGCCGCCAGCAGGTACACCCACGTCTACGCCCATGCCGACGGCTCATGGCGGCTGGTTTCCGCGCAGGGCACCGAGATCAGGCAATGAACGGGTAGTCATTCCTGATCGACCCGACCGTCGAAGCCGTGCACTGCGACCTGGCGGATCGTTCCGCGATCCGCGCGTACACCGTACGGAGCTGTTGCGGACGCTTCACCGGCACCAGAACCCGTGGCGGCCCCAACTCTGGCCGACGTTCCGGGGACGTTGCTGGCGGCGATTGTCATTGTGACAGCGGTTATTGGCTGCCTTACCACCATTCTGAGCACGTTCGCGGTCACCTGACCTCGGCGCTAGCATTCCGTCCATGCGGTGGCAACGCTTCACCGGGACGATCATGACCGGGCCAGGGGGCCGGGTGTACCTGCCGGTGCCGTTCGACCCGGACAAGGCGTGGACCCCGAAGGACACCCACCACATCACCGGCACCCTCAACGGTTGCAAGGTCCGCGGCCCGCTCGCCCGCTTCGGCGCCGACCTCGGCCTGGGTCTGGGCGAGGCTTGGCGGCGGGACAACGGCTTCGAAGCGGGCGACCAGGTCGACGCGGAACTGGCGCCGGAAGGCCCGCAGCAGCAGGACCTGGCCGACGACATCGTGGCGGCGTTGGCGGCGAGCCCGAAGGCCGGGGCGTTCTTCGACTCGCTGGCGACCTTCTACCGCAAGGGCTACCTGCGTTGGATCAACGCCACCACCCGCCGTCCCGATGTCCGCGCGGCGCGCATCGCCGAAATGATCACCCTCCTCGAACAGGGGAAGAAGCAACGGTGACGCGACCTTGACCTCAACCGGGGTGGAGGTTGGACAGTCGGTTCATGCTTTCTTCAACCGCCGACACCGTGGAACGTTGGATCAAGGACAACGCGCACTCGCTGGGCGCGATCGATGCCGACAGTGCGCTCACCGACCTGTCACCGTTGCACGAGATGACGCGTGACGCGCGGCTCGTCGTCCTGGGTGTCTCTCTGCGCGACACGCATGAGCTGGCGGTCGTTTCGCATCGGGTGTTGCGGTTGCTGGTGAAAGAACTGGGGTTCCGGTCGCTGGCGATCGAAGGCGACGACGCGACGAGCGCCCTGCTCGACGAGTATGTATGCAAGGGAATTGGTGACCCGCGGGTGTTGCTGGCCAACGCCCGATCATTCTGGCGGACCGGGGAACTCCTGGCTGCCGTCACCTGGTTGCGCTGGCACAACGACCGGCATCCGGGCGACCCGGTCCGCATCGTCAACCTGGCGGGTCATCCACGGCGGCCGGTGTCCCAACAGGACAGTCTCGGTGACATCGAGCGGCTGCTGGCCGAGAACGTCATCTGGTGGCACGAACGCACCGGGCACAAGGTGGTCTACTGGGGCGGCATCGCGCATACCGCCACCAGCAGGTCGCGCACCATCTCGCCCTCGACGCCACCGGCCGTCCATCGCAGTGCGGGCAGCTATTTCAGGGAGTTCTTCGGGTCCGGTCACCTTTCCGTTGGGCTGACCTTCCACCATGGCTCGACGTCCTACGACATTCCCGCGCCACCGGCGGAGTTCGCCGAAGCCGTCCTCGGCGCCTCCGGCATGGACGCGTATCTGCTGGATCTGCGTGCCCCGAGCACACCTGAGGTTCGCGCGTGGCTCGACAGGCCGACGATGACACGGCTGATCGGCCCGGTCTACGACCCTGGCGACGACGCCGCCTACCACCTGTCCGGCGGCTCGTTGGCCGAGTGGTTCCACATCATCGTGCACTGTCAGCAGGTCACACCCGCTCGCGCGCTCAATTCCTGAGAAGTGGGCCTCCCTGTCGTGGGAGTCGATCGGGCCGATGAGTACGGTGCGCATGTCGTTGCTCGATCCACAAGCTGGAGGCCTGTTTCGATGAGTGACCCTGATCTTCAGGCGCAGGCGGAGGCCGGTGATCCAGAGGCGATGCTGTCGCTGGCCTTGCAGCTGGAAGGCGAGCTGGACGGGTACGGCGACAACCCCGACACCGAGCAGCGGATCGAGAACCTGTTGCGCGGGGCGGCTGAGCACGGTTTGCCGCGGGCGCTGGCCGAGCTGGGGTCGTTCCTCTGGCTGGTGCGCGAGGACGACGAGGAATCGGTGACGTGGCTACTGCAGGCCGCCGACGCGGGGCAGGCCGACGCCATGAACCTGTTGGGCGACATCCACGACTACCGTGAGGAACCCGACGCCGCGATCGTCTGGTACACCAAGGCCGCTGAACTCGGCGACGAGGAGGCCGCCCTGAGCCTGGCCGCGCTTCTCGATACGTGACGCCTCTATTACCTGCCGCGGCGAGGGGTCACTAGAACATCCCCTGGCGCGCATCCTCCAGGCCCTTTTCGTTGTCGGCGCTGCTGGTGACTCCGGTCAGGTCGCCGGTGGTCAGCCGGCGGGCGAAGTAGTCGGCCTGCACTGCCCAGCGGAACCTGACCATGGTCAGCAACCCGAGCTCCGCCTCGGCCTCGGTGACCACTCCCCTTTCCAGGTAGGCCTCGATCAGGCAGTCCGCCTGATCCACGCCACCGACGTACATCGCTGCCGAGGCCAAGTCGTAGAGGAGCGGACCGCGGATCGCCGCGCTCCAGTCGATCAGCCCGCAGACGCCGGTCGTGTGGTTGAGGCGGAACGCTTCCGGAGCCGGATCGCAATGCAGCAGACCTCGGGAGAACAAGCGCGGATCAACGGCTTCATAGGCTGCCACAGCTGCCGCGACGGCGGGCTGAACCCACGAACGGATCCTGGGTGTCGATCCAGTGGAATTGGTCTGCTAGCGGGGCGGACACATCCCGGAGCGCCTCATGCACACCGCCAAGAGTCCGGCCGATCAGGCGCTGGTCTTGTGCGGTGCTGCCCGACAGTTCCTCGCCGTCAACCCAGTTCAGCAACGTCAGCGGAACCCCGTCGACGTCCACGACGATGTCGCCTTCCCGCGTCGGCAAGGGAGCGCCCGCGGGGATCCCGGCGGCCTCGACCTGACCGGCGATGGTGAGCCCGCCCAAGAATGCCCGGCGCGAATCCGGCGTTACGGCCTTGGCAACCCAACGGTCGCTGCCCGCGGTGACGAACCACGTTGCCGAGTTCATGCCGGCGTTGTGGGTTTTCACCGTCGCACCTGTGATGGCCCAGCGGTTCACCAGGCACGATCGCAGCTTCTCCTCGCTGATCATCCGCTGAAGCCAATCACCCAAAGGTGGGGTCTAGCGACCAATTTGTCACCACACCGTGTGGCTCGGCCAATGCAGTGTGTCAGGGGCCGCTCACGCCGCTGGGCGGTCGCCTCAAAGGGCGGCGCCGGTGGGACTTTCGGGCGGCCCGGCAGACGTGGCTCCTGCCATGAACGCGTCTACCGTGGGGAAGTATGACGAAAGCAGTCTGGGGTGACCGGCAGGCTCCGTCGGCGGCTGACGCCGAACCGCAGGCTCAGCCATCCGGCGCTCCGGCTGTCGGCCGTCCGGCGTTGCTTGGTCCGGCCAACGTCCTCGCGTTGCAGCGCACGGCGGGCAACGCCGCGGTGGGAACGCTTGTCGTCCAACGCGATACCGGCGGCGGCCCCGTCTACAACGACGACGATTTCAAACGCATGGCGATGGGGTCCGCCAACGACTACCTGTTGTCCGGCGAGGACTTCCCGCCCGTGGTGCCCGGCAAGGTCATCTACTGGAAGACCATGTCCACGTGGAAAGAGGTCGACCAGGACCACTTCTACACCGACGCGAACGGCACCGAACAACACGTCAAGGCCAGGATCAAGCTGTACTCCGGCGGCGACACGTTCCAGCTCCGCATCGTGAAGTGGAACGACGCCGGACAGGAGATCACCGTCCGCCGCGACACCGGCTGGATCGACACGGACACCGGCGTGCCCCACCGCGGCGAGAAACCCCGGCCCCCGGACAACAGCCCGCCCCGCCCCGACCGCGTCCCCTACCACGACAACAGCGAGTCGGTCCCGGTGTGACCAGGCAGGTTGTCACTCAACGAAGCTGGTGAACTCGACCGGTACGTGCTGAGCGGGGAGTCGCCTGCACCATTGACGCGAATGGTGATCGGCGACGGTGCGCATGGGACTCGGCTGATCAGCTGTCGTCGCGGCAAAGGCAGAACGGGTGGCCGGCTGGGTCGAACAGCACCCGGACGTTGTCCTGGGGCTGGTGGTCAGCAACCGAGGCTCCCAGTGAGACTGCCTCGGCGACCGCCGAGTCCAGGTCGCCGACCTGGAAGTCGAAGTGCATCATCGGGCGCTGCTGGCCGTCGACGGGCGGCCACACCGGGGCCTGGTAGCCGGTGGCTTGCTGGAACACGATGTAGATGGATCCCTCGGGGGCGGCCAGGATCGCCGTGCCCGGCTCCTCGTGACCGATGGTCCACCCGAGCAGCTCGGAGTAGAACCTCGCCAACCCGCCTGGGTCGGGCGCCTCGATGGCCGTTCCCCACCACATGCCTTTCAGTCGAGATCGCACCCGCGCACCTTCCAGTGAAGTGTTGTCGCCCGGCACTCTAGAGCCCATTGTGGACGATCTACTTCCGGAATTCCGGACCACTGCCCGTGACTGGAACGATCGACGGACCACCTGGTCAGTTGCCGCGTCGCCGCATTGATCGGTACAACAGCCACAGGACCAGTGCGACCGGTGTCAGGACCGCCGCGAACAGGACTCCTGCGAACATTCCGTAGCCGTGCGGATCGACCGACAACCCGATGGCGCTGAGCACCGCCTCGCCGACGAGCAGCACGATCGCCATGGCGGTGCAGGCGAACGCGCCGAGGACGAGGCGCCGGAGCGCTGTCCGCAAGCGAGGAGTGTCCACGTGGTCGGCTCCGCGGGGTTGGGGCGCCGTCATCCCGGGTCGGGGGTGCAGACGGTCAGGAACGACTTCTTGTTCTCGCGTTGGACATCCGACGCGTCCATCCATCCGGCCTGGCCGAACAGGTAGCTCTCCGGTGGGTGCTGGGCCGACTCGCGCAGCACCCGTGTGAGGTCGACCCTGGCACCGTTGGCTTTCGGGCCATCGACGGAGAAGTTGAGCCAGGCTGCCTTGGTCCAGTCGTAGTCCGCGGGCAGCGGTTGCTGGACCTCGAGCCCTTCACCGGTGTACGGGAAGGGTTCCCGGCTGGTTCTCAGCAGGTCCATGCGCTCCACCGGCACCCCCGGCCGTGGCGCGGTCCACCTTTGTTCCGTGCTCTGGCTGCTGCCTGCGTCGAAGATCAACGTCAGGCCGGTGACGCCCAGACACGGGGTGCCGGTCCACAGTTTCAGGACGCCGTTGTCGACGCGGAACCCTGCCGCCGGTGGCAGTGACGGCGCGAACTGCGCCTTGGTGTCGCACGCTGTGGTCATCACCGCCACGAGCAGGGCAGCGCAGGCCACGCGTGGCCACCTAACGATATCCGCC
Source organism: Actinocrispum sp. NPDC049592 (assembly GCF_040675465.1). Taxonomy (NCBI): domain Bacteria; kingdom Bacillati; phylum Actinomycetota; class Actinomycetes; order Pseudonocardiales; family Pseudonocardiaceae; genus Actinocrispum; species Actinocrispum sp. NPDC049592. Next base: position 302,493 of record NZ_JBFAPA010000004.1, on the reverse strand, counting down.
ATCGGAAAGTCCCGCGTCTTCCTCGGTCTCGTTGCCGCCGGTGATCTTCTCCCACGCGTAGGAGGCGAGGAAGCCCGTGTAGCCTTCCCGTGCCCATTGCTGGGAGTGCCGCTCCTCATGGTGCAGCAGCCGGTCCATGTCGAGCGTGCCCTGGTAGGGGCCGTTGTCGCCCTCGTACCAGGCCTGGCCCGACTTCGCCACGTCCCGGAGTGCCTGCGCGGGGTCCTTCGGGTCGTCGATGTTCAGCATGAACGTGTCGCCCCACGTCGTTCCGCCGCGTTGGCTGAACTGGTCCTGGATGAGGTTCCCGCCCAGGCCCATCATCATGCCGTTCGGGGTGGTCACCAACCGGCCGCCGTTGCCGTGCACGAAGCCCACGTCCTCGTCGTAGCTCCAGGAGTTCTCCTTTTGCCGCTCGGTGATCCGCCGCAGTTCCTCGGATCCGTACGGGGTCGGCGCGAAGTCCGTCGCCTCCCCTTCGGTGCCGTAGTCGGTGCCTGCGTTGAGGATGTAGGTCATCCGCACCGCCTTGGCCGCGTCGTCCCCGCTGATGTTCGTCGGCATCAGGAAGTACGACTTGAAGGTCCCGTCGCCGTCCTCGTCCTCGCGGATCTCCTCCATGCCGTCCAGGACCTTGAAGTCATCCGGCGTGATGTGGTGCTCGGTGATCATCTTCTTGATCGTGTCGATCGATACGCCCCGGCGCACGGCGTTCTCCAGCCACTGCCGGTAGTAGCCGGACGCGGGCGGCCCGGTCAGCAGCCCGGCGTCGCGCAGCGACTGCTCCATCTCGGCCACCTGGGCGTCGATCTCCCCGCCCTTCCTGGCGCCGGCCAGGGTGGTCGCGTCGTGGTCGCTGATCTTGCGGTCCTGGGCGAGTCGCATCACCCCGGCGAGGGCGGCGTCGATGTTCTTCGCCGTGGTGAGGATCGCCTTGGTCTCCTGCTCCAGCTGCGTCTTGATGGTTTGGCGGTGCCGTTCGGTCTCGGCGCGGTCCTCGGCTTCGAACCGTGACTTCGGTGGCGGGTCGGCGGGCTTGTTGTCCACGATCGTGCCGTCGGCGGCGATGCGGAACTGGTAGGAGTCGGCGAGGGAGTCGTTGTTGGCGACCCGGGTCTTCAGGGCGGACACGTTGTCAGATGCATCCTGCAGGGCGCGTTCGACGGCGGACAGCTCGGCGATCAGGATCTCGGCGTTGTTGCGCGTGGTTCCCAGCGAGTTGCGTGCGCTCTCGCCCGCGGAACCGTGCCAGTCGGGCAGTCTCCTGGCGTCGTCGAGCTCGTCCTGCAGCCCGATGAGCTTGTCCCGCCGCCCACGCAGATTGGTGGCCGACGTGTCGAGCGCACCATCGTCCCATTTGCGGACGTCGTCGTAGCCGATGGTCATCCGCCGAACGCCTTTTTCGCGGAATCCTCGTTCTCGGCGTACGCCTTCGCGGCCGACGTGATCGATTCGCCCCACTTGTCGATCTCGCCTGCCCACCCCTTCGCGCGCTCATTGAACGCCGAAGCCAGAGTGGGCGCGCTTTTTGCCGCATCACCGCCCGGCAACGCGGTCGCGATCGCATCCAAACCGGTACCTGGGTCCACTGCCCTGGCCTGGTCCGCGGCAGATCCCGCCGCTTTGGCCGCACTCCGCAGCTGAGCGATCTGAACCTCGTACCCGCTCACCGCCCGTGACCCCCTCGAATCGGTCATCCACCCCCGAACCGGTCATCAGCCAGCACTGTACTGGAGCCCGGAAGCGCGCACACCCGATTCGGGCAAGCAAGCACTGCCTGCGACCGTTTCCGAAACGACGGTTTTCCGCTGTCGTTGTCCGCTATGGTGTCCGCGTGAATCCGCCGCCGGACGGCAAAGATGGGCCTGCTGCACCGTTAGCCGAGGTTGGCGAGAAGCCCGCGGCGGCCGCTGTCGAACAGGCGAGCAAGTGGATCAGCGTGCTCGTGCGAGGTGTTGGTGGGCGGCCAGGTGTGCTCGTCGAGCTGATCCTCCAGGCGCTTTGGTTTCTGCTCTTCATCCGCCTGGATGCCCTTGTGGGCAAGGACTTCGCGGCCGCCACCGCCAATGCGCTGGCCCTGCAGTCCGCGGAACACGCGGTGCACATCGACATCGAGCGAACCATGAACGATTGGCTGGCCGGAAATGTGGCCCTCAGTCATCTGGCGGTGTACGTCTACCGGCTGTACTACGTGGTGGTCGCGGGCGTCTTGGTGTGGGTGTTCGTCCGGCACGCCGACGCCTACCGCAAGGTCCGCCGGACGATGTTCGCCATGATGGCGCTTGTCCTGCTGATCTACTGGGCGGTGCCGATGTCACCACCGCGTTTCGCACTGCCGGGTGTCGTCGACATCGTTGCCACGTATGACATCCTGGGCCCCGCTGGCCAGTACAGCTGGACCCATCCCAGCCACCACACGGCAATGCCCAGCATGCACGTGGGTTGGTCGCTGTGGTGCGCATACGCCGTGTGGTCCGCGCTACGGGGTGCGCATCCACGTCTGGCGCTGTTGTCGTGGTTGTTTCCGTTGCTCATGACGGCAGTCGTGTTCGCTACGGGGAATCACTACGTTCTCGATGTCGTCGGCAGCGTCACGTTGTTGGCCGTCTCCATCGTCGCCGCGTCGATGTGCGGCCGCCTCGCCGCACGATGGCGCCAAGCCAGATCCCGGCAACCGCTCCCCATATAGGCGATCGGAGGTTTGGCTCGGCTGTTCCTCCACGAGGTTCGCTGCCGCGCCGCTGCCGAAGACCACCGAAAGGGACACGGCCACCGGTCCGCCACGATCTCGCCCAACGCGGTGGTTCCAGATGGTTTGGCGTTGCGCCGGAAGCCCCACATCCGGTTGTTTCGAGGATGGTGGACTCGTTGTCCGAGGCCGCCTTGAGGTCGATCGCGTTCTCGTCCGGTGTGGTGAAGGACTTGGCCGCATTCGATCGCTGTCTATTGGCTCACCGACGAGCCACAACCGGGTTTGGTTCTGGTCGAACTGCGATCACCTGATCTCCGTCCATTCTGGTCAGCTGAGCAGAGCCTTGGCATCACAACGTTGTGACGCCGGACGGTGACTTGGATGCGGGTCAGAGTGTTTTGGCGGGGTGGCCGAGGCGTATCGCTGAGACGAGGAAGAACACGCCGCCGAGGGTGGCGTAGCCGGCGAGGGTGGTCAGCGATGCGTTGGGCTGTGCGGCTTGCAGGATGAAGGTCGTTCCGGCGACCGTGGAGATGGCGCCGCTGATGATCACGGGCCATTGGCCGCCCAGTGCGCGGCGGCTGAGGCCGACGATGAGCTGGGTAAGACCTGATGCGATTGCCCAGGCTCCCCACGCACGCAATACCGCTGGGATGCCGGAGGTGGCCGCGACGGCGAGGCCGATGGCGGCGAGCCCGCTGATCACGATGTTCACGTACAGGCCCAGCGCGGATTTGGTGGCCTGGGACGAGCGGATGTCGATGAAGGCTGCGACGACGTCGAACAGTGGGTACAACACGAGCAGCGTGACACTGATCGGCCCGAGCCGTGATGCGGTGGTGAACAGCAGGCCCGCCCAGACAACGGCGAATCCGAAACGGACGAAGTACAAGCGTCGCAAGGCAGGCGCGATGGTGACGGAAGCCGCGACGGCACGGGTACTCACGAGAACTCCTTGGATGTTCGAGAGGGAGAACGTTCGGTCTCTTTCGAGAGTGTCAGCCGCCGCCGGTCGTGTCAAGAACGAACGTTCTATCTGCTAGAGTGCTGATGATGACGAACGTCCACGGCCAGTCCTCCGAAGCGCGGTCACGCCTGCTCAGCACGGCGACCCGGCTCTTCTACCTGGAGGGGATCCACTCCGTCGGCGTGGACCGGATCGTTGCCGAGGCGAAAGTGACCAGGGCGACCCTGTACCGCCACTTCCCCGGCAAGGACGACCTGATCGTCTGCTACCTGCGAGAAGCCGACCAGGCAATCCGCGACCAGGTGAACGCCATCGTCGCCCAGGGACTGCCCACGCCCGACACTCTCCGGGCCATCGCCGAATCCATCGCGGCCGGTATCCGGTCCCCCGGCTTCCGCGGCTGCGCCTTCCTCAACGCCGCGGTGGAGTATCCCGATCCGGCCCACCCCGTGCACAAAGCCGTCCTCGCTCACCGCCAATGGTTCGCGCAGACGATCACCGAGGTGCTGGCCCGCATGGGGGACGCGCCGACCGGACCCGCTGCCCGGCACTTCGTCCTGTTGCGAGACGGGGCAATGGCCACTGGCTGCCTGTCCGACCCCGAACCGATCTGTGCGACCTTCCTGGAAGGGGTCGAGGGGCTGCTGCGGCTTCAGGCCGCGTTCGTGTCTTCGCCGGAACGAGCCTGACCCCACCGCCGATCGGCATAGGGTTACCGGAGGTCCGGTCTGGGGAGGAAAAGCGATGGATTCACGGGCGAGTTTCACCGCCGAGACGGTCGCGTTGCAACGCGCGTTCGAGTCGAAACGCCCGGCGGGCAGCCGGTTGTTCGAGGACCCGTATGCGGACGCGTTCCTGCGTCCGGCGTTTCGCGCCTTGGCGGCCGCGAGCGGGGTGACAGGGGTGCGGCGGTTGGCCACGGGGCTGTACGACGCGTTCGCCGGACCGGGTCCGCGGCCGTCGGCGATCGCGCGCACCAAGGTCATCGACGACGCGTTGGCGGATGCCGAGGCGGCGCAGTGTGTTCTGCTGGGCGCCGGCTACGACACGCGGGCTCATCGCCTGGAGGCGTTGGCGGACAAGCGGGTGTTCGAGGTCGACCACCCGTTGACGCAGGCCGAGAAGCGCCGGGTGGTCGCCGGTTTGGACGTGGCGCGCGAGCACGTCACCTACGTGCCGGTGGACTTCGAGACCGATGACCTCACCGAGCGGCTGTTCGAGTCCGGTTTCGACCGTACGCAGCCGACGGTGTTCGTCTGGGAGGGCGTGACGAACTACCTCACCCCCGAGGCGATCGACGGCACGCTGGCGGTCATCCACGACCTCGGGCACGCGGGCGGCACCCTGATCGTGACCTATGTGGACATCCGCGCGCTGGCCGAACCGTCACCGTTCCCGGAAGCGCGCCGCTGGGTGCGCGCGGTGGCCAAGGCAGGCGAACCCTGGACTTTCGGCCTGCACCCCGACCAGGTCCCGGATTTCTTCGCCAAGCGAGGCTTCAGGCTTCGGTCCGATGTGTCCACTCTGGACGCCGGCAAACCCTGGTTCGAAGCCCAGCACCGCAACGAACACGCCTCCGCCCTCTACCGCGTCGCCGTCACCGAGATCACCGCGTCAGCAACGCCTGGGATGTGTTGCGATCAGGCCGGTGTCCCCGTGACGGCTGAGCGTGAGTAGCAAGGACGCAGGTTTCGGCGTCATCAGCCCGGCCACCGGCCGCGGCGACCACCGCGTCCTCAAGTGCGGCCACGCCGATCAAGGAGTCGCTGAACGCACCCACGCCGCTCCCCCTTCGCTCACCGCAACGAACGGCTCATCTTCCCGGCAGGGTCACTCGAGGGCACGCGGATTTCCGTCTGTGCTGTCAACGGGTTGCTGCTGTGGGGTCGGACTGCGGCCGGCCCACCAGCCGGCCGCGATGACCAGGACCAGGCTCACTGCCGCGAGGAGTGCACCGAGTTGCAGGGCAGGGCTGCGGTCCTGGGGGTGGCCCATCGTCCAGCCCAGAACGGGTCCGATGTACGCCAGTCCGGTCAGGACGGCGGCGGCGATGACCACTGAGGTGCGCGATCGGCGCAGTGCCTGTTGAGGCAGCGTGACAGCGATGGCGACGGCGACCACGCACAGTGCGAACACCAGCGCGAGTTGAGTCGACGCGGAGCCCGGGGTGATGAATGACGCCGCGACGAGGATCGGGATGGACACCACGATGACGAACAGAACACCGAGGGGAAGCCACATGACCGAGCCCGCGCGGCCGCGCTGGGCACGAGCCCGGCCGGCCGCCACTGTCAACCCAAGCAGCAGCGCGAGCAGAGTCAGCAATCCGGCCGCGATGAACTCGTCGCTGACCGCCCGGCCGAACTGGGTGAGCGGGACTGGCCGGATGTCCAGCCCGGCCGCCGTGTCCACGACCGGCACCCGGCGCCAAGTGCCGTTGACATCGCGGACCGCCAGCCCTTCCACGCCGTTGGCCACGAACACCTCGTGGCCACCCGGGACGGTGCGGACCACGATGTCGACGCTGGCCACCTCAGACGGGTAGGTCTCCGCGCTGGGGACCCGGTGCTGGCGCACGATGAACGACCACCGAGCGGCGGGCACTTCCCACGCCGTGTGCCAGGTGCGGCGGGCGTCCGTCGTTTCGTCAACGCCGAGCAGGCGGCCACCGCGCGGCTCCTTCTCACTGGCGTAGAGATCACCGCCGCCGTGCACCCGGTAGCAGTGTGCGGCGTCGTCGGGCACGCAGGCTTCGATCTTGCGCTGCGGTGGCTCCGGCGGGGACATCGGTGACCAGGGCGCAGGTGTCCAGTTGCCGAGACCGGACGGGGAGCTGTAGTCCCGTCCGCCCACACTGATCACCACCAGAGCGTCGGTGCTTTTCACCGAGTCGACCGACGAGGGCCCTTGGGCCGCCGAAGTCGCGGCGATCGCCAGAACTGCGAACGGGACCCCGATGATCACCCGGAACCGGGAGACCACGCTGTCCGGCAATGGTGCGGCCGCCGATGCCCGGCGCCACGTCCACCAGGTGAGGCCCAGCGCGGGCAGCGCGACCAGGTCGGTGGGATCCGCCAGGATGGCTGACGGACCGTTGACCACCGACCACGCCTCCGACGCGAACTGGGCGCCCGCCGAGGTCAGCTTGACCACCGTGAATCCGGCTCCGGTCACCAGAACCGCGGCCGCGGCACCGATCCGGCCGGTCAGGAACAACCCGAACAGCAGCCCGAGGGCCGGCGGTGCCACCACCAGCCCGGCCACGTCACTGAGCTTGCCGGTGACGAGACCCGGCCACGCCTGCTTGAGCACGTGGTCGTTGAGCAGCAGCACCGCCGTAGCCCCGACGGTCAACGGATGCGCCACCCAGCGCAGGAACACCCCAGTTCGCATGGGTCCAGCCTGCGGTGCGGTGATCACGACCGTGACACGGCTCAGCCCCAGATCAACGCGGGCGACCGCTGGGAGGTTGCGGTTTGATCGCGCTTCTCATCGTGAGCCACTAGCCGGCGACGGGTGTGCGGATCGGGTTGGCGGGGTGGGTGAGCCAGGCGCGGAAGGTCAGCAGGTCCGGGTGGATGGCGCGCAGGGCGGGGATGTCCGCCTGCCAGATGTGGTCGCCGATCAGGGACACCGCCCGGCGGATGGTCTCGGCCGGGACGCTGCGTTTGGCGGCGAACTCGTCCGGGTCGTCCTGGTGGTAGGTGATCGGCCGGCCCAGAGTCTCGCTGAGCTCGGCGGCCATCTGGGTGTGGCTGAGGTCGTCACCCGCGAGCTCCCACGCCTGGCCCACATGGGTTTCCGGGTCGATGAACGCGTCGGCGCCGAACCAGCCGATGTCGTCGCCCGCGATGACCTGCGTCGGGGTGCCGGGGTTCCACAGGTCGTGGATCTCGCCGGTCTCGAGGTCCAGGCTGCTGCGGAGGTTGTCCATGAACTTCACGGGACGCAGGAACGTGAACGGGATCCCCAGCGACCGGATGTGGTTCTCGATCTGCAGCTTGGTGTTCCAGCTGGGCAGACCGGTGATGCGCTCGACGCCCGCGACCGACGTGTAGACGAGGTGCGCGACACCCGCGGCCGCCGCGGCGTCGGCCACCGCCAAGCCCATCGCGACTTCGTCCGGGCCGGCGGGCTGGACGCTGAACACACCGTCCACTCCGGACATCGCGGCGTCCAGCGAGGCACGGTCGGTCATGTCGCCCGCGACGAGAGTGGCGCCCAGCGACTCCAACGTCTTCGCCGCCGGACTACCAACATCACGGACGAGCGCGCGGACCTCACGACCGCGGTGCAGCAGGTGGCGGGCGGTGGCGCCGCCCTGGGTTCCGGTCGAGCCGGTGACCAGGATCATCATGTCCTCCTCGGAAACAGCACAATGGCGAGCAGTGCAGCGCCGGCGAATGCCGTGCTGACGATGAAAGGCGTGGTGAAGTCGGCCGCAGCGGTGACCAGGACGGCCAGGCCGATGGCGCCGCCGGTCTGCTGCAGGGTCTGGGTGGCGCCCGACGCGGCACCAGCGTCCTCGGGCGGGATGTCGTTGAGGATCGTCAGGTTCAGCGGGACGAAGCTGAACCCGACGCCGACCCCCAGCACCAGCGTCGGGCCCAGCAGGCCGGTGAAGTAGCCCGTCGACGGCGTCAGCGCGGTCAGCCACAGATCGGCGACGATGATCAACGTGATGCCGCACATCACGAGCCGTGCCCGGCCCAGCAGCGGCACGAGCCGTGGCATGAGCCGGACGACCACGATCATCGCCGCGGGCAACGGCACCAGCGCCAGCCCGGCCCCCAATGGCGAGAACGCCAGCTGTCGCTGCAGGAACTGGGTCAGGAAGAAGAACGCGCCGAACATGGCCGCCGGCAACAGAAGCATCGCCGAATACGCGGCCAAGCGGGTCCGGCTGGCGAACAGCCGCAACGGCATGATCGGTTGAGCCGCACGGGATTCGATGGAGATGAAGGCCGCCAACAGCCCAACGCCCGCGGCGAACGCGACGAGGGTGGCTGCCGCGGACCAGCCGTCGGTCGCGGCGGAGATGAACCCGTAGACCAAGCTCGCCGACCCCAGGGTCGAGGTCACCGCGCCGGCCAGGTCGAACCGGCCCGGCACGCGGACGGTTTCGGTGATCACGACCGGGGCGAGCAGCGCGATGGCCACGCCGACCGGCACGTTGATGAACAGCGCCCACCGCCAGGACGCCGCGGACATCACCAGGCCGCCGAGGATCATCCCGATCGCCGAGCCCGAGCCGGAGACCAGGGAGAACATCCCGATCGCGCGGTTTCGGCGCGGGCCCGCCGGGAAGGTGGTGGCGATCAGCGCCATCGCTCCTGGCGCGGCCAGCGCTCCCCCGACGCCCTGGATCGCCCGTGCCGCGAGCAACCAGCCCGCCGAGCCAGCGAACCCACCGGCCAAAGACGCCATCGCGAAGACGAGGACACCGGTGACGTACACACGGCGGCGGCCGAGGATGTCACCGGCGCGGCCGCCGAGCAGCAGCAGGCCGCCCACGGTCAGCAGGTACGCGTTCTGCACCCAGGACAGTCCGGCCGCACTAAAGCCCAGGTCAGCTTGGATTTTCGGCAGCGCGATGGTCATCACCGTTGCATCGAGAACGATCATCAGCTGACAGCTGACGATCACTGTCAGGGCGAGACCCGAACTGCGGGCACGCGGTGGTGACACGGGTGTCGACATGGGTGTGGGCAGCTCCTTGCGCGACAATGTGATCAGAAAGGACCCCAGCGGCCTTAAACGGGGAGAGTCCCCGGTTACGTCGTCTACGATACGGAGACTGTCCCCGGTTGGCAAGGGTGTGGTGGTGAATGACGATCGGACCGGTCCGTCCGATGCGCGCGGACGCACGGCGCAACTACGAACGCCTGCTGGACGCGGCCAAGGCGGCGTTCGCCGAGCACGGCACCGAGGCGCCGCTGGACGACATCGCCAAACGCGCGGGTGTCGGCTCCGGCACGCTCTACCGGCACTTCCCCACCCGGCTGGACCTGATCGAGGCGGTGTTCCTCGAGCGGATCGGCACGCTGATGGACGCCGCGAAGGAGCTCGAGCGGCAGCCGGACGCCTACCAGGCGCTCGTGGAGTTCCTGAAGCGGATCATCCAGCACTCCACCACCTACCGCGGCCTGGCCAAAGCGCTGATGGCCGCGCTGCACGACCGTGGGTCCGAGGTCGCGCGCTCCTGTCACGTGCTGGTGTATGACGCGGGGGAACGGCTGCTCGACCGGGCCAAGGCGCAGGGCAGTGTCCGCGCCGAGGTGGACCTGCGCGACCTGCTCAAGCTGGCCAACGGGATCGCGCTGGCGGCCGAGCAGGACACCGACGCCACGGATGTCTCCGACAGGCTGCTCGCGTTGGCCGTCGCGGGGCTGCGGCCGTGACATGATCGGGGTATGTCCGGCGACCTGATCCGCCAGCCACCCCGGCTCACCGAACCCGCCCGCCCCGGGCCCGCGCAGTTGCGCGCCGCGCTGGTCCACGCCGTGGAGCAGTTGCCCGCGTTGCCGCCCGCCGATCCGTCCGACCGGTACGGGATCCGGGCGTTGACGGTGTTGTGGCTGGAAGCGGACAAGACCGAGCACACCCGCCGGGCCTACTTCGGTGACGTGGCGGCGTGGCTGGATTGGTGTGACCGCACGGGTTTGGACCCGATGGAGGCGCGCCGGGCCGATGTGGACGCGTGGAAGGCCACGCTCACGGTCACCGCGCGGGACGGGTCGGTCCGCAAGGCGTCATCGTCCACTGTGGCCCGTCGGCTGGCCGCGATCTCCAGCTGGTACCAGTACATGGAAGACAACGACGTCACCGACCGCAACCCGGTGTCGGCGGTGAAACGCCCGAAGGTGGACCGCCAGTCCCCTTTTCCGGCGCTGGCCGAGGCGGAGACGGCCAAGCTGCTCGACCACGTCGCCCAGCGCGCCGCCCGGCTGGGAACTGAAGCGGCGCACCGGGATTCGGCGTTGCTGTCGTTGATGTTCCACACTGGACTGCGGGTGTCCGGCGTGACCACCGCGCAGGTCGAGGACCTGGCGTACGACCGTGGGCACCGGATCCTGTGGTACACCAAGAAAGGCCAGACCCGCGACTTCGTCCCGCTGGCCCCGCCCGTGCTCGCCGCGCTGGACGCCTACCTCCAGCTGCGCGCCCAACGGGAGGGTGAGCTGTCCGGGCCATTGCTGGCCACCTCGCCGCATCCGCACGACCCGGCGAGGGCCGGCGGCCGGCCGCTGACCCAGCGCGACGTGTGGCTCGCGATGCGCCGTTACGCCAAGGAAGCCGGTCTCGCCGCCGCCGACACCATCACCCCGCACACCTCCCGCCGTACCGTCGCCACCACCTTGCTGGCCAACGGGGTGCCGATCGAGAAGGTGCAGGACCTGTTGTCCCACAACGACATCCGGGTCACCCGCGGCTACGACGCCGCCCGGCACAAGCTCGACTCGTCACCGGTCTACACCCTCGCGTCGGTGATCAGTCGTCATCAGCCGGAGTGAACACGATCGTGGTCTTGATCTCGGCGTCCTCCAACGCCTTGGGGACCGGCACGTCATAGCGGACCAGCTCGCGGAACCTCGCCCGCGGCAGGTGCGCCCGTCCCGGATCCCCGACGAGTACCGTGGCGCCGCGCTCGCGCAGCCGCCCGATGAACGGCATCATCCGCGCGGTCATCGCCTTGTCGTAGAAGATGTCCCCGGCCAGCACCACATCGGCGCCGTCCGCGTCCCCGTCGACCATGTCGCCCAGCACGGTCTCGATCGTCACGTCATTGGCCTCCGCGTTGAGCCGCATCGCGTCGATCGCGAACTGGTCGATCTCGTTGCCCACCACCCGCGCGGCCCCCGCCTTCGCCGCCGCGAGAGCGACAATCCCGCACCCCGCCGCCAGATCCAGCACGTGCTTACCCGCCACGATCCGCGGATTGTCCAGCACATACCGGGCCAGCGCCTGCCCACCCGCCCACGCGAACGCCCAGAACGGCGGCGCCAGCCCCTTCTCCCCCACCTCCGCCTCCACCCGTTCCCACAGGTCGAAGGCGTCGTCAGCCAGGTACAGCCGGATCTCCGGCACGTGCGGCGCTGACGACAACTTGGTGTGGGCCCGGACGAACGCAGTCATCCGGTCATCTTCCCAGCCAGGCACTTCCGCCCGGTGATCGCCCGCCCGCGAGCGGACGTGGCGATCACCGGAAGCGTGACGGTCAGCCGCCGAGGAGCGTGCGGACCCGGTCCGCGCCGACCGCGAGCAGCAGCGTGGGCAGCCGCGGCCCGGTGTCGCCACCGACCAGCAGCCGGTACAGCAGCGCGAAGAACGACCGCTGGGCCACCTTGAGCTCCGGCGTCGGCGGGGTGTCCATCGGCAGGCCCGCCTGCAGCTTCGGCACGCCGTAGACCAGCGTGGTCAGCCCGTCCAGGGACCACTCGTCGGTGAGCCGGTCCACCAGCGTCTTGATCATCTGCCGCTGGGTGTCGTCCAGCTCGGCGAGCAGCTCGGCGTCCGGTTCGGCCAGCACTCGGGTGTGCTGCTCGGGGGACATGTGCACGTCGACCCACCGCTGGGCGCAGTCGATCCGCGGCCGGACCTGCGCCAGGTCGGTGATCGGGTCGGCGGTGTCGATGCCGCCGAGGATCCGCAGGGTCTGCTGCTCGTCGCCGGTGGTGATGTCGACGATGGACGCGAGCGTCCGGTAGGCCACCCGGCGCGGGGTGTCCGGCAGCTCGACGGCCGCGGTACGCACCGACCGGCCGTACGCCTGCAGCTCGCCCGGACCGGCCTTGCCCTCGGCGACCCGGCGGCTCAGCGAGTCCCACTCGTCGTAGAGCCGGTAGATCTCCTGGTCGAAGGCGATCTTGAAGGACTGGTTGGGCTTGCGGCGGGCGTACAGCCAGCGCAGCACGGCCGGTTCCATGATCTCCAGCGCGTCGCCCGGGGTGGGCACCGCGCCGGCGGAGCTGCTCATCTTGGCCATGCCGGTGATGCCGACGAACGCGTACATCGGGCCGATCGGCTGCTCGGCGCCGAACACCTCGCGCACGATCTGGCCGCCGACCTCGAAGGACGACCCCGGGGACGAGTGGTCCACGCCGGAGGGCTCGAACTGCACGCCCTCGTAGGCCCAGCGCATCGGCCAGTCGACCTTCCACACCAGCTTGCCGCTGGTGAACTCCGAGAGCAGCACGGTCTCGCCGTGCCCGCACTCGCAGGTGTAGGTCATCTCGGTGGTCTCGTCGTCGTAGCTCGTGATCGTGGTCAGGTCACGGCCGCAGGCGGTGCAGTAGGGCTTGAACGGGTAGTACGCGGCGCCGGTCTGCTCGTTGCCGGACCCGTCCGCGTCCTGCTCCTCGGTCTTCTTCTTGGTGCGGTACCGGCCGAGGATGGCGTCGATCTTCGCCCGCTCGCGCATGGCCAGCAGCACCTGGTCGCGGTACGCGCCGCTGGTGTACATCTCGGTCTGGCTGATGCCGCGGTAGCGCACGCCGAGCCGGTCCAGCGCCTCGATCATCGCGGCCTTGAAGTGCTCGGCCCAGTTCGGGTGGTCGCTGCCGGGCGGGGCCGGTACCGAGGTCAGCGGCTTGCCGATGTGCTCGGCCCAGGACGGGTCGATCCCGGCGGGAACGCGGCGGAACCGGTCGTAGTCGTCCCACGAGATGATGTGCTCGCAGTCATGCCCGCGCCGGGCGATCTCGTCGGCGACCAGGTGCGGGGTCATCACCTCGCGCAGGTTGCCCAGGTGGATCGGGCCGGACGGGCTCAGTCCCGACGCCGCCACCACGGGTCCGTCCGAGGCTCGGCGAGCCGCCTCCGCGACGACCTCGTCGGCGAACCGCGAGACCCAGTCCGCCTCCATCGACTGATCCACTTGCCGCACACATCCCTTCACGAGCATTGACAAAACCCATTATCCCGGGTCACGCGTACCGGCCGGTCCCGGGTCCCGGCCGTGGCAGTCGACGCGACGGGTCCGGCCGGGAAGGATCGGGGCATGGCGCATGTCGTGGTGATCGGTGGGACGGGGCACATCGGTGGGTACCTGGTGCCGAGGTTGGTGGCGCTTGGGCATGAGGTGACGGTGTTGACCAGGGGGAAGTCGGCGCGGTACCGGGAGGATGGGGCGTGGGCGGCAGTCACCACGGTGGTGGTCGACCGGGATGAGGAGGAGCGGCGGGCGGGGGCGTTCGGGGATCGGGTTCGGGAGCTCGAGCCGGATGTGGTGATCGACCTGATCTGCTTCACGCTGGACAGCGCGCGGCAGATCGTGCAGGCCGTGGCCGGTCGGGTCCGGCATTTCCTGCACTGCGGGACGATCTGGGTGCACGGGCCGAGCGCGGTTGTGCCGACACCCGAAGACGTGCCGCGGCAGCCTTTTGGCGAGTATGGGGTGCAGAAGGCGGAGATCGAGGCGTGGCTGCTGGATCAGGCGCAGCGCCACGGGTTTCCGGCGACCGTCCTGCATCCCGGGCACATCGTCGGGCCCGGGTGGGTGCCGATCAACCCGGCGGGGAACCTGGAGCTGGATGTGTACCGGCGGCTTGCTGAGGGTGCCGAGGTCGCGCTGCCGAACCTGGGCATGGAGACCCTGCATCACGTGCACGCCGATGACGTGGCGCAGTCGTTCACCGCGGCGATGGCCCACCGGGCGGCGGCCGTGGGTGAGAGCTTCCACGTGGTGTCATCGGCGGCCTTGACGTTGCGGGGCTACGCCGAAGCGGTGGCGGGGTGGTACGGGCAGGAGGCCAACCTGACGTTCCTGCCGTGGGAGCAGTGGCGGGAGACCACGACCGCTGAGGCCGCCCGCTTCACGTGGGACCACATCGCGCACAGCCCGAACGCGAGCATCGCGAAGGCGGAGCGGATGCTCGGATATCGGCCGCGGTACAGCTCGCTGGAGGCGGTGCGGGAGGCGTTGGAGTGGTTGGGACGGGAGGGAAAGGTGCCCAGGATATAGCGTGGTTCCTCGCCGCGAACCACGCGCTAGGCGGCTTCGCGCCGGAACAGCCGGGTTCCCCAGGCGATGGTGAGGGCGGCCAGACCGACGGCGACGGCGAACGCGATGGGGATAGCGGTGTTGGTGTACTCGCCGAGGAAGGCCGCGCGGATGCCGTCCACAACGTAACGCAGTGGGGTCAGTCGGGACACGATGTCCAGCCAGGCAGGGGCGAGGGACATCGGGAGGAGAATGCCCGACAACAGCAGGAGCGGCACCGTGACGCTGTTGAGGAGCGGCGCCAGGGATTCCTCGTTGCGGGTGGCCATGGCCAGGGCGTAGGAGAGCGCCGCGAGGCTGGCGGCGAGCAGCGCGACCAGGGCCAGACCCAGCAGAACACCCGGAAGTGGCGCCCTGAGGCCGAAGATCAGGGCAACGGCCAGCAGGAGCACGGCCTGACTGACCAGCAAGAGAACATCCCGCAGCACCCGACCGAGCAGCAGCGCCGCGCGGCTGACGGGTGTGACGCGCAGACGCTCGATGACGCCGGAGCGGACGTCGGCGATCACGGTAAAACCCACGAAGGCCGCGCCGAACAGGGCGAGTTGGACGAGCAGCCCGGGGATGTAGACCTGCCAGGAGTTCGCGCCCAGCGGCAGACCCGCCAGCAGGGGTCCGAAGAACGCCAGGTACACCAACGGCTGAAGCAGGCCGACGACCATCCACAGTGGACTTCGCAGCGACATCGCCAGTTGGTGGCGGAAGATCAGCCGGATGTCATGCATGGGTGTGCTCCCTGCCGAGGGTGGCCCGCTCCGGCCCGGCATCCACGAGTGGGTGGCCGGTGACGGCGCGGAAGACGTCGTCGAGGGTGGGGCGGCGCAGGTCCACGGAGGTGGGTGCGAGCCCGGCCGCGTCCAGCAGGCGCACGATGTCGGCGAGGACCCGGTCGCCATTGTGGACGGTCAGCCGCAGTTCGGCGTCGTCGTGGGCGACCGAGCGGACGGCCTCGTGGTCGCGAAGTGCGGTGAGGATGGCGGCATCCGCGCCAGTTACCTGGATGGTGATCACGTCGCCGGACAAGCCGCTCTTGAGGACGTCCGACTCCCCCGCCGCGACGACCTCGCCGTGGTCCATGACGAGCAACCGGTCGCACAGCGCGTCGGCCTCGTCGAGGTAGTGCGTGGTCAACAGGACGGTGGTGGCGTGCTGGTCGCGCAGGGACCGGACGTAGGCCCACAGTTCGTCGCGGCTGGGTGGGTCCAGGCCGAGGCTGGGTTCGTCGAGGAACAGCAGACCCGGCGAGTGAACGAGTCCCAGCGCGATGTCCAGGCGGCGGCGTTGCCCACCGGACAGCAGGCCGACCGGTCGACGCGCCAACGACGAGAGCCCCAGCAGTTCGCACAGCGACAACGCCCGTTCCCGCGGACGCGACACCCGGTACAGAGACGCCTGCAGCACCAGTTCGTCGAGCACACGGCAGCGTGGGTCGGTGCCGCTGCTCTGGGCGACGTAGCCGATCCGCTTACGCACCAAGGCAGGCTCGGACACCAGGTCCGCGCCGACGATGGTGGCGGTGCCGGATGTGGGGCGCAGCAAGGTGGTCAGCATCCGCAGTGTGGTGGTCTTGCCCGCGCCGTTGGGCCCGAGCAGGCCGACGATCTCACCGGCGGCCACCCGCAGGTCGACTCCGCGCACCGCCTCCACCGCGCCGAACACCCGCCGCAGGCCGCGTGCCTCGATGACCATCCGGGTCACCATCCCATCGCCACGGCGGCGACCAGGTCGCGTTTGTGGGTGATCGACACTGTCACGTGACTGACGCCGACCGCTTGGGCCGCTTCGGCGG
Source organism: Actinocrispum sp. NPDC049592 (assembly GCF_040675465.1). Taxonomy (NCBI): domain Bacteria; kingdom Bacillati; phylum Actinomycetota; class Actinomycetes; order Pseudonocardiales; family Pseudonocardiaceae; genus Actinocrispum; species Actinocrispum sp. NPDC049592. The sequence goes on along the minus strand of NZ_JBFAPA010000004.1, from coordinate 286,043 downwards.
CCGACGCGGTCAGCGCGATCGACGGCTCGCCGGATCCGGACCGGGTGACCACGATGTGGCTGGGCACCACGCCCTGGAACAGGCCGGTGCCCAGGACCTTGAGCACGGCCTCCTTCACGGCGAACCGGCCGGCCAGGAATTCGGCCGCCCGGCCGGCCGCCAGGGTGGCGGCGTGGTCCAGCTCGGCACGGGCGAAGGCGAACCGCCGGAACCAGTCGCGGGCCAGCAGCCGCGTCAGCTCGTCGCGGGTGGCCAGGTCAATCCCAAGCCGCATCCGGCTCGCCTCCCGGGAGGAAGTCGTTCTTCAGCAGACCCTGGAACACCGACAGCCGGTGCAAGTTGCTCGTGCCCTCCATGAACTCGAACGCGCGCAGGTCCCGGTAGGCCTTCTCCAGCCACGGGTGCTCGATCAGCGAGGCCGGGCCGAGCAGTTCGGCGGCCAGCAGGGTGGCCCGTTCGCCGAGCTGGGCCGCGCGCATCTTGACCGCGCCGACCCGGTGCTGGTTGACCACCCCGTGGTCGATGTCGGCGGCGACCTCGTGGACCGCCTGCCGCACAGCGGACACCCGGTCCTCGAGTCCGTCCACTCTGGACCGGTCCCAGGCCGGGAGCACCGGTCGATGTGCACGAAGGTAGTCGCAGACGGCCTGGGTCTGGCCGAGAGTCATCGCCGCCAGCCCGGGCCGGAACCGCAGCAACGCATGCAAAGCCCCGTAAACACCGCGGCGGCTGGGCGGGCGATGACGGCCGAGCACCTTGTCCGCGGGGATGCGCACGTTGTTGAACACCAGACGGCTGATCCGGGCACCCCGCAGGCCGACCATCGGCAACAGCGAGCCCTCGAACCCGGGATCGGACGGGTCGATCACGACCACCTCGATCCCCCACGGACCCGGCGCGCGACGGCAGAACACGACACCGATCTGGGCCCGGGCGCCGTTGCCGATGTAGCGCTTCTCGCCGTTGAGCAGGAACCCGTCGCCGTCCGGAGCGGGAGTGAGCGTGGTCTCCAGCTCCAACGCGGCCGAGCCCTTGCCCGGTTCGGTCAGCCCGAAGAACGTCCACGTGGGACCGTCGACGACCCGGCCGAAGTACTCGTCGCGCTGGGCATCGTCGCCCAGTTCCCGCACGACGTCCCGGGACAGCCCGGCGCCGGGCGCGGCCAGTACGGCGTTCGGGTCACCGTGGGAGATGGCCTCCAGGATCACGACAAGGGCGGTGCAGCTCGGGTCGAACGACTCGACATCCGTGCGTTTCTGGTACTCCGGCGGGGTGAAGATCTGGTCGAGCAGGTCGAACGCGGGCAGGTGCAGGTACTCGGTGATCGCGTCCGGGTCACGGTCCAGCGCCATGCCCAGGTCGCGCAGGGACGGGGCGACCTCCCGGCAGCGCTCGCGCAGCCGGAGCAGCGAGTCGTCCAGCAGGTCCTCCGACAGCGCGGTCATGCCGCCTCCTCACGCAGGTAGACGTTGCCGGTGACCTCGGCGAGGTGCAGGTCGCCGCCGGGGCCGGAGACGAGGAAGCTGCTCGCGCCGAGCAGGCTCAGCAGCAGCCGTCCCGCAGCCACGAGCGCTTGGTGGGCCCGCCAGCGGGCAGCGGGATCGGCGACCGGCAGCGCCGCGGTCTCGCGGATCTCCAGGGCGACATCGGCCAGCGCGGCCTGGACGAGTTGCCGGTCCAGCAGCGGGGCGCCGGTCGAGGACCGGTTGGCCAGGTGCCGCATCGCGTGCGCGATTCCTTGCCGCAGCAGGCTTCGGTGCAGGCCGAGCAGCCCGGTGGCGAACTCCTCGCGGGCATCCGGCGTGGAGGGCACGGCATGTCCGACGCCCAGGCCGAACCGCGCCAGCGGATGGTCGGGGCTATCGGGAACGACGTTGAGCGAGCCGAGCACCACGCCGGACGCCGACGCGACCGGCGTGGTGCCACCCGCCTGCCGGTGCAGTAGGTCTAGTTGCGCCGCATAGGCACTCATGCGCTCTCCTCGGTGTGGCGGCGCAGCAACGCCGCGTGGCTTCGCCCGGTGCGGGGGTCGGTGTCGCACAGCACGAGCGCGTTCTCGGTGTGCGCCCAGGTTTCGTGGTGCCGGGCCAGATCCAGCCAGACGCTGGTGCAGTACGAGCCGCGGGAGACCTGATGAACCGGCAGGCCCGCAGCAGCGACCGCCGTGGGGTCGGTCCAAGGTCCGGCCACCACCAAGGCGGGCTGTCCGCCCGCTGCCTGGGTGATCAACGCGGTCAAGTGCGGAGACGCGGGCGGGATCGTCCCCAGCCGCCACGGACCACCGGAGCCGAGCACGAGGATCGCGGCCGAGTCGGCCAGCCCGTCGCGGGCGATCGGATCGTCGTTGCCGATCGTGCTCTGCTCGACCACGACAACCGCGCCTTGCCGGCAGCGGCCGGACCGGGCGTAGGCGTCGGCGATGCGCAACGCGGTGAACGGGGCGCGCAGGCCCTGTTCGGACACCGCGAAGTTCTCCGAGCCACCGCCCAGCAACCGGTCCACATGCCCGCCGATGCACCGGAACGGGTACAGGTCGTTCATCCCGTAGGCCACCACGATCAGGTCCGGCGCGGGCGGCTCGGGCAGCCGGTCGAGCGCGTGCTCGGCCAGTTCCTGGAACAGGATGCCGGGGCCGCGTTCGAGCCGCTGCTCCTCGAAGGCCACCCCGAACGGGGCGAGCAGGTCGGTCTGGTAGGCGACCAGCCACTCGTCACGTTCGTAGGGGTTGCGGTAGTCGGCCACGTAGGCGGCCGCCGCGGTGAGCGACAGGCTCATACGGCGACGTCGAGATTGGCCTGCAGGTAGTCGGCCAGGGTGCCCAGCGTGCGGAAGTTGTCCATCTGCAAGGACTCCGGGTCGACCTCGATGCCGGTGTGGTCCTCCAGCGCCATCAGCAGGGTGAGCACCGAGGTGGAGTCCAGGTGCAGGTCCTCGAACAGGCGGGTCTCCTCGGTCGCATCGGAGTAGTCGCGTTGCATGACCTCGGTCAGCGCGTTGGTGACGGTCTTGAGAATGCTCGCGCGGTCCATGTTCGGAGTCTCCTTAGAGTGCGATCAGCAGTTGCTTGTTGAGCAGGTCGTCGACGGTGTCGCGCAGGCGCACGAGGTGCGCGGTGCCGTCGAGGACCAGGACCTCGGCCGGGTAGCCGTGGCTGAGGAACAGGCCGGGTGAGGCGGACGGGCCGTAGGCGCCGGAGCGCTCCACCCCGAGCAGGTCGCCCGGGCGGACCTCGGGCAGCGCGACCTGTTTGGCCACAACGTCGTTGGGTGTGCACAGTGGACCGGTCACGTTGTAGGGCCGCAGCTCGGGGTCGGTGTACCGGGTCAGCGAGCGCACCGGGAAGTTGCGTTTGACGAAGCTGCCGATGCCGACCGCGGCCATGTGGTGGTTGGTGCCGCCGTCGGCGACGACGAACCACTCCCCCATGGACTCCTTGACGTACCGGGCTCGTACGACGTACGTGCCGCACCAGCCGACCAGGTAGCGGCCCAGTTCGGTGATCACCCGGCGGCCGGGGTTGCGGGCCAGGAAGTCCGTGACGGCGGCGTTGACCCCGACGGCGAGCTGGTCGAGGTCGATGTCCTTCTCGTTGTCGAAGTAGGGCACGCCGATCCCGCCACCGACGTCTACTGTGGACAGCTCAAAGCCGAGCTCGGCGGAGAGTTCCTCGGCCGCATTGAGAATCCCGCGGGTGTTGTCGACGATGGCGGCCGCGTCCAGGATCCGGGTGCCCATGTAGCCGTGCACACCGATCACCCGCACGCCGGGCAACGACCGGAGGAACGACCGCGAGCGGAGCAGGACCTCCTGGTCGATGCCGAACTGGCGGGGTTTGCCGCCCATCGACAGCCGGGCGCCCTTGGCGGTGAACGACGGGTTGACCCGCAGCATCACATCGACGGGCCGGGGTAACCCGAGGCCGTTGACGAGTTCCAGTTCCTCCAGCGACTCGCACACGATCGCGTGCACACCGGCTTCGGCGCAGGCCCGCAGTTCGGCCACGGACTTGCCCGGCCCGAGGAAGATGATGTCCTGCACGGCGGCGCCCGCGCGGCGGGCGGTGATCAGCTCGGCCATCGAGGACACCTCCAGCCCGGCGCCCAGCGACCGCAGCACGGCGCACACGCTGACGTTCGGGTTGGCCTTGGCGGAGTAGAAGATGTCCAGCTCCGGGGTCAGCCGGGCACGCAGCGAGCCGTACACGTCCCGCAGCACATCGCCGTCGTAGAGGTACATCGGCGTGCCGAACTCGTCGGCCAGTTCGCTGATCGGCCGGCCCTGCACGGTGAACTCACTGGTCATCAGTCCTCCAAGGTCTTCAGCGCGGCAGTGGCGGCGGAGTCCAGTCCGGCCAGGCGGGTGCGGTCGGGGGCGACGAGCATGGTGTAGAGCCGCCCGTCGAACGGCGGTTCGCCCGAGGCGTTCGCGTTGACCGTGCCGAAGCAGGTGACGATCACGCTCCGGTCGGCCAGGAGCGGGCCGAGGACCCGGCGCACATCGGCGAACGTGATCGGCGCGGCCAGCCGCAGCGGGTAGTGCCGGGCCAGGCAGACGTGCCCGGGCGGGACCAGGCGTTCGGTGACGCCGCCTTGGTAGGTCGACATGTTCAGCCGGGCGTTGATCTCCAGGACCGGGTAGAGCACGCCATCCTCGCCCAGGATCGCGTCCACCCCGGCGACGCCGTGGAACCCGTCGGCGAACAGCCGCGTGCCGACGGCGTCCACCGCTTGGCGCAGTTCCTCGTGCTGACGGGCGGGCAGGTCGACCGGCGACAAGTGTCCCTTGTGGACACCGCCTTCGGTGAGCGCCTGTTTGACGAAGTCGTAGGTGATCGTGCCGTCGCGGGCGACCGTGAGCTGGTAGTTGAGGTCGAACCGCTTGGGCAGCCAGTGCTCGACGACCACATGCAGACGGCCGTCGCCGGTTCTGGTGGCACGGCGGCGGACCAGCTTGGCCAGACCGTCCACTTTGGCGCGGCTGTCGAGCACCAGGAGGCCCTTGCCGGACACCCCGTAGGCGTCTTTCACCACGAGAGTAGTGCCGTCGCTGTAGGTGTCGAGCACGGCGAGGAACTCATCAGCGGTCTCACAGCAGTACCCCGGAACTGGACGCAGCCCGGCCGCCTCGACCAGACGGCGGCTGTAGATCTTGCTGTTGACCCGTTCGAACACCTCAGCGCTGGGCACTGCCAGCGGCAGGCCGGTCTCGGCGGCGAGTTTCTGTTCGGCCTCCGAGGTGCCCATCGGCAGCAGCGTGCCGCCAGTGCGGGTCAACCGGTCGACGGTGCCGGGTGAGGCGATAGCATTGTCCGTTGTGGACCGTCCTGGTCGGACATCCGACGGAACCACGATCTCGGGCGGTTCGAAGCCCAGTTCCGCGATGTAGGACCGGAAACCGGGGTCGAGATCGTGCGACAGCACCAGAGTGTCGCCGGGACCGGCCAGCAGCACACCGAGTTCCTCCATCCGGTGCACCATGTCGGTGGACGCGGAGAACCCGACACCGGGCAGCCCGACGTGCCGCCGTGCCCACTGCGCCTCGGCCTCGAAGTTGCACAGCAGCACCAGAGGCGTGTCCGGCGAACCCGTCAGGGCGGACTTGATCGCGCGCAGATATCCGGTCATGAGCCCTCTCCGGTGTGCTCGACCACCATCGCCGAGTAGGTGGCGCCCATGCCGACCGAGGTCAGCAGGTACAGGCCGCCGTGGACCAGCCGGCCCTCGCGGCGCAGCGTGGTGTAGTTCAGGAACGGGTCCGCGCAGCAGCAGTGGCTGTAGCGGGGGATGTTGTCGAAGTAGACCCGGGAGCGGTCGAACTTCAGCTCCTCGAGAGTGCGCAGCCACAGCAGCCGGCTCACGTTGTGCGGCACCAGGAGGGTGATGTCGTCCAGCGTCACCCCGGCGCGTTCGACCGCGCGCTCGACCGTCTCGATCAGGAACGGGGTGTAGTTGTCGTGGAACTCCTGCACCCGGTCGTCGGCCAGGTACACGCCGTCGGAGAACAGCACCTGGGTCTTGGTGGCGTACGAGCGCATGATGTCGCCGTCACCGCCCGCGCTGACCAGGCACGCCGTCGAGGCCTCGCCGAGGATGGTGGTGTTGTTGACCACCCGGAACCGCGCGGTGACGGGCTTTTCGCCGGTCAGCACGAGGGCGCGGGCGGCCGGGTCGCCGTCGGCGCGCAGCAGTTCACCGGCGATGTCGATGGCGGCCAGGCCGCTCGCGCAGTGCTGGTGGCTGACGCCGAACGCCTCGACGTCGGCGGCCAGGCCCAGTGCCTGGCGCAGCACGTCGGCGGCGTCGATGTGCGAGGGGGTGACGTCCAGGACGGTGTGCGCGAACAGCAGGTACCGGATCACCCCCGGGTCCGGCAGCTCGCGCACGACTCGTTCACCCGCGGCGGCCACGAGACCGAACAGGTCGAGCGCCGGGTCGTCGTGCACCCGGTCGAACCCATGGATGTTGCGGAACATCCGTACCACGTACTTGTGCAGTCCCAGCGAGTCGCCGAGGTGCTCGATCGGCACGGATCGGTCCGGCAGGAACGCCTCGACCCGCTCCAGGGTTGTGGCTCGCATGCCGGTCGACGCTAGGGATCCCCGGCCCCGGCGAGCATGCGGGCAAACCCCTATGGGCACCCCTGTTCACCGGGGGCAAGGGTCTTGACCAGGCAGTCGAACACCGGCCCGGCCGGGTCGAACGTGGTGCTGCCCAGCGGCCGCCAGCCCCAGCGCAGGTAGGCCGAGCGGGCGGGTTCGTTGCCCGGCTCGACGCAGATCAGGCCGCGCTGTTCGGCGCGGGCGGCGAGGAACTCGTCGTGCAGGCGGCGGGCGATGCCCCGGCCCCGCCAGGGCGCGCGGACCATGATCTCCTGGATGAACACCGTGCGGTCGCCGGTCTCCCTGGTCAGCTCGGCGGGCAGCACGCCCGCGAACGGCGTCCACCACCGGGTCCAGCGGGGCAGCGCGAACCCGTAGAGGTAGCCAGTGATCCGGTCCTGGTCGCAGGCGGCCACCAGCTCGAACTCGGGCTGGCGCAACGCCACCGCGAGCCGGTCGCGGAACCGGTCGGCCGAGAAGTACGGGACGCCCTGGCCGGCGTAGATCTCCTGGTGCACGGCGACGGCCTCGTCGAGCAGGGCGCGGGCGTCGGCGGCGGCGTGGCGGTGCAGCGTCAGAGGTGTGCTCACGGTGCTCGATGGTGTCCGCGGGCCGCGCGGCCGGTCCACACCACGGCTGGAAAACCGGTGACCGAGCAAGGGTTTCACCCCATGCTCGCGCTACCCCGGCTGGCTAGCGTGCGGCCATGAAACATCTCGAGGTGGACTTCGCGGGTCACCGGGCGGGCAGTGGCCCGGTCACGCTGGGTCAGGGGAACGTGCTGGAGTGGATCGGCGAGCAGGAGCAGGAGCGGTCGGACATCCTGTGCCGGTTCGTCCCGGTGCCGCCGGGCCGCGGCCTGGCGGACATCCGTGCCTCGGTCGCTGTTCTGCTGGCGCGGCACGAGAGTCTGCGTACGACGATCCAGCCGGGGCCGCCCGCGACACAGCACGTGATCGGGTCGGGCACGTTGGTGGCCGACGTGCGGGAACTCGCTGAGGAGGACGCGGAGTCCGTGCTGCGGGAGCGGATCATGGCCACCCGGTTCAACTTCGGGCGCGATCTGCCGTTCCGCGTCTCGATCGCGACCCGCGACGGCGTGCCCTATCTGGTCGCGCTCGCGTTGTCCCATCTGGCCGCCGACTACACCAGCATGCAGTTGCTCGCCGGTCAGTTCGCGGCGATGCTGGACGATCCCGCGGCGCGGATCGCCGGGCCTGCCGTGCCGCAGCCGCTGGATGTCGCCGCGCAGGAGGCCGAACCGCCTGCGCGGCGCCGGGCCGCGTCGGCGTTGCGGTACTGGGACACCCAGCTGCGCCGCCTGCCGCAGAGCATGTTCGCGATGCCCACTCAGGGCCAGCCCGGGTCGCGGGAGGCCTACTTCGGGTCCCGCAAGGCCGGGCTGGCGCTGCCCGCGACGGTGGAACGGACCGGGGTCAGCCACTCGACGGTGCTGCTGGCGATGGCGGCGACGCTGCTGGCGGTCCGCGCCGGTACCTCGGCGGCCGCGGTGGTGTCCATGTGCGGCAACAGGTTCCGTCCGGATATGGCCGCGTATGTCGGCACGGTCGCGCAGGACGCGCTCATCCCGTTCGACCTGGGTGACTCCACTGTGGACGACACCATTCGCGCGGTCCGGCTGGCCACGATGAACTCCTACCGCTACGGGAAGTTCGACGCCAAGGGACTGTGGCCGATCCTGGACGCGATCGCCACCAACCGCGGCACCCGGTTCCACCGTGACTGCGTTGTCAACGACGTGAGCGCGACCATGGAAGACCGGACGGTCCTGTCCGACGAGGGACAGGACAGCAGCCGTTTCGTGTGGCTGCCGCAGACGTTCTACCCGGTGGCGTGCCTGTTCACGGTGCTCAGCGCGGGCAGCCACCTGCAGGTCGCGCTGTATGGCGACACCCGTTACCTGCCGGAGGCCGATATCGAGGGTGTGCTGCGCGGCTTGGAGGCGCTGGTGGTCGCGTCGGCGGCGGGGCCGGTGCCGATCAGTGAGGTGTCCGCGATCACCGGCGTGGTTGCGGTGGAGCGGGGTGAGGGGTGGGTTCAGCACGAGTACGGCTGGGTCGAGCTGGCGGCGGTACGGCGGTTGCTGGCCGACGTCCTGCCTGGGGCGGCCAGCGGGGTGTTCTTTGTGGACGGTGAGCTGGTGGCGTACCTCGCGCCCGAGGAACCGGTGTCGCCCAAGCAGTTGCACAACGACTGCGTGGCCGCGCTCTACGGCCGGTACTCGACGATCACTCCTGGCCGGTACGTCATCTGCGCCGGTGCACCCGAGGCTCTCGACTCCCACACGGCCTGGATGGACCGGCCGGTGGTGTACTCGGGAACCGGCCGGGACTGAGGTCGTTTTCGACCGGGGCGGTCACTTCGCCGCCCTGGAGCGGCCGGAAGCGCTCGTCACGGAGATCCGCGAGTTCTTCCGGCCGCTGCTGCTGCCTTAGGTGGCCGCGGCGGCGAGGCGCTGGGCCACGCCGACGCGGGACTTGACGTCGAGCTTGGTGAACACGCGGGCCAGGTGTCCCTCCACGGTCTTGGCGGACAGGTACAGGCGGGCGGCGATCTCACGGTTGGTCATGCCGTTGGCCACCAGCTGGGCGATCTCCCGCTCACGGTCCGACAGCACCTCGACGGTGCCGGCCTCGCCCGCCCGGCGTGGCCGCGGGGTGCGCGCGCCGAGGCGGCTTTCGCTGTTGCGCACCTTGGTCAGCAGCCAGGTGGCGCCGCAGGCCGCGTAGCCGGATTTGGCCAGGCCGAACTCCACCCGGGCCCGTTGCAGATCCCCTGACGCGGCAAGGTTTTCCGCGACGACACCGTGGGCCATCGCGGCGTGCAGCGGCGCCCCGGCGGTGACGAACCAGTCCACCGCCAGCTCCGCCTGTGCCAAGGCCTGACCGTGCTGCCCGCAGCCGGCGAGCACCCGGGCGTACGCCATCTGGGTAATCCCGCGCTGGTAGGGCACATCCAGCTCGTCGGCGAACCGCACCGCGTCCTCCGACAGCTTGACGGCCTCGTCCCGGGCGCCCAACGCGAGCTCTGCCAGCGCTAAGGAGGAATACCAGTGCGCGTTGGTCAGGCCGCCTTTGCCGATCTGGAGGTGCTCGGCGATCTGGGTGGCGGCCGCGGTGGGACGGCCCGCGATCAGCAGGGCGGTGACCCGCGCGGCGTCGGCTTCCTCGGCCCACCAACGGGACCGAGGCCGGGCGCCGTCCGCGAGGTCGAGCGCCGCCTGCGGGCCGCGATGCCACAACGTCACCCACAACTCGACCGCCCCGGCCATCCCGTTGGTCTCCGTGCTGCCGATCGCCGCGGAGGCGTCCCGGGCGTCGACGAGCGCGGAGCAGGCGACATCGAGGCGGCCGGTGCGTTCGGCCAGCGCCGACCGCACGGTGTACAGGTAGGGCAGAACCCGGGCCAGGCCGGAGGTGTGGGCGATCTCCAAGCCTCGGGCCAGGTGCCGGTCGGCGTCCGGGTAGCGCTCCAGATGCAGTTCCAGCCACGCCAGCATCGGCAGGATGCTCAGCCATTCCCGGAGTTCCGCGTCGGACAGGCCGTCGACGAGCCGGGCCGCCTCGGTCAGCCGGTGCCGGGCGGCCACGACGTCACCGTCACGCAGCGACGCCATGCCGAGCAGTACCCGGCCGGACGCGACCTGGCATCGCTCGCCGATGCGCAGCCCGTCGGCGACCGCGGCGGTGGCGTGCCGGATGCACCGCTGCGGGTCGTCGAGCAGGAGGTTCGTCGCGGCCAGCTCGATGGTGAGCGCGCCCCGGCCGGCCGCCGGGACGGCTTCGCCGAGTTCGGTCTCCAGCAGGGCACGGGCTTCATCCAGCCGGCCCAGGAGGCGGTCGGCGGTCGCGCAGTGCAGGACCGCCTCCCAGCGCCGGGGCCCGGCGTGTTCGATCACCTCGTGCAGGATCCGCCTGCTCTCGGCCAGTCCTTCGCTGCGGCCCAACGCATCTGCTTGCAGCAGAAGCAAATCCGTGCGGGTCGTGGTGTCGGCGTCCGGGGGGAGCAGCCGAAGCGCGGTGCGCGTCCACACCGCGGAGTCGGCCGGTGCGGTGCCCAGCGTCTCGACCGCGGCCTGGACCAGAACCCCGGCCACGTCGGTGTCGCCGTAGCGGGCGGCCCGGCTCAGGTGGTGGGCACGCAACGGCAACGACCCGCCCCGGCTGCGCAGGTGCAGCTCCGCGCGGCGGTGCGCGCAGATCCGCCAGGCCGGTCCGGCCGACTGGTAGGCGGCCATGCGCAGCAACGGATGCCGGAAGCGGAACCGGAACCCGGCCGGATGCACCACGCCGAGCGCGACCAGGGCATCCAGCGCCGGGAACACCTCGGCCTCCGGCCGGTCGGCGATGCCCAGCACCAGATCGAGCTCCGCCGGGTCACCGGCGATCGCGATGGCCTGGGCCACCAGCCGTTGCACCGGGTCCAGCCGGCGCAACTCGGTGTCCAGCAACGCATGCAGCCGGCCCGGGATGTCCCGCGGGTCGGCACGGTCCTGGTCGGCCAGCACCTCCAGGGTCGCGTCGTCGACCGGGCCGAGCGCGTCCAGGTAGAGCGGGTTGCCGCCGCTGGCGCGCAGCACCAGCCGCAGCCGCCGGACCGGTAGGTCCGGCGACAGCTCCGCGATGTCGCTCTCGGTCAACGGTTCCAGCGCCAGCCGGGTCACGTCCGCCCTCGTGCGGGTGAACGCGGCCGGCAGCCCGGGCGGGACGTGGTGGTCCCGGTAGGCGACCGCGACCAGCAACGCGACCGGTGGCATGTCCAGCAGCAGCTGTTCGAGCAGATCGTGCGAGGCCTCGTCGGCCCAGTGCAGATCGTCGAACAGCAACGCCAGCCCCGGCGGCTGGGCGTGCCGGATCAGCACCTCGCGGACCGAGCGGTACGCCCGGTACCGGTCGCTGCTCTGCGGCGTCGCCAGTTCGTCGCGGGAACCGAGCCCGCTCAACGCTTCGGTGACCACCCCGAACGGGATGTGTTGCTGGTACTCGCTCGACCGGGCGGCCAGGAGGGCCAGCTTGCGGTCCGTGGCAAGGCCGGCCAGCTCGTCTAGCAGCCTGGTCTTGCCGATCCCCGGATCCCCGTAGATCTCCACGACCTGTGGTCGGCCCGTGGCCAGCCGGTCCAGCACCTGGTGCAGTGCCGTGGTCTCGGTCTGCCTGCCCACCAAGGCCTGTCTGCAGGACACCCCCACCTGCCGGCCTAGACGATCACGGAATCGGATAACCAGCCGGAGAACAGCTTGCCGAACAGTCCCGTTCGGCGTGGCGAATCATGGACCGGGCAACAGCAACGGGACGGGTTCACGGGTCCTCCTCGACGCGCACTTCGATTGCACCCCGGACAAGGTATAGACCAATCAGTTCGGGGTGCACAACAGCGTGATATCGCGACGACGTTTCGATAGGACCGCTTTCGGTACCAGAGCGGCAAACCGGGCGTTCACGGGCCGGCAAGCCGCTCTCCCGCAAGAGATTCACCAAACCCGGGAGTTGATCTGACCTTCGTATCCCGGCGAACCAAGAATTGTCCTCAATGGACGTTGAGGGTCACTTGTTTTCCGCCCCGGTGAACGGGAATGTGACGTTTGTCAGCTCCTCGGAGACTTCCCAGAGACGGCGGGCGTCGGCCTCGTTGTACGCGGGTTTGCGGGCGCGCACGATCGTGGGGTGGCCGCGCTGTTCGAAAAAGTTGTCCGGGCCGATGAAGCTGCCGCCGGGAAGACCGGGATACGTGGCCGCGTACAGGCTCGGCAGCGCGCCCATCTCCATGGACTGGGCGAAGGTGCGCGTGAACAGCGACACGGCCCGCTCGACGAGCTTGCTGCCAGTGGCCTGCGTGACCGCGTTCTGCAGGTTGGTGTTGGCGTAACCGGGGTGCGAGGCGTAGCTGCCGAACGGCGCACGGCGGTCGAGTTCGAAGGCGAACAGCAGGTTGGCCAGTTTCGACTGACCGTAGGCCAGCCAGTTCTGGTAGCGGCGGGTGCTCTGCAGGTCGTCGAACCGGATGCGGCCGATCCGGTGCATGCCGCTGGACACGGTCACCACACGGCTGCCCGGCCGGGCGGACAGCATTTCGGCCAGCCGGCCGGTCAGGGCGAAGTGGCCCAGGTGGTTGGTGCCGAACTGGGACTCGAAGCCGTCGGCCGTCGTCCCCTTGGGCACGGCCATGATGCCAGCGTTGTTGATCAGCAGGTCGAGGCCGTCGTGCTCCTTGGCCATCACCTCGGCGAACTCGCGCACCGACAACAGGTCGGCAAGATCCAGCCGTTCGAGCGACAGCGACGCATCGGGGACTGCCGAGCGGATGGTCGAGACCGCGGCCGAGCCCTTGGTCAGGTCCCGGCACGCGACCACGACGTGAGCACCCGCGCGAGCCAGCTCCTGGGCCGTGACCAGGCCCAATCCGCTGTTGGCGCCGGTGACCACGGCGGTCCGGCCGGTCTGATCGGGGATGTCGGCGGCCGTCCACTTGCTGCCCATCGCAGTTCCTCCACAGGGGTGAATGCAACGCAACGGTGCGTTGCATTCCACCGTACCGAGCCGCGCTGGGACAACGCAACGTCGCGTAGTGTTTTGCTTGTGTTTCGCGCCACCCGCACCGAGGGCCGCGGCCCGCGCCAGGCGGCCGCGATCTTCCAGGCCACCCTCGACCTGCTGATGCAGCACGGCTACGACGGACTGACCATCGAAGGCGTGGCCGCGCGGTCCAAGGTCAACAAGACCACCATCTACCGCTGGTACCCCTCCAAGGACGCCCTGCTGGCCGCGGCGATGATCGACCGCGAGGTGCTGGAGAAGAACACCGAGGACACCGGCAGCCTGCGCGGCGACCTGATCGCGGTGACCCACCAGGTGATCCGGATGCTCACCGCGGTGCCCAGCGGCAAGGTCGCCACGGCCGCGCTCGGCGGGCTGGAGCGGCCCGGCCTGGCCGGCCTGGTGCGGATGTTCTGCGCGGAGCGGATGGAGAGCGAGAAACCGATCTTCGACCGGGCCCGGCAGCGCGGTGAGCTGACCGCGGACGTCGACCCGGCGATGGTGATCGACCTGCTGGCCGGCGCGGTCTGGTACCGCGTGCTGATCCGGCAGACCGCACTGGAAAGCGGCTTCGCCGAAGCCATTGTGGACACCGTCCTCTCCGGACTCCCCCGGTCGTCGTAGGCCAGGTGTCGTAGTCGCGAGACAGTTCGGTGTCAGGTCTCAACGAGCTATTGACATCGATGTCATGGCTGAGTTCCCCTGTTCGCGGCCCCGGGGGCAGGGGCGTTCCTCAACGCGGAGGCGAAACATGGGCTACCGGCGAAATGCCTGGCCAAGACCGCTGATCTCCCGCCTGGCGGCCGCGGCCGTGGGCGTGGCATTGTCGACGACGGTGCTCGCGGCACCCGCGCAGGCGCAGCCGGGAGGCAACACGGACTTCTACTCGTCGTTCGAACCGGGCGACCCGCAGCCGGCGTGGACCGACACCGCCGAGACCCTGCCGGACGGCACGCCCAAGGCCTCGGGCGTCAACGGTGACGACCCCACCCGCATCCCCGGCGACATCACCGACAAGGTCACCGAGGTCACCGCGAACGGCGAGAACTCCGGGTCCGGTGAGGTCAAGGAGAACCTGGTCGACCACGACCCGAACACCAAGTGGCTGGTGTTCGAGTCGACCGGCTGGGTGCAGTTCAAGTTCAGCGAACCGGTCAACGTCGTGCGCTACGCGCTGACCTCGGCCAACGACTTCCCCGGCCGCGACCCGCGGGACTGGACCCTGCGCGGCTCCAACGACGGCCAGTCCTGGACCGACCTGGACAAGCAGACCGGGCAGAGCTGGGACCAGCGGTTCCAGACCAAGGAGTACAAGTTCACCGGCGGCGCGGACTACCTCTACTACCGGCTGGACTTCACCGCCAACAACGGCGACCCGATCGTGCAGCTGGCCGAGGTGCAGTTCTCCGAGACCACTCCGCAGGCCGAGGCCCGCATCGCCATCGCGCCGAACATGACCACGCAGATCGGCAACGGCCCGACCAGCGCCTACACCAGCAAGACCAAGGTCGGCTTCACCGGTCTCAAGGCGTTCCGGTACGTCGGCACGCATCTGGCCCAGGGCCGCGCGTACTCGTACAACAAGGTGTTCGACGTCAACGTTGTCGTCACGCCCACCACGCAGCTGTCCTACAAGATCTTCCCCGAGTTCCTGCTGGACGACCTGAACTATCCGGGCACGTACGCGTCGGTCGACCTGGCGTTCACCGACGGCACCTACCTGAGCGACCTCAAGGCCGTCGACCAGCGCGGGTTCCCGCTCACCCCGCAGGGCCAGGGTGCCTCGAAGGCGTTGTACACCAACCAGTGGAACAACATCGCCTCGTCCATCGGCGCGGTCGCCGCGGGCAAGACGATCGACCGGATCCTGCTGGCCTACGACAACCCGAACGGCCCCACCGGGTTCAAGGGCTGGGTGGACGACATCCGCGTCGTCGGCAGCCCGCAGGCCCCGGCGCGCAGCCACCTGTCGGACTACGTGCTGACCACCCGCGGCACCAACGCCACGAGCAGCTTCTCGCGCGGCAACAACTACCCGGCGACCGCGGTCCCGCATGGGTTCAACTTCTGGACCCCGATGACCAACGCGGACTCCACCGACTGGCTGTACCACTACAGCAAGGTCAACAACGCCGACAACCTGCCGACGCTGCAGGCGTTCACGGCCAGCCACGAGCCCAGCCCCTGGATGGGTGACCGGCAGACCTTCCAGGTGATGCCGTCCACCGCCGACGGCGTGCCCAACGCCAACCGTGGTGCGCGGGCGTTGCCGTTCAAGCACGACAACGAGGTCGCCAAGGCGCACTACTACAGCGTCCAGTTCGAGAACGGGGTGAAGACCGAGCTCACGCCGACCGACCACGCGGCGGTGTTCCGGTTCGGCTTCCCCGGCCAGGCGAACCTGATCTTCGACAACGTGAACAACAACGGCGGTCTCACCCTGGACGCGGCCGGCAGGACGATCACCGGCTACTCGGATGTCCGAAGTGGACTGTCCGCGGGCGCCGGCCGGCTGTTCGTCTACGCCACCTTCGACCAGCCGGTCACCGCGAGCGGCAAGCTGCCCGGTGGCGGCGGCTCGAACGTCACCGGCTACTTCAAGTTCGGCGACGTCCGCCAGGTCACGATGAAGATCGCCACCTCGCTGATCAGCGTCGAGCAGGCCCGCAGGAACCTGGAGATGGAGGTCTCCGCGAGCGACACGCTGGAGACGGTCCGCGACCGCGCGCAGAAGGCGTGGGACGACCAGCTCAAGGTGATCGAGGTCGAGGGCGCCTCCGACGACCAGCGCACCACGCTGTACTCCAACCTGTACCGGCTGTTGCTGTACCCGAACTCCGGGTTCGAGAACACCGGCACCGCCCAGGCGCCGAAGTACCAGTACGCCAGCGCCTGGTCGCCGAACACCGGCCAGAACACCCCGACGCAGACCGGCGCCAAGATCGTCGACGGCAAGGTCTACGTCAACAACGGGTTCTGGGACACCTACCGCACCACCTGGCCCGCCTACGCCCTGCTCACGCCCAGCAAGGCAGGCGAGATGGTGGACGGGTTCGTCCAGCAGTACCGCGACGGCGGCTGGATCGCCCGCTGGTCCTCCCCCGGCTACGCCAACCTGATGACCGGCACCAGCTCGGACGTCGCGTTCGCGGACGCCTACGTCAAGGGCATCAGCAACTTCGACGCCGTGGCCGCCTACGACGCCGCGATCCGCAACGCCACGGTCACCCCGCCGAACGTCACCAACTCCAGCGTCGGCCGCAAGGGCATCGACAAGTCGATCTTCCTCGGCTACACGCCGACGTCGGTCGGCGAGGGCATGTCGTGGGCGATGGAGGGCTACGTCAACGACTTCGGCATCGCGCAACTGGCCCAGGCGCTGTACGACAAGGCGGCGCCGAACGACCCGCGCAGGCAGGAGTACAAGGAGAACGCCGAGTACTTCCGCAACCGGGCGCAGAACTACGTGAACATGTTCGACAAGTCGGTCGGGTTCTTCCAGGGCCGCAACGACGACGGGTCGTGGCGCTGGACCAAGGACCAGTACGACCCGCGCGTGTGGGGCTACGACTACACCGAGACCGACGGCTGGAACATGGCGTTCACCGTGCCGCAGGACGGCCAGGGCCTGGCCAACCTGTACGGCGGGCGGGACAAGCTGGCGCAGAAGCTGGACCAGTTCTTCGCCACCCCGGAGACCGCGCGGTTCCCCGGCTCGTACGGCGGCATCATCCACGAGATGATCGAGGCCCGGGACGTGCGGATGGGCCAGTACGGCCACTCCAACCAGCCCTCGCACCACATCCCGTACATGTACGACTTCACCGGTCAGCCCTCCAAGACCCAGGCCAAGGTCCGCGAGATCCTCTCTCGGCTCTACCTGGGCAGCGAGATCGGCCAGGGCTACGCCGGTGACGAGGACAACGGCGAGATGTCCGCGTGGTACATCTTCAGCGCGCTGGGCTTCTACCCGGTGCAGATGGGCAGCCCGAACTACGCCATCGGGTCGCCGCTGTTCACCAAGGCCACGATCAACCTGGAGAACGGCAAGAAACTCGTCATCAACGCGCCGAAGAACAACGCGCAGAACGTCTACGTGCAGGGCCTGAAGGTCAACGGCAAGGCCTATGACAAGACCTTCCTGCCGCACGACCTGCTCGCGGCGGGCGGCACGCTGGACTTCGACATGGGCCCGAAACCGTCGAACTGGGGCACCGGCGCCGACGCGGTGTTCCCGTCGCTGACCAAGGGCAACGCCGTGCCGCAGCCGCTGCGCGACGTGTCCGGCAACGGCACCAACAGTGGCCCGGCGGAGGTGTTCGACAACAGCTCGCAGACCGAGGCCACCCTGGACACCGTCGCCTACACCGCGGCCCGTCCGCACGACGTGGTCACGTACTACACGGTGACGTCGGGCAAGACCACCGGCCGCGACCCGGCGAACTGGGTGCTCAAGGGTTCGTTCGACGGCAAGAACTGGGCCGTGGTGGACGAGCGCAAGGGCCAGTCGTTCGCGTGGCGCCAGCAGACCAAGGCGTTCCAGGTCGCCAAGCCCAGCCGCTATACCCAGTACCGGCTGGAGTTCGAGGGACAGGCCACCGTGGCGGAGGTCGAGTTCCTGGCCAAGCCGACCCCGGCGTGCACGCAGACGATCACCGGTAAGCACGACGGCCCGCTGACCGTCACCGGCGTGGTCTGCCTGCAGGACGCGACCCAGAACGGGCCGGTCCAGATCAACGCGGGCGGTTCGCTCTACGCCTTCGGCGGCACGATCAACGGCCCGGTCAACGCCTACCAGCCCGGCGCCGTGGCCCTGATCGGCACGCAGGTCACCGGCCCGGTGTCGATCAACCGGGCGACCGGTGAGGTCAGCGTCGGCGCGGCGGCCATCAACGGCCCGGTGTCCCTTGTGGACAGCGCCGGTCCGGTGGTCGGGTCGACCAGCGTCACCGGCCCGGTGAGCTGCTCCGGCAACAACCCGCCGCCGGCCAACAACGGCCTGGTCAACACCGTGCAGGGGCCGCGATCCGGCCAGTGCGGCACGCTGTAACCGATGGGCGTGGGCGGGCTTCCGGGCCCGCCCACGCGTACCATCCGCAAGCGTGCAGCCCGATGTCTACCTGCTGATCCTCGGCGATCACCTGCCCGACCCGCGCACCGGGCGCACGGTGTCCCAGCGTGACCGCCTGCACGCCATGTGCGCTCAGGCCGTGGTCGCCGAGGAATCCGGCTTCACCGGTGTCGCCATCGGCGAGCACCACTTCACCCGCTACATCGTCTCCGCGCCCGAGCTGATGCTCGCCACGATCGCCGCGCGAACGAGCACCCTGCGCCTGTCCACCGGCGTCACCCTGCTGCCCCACCGCGATCCGGTGCGGGTCGCCGAGGAGCTGGCCACCCTCGACGTGCTGTGCGACGGCCGCGCGGAACTCGTCGTCGCCCGCGGGGTGTCCCCGGCGACCGATGAGGCGTTCGGCATCCAGCACGACGACCTGCGGCCACGGTTCGACGAGTATCTGCGGTTGTTGCTGCAACTGCTGACCGAGACGAACGTGACCTGGCACGGCTGGTTCCGCACCCCGCTGGAGAACGTCACCACCACCCCACGGCCGATCCAGGTCCCGCATCCCCCCGTGTGGATCGGAAGCGGCTCGGCGATCTCGTCGGATCTGGCCGCCGAACTCGGCATGCCGCTGATGCTGCCGAGCACCCTGCGCTCCCCCGACGCCTACGTCGATGTCGTCACCCGTTACCGAGATCGCCTGTCGGCGCCGGGCCGGGTCGCCCTGCCGAGCCACGTGTACGTCGCCCCCGACAACGCCCGGGACCGCTGGCGCCCCTACCTGTCGGCCTACGCGGCGTTCGCCGACCCGTTGCGCGGCGACGGCCAGCCGGTCGATGTCGACCGGCTGATGAACGGCTCGGCCGTCTGCGGCGACCCGCACGAGGTCGCCGACCGCCTCAACGCCCTCCAGAGCCTGCTGGGGCTGGACGCGCACCTCGTGTTGATCGACGTCGGCGGGCTGCCGCCGGACGACGTGCTCGCCGCGATCCGGCTGTTCGGCGAGCAGGTGATCCCCAAGCTGACGGCGTAGGCTCCGCTTGTGAGCGCTGCCGTCGATCCTTCCAATGTGGACGAACTGGCCCTGTGGGACGGGCCCCGGGGTGCGTTCTGGGCCAAACGTGCCGATCGTATCGACGAAGGCGTCCGCGGCTACCACGACCAGCTGCTGGACGCCGCCGAGATCACCGGCACCGACACGGTTCTGGATATCGGCTGCGGCAGCGGGCAGACCGCCCGCGACGCCGCCCGCCGCGCGAAAGCCGTGACGGGCATCGACCTGTCCGCGCGGATGCTGGAGCTCGGCCGGCGGCTCGCGACCGGGGAGCACCTCACGAACGTCGAGTTCGTGCAGGGTGACGCGCAGGTGCACCCGTTCCCGGACGCCCACTTCGACGTGGCGATCAGCCGCAACGGGGTGATGTTCTTCGGCGACCCGGTCGCCGCGTTCACCAACATCGCCCGCGCCCTGCGTCCAGGCGGCCGGATCGCGCTGCTGAGCTGGCAGCAGCCCAACCGCAACGAGTGGGTCGGCCTGTTCTTCCGGGCCCTCCAGGACGACGCACGGCCGGCTCCGGCCCAGGCGCGCAACCCGCTCGGCTTCAGCGAGCCGGACAGCATGCGCGCGATCCTGACCGAGGCCGGGTTCACCGATATCCGGTTCACCAGCCTGACCGAGCCCATGTACTTCGGCACGGACGCCGATGACGCCAGCGCGTTCGTGGCCGAGCAAGTCGGCCTGGATCCCAGCGACCCGGCCGCCGCGGCCAAGATCGCCGCTATGCGCGCGGACATGGCCCAGCACCAAACCGCGGACGGGGTGTTCTACGGCTCCGCTGCCTGGCTCACCCAAGCTGTCCGCTAGCGCACCAGCGCGGCGAGGTCGATGGTCAGCGAGTACGGGCCCGTCGCGGTGAACCGGCCGGTGACCGGGCCGTTGTCGACGTACCCCGACTCGTTCAGTTCGCAGGCGAGCAGCGAGACCGGCGTGCTGGTGACGTCGAGGATCCAGTAGTGCGGAATCCCGGCGTCGGCGTACTCACGGCGTTTGACCACGTTCGCCGTCCGTGCGGACCCCGGCGCGACGACCTCGATCACCAGCCGCACATCCGCCGCCTTGACCAGACCGGTCTCCGGCGCCTTGGCCGACACCGCGACCAGGTCCGGGCGGCGGACCGTGCCCGGCGCCGACGCGTCCGCCAGCTCCAGGTCCACCTCGGCGCCCGCGACGAACCTCGCCTGCGGCTCCTGCACCCGCAACTGGATCGCCAGCGCCATCACCGCGTTCATCCGCTCCGGCGGCGCACCGGGCAGCAGCATGAACGCGCCCTCCTGCAGCTCGTACTGCTGCTCGCCGACACCCAACGCGGCGTACTCGGCCGCCGTGTAGAAATGCGACGGCTGGAAATTGCTGTCCCACACGGCTTCGAGCGTCCCAGGCTCGGTTTTCCCCGATCGAGACACCGCCGGTAGCCCAGAGTAATCAGTTCGCGGTCGGTGCTGTGCCTGAGGATGCGGCTGCGGTGGCCGCGGAATCGTTGACCGAACTGGGTTTGGTGGGGCTGGTCGTGGCGGGCGCTACCGAGGACGGCTCGGTGTGGGTAACCACACGCGGATGGGCCAAAGTCCTGGTGGAGGCCGTCAACAAGCGCTCGGCGCTGCCGATCTGAGCGTGGACGGGTCCGATCCTCCGCTCATGGCCAGCCCGGCGACGATCGCCTGGGCGGCCGGCGACGGTCGGTGCGTCATCAGGCCCGACATCGGTGAACAGCAGCAACGCCAGCAATCCGCGCGCCCGCGACCGGACATTGACCCAGTACCCACCAGGCCCGTCGTATCTGCCCTCGATGTGGTACCCGGCGTTGCCCCGTTCCTCCGACGGGAAGCGCACCGCCGCCGCGTCACCGGCCTTCACCGGCGAGGTCCACCGATGTTCGCCGATCAGCTGGTCACAGGCGGCAGTCAGCGCGGGTGAAGTCCCTGCAGCGTCGAACGGACCGCCACCGAGGCCGTCGAGGTGCATCGAAACCGGCCAGCTGGACGGGTCATCGCCACGGACACCCCGCTCACCCAACGCATCCCAGATCAGCTCCCTGCACGCCTCCGCCGTCGCCGCATCGAAAGCACCACGGACGGCGATCCAGCCATCCCGGACAAAGCCCGCCACATCAAGCTCCACCGCACCATGGTGGCCCCGGCATCCACCGATGGTCATCCGGATTGACTGCCGAGACCGGACCACTGTGGAGCACGGAGACGTCTCACGCGGCTTCCACGCGACTTCACGCGATGACGCGGAACTGCCGGACTCGCGCATCGGCGCGAGCCCGGCAGTCCGATTTGTTACTGAACGACCAAAGCGTAGTCGGCGTCCGTCGCCGCGGTCTCGACGTGACCATCGGCGTTGATCTGGGTCGCGACCACCTCGACGATCCAGGTGCCCGCGGTGGGTGCGTCCAGGAACACGTTCTCGACAGTGTCCACTGTGTTCGCCACCCCACCGGGTGTCGACTGGGTGCCTTCGTTGAGGCCGTTGTTTCCCCAGTAGACAGTCCCGTCGGGGGCGGTGACCTTCAACGACAGGTCGTTCACCCGCGCCACCGACGCGGTCGGGCTGCCCGCCGGGTCGGTGTAGACGAGCGTGGCCTTCAACGGTTTGCCCGTCGCGTTCACCGTGTAGCGCCGGGTCTGGCCCTGGGTCAGCAGATCGGTCTCGTTGACCAGCACCGGCAGCTTCCAGTTGTACGCCTTCGCCTGGTTGTAGGCGTTCCCGACGCTCGCCGAGCCCCAGCCCTGGTGGGTGCGGGTCATGTCGGCCGCCGTGCCGGTGAACGGGTACTGGTTGGCGGTGTTGATCAGCAGCGCCTTCGCCGTGGACGCGTGCGGGCGGCTGGTGAACACGTCCCGCGCCTTGCCCGGGCCGCCATCGAACACGCCGTCGGCCCACATCTGGTGCAGCAGACCGGCATTGCCACACGTGATCGGCGTGGCGCCGCTCGTGCCACCGAACGACGAGGTGTACGAAGTGTCGCTTGTGGACGATGTGGTGTCGATCGCGTCGTAGTAGTTGGAGATGTCCGGCTTGAGCCTGCCGTCCGCGGCCGGGCCGATGCTCGCGCCGCGGTTCCACTTGTCATCCGTGCGGGACAACGTGTTGAAGTGGTACTGGCCGCCGACCGACAGCACGTTCTTGGCCCACGCCTCGGGCCGTGAGCTGCGGGTGCCCGCGTTGCTCTGCGACTGGCAGATCAACAGGTCCAGGTCGAACACGATCTTGTCGAGCGCTGCCGAGAGGGTCGTGTAGGAGGTCGTCAGGGCGTTGCCCCAGCTGTTGCTCTGGAACACCGCGCGGTACGGGCCGGCCGGGTTGACCAGCTCCTTCGTGTGCGCGTAGCGGTCGGGTTTGTTGTAGGTCGCCAAAATGCCCTGCCCCTCGGGCAGCATGCCGCGGCGCATCGCGCTCACCCCGGAGGCGAAGATCTCGCCGTAGGTCGAGGTGCCGTGGCTGGTGTCCGACGAGTTGGCGCCGTGCAGGACCGGCGGCCGGGCCCGGAACTCCTGGTGCGTGGCCCGCAGGCCACCGTCCATGACCTCACCGCGCACACCCTGCCCGCGGTAGCCGCCCGCGGTCTCGATCGCGTTGGCACCACTGGCTTCCCGCGCGATGTTCATGTCCGTCTCCGGCGCGGACACCGCCCCGGCCGCGAGCACCTCCGGCAGCTGCGTCAGCGCCGCGACCTGGTTCGCGCCCAGGACAGCGCCGATGTGCTGACGACTCTCCGAGACCACCACGCTCTGCCCGCCGAGCTGGGCGATCTTGGCCGCGACCGTGCGCTGGTCGGCGGCGTCCGGCTCGACGAGGGTGATCAGGTACTCGCTCGGCGCCAGGCTCGCGCGCTCCAGCCCGGCTTTGTCGGCCGGCTGGTAATCGCCGACCCAGCGGACGAACCCGAGCCGCGAGACGGATTTACCCGCCGCCGGATCCATTCGCACCACATACGCGAAATCGGGAATGTAGGCGCCGATTCGCACACCCAATCCCCGCAATTGTGCGCGTTGCACATCGGTCAGAACACCGCGGAACTGAACCAGATAGGCGCCGTTTCCGGACTGCGCGGCGGGTTTCGCCGCACCGGAGCGCACCGGGTCGAACGTACGGGTCACCAGGCGGATGAACTGGGCGTCCTGGGCCTGCTCGGCGCTGGTCGCGGTGACGACACCGGTCGTCATGAGCAACGCGCCGAGCACGGACCCGGCCAGCAGGACGCGCCGGGAACGCAGCATGAAATAGACCTCCGGATCACGTGCAGGGAAACGCCCAGACGGGAGGAAAGGCCCGAGCGGTTCACTGACCGTACCGACCGGATGACACCCGGTCAGCCCCCGAACGGTCTACCGAGAACGACTGTGAAAATGGGAAAACACCCGTTCCTTCGGGGCTTTCGGAACTGGATTTCGCTGGATGGTTGGCGTTTCGGTAGAAAGTGAGCCGAGTTTCGTCACAGTGAGATGACACTGTGGATGTAGTCCTGAAATTAGTGAAGTGCGGGCAGGGATCCAGCCACCAGGGTGAAGCTGGGATTTCAGGGCTGAGAGTCTCGACTCGGCTTTCGCGCCCCACGGGGAAATGCCCGCGCATTCACCCCGCTCAACTCCCCCGGAAACCGCGCGAGCCGGACATCTAGGCGAAT
The DNA here is from genome assembly GCF_040675465.1 of Actinocrispum sp. NPDC049592. NCBI lineage: Bacteria > Bacillati > Actinomycetota > Actinomycetes > Pseudonocardiales > Pseudonocardiaceae > Actinocrispum > Actinocrispum sp. NPDC049592. Next base: position 262,139 of record NZ_JBFAPA010000004.1, on the reverse strand, counting down.
CGGGCGGTAAAGCGGCGAATCGACGCGGCTTAACCTCTGTTCGGCAGTCCCGGATGTCCGGGCGCAATCCTCGTGGCTATGGCTGTCAGCACTCCCCTATCCTGAGCCGGACCAAGGGATCGACTGGTGGGGATCTGGGGACTCACGGCCGCGATCGGCGTCGCTCGTCGCGACGTTGAGGGTGGCGCGGAAGTTCGGGCAGGCCAGCACAGGTGATCATGCGGGGTGCGCCGAAGTGGCGCACCAACAGGTGCTTCTCGTGAGAACGAGGCGGTGCGATAGCGATGGTGGATCGGTTGCGGATGCTCGAGGTGCGGGTCAAGGTCCTGTTCGAACGCAGTCCGATGTGGACGTTCTTGCTGCCGGTCCTGGTACTGACCGCCGTATTCACGGGCATCGCGGCCGCGATGCCGGTCGAAGGCGCGTCGGTGACCACGGGCTTGATGGCTGGAGCCGCGCTGGGCGTGCTGACCGGCGGCACAGCACTCATCGTCCGGCATCTACGGCCCCCCGTCCTGGCCGGCCTCGATGTGGGCACCCGGCTCACGGTCGGCCGGATCGTCGCCAACGGGGGCCCGGTGCCCGCCGAGTACGCCCCGTTCGTCGTGTGGCAGGCGGACTCCATCCTGCGGCTGCCCTACCACCCGGTGGTGTCCAGCATCGTCGTCGGTAGCAGCGCAGTCGTCAACGGATGGTCCTTGGTGTTCGCGATCGACCAGAGCGACGGGACCAGGATCATATGGGCATCGGCGGTCCTGGTGTCGCTGGTGGCCGTGCTGGTGATGACCTACCGGGCGAAGAGACAGCGGCAGCGGGCCGCGTCCGCCCGGGACCAGGCGCTGCTCGTGCTGAACCAGGCAGCGCGATAGCAGTGCCGGATCGGTTACGCGTGCGCGGTGTGCGGATCACGGTGCTGCAGGAACGCAGTCGAATGTGGACATTCCTAGTCCCGGTGGTCGTGATGACAGTGGGGTTCGCCCTCGTCGTCGCTTCGGCGCCGCCCGGGACTGGGTCGGTGCTCAAGACGTGACCGGCGGTGTCGGCGGGGTACGGCGCTCGGCATCCTCCTAGTCGTCACCCGCCTGTCTGGCTAGAAGCACGAACCCGTCCGGCGCTCCGGCCAGTACGCGACGCGCACCGGTGGCGTTGAGCCCGCGCAGACGTCCACCGCCGCGAGCACCTGCGGGGTGAAAACTGCCACAGGTAGCAGTAGAAACCGTCCAGTGCCGCGGGGTGCCGAGCCCGGACCCGGCACCCCGGCCGTCACTCAGGTGGTGCGATAGGGCGCGTTCGCGTGCTGGGCCGCGTAGACCAGGGCGGGACGCATCTTGGGCCAGAAGTAGCTCGCCTGGCAGGTGAACTTCGGGGTGAAGCCGCCGCAGCCGCGGCCGTTGTTGTCGCCGACCTCGATGGTGAAGCTGGCGACGCCGAGCTTGTCGTAGGTCCAGTCGTCGGTGCCGCCGGACGCGTTGTACAGGATCTCGCCGGCCTGGCCGTACTGGTAGCCGGTGATCGAGCCCATCTGTTTGGCCATGGCGCGCAGTGGGGCGTCGTTGCCGGTGTGCACGCGGGAGTCGTACTGCCACGGGAACAGGACCATGCTGGCGTCGCTGTGCATGGTGATCATGACGCCCTTGTAGTCCGCCGGGGCCGGAGCGCTGTCACCGGTGCCGCGGCGGGCCGGGAACAGGTTGCGGAACAGGCCTTCCAGTGCGGTGTTCTCCACCTCGGAGTCCGCGCGGGGACCGTCGTAGGTCTGGGCACACGGCTGGTGGGAGATGCCGGTGGTGTCCCAGTGGCTGTTGGTGTTGCGGTTGAGGTCCACGCCGATCTGGCTGGAGCCGTTGCCCGCGCAGCCGCTTCCGTTGGTGTTGTTGGCGTTCTTGCGTTGCAGCACCGGGGTGTTGCCGCCGCGCTGGACGATGTCGACGCCGTCCGGGTTGGTGATCGGCACGACCCATATCTCGGTGCTGTCCAGCAACGCCTTGACCGTGGCGTCGGTGCTGTAGCCGTTGACGAGGTAGTCGATCCAGCGCCAGGAGATGTCGCCGGTGGTGATCTCGCGGGCGTGGATCTGGCTCATCAGGAAGAACCGGGGCTTGGCGGAGTTCGGGTTCAGCGCGCAGTCACCGGCCTGCTTCTTGGTGATGCAGATGGCCCGCAGGTCGTAGCCGTTGGCCATGCCGCGGCTCTTGCGCCACGACTGTCCGAAGGTGACGTTCGTGACGAGGTCCGGGTGCTGGGTGGCGGCCTGGTCGAGGTGCGAGTACTGCGCGTTGACCGTGTGGTAGCCGCCGTAGTAGGTCTCGTTGACGTCCTGGACGCCGGCCTCGGCCAGAGCCTGCGGCTGGAAGTCCTGGGGCGGCAGGACCTGCTCGACGGTCCCGGTGAACCCGGCGGCCCTGAGCCGGGCGCCGTCCTTGTCGGTGCCGAGGACGAACAGGTCGTTGCCGTCGCGCTGTTCCAGCACGTCGAAGCCGCCGCTGAACAGCTTGCCGGCCTGGGCTGCGGAGCCGGTGACGCGGTAGACGTAGTTGGTCAGGTTCGTCGCGGCCGCAGTGACCTCTGTGGACTGCGGCCACAGCACGACCGCCGCCGACACGGCAGCGGCGATCGTGCCCGTGAACAGGGCCCGGTAACGGGGCATGGGAGCCTCCCGCAGGTAGGAGACACAGAACGTAACCAGACGGTCGACCCGTGGTGAACCCGTCGTAGGAATGATCTTTCCGGACATAACCGGCGTACCGCGATCGGTCAGGAATCGAGAAGCACCGGCCGGATGCCGCACATAGTGTGTGCGGCATGGACTTCGGGCTGCGGCCCGGCGCCCCGCCCGAGAAGGAGACACCAGTGACCAAGCCCAAGACGCGCGCCGCCGACAGCCACGACCTGATCCGCGTGCACGGCGCCCGAGTGAACAACCTCAAGGACGTCACGGTCGAGATCCCGAAGCGCAGCCTGACGGTGTTCACCGGTGTGTCCGGCTCGGGCAAGAGCTCGCTGGTGTTCGACACGATCGCCGCCGAGTCGCAGCGGATGATCAACGAGACCTACAGCGCGTTCATCCAGGGCTTCATGCCGACGCTGGCGCGGCCCGAGGTGGACGTCCTGGAGGGGCTGACCACCGCGATCATCGTCGACCAGCAGCGGATCGGGTCCGACCCGCGCTCGACGGTCGGCACCGCCACCGACGTCAACGCGATGCTGCGGATCCTGTTCAGCCGGCTGGGCAAGCCGCACATCGGTTCGCCACAGGCGTTCTCGTTCAACGTGGCCTCGATCAGCGGCGCGGGCGCGGTGCAGATCGAGAAGGCCGGGCGGACGATCAAGGAGCGGCGCAGCTTCAGCATCACCGGCGGCATGTGCCCGCGGTGCGAGGGCCGGGGCGAGGTCAACGACTTCGACCTGACCGCGCTGTACGACGAGTCGAAGTCGATCAACCAGGGCGCGATCACCATCCCCGGGATGAACATGGAGGGCTGGTACGGCCGGATCTTCCGCGGCAGCGGCTTCTTCGACCCGGACAAGCCGATCCGCAAGTACACCAAGCGGGAGCTCAACGACCTGCTGTACAAGGACGCGACCAAGATCAAGGTCGACGGGATCAACCTGACCTTCCTCGGCCTGGTCCCGCAGATCCAGAAGTCGTTCCTGTCCAAGGACGTCGACGCGATGCAGCCGCACATCCGGGCGTTCGTGGAGCGGGCGATCACGTTCACCGTCTGCCCGGAGTGCCATGGCACGCGGCTGAGCGAGCTGGCCCGGTCCTCGAAGATCAAGGGCATCAACATCGCCGACGCCTGTTCGATGGAGATCCGGGACCTGGCCAAGTGGGTGCAGGGCGTCAAGGAGCCGTCGGTCGCGCCGCTGCTCAACTCGCTGCGGGAGAGCCTCGAGTCGTTCGTGGAGATCGGGCTGGGCTACCTGTCACTGGACCGGCCCGCGGGCACGCTGTCCGGCGGCGAGGCGCAGCGCGTCAAGATGATCCGCCAGCTCGGCTCGGCGCTCACCGACGTCACGTACGTGTTCGACGAGCCGACGATCGGGCTGCACCCGCACGACATCCAGCGGATGAACGAGCTGCTGCTCCGGTTGCGGGACAAGGGCAACACCGTGCTGGTGGTGGAGCACAAGCCGGAGGCGATCGCGATCGCCGACCACGTGGTCGACCTGGGCCCGAGGGCCGGGTCGGAGGGTGGCGAGGTGGTGTTCGAGGGCACCGTCGCGGGCCTGCGGTCCAGCGGCACGCTCACCGGACGACACCTGGACGACCGTGCGTCGCTCAAGCCCTCGGTGCGCCCGGCGTCGGGCGCGTTGGAGGTGCGCGGCGCGAACCTGCACAACCTCCGCGGCGTCGATGTCGACATCCCGCTGGGCGTGCTGACCGTCCTGACCGGGGTCGCCGGGTCCGGCAAGAGCTCGCTGATCCACGGCTCGGTGGCGGGCCGTGAGGGTGTGGTGCTGGTCGACCAGACGCCGATCCGCGGTTCGCGGCGCAGCAACCCGGCCACCTACACCGGCATGCTGGAACCGATCCGCAAGGCCTTCGCCAAGGTCAACGGCGTCAAGCCGGCCCTGTTCAGCGCGAACTCCGAGGGCGCCTGCGAGAACTGCAAGGGCGCCGGGGTCATCTACACCGACCTGGCCATGATGGCGGGGGTCGCCACCACCTGTGAGGTCTGCGAGGGCAAGCGGTTCGACCAGGAGGTGCTCAAGTACCGCCTCGGCGGCCGGGACATCAGCGAGGTGCTGACCATGTCGGTGGCCGACGCGGAGAAGTTCTTCAACGAGGGTGAGGCCCGGATCCCGGCCGCGCACGCCATCCTGGAACGGCTCGTGGACGTCGGCCTGGGCTACCTGACCATCGGCCAGCCGCTGACCACGTTGTCCGGCGGTGAGCGCCAGCGGCTCAAGCTGGCCACCCACATGGGCGACAAGGGCGGGATCTACATCCTCGACGAGCCCACCACCGGCCTGCACCTGGCCGACGTCGAGCAGCTGCTGGGTCTGCTCGATCGCTTGGTGGACAACGGTAAGTCGGTGATCGTGATCGAGCACCACCAGGCGGTCATGGCGCACGCGGACTGGATCATCGACCTCGGCCCCGGCGCCGGCCACGACGGCGGCAAGATCGTTTTCGAGGGCACGCCGGCCGACCTCGTCGCGGACCGGTCCACCCTGACCGGCGAGCACCTCGCCGCTTATGTTGGCGCACCTGCGAAGCGAGCTCGCCGAGCCCGTGCCTGAGACCGCTTGACATCTTTGGCTAATCCTCGTAGCTTTCTGGCTATGAGGATTAGCCATGTCGCCTAGAGCGGGTCTCAACCAGGACGCGGTCGTGGCACTCGCCCTGGCGGTGATCGACGAAGAAGGCGCGGACGCGCTGTCCCTGGCCAAGATCGCCGAGCGGGCCGGGGTCGCGCCGCCGTCGCTGTACAAGCACGTCACCGGGCTGGCGGCGGTGCGCCGGCTGGTGGACATCCGGGTGCTCACCGAGGTCACCGAGGCCATCCGGTCGGCCGCCCTCGGGCACTCCGGCGCCGACGCGATAGCGGGGTTGCTGGACGCCTACCGCGGCTACGTGCGCCGGTATCCCAACCGGGCCTCGGCATTGGCCGCGCCGCTGTCGTTCGCCGACGAGGACGTGGCGAAAGCCATGCACGGCACCGCGGAGGCCGCGTTCGCCGGGCTGCGGGCGTTCGGCTTCAGCCGGGACCAGACCGTGCACGTCACCCGGGCGCTGCGCGCGGCGGTGCACGGCTTCACCAGCCTGGAGGCGGGCGGCGGGTTCGGCCTGCCGCAGGACCTCGACGCGAGCTTCGCCACGCTCAAGGCGATGCTCATCCAGGGTTTGTCCACATTGGCCAGAGAGGAGACCTGATGTCGTTCGTACTGGGGATAGTTCTGTTCGTTGTCGTTCTCGGCGTCCTGGACGCCCGCTTACCCTGGGGGAAGACCAGATGATCGCCGGACACTTCGGCTTCGCCGCGGCCGTCAAGGCCAGCCAGACCCGTATTCCACTGTGGACGCTGATGCTGGCGACCGTGTGGCTCGACGTGGTCTTCGCTCCCCTGCTGGCGTTCAAGGTGGAGACACTGGATCCCCTGCCGGGCACCGACGGCGGGTACGGCGAGGCGGTCATCCACGCCGACTACACCCATTCGCTGGTCGGTTCTCTCGTGCTGGCAGCGATTTTCGGTGCGGTGGCCGCGTGGCGACTCGGCCGGCGGGCCGGGCTGATCCTGGGCGGTGTGGTGTTCTCGCACTGGGTGCTCGATCTGGTCGTGCACCGGATGGATCTGCCGTTGCTGCCCGGGAACGCGGGCGATCTGCCCAAGCTGGGGTTCGGGCTGTGGCGCGTGCCCGCGGCGTCCGTGGCCGTGGAGGTTCTGTTGATGGCCATCGGGTTCGGCCTCTACTGGCGAGCGGCCGCCCGCGTGGATGCCAAGCGAGCCCGTACCGCGGGCATCGCCATGGTGCTGTCCGGGATCGTGACGATCGTGGCGGATCTAGCCTTTACCAGTTGAGCCGCCGACCACCGCGTCGGAGGACTCCTGCTTGCCCTTCTTGGGCTTCGGCGGCACGATGCTCGCCAGCTCTCCCCCGGTGTCGTTGGTACGCAACACGAACGGCCGTGTGTCGGTGTAGCGGACCACGGACACCGACGCCGGGTCGACCACGATCCGCTGGAAGGCGTCCAGGTGCTGGCCCAGCGCATCGGCCAGGATGGCCTTGATCACATCCCCATGGCTGCAAGCCACCCACACGGCGCCAGGCCCGTGCTGTTCGGTGATCCGCGCGTCATGCGCCCGGATGGCCGCCACGGCGCGGGCCTGCACCGCCGCCAGCCCCTCCCCGCCGGGGAACACGGCCGCGGACGGGTGCTGCTGGACGACCTTCCACAGCGGTTCCTTGCCCAGGGCGCTGAGCTTGCGGCCGGTCCACTCGCCATAGTCCACTTCGGACAGCCGGGCGTCGGTGACCACCTTCAGGCCCTTGGCCGCGGCGATCGGCGCGACCGTCTGCTTGCAGCGCAGCAACGGCGAGGCGATGATCGCGGCCAGGGGCACGTCGGCGAACCGGTCAGCCAGCTTCTCGGCCTGCGTGACCCCCGCCTCGGCCAGCGCCACCTTCGGGGCGCGGCCGGCGAGCACACCCGAACCGTTCGCCGTCGAGCGGGCATGCCGTAACAGGATCACCGTGGCCATAACCGGAGCTTATCGTCAGCGCCAGTCAGGTGGCCGGGATGGTGTTCGTGGCGAGCAGGACCATCAGGACGATGCCCAGGGCGATCCGGTACCAGACGAAGATCCCGTAGCTGTGTTTGGCCACGTAACGCAGCAGCCAGGCGATGGTGGCGTAGCCGACCACGAACGCGATGAGGGTGGCCACGATCATCTGCGCGACCGAGGGGTGCGGGCCGGGACCGGTGGTGTCGGCGATGTCCGGGATGGAGAACAGGCCCGCGCCGATCACGGCGGGCAGGGCCAGCAGGAACGAGTAGTCGGTGGCGGCCTTGCGCTCCAGGCCGAGGAACAGACCCGCGGTCAGGGTACCGCCGGAGCGGGACACGCCGGGGATCAGTGCCAGCGACTGGGCCAGGCCCATGCCCCACGCGTCCTTCATATCGATCTTGGTGCGGACCTGTTTGCCGATCTCGTCGGCCACCGCCAGGATCACCGCGAACACGATCATCACCGTGGCGGTGATCCACAGGTTGCGGAACGACGAGCGGATCTGGTCCTTGAACAGCACGCCGAGCACGGTGACCGGGATCGAGCCTATGATCACGTACCAGGCCATCCGGTACTGCTCGGTGCGCCGGGTCTCGGCGTTGACCAGGCCCTTGAACCAGGCGGCGAGCAGCGGGCCGATGGTGCGGGCGTAGAAGATCAGCACCGCCGCCTCGGTGCCCAGCTGGGTCACCGCGGTGAACGACGCCCCCGCGTCGGTCCCCCAGCCGAGTGTGGAAACCACCCGAAGGTGTGCCGATGACGAGATCGGCAGGAACTCGGTCAGGCCCTGGACCAGTCCGAGAACAATCGCCTGCAACCAGTCCAACGCCGCTACTCCCAGCTGATGTCACCGTCTCCGTGCCGCCGAGAATCTTCGCCTACGAGATCTGAGAGCCGAGAAGGGCCCTTACCCAGTGGTGGAGATCGCCAGCCCCTAGGCTCACCGGCTGTGGAGCACCGACACCTCGGCCGTAGTGGCCTGCGGGTGTCCCGGTTGGCGCTGGGCACGATGACCTGGAGCCGGGACACCGACGCCGACGAAGCCGCGAGCCAGCTGGCCGCGTTCGTGGACGCCGGCGGAACCCTGGTCGACACGGCCGACGTGTACGCCGACGGCGAGGCCGAGCGCATGCTCGGCGCGATGCTGGGCGAGGTCGTGCCCCGCGACGAGATCATCATCGCCACCAAGGCGGTGGCCCGCCGCACCGAGGGCCCGTTCGGCGGCGGAGCGTCCCGGGGGGCGCTGCTCTCGGCGCTGGACGGGTCGCTCAAACGCCTCAAGGTCGACCACATCGACCTGTGGCAGCTTCATGCCTGGGACAACAACGTCCCGCTGGATGAGACACTGGCGGCCCTGGACGCCGCGGTGCGTAGCGGCAAGGTCCGCTACACCGGGGTGTCGAACTACTCCGGCTGGCAGCTGGCGACCGCCGCGACGATGCAGCTGATGTCCCCGGGGGCGACCCCGATCGTGTCCACCCAGGTGGAGTACTCGCTGGCCGAGCGGGGCATCGAACGCGAGGTCCTGCCCGCCACCGAGCACCACGGGATCGGCATCCTGCCCTGGGCGCCACTGGGCCGCGGCGTGCTCACCGGCAAGTACCGCACGGGCACGCCGGCCGACTCGCGCGGCGCGTCCTCGCACTACGCGCCCTATGTCGAGCACCACCGCACCGAGCGGGCCGCGCGGATCGTGCAGGCCGTGGCCACCGCCGCGGACGGGCTGGGAACGTCCCCGCTCGCGGTCGCGTTGGCCTGGGTACGGGACCGTCCGGGCGTGGTCGCGCCGGTCGTGGGCGCCCGGGACACCGGTCAGCTGGCCGGGTCGCTGGCCACCGAGGAGCTGACCCTGCCGGCCGCGATCCGGGCCGCGCTCGATGACGTCAGCGGCATCGAGCTGGGCTACCCAGAGCAGCGACTCGGGTGACAAGTGCCCGGAGTGCGTGACCTAGGGGCCGATATCGGGGATGCTGAGTTAACGCGGCGTGTAGGAAGCATGTCGTGTGTGAGTGTCGGAGGTTGCTGTTGCGTCGACTGGTAGCCACTCTCGCGGCGGGAACGACGCTGCTGGCGGGGTGCTCGACGTCGGAGCCGACGGACGAACTGCAGGTCAGCGAGTCCGTGACGGCCGCGAGCCCGGCAACCTCCCCGGGCACCTCCTCCCCCGCGGGAACGGTGGTGCCGGTCGGGGCCACTGTGACGGCGCTGGTCGCCGACCCGAAGAGCAGGACCCTCGCGCTCGCCACTGACAAGGCGAGCGTGTTGCTGTTGTCACTGGACAACCTCGGTGAACCCGCGCGTACCGTGGCCCTGCCCGGCCCGGCGACCGCGCTCAGCCTCGGTTCCGATGGCGCTCTGGCCTCGGTCGGCAGCGCCAGGCAGGTGGTCCGGATCTCGCTGCCGTCGGGTTCGGTGTCCTCGGTGCCGGTCGACGGCACGCCCGCGGGCGTCAGCCAGGCCGGTGACCAGACCCTGGTGGCGCTGCAAGACCGCAAGTCCGTGGACGTCGTGTCCGGCGGGCGATCCCAGAGGCAGATCTCCGGCGGGCTGTTCAGCGCCGACCAGGTGCTGTCCGTCGGCTCGAACGCCGTAGTGCTCGACCGGATGCGCACGGCGTTGTTCGACGTGAACGTCGGCGAGGGCAAGATCGGCGCCGGCCAGCGGGCGGGCGCCGGGGCGGGGCAGGCGGTGACCGACCGGTTCGGCCGGGTCCTGGTGACCGACACCCGCGGCGGGGCCCTGCTGGCGTTCGCCACCGGCCCCGTCCTGCTCAAACAGCGCTACCCGGTCCCGGGCGCGCCCTATGGCATCGCATACGACCCGAAGCGTGACCTCGCGTGGGTCACCCTGACCGAACGGAACGAGGTGGTCGGCTACTACGTCGCCAGTGGCGAGCCGCAGGAGAAGTACCGGTTTCCCACTGTCGTGCAACCGAACTCGGTGACTGTCGATCCGGACAGCGGACGCGTGCTCGTCGCGTCGGCGACCGGTGGAGGTGTTCAGGTGATGCAGCCATGAACGATGGGGTGGTCGAAGGGGATTGGGAGTACCGGCCGCTGAAGTTGCCGCCAGGGGTGTCCCGGGTGACTGCGGCGGTCCAGCTCGCGATCCAGGCGGAGTACTCGGGGTGGGAGCTCTCCCGGGTGCGGCTCTACTCGGACGGCACCCGCAAAGTGGTGCTGCGCCGCAAAAGGACACGCGCGGGCGTGCCCGGCTTGATGATCTAGGTACCTACCCGGCCGCGCGGTGACGGCCACGCAGCAGGGAGGCGACCGCTGCGATGGCCGCCATTGCCGCGGCGGCGGTGAAGACGGTGACCAGCCCGTTGTGGAACGGGCCGGTGACGACGTTCGGGAAGAACAGGGTCCCGGTCAGCGTGTCGGCGTGGCCGGGCGGCAGGGTGTTGAGGACGCCGCTGGGCCCGAGCAGGTGACCGATCGGGTTCTCGCCCAGGAACGTCGCGAACAGGGTGCTCACCGGTGGCAGCCCGGCCACCTGCGCCGCCGTGCCCGGTGGTACGCCTTGGGCCTGTAGTCCGTTGCTGAGTGCCTGAGGCAGGGAGCTGGACAGGCCGGAGATCATCAGCGAGAAGAACACGCCGATGGACAGCGCGGTGCCGGAGTTCTGGAAGGTCGAGCGCATCCCGGAGGCCACCCCGCGCTGGTGGGCGGGGACGCTGCTCATGATCGCCGAGGTGTTCGGGGCGGAGAACATGCCCTGGCCGATGCCGCTGACCACCAGCAGCGCCGCGAACATCGGGTAGGAGAAGTTCACCGGCAGCGCCAGCAGTCCCAGGAACGCGCCGGCGACCAGGATCAGGCCGCTGGTGGCGAACAGGCGCGCACCGAACCGGTCGGACAGGTACCCAGAGACCGGCCCGGCGATGAGGAAGCCGACGGTCAGCGGGAGCATGTAGATCCCGGCCCACAGCGGGGTTTCCTCGAAGGTGAAGCCGTGCAGCGGCAGCCAGATGCCCTGCAGCCAGATGATCAGCATGAACTGCAGGCCGCCGCGGGCCACCGCGGTGAGCAGGGCGGCGAGGTTGCCCGCGGCGAACGCGCGGATGCGGAACAGGCGGAGCCGGAACATGGGTTCGGCGATCCTGGTCTCCGCGACGCAGAACGTGACCAGCAGGGCGACGCCGAGGATGAGGCCACCGAGCACGAGCGGGTTGGTCCAGCCGGTCGGATGTCCCCCGTACGGCTGAATTCCGTAGGTGATCGCGGCGAGCACGATGCCGGTGCCGGCGGTGAAGGTGATGTTGCCGACCCAGTCGATCTTGGCCGCGCGCCGCTCCCCCGTTTCGCGCAGGCTGCGGAAGCTCCAGACGGTGCCGATGACGCCGATCGGGACGCTGACCCAGAACACCGCGCGCCAGTCGATCGTGGCCAGCAGCCCACCCGCGAGCAGGCCGAGGAACTGCCCGGCCAGCGCGGTGATCTGGTTGACTCCCAACGCCATGCCGCGCTGCCGGGCCGGGAAGGCGTCGGTCAGGATGGCGGCGGAGTTGGCGGTGAGCATGGACCCGCCGAACGCCTGGACCACGCGCCACGCGATCAGCCACAGCGCGCCGGGTCCGCCGGTGAGCGGATCGAGACTCAGGGCCAGGGAGGCGAGCGAGAAGATGACGAAGCCGTAGTTGTACATCCGGACGCGGCCGAACATGTCCCCGAGCCGGCCGAGCGCGACCACCAGCACGGCCGACACCAGCAGGTAGCCCAGGATCATCCACAGCAGGTAGCCGATGTTGCCGGGCGCCAACGGGTCCAGGCCGATGCCGCGGAAGATCGCGGGCAGGGAGATGATCACGATCGAGCCGTCGACGCTGGCGATCAGCACGCCGAGCGTGGTGTTGGACAGGGCGATCCACTTGTAGCGCTCCGACGGGCGCGTCAAGGTCATCTGCTCCACATAGTTACCTTATGCTAAATAAATTCTCCCGACGAGCGGTGTTCGCGTGAATACGGCATCCTTCGGGCTGTGTTCCTTCGCTCACTGACCGTGGCCATGACCGCCGCCGCTGCCGCCGCGGGCCCGGTTCACGCCGCCCCGTCCTGGAACGGCGAGCTGCGTGTCACGACCGCCGCCGCCACGATGGCGCCCTACTCCCCCGGCACCGGCGCGGTCACCTACTCCCCGCTGGTCCCGGCCGGCTCGTCGCTGGCCACGGTCGCCATCTCGAGCAAGCAGACCTCCGTCATGCTCACGGTCCAGGGCTTGCTCCCCAAACGTCAGTACGGCGCCCACGTGCACACCAAACCGTGTGGCCCCAACCCGAACGACTCCGGCCCGCACTTCCAGAACGTCCCGGACCCCGTCCAGCCGTCCGTCGACCCCGCCTACGCCAACCCCCGCAACGAGATCTGGCTGGACTTCACCACCGACCGCGCCGGCAACGCCCTCGTCTTCGCCCACACCCTCTGGGGTTTCGGCACCCGCCACGCCTACTCGATAGTCCTGCACGCCACCCACACCCACACCGATCCCGGCCACGCCGGCACCGCGGGCGCCCGCCTCGCCTGCCTCAACGCCGAGTTCTGACCGCCCCCAGCCATATGCCTGGTCTTCCCGCGTTGGCTCGGCGGGTTCACGCGGTCGGTTAGCAGCGGTCGGTGCCTCGGCAGACGCGGACGACCCTGAGGTCTGGGGCCTGGGTTTTCGAGGTGTGCCATTTGATGGAGACGGCGAGCGACGAGCTGTTGTTGGTGTAGTCGGTTTCTTGGAGGCGGCGGTCGGGGTTCGCGGTGGCTACGAGGGTGTAGGTGCCGGTGGGGATGGTTGTGATGTCGAGCCATTGGTAGTCGACGTCGTATTTGTAGTCATCGCCGTGGCCGACGGAGATGCCTTCGGTGACGTCCAGGGCGTTGGGTTCGTGGTGGCGGCAGTTGTTGTCCGCCAGGAACTTCGCGAACGTCCCTTGTGGAGTGGTGGTGTCGTCCGGGTCCGGGGTGTTGCGCAGGGTGCCGGCGTCGTAGGTGGTGTAGCGGTCGCCGAGGCAGAAGCCGTTCTTGCGGTCGGTGACCAGGGTCTGACCGGTGGCGGTGCGCAGCTCGAAGTGCTCGAAGTCCAGGAAGTGCCAGTGCACGTGGGACTTCGAGGGCTCGTAGTACATCGAGCCGGGGATCGGCTGCTGCGCCTCGTTGAACGACTGCGGGATCGGGCCCGATCCGCCGGCCTGGAACGCCTGGCGCACGGACATGGTCGCCGTGCGGGTGGACTCGCGATGTCCATAGAGGACCAACGGGCCGTCACCGACGTTGTCCACCGATGAGGTGAACCTGATCCGCACCGCCTGAGCCGGGCCGCGGTCCAGGCAGGTGGAGCTCGGCGCCTGCGGGTCGTCGACCATGCAGACATCCAAGGCGGCGCAAGGAACTCCGGGCGACGAACCCTCCTGGCACCCGGGCGGCGCCTCACGCAGATCGGGCAGCAACACCGCCGTGCGCGCCGAGCTGTACCCCGTCATCACGCCTACCAGGACCAAAGCACTCCCGGCCACTGCCGTCCGCCGAACCCAGCCCACAACCGACCGCCTGCCTCCATAGTGGACACAACAGGCCGACCCTACTCCGTGTGCCGCACCACGATCGGGTGATCACCCGCTCCCCGACAGGAGCGGGTGACTGTCTCAGCCGCGTCCCTGACAGTCTGGAAGCTAGTCCAGGACCGGGAAGTTGCTCCGGAACACGCCCTGCGGGTCGCGCTCCCGCTTGATCGTCCGCAGCCGGGTGAGGGCGTCGGGTGTGATGGCGGCCGCGGCGTTCTCACCGGGCGCCAGGTAGGTGAACGGTTTGCGGCCGCTGATGTGCGGGGTCAGGTCGGTGATCAGGTCGTTCTGCCGGGCGGGGACGCCGTCGCCGGGCAGGCCGAACAGGTAGATGGCGTAGGGCTCGGTCAGCGGCCCGTGTGGGCTGTCGGAAGGTTGGGCGAAGGCGCCGCCGAGGTGCCGGATCTGGACGCTGAGCAGTGGTGCGATGGGCGCGGCCAGCAGTGCTTTGACGGTGACGTCGGTCAGCTCGGTCAGCAGTTCGCCGCGCGCGATGCCCGCGCCGGGGTCGGTCGGTTCGGCGGTGATGCTGCCGAGCTCGGCGATCGGCATGGGCGCGCGCGTGTCGGAGATCGGCGCGCCGATGGCGTCCAGGGAACGCAGCAGAGCGTGCCCGTCGGCCGGATCGCCGAGGTAGGTGACGTCGAGCGCGACGAGCGGGTCCGCGCCGGGAAAGTGCAGCAGATCGACCCACACGGTCAACGCGTCCGGTGCGTCGGCGGTGATGGAACGGAACACGTCCAGCACGTCCGGGGCACGATCGGCGGGCCACAGCACACGTCCGCCGTACAGCGAGGGAGCGGGATGCAGGGTGAACTCAAGCGCCGTGACGATGGCGAAGTCTCCCCCGCCGCCCCGCAATGCCCAGAACAGCGCCGGATCGGACGAGGCGGTCACCCGGGCCGGGTTCCCGTCGGCGTCGACGATGTCAAACGCGGTGACGCTGTCGGCGGCCCACCCATACCTGCGGCCGAACCAGCTCAGCCCGCCGCCGAGGGTGTAACCGGCCACGGTGACCGCGGGCGAACTGCCGGACAACCCGGCGAGACCGAATCGCCCCGCGATCGATTGGACGTCACCCCAGGACACTCCGGCGCCCACACGGGCGGTGCGGGTGCCGGGGTCGACGTGAACCGAGTCGAGGCGACCGGTGCGCAGCAGGATCACGCCGTCGGCATTGCCGCTGGCGCCGTGCCCGCTGGGCTGGGCCGCCACCGCGAGGCCGTTGTCGCGGGCGTACCGGACCACAGCGGCGATGTCGGCCGCGTCAACGGCGTTGACAACGGCGGTGACCGGCTGCGCGACGGCCAGGTTCCACGGCTTGGCCCCATCAGTGAACTCCTCGTCTCCGGGCAGCAGAACGCGGCCCCGTACCACGGAACGCAGGTCTTTCATCAGCTACTTCCTTTGCCGGTCAAGGGCTTTGGTGTGAGTTCCACTGTGGAGCGGGCCGGGTCGGGGAACAACATCGATGTGTGCCACGATCGTGAAGTCACGGTTAACGATCCGGAGGTGGTGACGTGCTCGAGCGGCACGAGATCGAGGCGTTCCTCGCGGTGGCCGAGGAGCTGCACTTCGGTCGCGCGGCCGAACGGCTGCGGGTGTCGACCGCGCGGATCAGCCAGACCATCCGCAAGCTGGAGCGGCGGGTGGGTGTGCCGCTGTTCAACCGGACCAGCCGCCGGGTGGAGCTGTCCTCGGTGGGCCGGCGGTTCGAAGAGGACCTCCGGCCGGCCTGGGACCGGGTCGGCGACGCGCTCACCCGGGCGGTCGAGACCGGCCGCGGCTTCGCGGGAACGCTGCGGGTGTGTTTCACCGGCGCGGCCGGTGGTCAACTGCTGGTCGGGGTCACCGAGCTGTTCCGCGAGCGCCATCCCGAATGTTCGGTGGAGATCCGCGAGGCGCAGATGGCGGAGCTGATGCCGTGGCTGCGTGACGGCGTCGTCGACCTCGCGCTGGCCACGTTCCCGGTCGACGAACCGAGCATCGTCAGCGGCCCGGTCCTGGTCTCCGAAGCGCGTCTACTGGCCGTGCCGGTGGGACACCGCTTCGCGGCTCGCGACGCACTGTCCATAGAGGACCTTGCCGGCGTCACCCTCCTTGGCCTCCCGGACACGCTGCCGGAATCGTTACGGGCCGATCGCACCCCCACGGTCACACCGTCGGGACGGACGATCCGGCACGGCCGGTCAGCGGCGACCTTCCAGGAGATGCTCACCATGGTCGGCGCCGGCGAAGGCGTGTTCACGGTGGGCGCGAGCGTCCGGCGCTACTACACACGGCCCGACGTCGCCTATGTCCCGCTGCACGACGCGCCACCGCTGCAGTGGGGCCTGCTCTGGCGCGCGGATTCGGCCACCGCACGGGTTCGCGGCTTCAACGAGGCTGCCCGCGAACTGGCATCCACGCCCTGACTGGCGATCACCCTGCCGAGAGGTGGATGACGTCCGTGGTGCTGCCACCGGCGCCGACGGCCGTCACATAGCTACTCCACGACAGGATCTGGACAGCTTTGCCCCGACACGTTGTGCGCGCATTTACAACGTTGCAAAACTGGGTGCCCGCCCGGAGCGCGTAGCAGATGGGACGAGAAATGACGGGAACCTGGCTTCGCCGCCTTGCCGCCGCAGTGCCGGCCGTGTTGTTGATCAGTTCGGTGTCCACCGCAGCGTCCGCTGCGCCCGACTTCACCACTGCGGAGGCGGGAAATCCGTTCGTGGACGGGTGGTACGCCGACCCCGATGTCGCGGTCTACGGCAACACCTACTGGGTGTTCCCAACCTCGTCACGGCCCTACGCGGAACAGACCTACCTGGACGCCTTCTCCTCCTCTGACCTGATCACCTGGACCAAGCACCCGAACATCCTGACCACGGCCAACGTCTCGTGGGCCACCAGAGCCGTGTGGGCGCCAGCGCCGGTGCAGTGCAACGGAAAGTACTTCCTGTACTTCGGCGCGAACGACATCCAGGGCAACGCCGAGCTGGGCGGTATCGGGGTCGCGGTCGCCGACCGGCCCGAAGGCCCGTACACCGACGCCATCGGCAAACCGCTCATCGGCCAGTACGTCAACGGTGCCCAGCCCATCGACCAGGATGTGTTCATCGACTCCGACGGCCAGGCCTACATGTACTACGGCGGCCACGGACACGCGAACGTGGTCAAGCTCAACGAGAACATGACCAGCCTGGGCAGCTTCGCCGACGGGACGGTGTTCAAGGAGATCACTCCGGCGAACTACACCGAGGGCCCGCAGATGCTGAAGCGCAACGGCAAGTACTACCTGATGTGGTCCGAGGACTACTGGGGCGGGCCGAACTACTCCGTCTCCTACGCGATGGCCAACTCGCCTACTGGCCCGTTCACCAAGCTCGGCAAGGTCCTGAGCCAAGACTCTGCCGTTGCGGTGGGTTCCGGCCACAACTCCGTGCTGAACATCCCCGGCACCGACACCTGGTACATCCTCTACCACCGCCGCCCGCTGAGCCGGTCAGGCGCGAACGACCGGCAGCTGAGCTACGACCGGATGTATTTCAACGCCGACGGCACCATCCAACCGGTGACCATGAAAGTGAAGGACAACTTCGCCGACGGCAACACCCTGGGCTGGACGACCTACGGCGGTTCGTGGTCGGCCGTGACGGGCCGGTATGAGACCTCCTCGTCCTTCGGCGGCAAGGCGTTGCTGGACACGAACTTCTCGAATCTCAGCTACGACGCCGACATCACTCCCCGCTCGGCTGTCGGCGACTGCGGCGTCGTCTTCCGGGTCACCCAGCCCACCACCGGCACCGACAGCTATCGCGGCTACTACGCCGGAATCAGCGCAACGGGCCGCGTCCTTCTGGGCAAGGCCAACAACAACTGGACCCAGTTGGCTTCGGTCGGCATGACCATCAAGTCCGGCACCACTTACCACCTACGGGTGGAGGCGGTCGGCTCGTCGATCAAGGTCTACGTCGACGACATGTCAACGGCCAAGATCTCCGTGACCGACACGAGCTACACCACCGGCGCCGACGGGGTCCGCGTGTTCAACACCGCCGCCGGCTTCGACAACATCGCCATCGCCCACCGGTGATGGTCACCCGGAAAGGTACTGCTCGGGGATGGCGAAGGCGTCCACGAGCGGCCGCGCGTGCGGCCGCAGCTCCCGGCACAGGGCGTTGACTTCGGCGACCACCTTCTTGGCCATCGCGGGCGTCAGGCGGCCGTGTTCGAGGAACCAGGCCCGGTCCGCCTCGACGTTCGCCAGCACGTACAGATCGCACACCCTGTTCAGCAACTCCGCGGCCGCCACGTCCGTGCATCCTTCGATCGCTGCCACGAAAGCGTTGAGAACCAATCGGTCGATGTGGGCGCGTCCGGCTCGCAGCACGTGGTCCTGGGCGGAGTTGAACGTGCCGAACGGATCCGAGGCCGCCGCCCGCAGCCGCCGTGCCAAGCCGGCCAGCACGTGCTGTTCGCGGTCTTCGAAGAGGTCCAGGTGCCACTTGCGGTCACGCGGCTCCGGCGACACGATCTTGCGCGCCGGGAGACGTTCCCAGACCGTGTCCAGGAGTTGTTCCGCGACAAGGCGGGCGGTGGCCAGTGGGCTCAGGTCGGCGAAGTTGTCGCGGTAGTCGGTCAGCAGTCCTTTGGCGACCAGTTGCAGCAGCACGGTGTTGTCGCCTTCGAAGGTGGTGAACACGTCCGTGTCGGCTTTCAGGTCCGGCAGCAGGCTTTCCGCGAGGTAGCCGAAGCCGCCGCAGGCTTCGCGGGCGGTCTGGATGCTCGCCGTGGCGTGCCAGGTGGCGACGGCTTTGATACCGGCGGCCCGTGACTCCAGCAGGCGTTGGGCGCGCTCGTCAGGCTGAGCCGTGGTCTGGACCTCGTGCAGCATCTCGACCAGTTCCTCCTGGGCGAAATGCAATGCGTAGGTCGTCGCGAGTGCCGGGAGCAGTTTTCGTTGGTGCGCCAGGTAGTCGAGCAGGACGACCTCGGTGCCGCCGGACGGGTGCTGGAACTGCCGGCGGGTTTCGGCACGGCGGACGGCGAGAGTCAGGGCGCGTTGGGTCGCGCTGCCCGCGCTTCCGGCGACGCTGACCCGGCCGCGGACGAGGGTGCCGAGCATGGTGAAGAACCGTCGGCTGTCGCTCTCGATCGGGCTCGTGTACGTGCCGTCCTCGGCCACGTCGCCGTACCGGTTCAGCAGCGCCGCACGGGGAACGGTCACGTCGGTGAACCACAGGCGCCCGTTGTCAACACCGTTGAGGCCCGCTTTCCGGCCACAGTCCTCGATCCGCACACCGGGCATCGGCCGGCCGGACTCGTCGCGGATCGGCACCATGAACGCGTGCACCCCGTACTGCCGGCCGCCGGTGATCAGCTGCGCGAACACCACCGCGGCCCGGCCGTCGCGCGCCGCGTTGCCGATGTAGTCCTTGCGCGCGTCGTCGTCCGGGGTGTTGATCACGAACGACCCGTCGGTGTAGGTCGCGGTGGTTCGCAGGTGTTGCACGTCGGAGCCGTGGCCGGTCTCCGTCATGGCGAAACAGCCGGGCAGGTCGAGGGACATGATGTCGCGCAGGTACTTCTCGTGGTGCCGTTCGGTGCCGAGCATCTGCACGGCGCCGCCGAACAGTCCCCATTGGACACCGGCCTTGACCATCAGGGAAAGGTCGCCGTATCCGAGCATCTCGAACGACACCACCGACCCACCGATGTCGCCCAAGCCGCCATACTCCGGGTCGAACCCGAGCCGGGGGTGTCCGCTGTCCACCAGCTCCCGCAACTGGTCGAACACCTGACTCCGGTGGGTCTCGGTGTCCAAGCCGGTGGAGTGGGCCGGTTTGGTGGCGCTCATCCGGTGGCGGAGCTGTCCACGCAGCTCGGCCCAGCGTCCGTCGAGGACAGCGGTGAGCGCGCCAAGGTCAACCTGCATCACACCTCAATACCCCAAGTCGCCGCCGGCCACACCCCGAGCCACTGTCAAGGCATCGGCGAACGGTCCGGGCTGCCCACCCGATCCACGGTGGAAGGCAGATCGACCAGCACCACGTCGAACCCGGGCGCGCGCTCACGCAGAGCGTCGAGCACCCGCTGCCCGGCCGCGGTCAGCCGCACCCGCCGCGGGGACCGGTCGAGCAGCCGGACCCCGAGTTCCCGCTCCAGCCGGGCGATCTGCTGACTGACAGCCGGCTGCGCGACGTGCACCGCTCGGCCGCCCGGCCGAAGTGCAGGCCGGTTTCGTCAGCAGAGAACGGTTCCGCAGACAGCGTTGATATGTGCGCGGGCAGTCAAGGTCACCGATGCTCCGCCTTGGACGAGCACCACCGAGACAACGGCGTCCTGGTCGCGTGAGCTGCTCATGTTGATGGAGCAGTCGAATCCGCCGCAGCCCGGGTTCGGCGGATAGCCGGCCGGCAGAATCCAGGTGATGCTGTCGTACGTGCCGGACGTGTCGAACACGTGGAACCCGGCGCTGTAGGTCCCCGTGATCAGTTTCCGGTTGCTGCAGGTCGGAGTGAACGGCGGGTTCCCCGACACCGGCACTATCCGGCACAACAACGATTCGCCACCCAACGCCGCCGCCGATCCAGCCGGAACCACACTCAGACCGAGGGCCGCGATGAGAACGGCGAACAGCGACAGAACTCTGCGCATCTGGCGATCCCTTCCCAGTGGCCTTGTCCAGCAAGAGAATAGGGATCCCGCCGGTCGGTTCGCGACGGCTGAACGGACGGACGGCACCGCTAGATGAGGCCTGCTTTCGCCGCATGGGCGGCCGCGGCGCTGCGGGAGGACAGGCCGAGTTTGGTGCGGATGTTCGCGACGTGGCGGTGGACGGTGTGGGGGCTCAGGACGAGGTGGGCGGCGATCTCGTGGTCGCTCAGGCCCTGGGCGACCAGGCGGAGGATCTCGATCTCGCGTGGGGAGAGGTCTTTCACCGACGGTGGTGGGGTGGGGGCGCCGAGGAATGTGGTCACGGCGTGGGTGATCGATGTGGTGTCGCCGTGCCAGGGCAGGTGATCGGCGCCGTCGAGGGCGACGAACTGGGTGTCCGGGATGGTTCTGGCGAGGTCGCGGCCGAGGGCGAACGGGATGGCGCGGTCGTCGCGGCGGTGCACGACGAGGGTGGGCATGGTGATGTGCGGCAGGTGTTCGCGTACGTCGTAGTCGTACACGGCGGCCAGTGACCGGGCCGCGTCCTGCGGGGTGGCGGCTGCGCGTTGGAAGCGGACGTACGCCTCGCGGTCGGCGGGGGTGCCGCTCGGCATGAACACGTCGGCCAGCAGCCGGGAGCCGGCGCCCCAATGGTTGAGGGTGATCGCCACGATGGCGTCGCGGGCCTCGGGGCTCGCGATGTCGGCGCCGTTGGCGTAACTGCCGTACAGCGCGAGGCGCTCGACGGTGTCGGTGTGCGCCGCGGCGTAGGCCATCGCGATGCAGCCGCCGGACGAGCCGCCGAACAGCGACACCCGCTCCCCCGCCTCGGCTACGACGGCCGCCAGGACATCGACCTCCCCGGCCAGATCCAGGCCGAGCGGACCGTCCTGATCGGACAGTCCGGTTCCCGGCCGGTCGTACCGGATCACGGTGAACCGGTCGGCCAGGCCCAGCAGGAACCGGCGGAACACGTCATCGCGCCAGTTCAGCTCCAGGTGGCTGCACCACCACCCGCCCATGACCAGCACCGGCCCGGACCCCACGGCCGCCCAGGCGATCTTGCGGCCGTGCACCCGAGTGAACCGGATCCGCTGCACACCACCAGGCTAGTGGCTGGTCACCGGACTCGTGGTGGGTCGCCGCGCGGTGCCGGTGATCGATCGAGCAAGATCGTGGCGGGGTCCACACAGTGTTGGGAGGCTTTGATGGGTTCGTTCGATGTTCTGCTGGATGACGAACGCGCACAGCTCGAGGCGTTCATCGAGGACTACCGCGGCGCCATCGAGGCGACCCTCGACGGTCTGACCGAGGAACAGGTCCGCCGCCGGCTCGTCACCTCGGCGACGACGTTGCTCGGGCTGCTCAAGCACGTCACGTGGATGCAGCGGGTGTGGTTCGAGGAGTGTGTCGGCGGCACGTCGCGCCGGCAGCTTGGCCTGGTCACGAGCCCTGACGAGTCCTTCCAGCTCAACGCCGACGACACCATCGCCTCGATCACGGCAGCCCACCGGGACGCCTGCGCCACCGCCAGGGCAGCGGTCGCGGACCTTCCCCTCGACACCGTCGTGACCGGTCACCGATCCGGACCGCGCACGCTGCACTGGGTGTACCTGCAGGTTCTGCGCGAGCTGGCCCACCATTGCGGCCACGCCGACATCCTGCGCGAGCAGCTGCTCGCCGGCTGAGGGCCCAGATCCGTGTGATCCGTGGTGTCGAATGGGGGCGCGCCGGTTCGTAGCCAGGGTGAGGGGGCCGGCCCGATCTGGTGAAGGAGATCGTTCATGAAGCAGTACCTGCTCGCTGTTCAGTTCGACGAAAGCAAGCCGGAGACCGAGGAGGAGAGGCGGGAGCAGATGGCCCGCACGGGCAAGGTCACCGAGGAGATGCAGGCCGCCGGTTCGTGGGTGTTCGTCGGCGGGTTGTTGCCGTCGCACGCCTCCACGGTGGTTCGTCCGGCCAACGGCACGACCACGATGACCGACGGCCCGTTCGCCGAGACGAAGGAGCAGCTCGCCGGGTTCTGGGTGATCCGGTGCGAGGACCTCGACGAGGCGCTGGTGTGGGCCGAGAAGTGCGCCCTGGCGTGTGGGCAGCCGATCGAGGTGCGGCCGTTCGACATCGTGCTGGGGCACTGAGCGCGGATGGATCTGGACGGCGTCTACCGGGCCGAGTACGGCCGGTGTGTGGCCACGCTGACGCGACTGCTGGGTGACATCGGGCTCGCCGAGGAGGCCGTGCAGGACGCGTTCGCAGTGGCCGTGCAGAAGTGGGCGGAAGCGATGCCGCCCAACCCGGGCGCGTGGATCGTCACCACCGCCCGCAATCGCGCGATCGACCGCCTGCGCCGCGAGTCCACCCGCGAGGCCCGGCACGCGCAGGCGTTGCTGCTGCACCAACCCGACGAGCCGGAGGAGGTGGGACCGGTGCGCGACGACCAGCTGCGGATGATGTTCACCTGCTGCCACCCGGCGCTGTCCCCGCTCGCGCAGACGGCGCTGACCCTGCGGCTGCTCGGCGGACTGGAGGTCGCCGAGATCGCACGGGCCTACCTGGTGCCGGAAACGACTGTCGCGCAACGGATCGTGCGCGCGAAGAAGAAGATCCGCGACGCGGGCATCCCCTACCGGGTGCCCAATGCCGCGGAACTGCCCGATCGGCTGGCGTCCGTGCTCACGGTGCTCTACCTGGTGTTCAACGAGGGATACGCGGCCACGTCGGGAGAGTTGCTGCGCACCGACCTGTGCCTGGAGGCGGTCCGGCTGGCCAGGGCGTTGGCCGAGCTGATGCCCGATGAGCCGGAGGTGATCGGGCTGCTGGCGTTGCTGCTGCTCACCGAGGCGCGGCGACCGGCGCGGGTGGGGCCGTCGGGTGAGCTGGTGGTGCTGTCGGAGCAGGATCGGTCGTTGTGGAACCGGCAGCTGATCGCCGAAGGGCACTCGTTGGTGCGGCAGTGCCTGCGCCGGGCTCAGCCAGGGCCGTACCAGCTGCAGGCCGCGATCAACGCCGTGCACACCGACGGCCCGGCGACCGACTGGACGCAGGTGCTGGCCCTGTACGACCAGCTGCTGCAGCACTCCCCGACCGCGATCGTGGCGCTCAACCGCGCGGTCGCCGTCGCCGAGGTGCACGGACCGGCGGCGGCGCTGGCCGTCGTCGACGAGCTGGATCTGCCGGGCTACCACCTGCTGCCCGCCACCCGCGCGGACCTGCTCACCCGTCTGGGCCGCACCTCCGAGGCCGCCGCGGCCTATGACGAGGCGATCGCCTTGGCCACCAACGACACCGAACGCGCCTTCCTGACCACGCGGCGAGCCCGCCTGACCGCTGAATGACATCCGGGGGTGGCCGGTCCGGGCCATGGGGGATGGCCGGAAGCGGCGATGCGGCGGCCGGGTGCGGGCTGGTGTGCTGGGGCGCATGGAGAACAACCTGGTTCGAGACACGCTCTCGACGCGGTTCGGGGCGATGCTGTACGAGCCGGTGGTGGCGAGGGGCGAACGGCTGGGCATGCGGCAGCGGCGCGAGAAGCTGCTGGCCGCCGCGCACGGCCGGGTGGTCGAGATCGGCGCGGGGACCGGTCTCAACCTGCCGCACTACCCCGCCGGGCTGACCGGACTGACGATGACGGAGCCGGTGCCGGCGATGTTCCGGCGGCTGTCCGCGCGGGCGGGCGACAAGGCGCTGCCGGCGTTGGCCGACGCGCTGCCGATGCCGGACGCGAGTGTGGACACCGTGGTGTCGACGTTGGTGCTGTGCACGGTTCCCGAGGTGGAGCCGGTGCTCGACGAGATCCGCCGGGTGCTGAAACCCGGCGGGCGGCTGCTGTTCTGCGAGCACGTGCTGGCGCGGGACAGGCGGCTGGCCCGGCGGCAGCGGCGGCTCGCCGGGCTGTGGGCCGGGTTCGCGCAGGGCTGCCGGTGCGACCGCGACACGTTGCCGATGCTGCGGGAGCGGTTCGAGATCGAGTCGATCACCGAGACCCGCTGGCAGGGAATGCCCAGTATCGTGCGGCCGCTGATTGTCGGCATCGCTTCCGTAGCGTGAAACCGAGCATCGGAATCTTGGGCCGCCCGGCGGACCAGTTCCGGCCGCGACGCCTATCCCACGCCATGCGCACCGAAAGTGGCCGATCTTCGCCATCGCACCTGAGGCGGCTGGAGCGGGGCGGCCCGGTTGCGGCGGGAGGTCCGTCGAGGGGGGTGTGATTCGACGGACCACCGGCCACAACCGGGCCGAGGTTCCTCTCGCCGGGCCGAAGGCTGCGGTCCTCTGGCCCGACGAGACTTCCCTCCCCCTCTGACACGCGAACAACATCTCACCGTGTTTCGCGTGGTGACAACGCTGCCAGAGCCCGTCCCCCGGCTGTCATCGTCTCGTCATTCCCGCACGTAACCGCCCTGTTGCGGCCCGATACGATGGGCACTCGCGACGGGAGGGCCGCAGGCGGTGGACTACCGGGTGCTCGGGCCGTTGGAGGTCTGGAGCGAGGGTGAGCGGCTGGCGTTGCCGAGCTCGCGTCACCAGCGGGTCCTGGCTGCGTTGCTGCTCGCGCCGGACACGGCGGTGCCGGTGGGCAAGCTGGTCGAGGCGGTGTGGGACGGCGAGCCGCCGGCGACCGCGACCAAGCAGGTGCAGAACTGTGTGTCGGCGTTGCGGGACCGGCTGGGCAGCAAGTCGATCGTCACCGAGGGACCCGGGTATCGCGTGGTGGTCTCGGAGGAGGACCTGGATCTGCTGCGGTTCACCAACGGGATCGCCGCCGCCCGCAAGCTCGAACCCGCCGACGCGGTCGCCCGGATGCGCAAGGCGCTGGCGTTGTGGCGAGGTCCGGCGCTGGACGGGCTGGGCGCGGCCGCGCTGCAACCGCGGGCCACGAGGCTGGACGAGCAGCGGCTGGCAGCTCTGGAGCAGTGCATCGACTGGCAGCTGGCGCTGGGCGAGCACCGCGAGATCACCGATGAGCTGGTCGAGCTGACCACCCAGCATCCGTTGCGGGAACGCCTGCACGCACAGCTGATGAGCGCGCTGGCGGCCAGCGGACGGCAGGCCGAGGCGATCGAGGTCTTCCAGCGGTTACGCACCTACCTGGCCGAGGAGCTCGGCATCGACCCGAGCGCGGAGCTGACCCGGCTGCACGAGAAGGTCCTGCGCGGTGAGCTGTCCCCGCGGCAGGCCACCGAGACCGTCGACGCTCCCCCGGACCAGCTGGACCGGGCCGCGAGAGAACTCGCCGCCGCCGTTGCCCGGCAGTGGAGCACCGAGGCCGAGCTACGGTCGTTGAACCGCCCGGATCCCGTGCCGCTCACCTGGTCCAGCACCGGCAGGCCGGTGACCACGAGCAGCCAGCAGGCGCTCAGCGGCGGTCTCACCGATTTGGTCGCCAAGTTCAGGCAGGTACCGACCCGGCAGCTGGTCGTGCTGGGCGAACCGGGCGCGGGCAAGTCCGTGGTGGCGATCCTGCTGACGCTGGGGCTGCTCAAGGACTTACAGCCGGGCGAGCCAGTGCCGGTGTTGTTCTCGCTGGAGTCCTGGGATCCGCGCCGGGAACACCTGCATCGCTGGCTGGAGCGGCGGCTGACACAGGACTATCCGGGTCTGGCGAACAAAGCCGCGTACGGTCCGGACGCGCCCGCGCGGCTGATCCTGGACGGCCGGATCATGCCGATCCTGGACGGGCTCGACGAGATCCCGCCCGCGCTGCACGCCGCCGCGATCGACGCGCTGGACCAGGTCGCGTCCGGGGACCGGCCGCTGGTGGTGACCTCGCGGACCGAGGAGTACGAGCGGGCCACCGACCAGGACGGCTCGATCCTGTCGCGGGCCGCGGTGGTCGAGATCGAGCCGGTCGGGCTGCAGGACGCGATCGACTTCCTGACCGCGCGCAGCCGCCGCGGCGAGGCGCGCTGGCAGCCGGTGATCGACCACCTGCGCCGCGACCCGCGCGGACCGCTGGCGCAGGCGCTGCGGACACCGCTGATGGTCGACCTCGCGCGCACTGCCTACTCGCACCCGGATTCCACGCCCGCGACGCTGACCGAGGCCGCCGACCGGACCGCGGTCGAGGACCAGCTGCTCGACGCGTACCTGCCCGCGGCGTACGAGCAGCGGCCGGAACCGTTGCGGCACGAGACGTCCCCGGCGCCGGTCCGCTACGACCCGGACCAGGCGCACCGCTGGCTGACGTTCCTGGCCGGCCACCTGGACCGTTGGCGGACAAGGGATCTGGCGTGGTGGCGGCTGGACCGCGCGCTTCCCCGGGCCACTCGCGGCCTGCTGCTCGGGTTGCCGTCCGGGCTGTTGTTCGGGCTCACCGGCTGGCTGGCCGGTGGCCCGTTGGTGGGCTGGGTGTATGGGCTCTCGTTCGGGCTGGCCGGGACGATCGCGCACGCGGTCGGGCCGCGGCCGGGCCCGTTGCGGGTGGAGTTCCGGGTGCGCGGCACCGGGCGGCGGTTCCTGGCCCGGTTCGGCATCGGCGTGCTGATCGGGGTCGCGCTGGGTCTGGGCTGGTCGTTGTCGCCGCCGCTGGTCGCGGTGTTGTGTGTGGTGTTCGGGCTGGGCGTCGGGTCACTGGTGTGGGTGACCACGCCGGTGGACGCGAACAAGGTGTCCAGCCCGGGGATCGTGCTGAGCAACGACCGGGTCGCCGCGTGGATGTTCATGCTGGCGTTCACGGTGTCGCTCGGTTTGTTCTACGGCATGGCGTTCGCGTTCACCCAGGAGGTCCGGTTCGTGACCATCTGGGACGGGCACTTCGACCTGCTGCTCGCGGTGGCCGCCGGGCTGGCGTCGGCGTTGCTGGGCCGGTTCATGATGGGCAACGTCGGCGCGCTCACATATGGCGCGGCCGGGGTGCTGGTCGGCGGGCAGGTGTTCCCGCGCGCGACCAGCATCGGCAGTGCCGTGCTGGTCGGCGCGTTGTTCGGGCTCGCGGTCGCGGTCACCTTCGGGCTGTCCCGGGCGTGGGGCGCGTTCGTGGCGCACCGCGCGTGGCTGGCTGTGACCGGCCGGATGCCGGTGCGGCTGATGCGGTTCCTCGACGACGCCCACCGCCGGGGTGTGCTGCGTCAGGTCGGCGCGCTGTACCAGTTCCGGCACGCGCGCCTGCAGGACCGGCTCAGCAGGACCGCAGGAACCGGTCCAGCACCCGGGTCCCGAACTTGAGCGCGTCCACCGGGACGCGTTCGTCCACGCCGTGGAACAGCGCGGAGAAGTCCAGGTCGGCGGGCAGCCGCAGGGGCGCGAACCCGAAGCAGCGGATGCCCAGCTCGGCGAACGACTTCGCGTCGGTGCCGCCGGAGAGCATGTAGGGCAGGGTCTTCGCACCCGGGTCCTCGGCGGTGATCGACGCGGTCATGTGGTCGACCAGCGGCCCGTCGAACGTGGTCTCCAGGGTGCGCAGGCCCAGCCATTCGCGTTCCACGTCCGGGCCGAGGATCTCGTCGAGCTCGCGCTCGAACGCCTCCTCGCGGCCGGGCAGGATCCGGCAGTCCACAGTGGCCTCGGCGACGCTGGGGATGACGTTGGACTTGTAGCCCGCGTTGAGCATGGTCGGGTTGGCGGTGTCGCGCAGGGTGGCGCCGATCATCCGGGCGATGTTGCCGAGCTTGGCCACCGAGCCCTCGGGGTCGTCCTCGTCGAACGCCAGGCCGGTGATCTCCGAGATGCCCTGCAGGAACTCGCGCACCGAGGGCCGCAGGACCAGCGGGAACTGGTGGCGGCCCAGCCGGGCGACCGCCTCGGTGAGCTTGGTGACGGCGTTGTCGTCGTGGATCATCGAGCCGTGCCCGGCGCGGCCGCGCACGCGCAGCTTCATCCAGGCGATGCCCTTCTCCGCGGTCTCGATCAGGTAGGCGCGCACCCCGTCCTTGACCGTGATGGAGAACCCGCCGACCTCGCTGATCGCCTCGGTGGCGCCCTCGAACAGCTCGGGCCGGTTGTCCACCAGCCACTGCGCGCCGTACTGGCCGCCGGCCTCTTCGTCGGCCAGGAACGCGAAGATGATGTCGCGCTTGGGCGTGATCCCGTCGCGCTTGAGCCGTCGTGCGGTCGCCAGGGTCATGGCGACCATGTCCTTCATGTCGACCGCGCCGCGGCCCCACACGTAGTCGTCCTGCACCGCGCCGGAGAACGGGTGCACCGACCATTCGGAGGCGTCCGCGGGCACGACGTCCAGGTGGCCGTGCACCAGCAGCGCGCCCCGGCTGGAGTCCTCGCCCGCGAGCCGCACGATGACGTTGCCCCGGCCGGGCGCCCCGGACTCGACGTAGGTGGTCTCGTAGCCGACCTCGGCGAGCTTCTCCGCGACGTACTCGGCCGCGGCGCGTTCGCCGACCACGGTGTCCGGGTCGCCGGTGTTGGTGGTGTCGATCCGGATGAGCTCGCTGGTGAAGGTGACGGCCTCGTCTTCGGCGAGCGTGGTGGGGGGCAGCGTCTGGGTCACAGGGCCTTCCTATCACTGATGACCGGGCGGTGCGGAGCCGATCAAGATGTGATCATCGCCCGGGTCAGTACTCGTTCTTGATGACGAAGTACGAGCCGCGGATGGTTCCGGCCAGCTTCGAGCGCTGCCGGGCGAACTTGAACGACGACAGCTCCGCCGGCACGTCCATCCCGTCGGAGAGCTTGAACCCGACCGCCCGTTTCCCGCCCTCGTCGAGCGTGTACATCACGTTGATCGACAGGCCGCTCTCGTAGAAGACGTACGCCATCCGGATGTTCTCGACCTGGAACTCGGTCGCCTCGAGCGGGCGGGAGGCGATGACGATGTCGCGTTCCTCCTCGAGGATCCGGTGCACCCGGTCGATAACCGCCGTCGCCTCGCTCGCGGGCTCGACGGTGAAGACGTGGTCGTACTTGTTCCTGAAGTACCGGGCCTCGTTGGCCCGCAGGCCGGCGAGTGCTTCGGCGACCGGTGAGGACTCCAGTCCGGCGGTCGACACGGTCTCGAAGTCCACGGTGTGGGGCATGGCGAGTTTCCTCCGCAGCTGCTCGGCGCCGGTCGCGCTCAGCGTATGCGCTGGTAGGCGACTCGGCATCGCCGGGCCCGGTGCGTATCGGATCCTTATGTCCCGGCCGGGATGCTGGGCCGATGCGGGTGCTGCTGGTCGAGGACGAACAGCCGCTGGCCGGGTACATCGCGGCCGGGCTGCGCAAGCACGGGTTCGCCGTGGACATGGCCTTCGATGGCGGGCTGGCATTGGCGAAATGCGAGTTCACGCCGTATGACGTGGTGGTGCTGGACCGGGATGTGCCTGTCGTGCACGGCGACACGGTGTGCAGGCGGCTGGCGGAGCAAGGGGCGGCCCGGGTGTTGATGCTGACCGCTTCGGGTGCGGTCGAGGACCGGGTGGCCGGGCTGACGTTGGGCGCCGATGACTACCTGGGCAAGCCGTTCGCGTTCACCGAGCTGGTGGCGCGGGTGCGGGCGCTGGGTCGCCGCAGTGCGCCCGCACGGCCGCCGTTGCTGCGGGCCGGTGATGTCGTGCTGGATCCGGCGCGGCGGTCGGTGGAACGGGCCGGGCGGGTGGTACACCTGACGCCGAAGGAGTTCGGTGTGCTGGAGCAGCTGCTGGCCTTCGCCGGAGACGTGGTGAGCGCGGAGGTGTTGCTGGACAAGGTGTGGGACGAGCACGCCGACCCGTTCACCAACGCGGTGCGGATCACGGTCGGCACGTTGCGGCGCAAGCTGGGCGGCCCGCCGGTGATCGAGACGGTGACCGGCGCCGGATACCGGATCGGACCGTGACCGCCCGGGCCCGGCTGGCCCTGCTTTACACCGGGCTGGTGCTGCTCGCCGGGGTGGCGCTGACCGGTCTGACGTACCTGCTGATGCGGGAAGGGCTCGGGCACCGGATCCTGTCGATCAGGATCAGCGGCGCTGCCGCACTGCCGCCGCTGCCGGACGACCAGGCGTTGCGGGACCTGCGCGAGGCCACGCTGAGCGAGCTGCTCGGCCGGGCGTCGATCGCGTTGGCCGTGGTCACGGTGCTGGCGGCGGTGCTCGGCTGGCTGGTGGCCGGGCGGATCCTGCGGCCGGTGCGGGCGATCTCGGCGACCGCGCGGCGGTTGTCGGCCGAGGACCTGTCCGGGCGGGTGCCGGTGAAGGGACCGCGGGACGAGCTGGCGGCGTTGGCGAGCACGGTCAACGGGATGCTGGACCGGATCGAACGCGGCGTCGCCGAACGGGATCAGGCGTTGGCCGGCCTGCGGCTGTTCACCGCGAACGCGGCGCACGAGCTGCGCACCCCGTTGACCACGATGCGCACGGCGATCGACGTGACGCTGGACGGGGATCCCTCCCCGGTGCAGTTGCGGCAGATGGCGTGCGATGTGCGCGCCGCCGTGTCACGGAGTCAGCGCACACTCGACGGTCTGCTGGCGCTGGCGCGCAGCCAGGCGAGCACGGGTGACCGGCATCCGGTGGATCTGGCGTCGGTGGTGGACATCGCGGACGCGGATGTGACTGTGGAGACCTGTCTGGAGCACGCTCCGGTGAGAGGGCAACCCGTGCTGCTGGAGCGGATGGCTGGCAATCTCGTCGAGAATGCGCTGCGCTACAACCATCCCGGCGGGTATGTCCGGGTGGTGACCGGAACCGACGGTGGCACGGCGTTTCTACGGGTCATCAACACCGGCCGGCCGATCGCACCGGACACAGTGGACGGCCTGCTGGAACCCTTCGTGCGCGGTCCGGGCGGACGGGCCGGGGCCGGGCTGGGACTGTCCATTGTGCGCGCGATCGTGCTGGCCCACGACGGCTGGCTGTCGGTGTCCGCGCGGCCGGGCGGCGGGCTGGACGTGACGGTCCGATTTCCGGTCCGGGCCGCCGGTCGCCCAGAATGGGAGCGTGCCTCAGCGAAGCGTTCGTGAGCAGGTCGTCGAAGCCGGCCTGCAGCAGTTCCACCAGCACGGGTTCAACGGCGCCGGGGTGAAGGACATCACCGACGCGGCCGCGGTGCCCAAGGGTTCGTTCTACAACCACTTCGAGAGCAAGGAAGCCCTCGCCCTGGTGGTGCTGGAGCGCTACGGCCAGACGCTGCGGATGGAACGGTTGCAGGACACCAGCGTCCCGCCGCTGGACCGGCTGCGCGAGCACTTCACGTTCCTGCGCGACCAGATCACCGGGTCCGGGTACACCAAGGGCTGCCTGTTCGGCAACTTCGGCGCCGAGATGGCCGACCACAGCACCCCGATCCGCGCCGCCGTGCACAACGCGTTCACCAGCTGGGGCGCCCTGCTGACCGCGTGCATCGAGCAGGCCCAGGCGGACGGCAGCATCCGCGCGGACCTGAAGGCGGCCGACACCGCCCTGTTCATCCTCAACGCGTGGGAGGGAACCGCGATCGCCGCGCGGGCCGACCAGTCGATGACCGCGTTCGACGCCTTCTTCAGCCTGGTGTTCGACACCCTGCTGACCCAGCCACGCTGAGCATGCGCGTGCACAAACCGTGCAAGCAACCCACACGATGGGCCGCGCACAGTCTGGGCGGACACCCGTGCAGGAAGGAGACTTCATGCGTCGTTTCGCTGCCCTCAATGCCGCTTTCGGCCTCACCGCGCTGACCACCCTCGCATCGGCCAGCACGAGCCAGGCCGCCCCGTCGAGCGGCAACGGTGAGGCCGGGACCCAGCACTACACGTGCGGCTCGACCCGGCCCCCGAACCGGGACGCCGAGATCTCGTTCGCGATGGCGGGAACCAACTTGTACGCGGGAAGCGGTTCGGCGACCTCGTGCAGCATCAACGGTCTCATTCACGCCGGCGAACTGCCCGCACTGAGCGGAGACGTGCTCGCGGACAGCCAGGGTTTGGGCGCGCCCCCGAGCGCGCCCAAACCCTAAGCCGTCCCTGGGCGCAGCGCACGCAGCTGGGTGATCAGCTCGCTGCGGTTGGCCACGCCGAGCCGGTGGCGGATGCGGGCCATGTGGTGTTCGACGGTCTTGGCCGAGATGAACAACTTGTCGCCGATCTGCTTGTAGGTCATGCCCTGCACGACCAGGTCGGCGACCTCCCGTTCGCGGTCGCTGAGCGGGCTGTCGGTCTCCAGTGGACTCTGCTGCGGCGGCCGGGTGCTCTGCTGGCGGGACTGCAGCTGCCGGGCGCAGTCGAGCAGGGTGACCATGTCCTTGCGGTCGGTGGTGCGGATGGCGGCCTCGCTGGCGAGCCTGGCGCTGTCCCACCAGTGCCCGGCGTCCAGCAGGGCGTGCGCGGCGGCCTGGACCTGGTCGGGGTCGACCCGGCCGGCCACCACGTCGAGCCAGCACTTGCCGGCCTGGGTGAGCGCGGCGCCGTACGACGTGGGGTTCATCGCCAGCACGCGCAGGTGTTCCCCGGCGGCCTCCGGGTTCTCGATGACGAGAGCGGCGTGCAGGCCCGCCCAGTGCAGCGGCGCCGCCCACAGTGGCGGATCGCCGAGCCGGTGCAGCAGCGCCATGGCATCGCTCAGCGCGGTGCCGAGCCGGGCCGGGTCGCGCAGCCGGGCCGCGGCCACGGCGAACTCGCTGAGCGGCAGGAGCGTGAACAGGTCGACCGGGTGGCGCACCAGGCAGTCGCCCACGTGTGTCCACATGCGACGCAACGTCATGGTGTCGCCGGACCGGCGGGCCAGGCCGATGTCCAGTGCCACGTGGAAAAGCCGGTCGCGGGGGTGCGCATCGGTGAGGTTCGCGGAGAGCTGCCAGGCGTCGGCGAGCCGGCCGCGGGCCATGCAGGTCCAGGCGCGCAGCAGGGCGTGCCGGTTGCGCAGGACCGCGCCGCCCATCCCGCCGGCACTGTCCATGACGGACTCGGCGACGTCCAGTTCGCCGCAGTGCAACGCCACGAGCGCGGCCAGGGCGGCCGGGCTGTCGGGGACGAGCGCGTCCCGGCCGGCCGGTTCGAGCAACGCGGATGCCCGCACCAGTAAGGAAAGCGCCTCGACCGGGCTGCCGGAGACGGAGGCTCGCACACCCTCGGCCATGAGCACGGCGGCGCCGTCGAGCAGGGTGGGCGGTCCGTCGGCGCGGGTCGCCGGGACGGGTGGGTTGCCGGTGGCCAGTGCCGCGATGGCGCCGAACGGTCCGTCGCCGGCCCACCCGTAGAGTTCGGCGCTGCGGGCCCACTGGCCGCGGTGGGCCAGGGCCGCTGCCGCGACTCGGGCGGCAGCGGCCCGGCATGCCGGTTCCTGGCCCGATATGGCCTGGTCGGCCAATCGGAGCGCGGTATCCAGGTCACCGGCCAGTGCGGCGGCTCGTGCCCAGTCCGCGACCACCGCGGTCAGCGGCCGGCCGGCCGAGACCGCCGCGCCGAACAGTTCGGCGGCGGTCTCGGGGTCGTGTCCGGCGACCTCGCGGGCGGCCTGGTCGAGCACGGCGGCCACCGTGGCTCCCGTGGCGCCGCTGCCGAGCAGGAAGCGGGCGAACGGCAGGATCGGTTCGGCGTGGTCCAGCTGCAGTTCGGCCAGGCGCTGCAGGACGCCGAGGTACTGCTCGGCGGGGACCACCTCGGGGATGGCCAGGGCGCACAACGGCAGCAGGGCACCGTCCTGGGTGAGCAGGCCGGTGGCGCGGGCGGCGCGCATCACGTCGGTCACGCCATCGGTGTCGCGGCCGAGCAGGCCGCTGAGCAGGTCCAGGCGCAGGCCCATGCCGCTGTGCACGGCCATCAGGTAGCGCACCACGTCCGGGTCGAGGGCTTCCAGGTCGGGGCGCAGCACGTCGACGGGGACGTCGTTCCACGGCCAGGCGCGGGCCAGACTGGTCACCCAGCGCGGTACTCCGCCGGTGAGGTCGTGGATCTCGGCGCCGCCGGGGTCGGCGACGCGGCGGACGGTCCGCGGGTCCCAGGGCGGGAGGGTCATCGGCGGGTGGCCGCGGCCGAGGGTGTGGATCAGCTCGGCCAGTTCGGGCGGGCGGGGCCAGGGGCGGGCGGTGACGACCAGGCGGGCGCAGCCGACCTCACGCAGCAGCCGCAGTTGCGGTCCGGGCAGCAGGTGGGCGTCGTCGACGAGCATCGCGGTCTTGCGCCAGTCGTCCGCGCCGGTGGTCGGCCAGTCGGTGACGACATCGACGCCGGCGTCCCGGTAGGCGCGGCTCAGCTCGCGCAGGAGGGTCGATTTGCCGTATCCGCCGGGGGCGACGATGGCCAGCCGCAGCGGGGCCGCGGGGTTCGCGATGATCGTGTCGCGCAGTTTGCGGATGGGTTCGGTGCTAACCGGTCCGGCTGTCACGATCGGTGCCCGCTGGCCCATTTCCAGCCCTCGACCTTCATCCGGCCACACCATTTCATGAAACAGTTTCATTCCCGGTGGGCGGTCCGCCGAAACCCGTTATTTTCTACCTCAGGATACTCTGCGTGGCTACCGGTTTTGCGTGATCGTGATCTGCGCGAGCATGCCTTCACACGTCCGGACAATCACCCGGGCGGCGGCCGCGAATTGACGGCTGGACAACGGGCTTTCGGCGCGGCGCTGCCAGTCCTCGAGGGTCGCGAGCAGGGTCCGCCTCGGGTCGCCGACGTGGCCGAGTCGCACGTTGACAGCGTCACCATAGGCTCCGAGCAGGCGTTCTGTCTCGGCCCGGATGTCCTCTGGGATGTGTACGGTGCCAGCCCGCACGGCGTCCAGGAGCTGGATCTCGGCGAACTCGTGGGCGCCGGCGACGAGCCGTTCCACTTCGGCTTTGGCATCGGTGTGCCGCGCCGCGGTCAATGCCGTTCTCGCTTTGAGCAATGACCGCCGCTGACCGAACTGAATGCCGATCTGCTCGCGCAATTCGGTTATCCCGCTGCGCCGGGCCAGCTCGGCGGCCAGCTTTTCCGGATCGTCGAATCCCTGGCGCAACAATGTCACGGAGATCCGGATGCCGAACATCCCGAACCGCCGGACGAGTTCCGGGTCGCCGACCCGATCGGCTGACAGTAATACGGAATCGGTTTCCGCCCGCGGCCGGGTCGCCAGATCGTTGAGCGTCGCGAACTCGGCCTCGGTGAGCGTCCCCGCGGCGCGCGCCAAGAGCCCCGCGACCGCCACCACCGTCACGCCGTGCTGGTCGCTGTACCTGCGGGCGATCTGCCGGGCCGAGCTCATCGCGTCCACCCGCCCGCCACCGGCCTCATCGGCCCGGGACAGCACGACGATCGTCCCCACCCGATCGACCCCGGCAACCACCGACCCGAGCTGCCGCACAAGAAACACCACCGCGTCAACCCCTGTGGACAACCCGCCGTCAGCCACCCCCAGGCTGTCGGTCCCCACCACTACGCTGGATGTCGGGGGGCCGGCGGCCACCACCTCCACGAATTCGACCCCACCCACCCCCAACGCCTCGATCACCGTGGACTTCCCCGCCCGCGCCTGCCCAGCCACCGCGACCCGCACCGGCTCCCCCATCCGCCGCAGCTCATCCCGCAGCGCAGGCACTCCCCGAAGCACCGCCTCAACCTCATCGAACAGACTCATGCGCCCTCCCAGATCGGCCTTCGACGTGCGCCGCGAACCCTGTGGACAGCCGTTTGCCGGCTGGCCAGGCAGTCGCGCCACCGTGCCTCCACAAGCGACCGGCACGGTTTCGGTGCTGAGGTGGCCGGGCCGGTCGCGGGCTGGTGACCGGACGGCGCGGCCGAGGACAGGGCGCCGTCCGCCGCCGAGGCCCACGAACAACCCGCTGCACCACCGACAGGACTGAGCGGCACCGGTGGACGACTGCGCCGCTGGCCGAGGTCGCGCCAGGCGTGGGGCCTGGCGTGACGGCTAAGCGGCGCGGCTGAACCAGGGTGCTGGGAAATGAGGTCGGCGAGGTGACCGCAGGACCTCTCGATCCGTCCGGTGCAGCTAAGCGGCACGGCTGAACCAGGATGCTGCGAAATGAGGTCGGCCAGGTCACGGCAGCTACTCGCCGAGTGCGTGTCGCGACCTCGTGGCGCGGCTGAAGCACAGCGCCGCGAAGGGCGGCCGCCGAGGTCACGGCAGCAGCGCCCGGGCCGCGTACCGCGGTTGCGTGGCGCGGATGAGTCAAGGTGTCGCGGGATGAGATCGCCGAGGTCACTTCAGGTCCTCCAATGCCATGCGTAGCGGCTGGGTGAAGTCGATGAGCGAAGGTGTCGTGGGGCGGGGTCACCGAGGTCACGGCAGGTCCTCCCCAAGGCCATGTGGTGGCTGAGTGGCGCGGAAGAGCGAAGGTGTAGCGAGGTGCAGTCGCCCAGGCCACGGCAGGTCCTCCCAAGGCCATATGGCGGCTGAGTGGCGCGGAAGAGCGAAGGTGCGGCGAGGTGCAGTCGCCCAGGCCATGGCAGCAACTCCCGAGCCGTGCGTGGCGGCTGAGAAGGCCAGTGGGATCGCCGACGTCTCGGCTGGCCGCGTGAGTGTGGGGTGTCGCGAGATGGGGGCTTCGGCGGCGTAGCAGGCGCGCCTCGCGTGAGTCGTGCGGGTGGGGTCATGGGAGGAGCTCCCGGGCCATGCGTTCGAGGTTGTGGACTCGGCGCAGTTCGGCGTTGAGGTCGCGGATGCGGGCGTCGCGGTCGGCTTGGCCGGTGGTGAGGGCACGGCGAGCGGCGGCGAGTTCGTCGGCGAGGGTGTGCTGGAGGGTCTCTGTCTGGGTGGTGAAGTGGTCGCGCAGGGTGCGTTGGATTTCGCGCAGGAGGTCACGGCACTGCTTTCCGGTGTGGAAGATGACGTCGTCGATGTGTTTGCGGATGGCGGTCCTGGCTTCGGCTTGACGGCGCTGCAGCATCCGTTCGCGTTCCTCGCGGACGGTTTTGCCGCCCAGCAGCAGGCCCGCGCCGACCGACACGGGGTTGATCATGGCGACGCCCATGATGGTGCTGAGCATGCCGATCATCAGCGTTCCGCCGTAGCCGCCGCGCATACCGACGATGACCTTCTGGCCGAACCCGAACCGCTCGGCCGGGGCCAGCGCGAAGGTGGGCATGCCGGCCGCCAGCGAGTCGGTGGTGTGCAAGGACGGCCGGGTTCCCTCGAACTGGGCGGCGACCTGTTCGGCGAGCCACTCGGCCCGCTCCATCATCCACGCGAACGTCGCCGCGACACACGCGGTCTCCCTGTCCCGTAACCAGGAAGCCAGCGAGTCGCCGTTCCTCGCGGGATCGATGGTGTCCAATGAGGACTCGGCGAGCCGCAGCACCTCACGAAGCCGGTGCCGCAGGTCGTGCTCGATGTCGGCGATCAGGTCGGTGATGCCGTCGTTCAACGTCTGGTGCCAGCGGGCACTTCGCTGCCGGACCTCGTCGGCGCGCCGGGCGATCTCGTCCAGCGCGAACCTGGCATGCGAGGCGTCGCGCTGAGCGGTCACCTCGGCGAGCATCGTCGAGGTCAGCTGCGCGGTCACGGCGAGCACGTCGTGAGCCGCCGACCGCAACGCCAGATCCCCGGCGCGTGCGACCAGACCCTGACGCAGAAACCGCACCAGCCAGGGAAACCCGGACTCGCGGTGCACCGACGCGTCCCCGGTCGCGGCGGCGTGCAGGCGCAGTTCGGAGGACACCGCGATGAGCGTGTGGATGTGCTCGCTGTCGGCCTCGAACACCAGCCGCCAGTCCGGATAGAGGTCGATCTTGGTCAGCACGCCGATCACGTTCGGGCACAACTCCCGCGCCTGAGCCAGGAACTCCAGCTCCGACGGGGTGTACCGCTCGCTCGCGTCCGACACGAACAGCACCGCGTCCGCCAGCGCCAGCGCGGCCAGACCACCGAACCCAGGTGTGTCCACAATGGTCAGACCGTCGGCGAGAACCTCCCGAGGCAGACCCGCCTCCACACACCCGCCCGAGACGACCTGGGAACCGAGGACCACCGGCTCCCGGCAGTCGTCATGCACGAGAAAAGCGTTGGGAGAGCCCGAATACCGCACCACCGTGGGAACCGTGGTGGTGACGTCGTCGCCAACCGGGCACACCGGGGCCATCACCAGGGCGTTCACCAGCTGGCTCTTGCCCTGCTTGACATCCCCGGCGACGATTACCCGCACCTCCTGGGTGAGCGTGCGGTCGCGGCTCTGACGTAACCGCGAGGCCAGGTCGGTGCGGTGGTAGGCGGAGGCGGCCTTGATGGCGACGTCGAGGACCTCGGTCGCGGTCGGCATGACTGAACCCTCCCCGGGGCGCGCGGGGAGGTGCCCCCGACGACAAGGGGGGCACCTCCCGGATGGTGGCTACGGCAGGATCAGCACGTCGTTGTGCGACAGCAGATCGTTGTGGTTGTGCGAGTTGACATCGAGGTGGTTGTTGGACGCGATGTCGTCGTGCGAGTCGTGGTTGTGCGACGCGATGTCCGTGTCGTTGTGGGAGTTGACATCGTCGTGCGAGTCGATGTGGTTGTTGGAGTTCAGGTCGTCGTGGGAGTCGACGTGGTTGTGCGAGTTGACGTCGTCGTGGGAGTCGGTGTGGTTGAGCGAGTCGCTGATGTTGTGCGAGTTGGTGTCGTCGTGCGAGTCGGTGTGGTTGAAGGAGTCGCTGACGTTGTGCGAGTCCTGCGACTGGTTGACCGACGCGCCGGTGCCGGCGACCGCGACCTCGCCCGCGCCGAAGTTGTGGATGTCGGCGTCGGTGGAGTTGTCGTCGGCCGAGCCGGTGGCGCTGCCGTCGCCCACGGCGACCGCGCTGCCTGCGCCGGACGCGGTGATGTCGCCGAGGTTGTAGGCGTCGCCGTTGCCGAAGCTCTGCACGCCGCCGCCGGTGCTCGCGTTGTGCACGTCGTCGCCGGCCGCCACGGCGCCGTCGCCGGAGGCCACCACCGGGTCGTTGTCGAACAGCTGGAACACGTCGCCTTTCGCCCAGATGTTCTGGTTCACCGAGTTGTCGACCACGGTGTTGTGGCTGTCGTTCCAGGTGTAGGTGTTGGTGATGTACTCGAACTGGCGGACCACGCCGTGCATGCTGTGGTCGCCGGGCATCGGGTGCGGGGGCGGCGGCACGACGGGGTGCACGTTGTTGTTGCCGACGTCGTAGGACCGGTCGAGGGAGACGCGGCTGTTGTCGGCCACCAGCGGCAGCACGTCGGCCACGTCCTGGCCGCACAGCCCGTGGAAGCCGTGTTTGTCCAGGGTGCCACCCGGGTCGTCACGGAACTCCTGCTGGGCCGAGGGGTCCCGCAACAGCTCGAGGATGAAGTCCAGCAGGCTCTGCGCGATCATGGCTTGTCCTTTCGGCGGGGACCGGAGAGCCACAAACGTAGGTACCGCAGGGGGTTGGGCGAATCGGGGAGGATCACCCCTTCGCGCCCTGCGCGTATCCCCTATGCCGCGATGGGGGCATAGGGGAAAAGCCCCCGGAAATTGGTCCAGTTCGGACGGACCGGATAACACGGCCGGGTGAGCGGCGATGGCATCGAAGCCCCTTCGACTGGAGGACTGATTCGCATGCCGTATCGACTCGGGATCGACCTCGGCACCACGTTCACCGCCGCGGCGCTGTGCCGCCCGGCCGCCGATGACACCGTTGTCAGCGAGCTGGTTCCCTTACATGGCCGTGCGAGCAGTGTGCCGTCGGTGCTGTTCCTCGCCGGGGAGTCCACTGTGGTCGGCGCGGCCGCCGAACGACGGGCGCTGAGCGACCCGGCGCGGGTGGTGCGGGACTTCAAGCGGCGGATCGGCGACGCCATCCCGATCATGGCCGGCGGCGTCCCGCACCAGGCGCATGACCTGGCCGCCACGCTGGTGCGCTGGGTGGTCGACCGGGTCGTGGAACGCGAGGGCGAGGCTCCGGACGCCATCGCGGTGACCCATCCGGCGTGTTGGGGCGAACACCGGCAGTCGTTGTTGCGCAACGCGTTGAGCGAGGTCGATCTCGGCGATGTCGTGCTGCTGACCGAGCCGCAGGCCGCAGCCATGCAGTACGCCTCGGCCGAGCGGATACCGGACGGCAGCACGATCGCGGTGTACGACCTCGGCGGCGGCACGTTCGACGCCGCGGTCGTCCGCAAGGCCGGGGGCTTCGAGCTGCTGGGCCCGCCCGCGGGCCTCGACCGCCTGGGCGGCGTCGACTTCGACGACGCCCTGCTCGGCCTGGTCCAGCCGGAGATCCCGGCGGACGCCGACCCGGTCGCGATGGCCCGGCTGCGCCGCGAGTGCACGGCGGCCAAGGAGGCCCTGTCGGAGGATGAGGAGGTCACGGTTCCGTTGCTGGGCAACGGATACACCGAGGTCACGCGGGCCCGGTTCGAGAGCACGATCCGGCCGGTCCTGGCCGAGACGGTCGACTGCGTCGCGCGAACGGTGCGGGCGGCGGGGCTCTCGCCGGACGAGCTGACCGCGGTGCTCCTGGTCGGCGGCTCCTCGCGGATTCCGCTGGTCACCACAATGATCGAGGCGGCGTTCGGGCGTCCGGTGGCGGTGGACGCGGATCCCAAGGGCGTGGTCGCCCTGGGCGCCGCGCTGGCCGCGCACCGGTCGGTCATCGCGCCCGACGGGTTCGTCCCGGCGCCGCGGCGGCCGGACTACGACGACACCCCACCGGAGATCGACCGGCCCAAGGTGCGGCTGCGCCGGGCCAAGATCGTGATTGGTTCACTGGTGATGCTGGTGGCCGCGCTGGCGGTGATCCCCTCCCCCTTCTCCGCGGACAGCGGCAACCCGGCTCCCGCCACCGCGGGCGTCGACGTCCCGGCGGGATCGCCGCCGGTGACGGGCGGCGGCGCACCTGGGACCACGCAGGCGGGTGTCACCAAGAAGAAGACCACACCGGCGCAGGACTCCGCCGACGACCGTGACGACCCGGACGCGCGAGGCCCGGAGGCCGGTCCGGCCGGACAAGCCCCCGCGGACCGGGCTGGTGGCGCGGGATCCCCCGCTGCGGGCTCGAACTCCCCCGGCTCGAACTCTGGCTCCGCGTCCTCCGGGTCTGGCTCCCCTGGCTCAACGTCCCCTGGCTCCGCGTCTCCCGGGTCTGGCTCTCCTGGCCCAGGCTCGCCCAGTTCCGCCTCGGCTGGCGCCACTCCTCCCCCGGTCAGTCAGCCGCCGTCGACCCACCCGCCGTCCAGCGAGCCGCCGCCTCCCCCGCCGCCGAGTTCGACCGAGGCTCCCCCACCACCTCAGGAGTCCACTCCAGACCCACCGCCGGCGAGCACCGGCCCGTAGCAGGACCGTGACCGAAATGTCTGCCCCAAAGGGCGCAACGCGTTGACTGTGTCCGCGTCTGTTCATGTACTTGAAGAGGCGAAGGAAACAGGTGATCAGGATGCGGATCGGACTCTTATGCGCGGTGGCCGTGCCGTTGGCCGTGCTGGGCCTCACGGCGTGCTCGAAGACCACGCCCCCGGAGTCGCTGCCCACGACGAGCGCCGGCGTGACCGTCACCAGCACGACGGAGACCTCGGCGACCGCCAATGACGACCCGAGTGTGCAGGCCGCCAGTGGGAAGTCCACCAAGCAGACCTCCACCAGCAGCAGCCGCTCGAGCAACACGACGACGTCGGCCCCGCCGCCCCCGGCCGCGACCGTAACCCTGTCGGTGGTCAAGCAGCCGACCTGCCCCGTACACGGCACCCCGGAGGCCCCGTTCTCCTCCCCCGGCAACCCGGTGACGATCTCGTGGAAGGTGACCGGCGCCAACGGTGCCGCGCTGGCCGTGGACAACCCGAACCTCTATGGCGCGTACGGCATGTACGGCGCGACCGGTCAGATGGAGTTCGCGTTCGGCTGCGACAGCAAGCCGGGCAAGACCTCGCACACCTACACGGTGTGGCCCGCGGGGATCAAGACCATCTCCAAGACGA
The DNA here is from genome assembly GCF_040675465.1 of Actinocrispum sp. NPDC049592. Taxonomy (NCBI): domain Bacteria; kingdom Bacillati; phylum Actinomycetota; class Actinomycetes; order Pseudonocardiales; family Pseudonocardiaceae; genus Actinocrispum; species Actinocrispum sp. NPDC049592. The sequence goes on along the minus strand of NZ_JBFAPA010000004.1, from coordinate 220,006 downwards.
TCACCGTCAGCGCCACCAACAACCCCTAACCGGCGGCGAGCGCATGCCCCAGCGGGGTGCGGAAGTAGAGGACCGAACGGCCCGAGCGGGCTGAGGTCACCAGGCCACTGCCGCGCAGCACAGCGAGATGGTCACCAACGGCACCGGTGGCCATGCCAAGGCTGCGCGCCAACTGGCTGGTGCTGGTGGGATTGTCGAGCGCCTGCAGAATGCGGGCTCTGGAGACACCGAGGAGCCTACCAAGAGCGCCCGGGTCGGTGTGCCCGGGGGTCTCCCACAGGGCGGCGGTGCCTCTGGCCGGGTAGATGAGTGATTTGGGCCAGGGGTCGTCGAACTGGCAGGCGAGCCCCGGCCAGATGAACACCGACGGCACGAACAGCAGGCCGTCGCCTCCGAGGTCGACCGACCGGCCGTCGCCGATCTTGATGATCTCGATGGCCCCGTTGCGCCAGCGGACGTTGGCGTGCAGGCCGGTCAGGGCCTGCTGCCAGCCACCTTGGCCCAGTTGCCCGGCGCGGTAGATGACGTCCCGTTCGCAGATCGCGCGCAGCTGCGGCCAGTCCGCGGCCAGCAGGTCTCGCCAGGCGAGACCCAGTGTGTCGACGATGCGGCCGACGATGTCCTTGCCGTGCAACATCTCCAGGACGCGTTTGGGCAGCCGCTGACGGTTCACGCAGTAGGCGATCTCCGGTTCGGCCTGGTCGTAGCTGGTGGCGGCGACGAGGGCGAGATCGTCCTCAATGGTCTGCGCGAGGCTTTGCGGTGGGGGCGCGACGAAGTTGGCGCCGTGGTGGGGCAAGTGCAGCGCCAGCAAGGCGTCCAGCGCGGTCGTCTCCCGCAGCCGGTGCAACGACGGCGCCAGGCGGGCCGCCCAGCTCTCCGGCAGGCGCCGCTTGGACCGGCCGGACATCGCCTGCAGCAGCAGGATCAGCTCGAACACCGGCGAGAGCGCGAACCTGCTCCGCAACACGTCTTCGGTGCCCGCCACGAACCTGAACATCCCCCAACCCTACGCCCGGACCACTCCTGACGTTACGTCCCCGGACGTAACCATCGCCACGGCACCGGACCCCTGTCGGGCGATTTCGCGCGCACGGCGGAGCCCAGATCTCACGTCCCGGGACGCAACCATTCGCGGCAGCGGGTGCCTGTCCGGCGATTCCACGGCTACGGCGATGCCCGGAGCTTACGTCCCGGGACGTAACTATTTTCGCGGCGCGGAGGCCCCGCGCCCGGCGATTCCGCGGTCATGACCGAGCCCAGACCTTACATTCCCGGACGTAACCATGGCCGCGGCGCCGGACCCCTGACCGGCCATTTCGCGGGCATGACAGACCCCCGGCCTTACGTCCCGGGACGTAACCATTTCGCGGCGCCGGACCAGTGTCCGGCGTTCCGCCGCTACGACGGAGCGTGTGCACTTACGTCCCCGGACATAACCGTTTTCGCGGCGGCGGGCCCTCTGTTCGGCGATTCCGGGGGCACCGCGAAGCCCAGACCTTACGTCCATGGACGTAATCATTGCCGCGGCGCCGGACCCAGTGCCCGGTGATCCAGCGCGCATGGCCGAGCCCGGACCTTACGTCCATGGACGTAACATTGTCGGGCCGCGGCCGGGTGGGTGCACGGTTGGGGTATGGCGACGTTCTCGAGCGTGTTGGCCGAGCCCCGGTTCCGGGTGTTGTTCGGCTGCCGGAGCCTGACCATTGTGGCCGACACGCTGCGGATCGTGGCGCTGTCGGTGCTGATCTTCGACACCACTGGGTCGCCGCTGCTGACCGCGTTGACGTTCGGTATCGGGTTCGCGCCGCAGGCGGTGGGCGGGCTGGTGTTCGGGGCGCTGGCCGACCGGATCCGGCCGCGGTTGCTGATCTGCGCGGGGTATTTCTTCGAGTTCGTGTCGGCGTCGGTGCTGGCGTTCCTGCGGCCGCCGGTGTGGGTGATGCTGCTGCTGATCGGGGTCGTGGCCAGCATGACCCCGTTGTTCACCGGGGCGTCGAGCCGGTTGGTGGCGGAAGTGCTTGACGGGGACCGGTATGTGCTCGGGCGTTCACTGTGGACGATGGCCTCGTCGGCCGCACAACTTCTCGGGCTGGCATTGGGGGGCGCCGCGGCGGCCGCGTTGGGACCGCAACGGGCGTTGGCGGTCAGCGCCGCGCTGCACTTGATCGCGTGTGTGGCCACCCGGCTTCGGTTGCCGGACTTGGATCCCCCGGTCCGGCAGGCCACGTCCGTGGTGCGCCAGACCATGCGGGTGAATTGGGTGCTGTTGGGGGACCGTCAGGTGCGTCGGTTGCTGCTGGCGCACTGGTTGCCGCCCGCGTTCGCGGTGGGAGCGGAAAGTCTGCTGGTGGTGTACGCATCGACTCGCGGGATGCCTGCGGGCACCGGCGGGGTGTTGCTGGCATGCCTGCCGGTCGGGATGCTGGTCGGGAACTTCTTGGTGGGCCGGGTGTTCACAGCACGGCTGCGGCTGGCGCCGATGTTGATCGTCCTTGTTGGACTGCCGCTGACGTTGTTCGCGTTGGATCTCAACCCGTTCGCGGCGGGCGCGTTGCTGGTGGTGAGCGCTACCGGGTTCGCGTACGCGTTGTGTCTGCAGCGGGCTTTTCTCGACGCGACGCAGCCGGAGACCCGTGGCCAGGCGTTCGGGCTGCTGGGCACTGGAATGCAGACGCTGCAAGGTGTTGGCCCGGCGTGCTTCGGTGCCCTGGCGGAGGTGGTGTCGCCGGGGATGACGATTGCGCTAGCGGGGGTGGCGACCATGCTGACAGCGTTGATTCAGCCCAGGGCCGCGGGCGAGTCCGCGTCCGGGATGAGCACGGCGGGCACGCCGGAACCGTCCGCGGGCACCGACCAGACGTCGGCGCGGCCACGGTCGCGCGGCAGGGCGTAGCCGATGGTGTGATCGTCGAGCCAGGCGGCCTGGTCGTCGACGCTGTGGGGTTCGGCGAGTTCGGTGACCTGGTTGGTCTGGAGGTTCAGCACGCTGAGCCGCCAGCCTTTGGTGGGGTCGGCGTCGATCGCTTGTTTGAAGGCGATCCGGGTGCCGTCCGGGGACAGCGACGGGCACTCGACGTTCTCGCGCAGGGTGCGGACGCTGTTCCGGGCAAGATCGCCTTCGATGAGGTACCGCTTGCCCGCGGTGGACATCGTGGCGTAGAAGCGGTTGTCGTCGCCGGCAAACGTGACGCCCCAGAAGTTCTCGTCGACCGCCTTGTAGGGCTCGCCGTCCAGGGTGACGTCGAAGTCCTCCAGCGTGCCAACGAGTTGGTCGGTCTTCGTGTCCAGGATGCCCGCGCGGGTGGAGAACTGGCCGCCGTTGTAGGAGTCGCCGGTGACGAACACGGTCCAGGCGACCATCCGGCCGCTGGCCGAGACCCGGGCCCGGTTCGGCACGCCCACGAGTGGGATTTCCTTGGTGACGCTGAGGTTTTTGTCCAGGATGGCGATCTGGTAGGTGGTGAGGTCGCCGTCCTGGCGCAGGCAGACCCCGGTGCCGCCGGCCGCGTACACGCGGGCGCAGGTCATCGGGGACACCTCGCGGGTGCCTCCCGACATGGCGATCAGGTGACCGTCGCCGGCCTTGGCGATGATCCTGGTGCCGGTCAGGGTGACCTGGCCGGAGGCCTGCGCTCCCCCGGTCCGCACGCTGACGACGTAGATCACCGCCGCGGCGGCCAGCACGACGGTCACCGCGATCCCGATCAGGACCCGCGTTTTCATCCCCATGACGCCCACACCAGTCCGAACGCGACGGACGACACGAAGTACGCCACCGCCTGAGTTGTCTGGATCAACGCGATCCCGGTCGTGCGCAACGCTTCCGGCAGGACCGGTCCGGCCAGGGCGATCAGCACCCCGTCGGTCGCGGCGTAGAAAGTACCATACAGAGCCAAAGTGAGCACGATGACCGGGACCCCGCCGAACGGCCCGAACACCAGCACGTACACCGCGAGCAGGGCCACATATCCGCCCACCACAACGGGAAGCCGCCCGAACCGGTCGGCCAGGGCGCCGAACGGCGCCGCCAGAGCCAGGTAGGCGAGGTTGGTGCCGACCGCGAGCAGCGGGAACCAGCCGATCGCGATGTCCTCCCGGCGTTGCAGCAACAGGTACACGAACCCGTCGCCGATAGTGGACAGGCCGATGATCGCGGCGATGATCATGATCTTGCGGACCCGGCGGTCCACGAGCAGCGCCAGCGCCACTTTCGGGGACACCGTGTTGCTCGCGGGCCGTTCGCCGCGCCGGTCCTTGACGAACAGCACGAGCAACGCCACGCCGAGCAGGGCGAAGCAGAAGCTCGTCACGAACACCGCGTCGAAGCCCTCGGTCGTGACGCCTGAGCCCACGGCGGCCAGCACGGCCAACGCGACCAGTGGACCGGCGAACGCGCCGAGGCTGTCCATGGCCCGGTGCACGCCGAACGCCCGGCCCAGCATGTCCTGCGGCGCCGACAACGTGATCAACGCGTCGCGCGGTGCGGTCCGCAGGCCCTTGCCGGCCCGGTCCAGGGTGATCATCGCGCCGATCGCCGTGACCGAACCGCCGACCAGCAGCAGCCCGAGTTTGGTCACCGCGGAGAGCCCATATCCCACGCCCGCAACGGCTTTCCGGGTGCGGACCCGGTCGGCGATGTAACCGCCGACGAGCCGCAGCAGCGCGGTCGCGCCGGTGTAGAGGCCGTCGACCAGGCCGTAGGCGACCGGCGTGAGGTGCAGGCCGAGTACGAGGTACACGGGCAGCACGGCGGTGACCATCTCCGCGGAGATGTCGGTGACCATGCTGACCGCGCCCAGGGCGACGACGTTGCCGCCGATCGCCCTGAGCTTCCACTCGGCCTTCCGGTCCACAGTGGACAGGTACACGCCTACTGCCAGACGTCGAGGATGGGCGACTTGCTCGCGGCGTTGTTCAGGCCCGGAAGCCCGTACGCCGCCTCGATCGTGCGCAGCACCGTGTAGTGGTTGATCGATTCGCTGTAGCTGCCGACCTTCACGTTGGCGCCCACGAACGCGGTGAAGATCTGGTTCACCGACGTGCCGCTGTCCTCGTCGAACGTCACGATCAGCAGGCTGTTGTGCGTCTTGGCCCACTGCGCGTACGAGTCCAGATGCGCCTTGAGCCACTTGTCACCCGTGCCCACCGAGCAGTCGTGCATGTCGTTGCACATGTCCGGCGTCACGAACGCGACGGTCGGCAGCTGGGTGAAGTCGGCCGGGAAGACCGAGTAGCGCAGGTTGTTCGAGGCCGGCACGTTGCTGAAGTCGACCCAGCTGTTGTGCTTGCGCCGGTAGGTGCCGCTGGAGCAGCCGGTGTAGCCGTCCGACGGCATCGCCTCGGAGTACCCCTTGAACGTCTTGCCCGCCCCGGCCAGCTGGCTGGCCAGGTTGGCCTTGTTGCCCAGGTCCTTGCAGGCATCGTCGGTGATGCCCTGCGGGGACCCGGAGAACAGGGCCACATAGTTGGGCTGGCTCGGGTGGGTGATCGCGAAGGACTGGGTGAACTTCGCGCCCTGCGAGGCCAGCGAGTTGAAGTACGGCGCGCTGGAGCTGCCGTTGATGGATGAGTACTTCTTGTTCTCGAACATCACGAGCACGATGTGGTCGAACTGCGGCACGGACGCGGCGACCGTCTGGACGTCGTCGTTCGGGCTCGCCGCCGCGACCGCCCCGGCCGTCGCCAGCATCGCGGCCGCCAGTGCGACCGTCATGCGTGTGCGGAACATCAATCCTCCAGGAGAGCAGGGACTCCCATGTTTCGCAGCCTCACGCTTACTCCCTGTGCACGCCTAGGGTCGAAAGGATGTTGTCGCGGTGAATTCGCCGAAATCACCCCCTCAGACCCGGACATTTCGGAAACAGCCCACTCGTCCGGCCGGGTGCGGCAGGATCCGGTGCCATGGACAAACACCTGGCGTACGGCTGGCTCACCCGCGAGGACAAGGTGCTGTTCATCCGCCGTGCGCCGGGCAACTTCCTCGGCGGCCGCTGGGAGCTGCCGGGCGGAACGGTCGAGCCCGGCGAACCCCCGGCCGACACCGCGGTGCGGGAGATCGCCGAGGAGACCGGCCTGCGGGTGCGGATCCTGAGCGAACGCGACGCGCTGAGCTGGCCGGACGTCACCGGCCGCCCGCTGCGGATCCATGCCCGGATCTACAACGTCACCGAGGACTCCCCTGCCCCGGTCACGCTCAACCCGGGCGAGCACTCGGACTTCGCCTGGCTCACCCCTGCCGAGGCGTCGTCCCTTGACCTGCTCGACCACGTCCGCCGCACCCTGCCCTGAGATGACCCGCCAGGGGGCTGGTACCCGAGAAGGGAAGGCGACCTGTCGGAAACGCGGACAGCTGGGCTATGCCACGTGAACCTCCCGCCATCTGCACGCCCGGCTCGCGCCGGTCGCTCAATTCGGTTGTGGGGCCGTGTGCGCTTGGCTTTGATCGGCAGCCATGACAGCCATCGATGCGCTTGCCCGCCCGGACCGCTATCCGCGCTCGTCGCAGTACGACCCGGTCTGGCTGCTCGGCCTGGACATGGGGCCCAATCCGCTGTGGCTGCTGGAAGACCTGGCCCAGGACCTCGACCTGCAGCCGGGCATGAAGGTCCTTGACCTGGGCTCCGGCCGAGGGGCGACATCGGTCTTCCTGGCCCGCGAGTACGGCGTTCACGTGGTGGCGGCCGACCTGTGGATCGGGCCGGACGAAGCGGCGGCCGTGTTCGCCGAAGCCGGTGTGGCCGATCGGGTGACCGCCGTGCGGGCCGAGGCGCATGCACTGCCGTTCGCCCAGAACAGCTTCGACGCGATCGTGAGCATCGACGCGTTCGAGTATTTCGGCACGGCCGACAGCTATCTGCCCTATCTCGCGGGCTTCGCGCGGCCGGGCGGGCAGATCGGCATGTCGACGCCGGCAATGACCCGGGAGATCCGTGACCTCGGCGCGATCCCGGAGCCGATCAAGAAGCTGTTCGGCTGGGAGCCCATCGCCTGGCACACCCCCGAGTGGTGGCGCTTTCACTGGCAGATCACCGAGTTGGTGACCGTCACCAGCGCACGACTCCAGCAGGACGGCTGGCAGGACTGGCTGCTGTGGACACAAGCGGTGGCCGAGCACGGCGGTGACAAGTCCGGGCCACGCCGCGATCGCCAGGAGATCATCGACCTGCTCAACGCCGACCGGGGCAGCCTCCTGGGCTTCGCGATGGTGACAGCGACGAAGAACTAGCCAACTGTGTCCACGGACCCCAACAAGATCGCTTGTAGCCTCCGAGTGGTCACTGTTCGGGGCGGGCGTCCACCCGGATGAGGGTCTGCTGGCCGGCGGCGACGAGTTTCCGCTGGTCGTCCTGGTAGGCGTAGACATCCAGGCGGCACACCGTCAGAGTGCGGCCGGGCTTGAGGACGGTGCCGACCGCCTCCAGGTGGGTACCGAGGGCCGGGGCCAGGAGGTTGATCTTGTACTCGACGGTGAGCACCGACGTGTCCTCGGGGAACAGGGTGAAGGCCGCGTAGCCGCCCGCGCTGTCGGCGATCGCGCTGGTGGCGCCCGCGTGGAAGTAGCCGTTCTGCTGGGTGAGCTCGGGCCGGTAGGGCAGCTCGATGTGGACGCTTCCTTCGGCGACGTGGCTCAGGCGCGCGCCGAGGTGGGTCATCAGGCCCTGGCGGTCGAAGCTGGCCTGGATGCGCTGCCGTACCTCGTCGTCCACCTGTGGGTCCTCCATCATCCGGCGAGCCGTTCCACCAGCAGGAATCCGCCGATGGCGATCATCATCGCACCGCTGACGCGGCTGACCACGCGCGCGGCCTGGGGCTTGGCGGCCAGCACGATCCGCGCCAGCACGCCCACGACGAGGTAGACCACGCCGCACAACGCCATGTGCAGCACCCCGAACAGAGCGGTCTGCGCGGCGACCGGCCAGCCTGCCGAGGCGTCGATGAACTGCGGGAACAGCGACACGTACAGCAAGAGACCCTTGGGGTTCAGGCCGCTGGTTCCCGCGCCGCGGAGAATCACCCGGCCCGGTGAATCCGCCAGGTCCTCAGCGGCGCCGACGGTCGCCGGGCGGGTGAGCACCCCGAAGCCCAGCCACAACAGGTAGGCCGCTCCGGTGATGGTCAGGCCGGTGAGCAGGCCCGCGGAACTCGCCACGATCACCACCAGCCCGGCGACCGCCAGCACGGTGTACCCCGCGTACCCGGCGACCAGGCCGATCACCGCGGGCAGGACCGACCGGCCGCGCAGGCCCGCCGCGATGGCGTAGGCCCAGTCCGCGCCCGGTGTGATCACCAGCAGCAGGTCTACCAGCAGGAACGCGACGATCGTGGTGAGCGACATGAGCAAAGGCTAGGCAGGATCAGCGCGAAAGTGTTCCCAACTTTCCCCCACTGGAGCCTCATTTGAGGGAGAATCTTGCTCGTGGACGCCGTTGACCGGAAGATTCTTGCCGAGCTACAACAGGATGGCCGGCTGACCATCACCGAGCTGGCCGCCCGCGTGCAGCTGAGCGTCTCGCCCTGCCACCGCAGGCTGCGCGATCTGGAACGCAGCGGCGCCATCCGCGGCTACCGCGCCGTGGTGGACCCCGCCGCGACCGGCCTGCACTTCCAGGCGCTGGTGTTCGCCACGCTGCACTGGGAGGGCCGCGACACCGTCGCCGACTTCGAGGACGCGATCACCGCCATCCCCCAGGTGCTGCAGGCGCAGCGGTTGTTCGGCGAACCGGACTACCTGTTGCGCATCGCCACCACCGACCTTGAGGCCTACCAACGCCTCTACGACGACACCCTGGTCACCCTGCCGGGCGTCCGGCGCCTGAACTCAACGGTCGTCATGAAGCACGTGGTGGACGACCGTCCGTTGCCGCAGTAGCCAGGAACACGAACTCCCGCCCCGGCCGGTCCGGCGCGTCACGCACCTCGATGTCCGTGAACCCGTTGGCGGCAAGCAGATCCGTGACCTCCTCGCGCGAACGGAACCACAGCGTCGACTCCGACCGCAGCACCTCCCCCTTCGGCAGGAACACGAAGTTCCAGCGGAACGTCACCCGCGGCAGCGACACGTCGACCAGATCGGCCCACGACTCGACCGGCCCGACCCCGGGAATCTTCGTCACCTTCCGGGTGCCCAGGAATGTCCACTCCTCCCAGCCGCGCAACGCGGGATCGCGGGTCTCGAACACCACGTGCCCGCCGGGGCGCAGCGCGGCACAGATGCCCCGGAGCGTGGCACCGAGATCCGGAATCGCCTGGGCGACGTTCGCGGTCATCGTGGCCACGTCGACCTGCAGCGGCGGCAAGGTGGTGGCGTCCCCGACGATCCACCGCACGGCCGGGGACTTCGCGCGGGCGATGTCCACAGAGGCCGCGGCCGGGTCTACACCGGCCACGGACAAGCCGCGTTCGGCGAGCATGACCGCGAAAGTGCCGGTGCCACAGCCGACATCCAGCACACTGCGCGCACCCAACGACTCCACAATGGCCACGTACGGGTCCAGATCGGACCGATCGGGGTCCAGGGCATCGTAGATCGCGGCCAGCCGGGGATGGGTGAACTCTTCGTCAGGCATCTCACTCACCGTAATGGGGCACACAACCGGGATTCGGCGACTCGCCGGGGCGATGATCCCCGGATCTGGCGGGCTCTGCCGGAATACTCCCCTGCGTGCTCGTCACCCCGGACGGACCCGTGTTCTCCCCTGGAGACCTGGTCGACCTGCTGGAGTGCGATCACCGCAGCGTGCTGGACCTGGCGCTGGCGGCTCGTCTCGAGGGCGCGCCCAAACCCGAGGAATCGCAGAACCTGCTGGTCGCCAAGCACGGCCTGGCACACGAACAGGCGGTCCTGGCCAAGCTGGAGCAGCAGCACGGCGCCGGGGTGATCCGGATCGACCAGCCCGCGCCGCAGCCGGACGCGCTGGTCAAGGCGGCCGAGCAGACCCGGGTCGCGATCGAGTCGCAGGCGCCGGTGATCTACCAGGCGGTGTTCTACGACGGCGAGTTCTACGGCCGCGCGGACTTCCTGATCCGCACCAAGGACGGCCGGTACGAACCGCACGACACCAAACTCACCCGCCACCCCAAGCCGTCCGCGGTGCTGCAGCTGACGACCTACGCGGCCGCCTTGCGAGACGCGGGGTACCCGGCCGGGCCGGAGATGCACCTGATCCTGGGAGACGGCAGCACGCACAGTTACCGCGTGCACGACTTCCTTCCGCTGGTCGTGCATCTCCGCGACCGGCTCCGGCAACAGCTCAAGCAGCCCGCCATACTGCCCGCGCAACTGTGGGCCGACGAACGTCCGGCCTGCGTGAACTGCAAGTTCGCCAAACACTGCGCGGACGGCCGGGAAAACGCGCGAGACCTGTCCCTGGTCGCCAACATCCGCACCGACCAGCGCCGCAAGCTCGCCGCCGCGGGCATGGCCACGATCGACGACCTGGCCAACGCGACCACCACCGACCGCCCGCCGACCATGTCCGTGGCCACGTTCAACGGGCTGCGCGCGCAGGCCAACATCCAGGTCATCCAGGACGAGTCGCGAACCGCCGACGACCCGGTCGGCAAGGTCGCCTACGAGATCCTCTCCCCCGAAGTCCTCGCCGGCCTGCCGGAACCGAGCCCGGGTGACGTCTTCTTCGACATGGAGGGCGACCCGTTCGCCTTGGCGGGCAGCGGGCTGGAGTACCTGTTCGGCGCGGTGACGGTCACCGGGACCACCGAGGAGTTCCGGCCGTTCTGGGCGCACAGCCGGGTCCAGGAGAAGAAGGCGTTCGAGGAGTTCGTCGACTTCGCCCTTGAGCGCACCACCGCCCACCCGGGCGCGCACATCTACCACTACGCGCCCTACGAGGTGAACGCGCTCAAGAAACTCGCGGCCCTGCACGGCACCCGCGAAGAGGCCGTCGACACCCTGCTGCGCACCGGCGCGCTGATCGACCTGTACGCGGTTGTCCGAAAAGGACTCCGCGTATCCCAGCGGTCCTACTCCATCAAGTACCTCGAACCGTTGTACATGCCGGACAAACGCGCCGGCGACGTGGTCAACGCGGTGTCCAGCATCGAGGCCTACGAGGAGTACCTCACCCTGCTGGCCGCGGACGACATCACCGAGGCCGAAGCGGTCCTGGACGGCATCCGCGACTACAACGAGTACGACTGCGTCTCCACCCACCGGCTCTACAAGTTCCTGCTGCAGGTCCGCGCGGAGGCCGGGATCGAACCGTACCTCCCGGACGAGTCCGAACTGGACGTTCTGATCGACCAGACCGCCGAAGCCGAGGCGGCCGAGCGGCGGGCGGAACGCGCGGCGCGGATCGCCGCGGTCGTGGATCCGTTGCTGGACGGGCTCCCCGAGGACCCGGCACAGGCCACAGAGGACGAACAGGCCCGCGCGCTGCTCGCCGCGAGCGTCGGCTATCACCGCCGGGAGACCAACCCGGCGTGGTGGGACTTCTTCCGCCAGGTCGGCGCGCCACTGTCCGATTTGGAGTCGGACACCACCTGCGCGGTCCCGGTGTCGGTCACTCCCGAGGACTGGGTCTCGCCGAGCGGCCGGGTGCGCAACGCGAAACGCCGCCTGCACGCCAAATGCGACCCCGACCGGCCGCACCCCTTCGCCATGGGCGAGCAGGTCCGGGTCCTGTACCCGGGCACACCCGTGAACTGGACGCGCAGCGCGAAGATCGTCGGGGACAGCGCCGACGAGATCATCGTCGAGGAGAGCGCGAAACCCGACGAGACCACGACCGACCGGCCGCTGGCGATCCTGCCCGGCGACCCGGTCAAACCGCAGCCGAAGGACGAAGCCGTGTACGCGCTCGCCGAGAGCGCGGTGCCGCTGCTGCCCTGGCTGCCCTCCCAGGCCGGGATCGACCTGCTGCGCAGGCTCCCGCCGCAGACCGTCCACGGTGGACTGCCCACGGGCGAAGACCTTGTGGAGACGGTGATCTCGGCCGTCGACGCGCTCGACGGGTCGACGCTCGCCGTGCAGGGACCGCCCGGGGCGGGCAAAACCTACCTCGCGGGCCGGTTGATCGCGCACCTGATCGAGAAGGGCAAGTCCGTCGCGGTCACGTCCAACAGCCACAAGGCCGTCGAGAACGTGCTCAGCTCCGCCCTGGCCGCGGGCCGCGCGGCCGACGTGCCCATCCCCACCGCGAAACGCCCGAAAGGCATGCCCGCCAAGGACTGCGAGTGGGACCAGCCCAAGGACAACAACTCCCTCGTGCGCTGGCGCGCCGATCAGGGCAGCGGGCACCTCGTCGGCGGCACCGCGTGGACGTTCGCCAACGCCGCCATGCGCGACCAGCCGTTCGACGTCCTGATCATCGACGAGGCCGGCCAGTTCGCCCTCGCCGACGCGCTCGCGGTGTCCACCTGCGCCAGAAACCTGGTCCTGCTGGGCGATCCGCAGCAACTTCCCCAGGTCGTCCAGGGCACGCACCCGGCGGGCGCGGACGCCTCCGCGCTGGGCCACCTGCTCGGCGACGCCGACGTCATCCCGCCGCACCTCGGCTACTTCATGGACCAGACCCGCCGCATGCACCCCAACGTGTGCGACCCGGTGTCCCGCCTGTCCTACGCGGGACTCCTGCACGCCCACCCCACCGCCGCGGGCCGCTCGGTCGAAGGCATCGAACCCGGGCTGTACCTCCACAAAGTCGACCACAGCCACAACATCACCAGCTCCCCCGAGGAGGCCGACGCGGTCGTGCGCGCGGTCCGCGAGCTGGTCGGTCGCATGTGGACGGACGGCAACCACTCAGCAGCCCTGAGCGACGCGGACATCCTCGTCGTCGCCCCGTACAACCTCCAGGTCCGGATCGTCCGCCGGGCCCTCGACGAAGCCGGGTTCACCGAGACCAGGGTCGGCACGGTGGACAAGTTCCAGGGCCAGGAGGCCCCGGTCGTCCTGGTCACCATGACCTCGTCCGCGGCCGTCGACCTGCCGCGGGGACTGGACTTCCTGTTGTCCCGCAACCGGCTCAACGTCGCCCTGTCCCGCGCGCAGGCACTGGCCGTGCTGATCTGCTCCCCCCGCCTCGTCCAGGCCGACATCCGGGACGTCGAGCAAATGCGCCTGGTGTCCGGCATGCTCGGCCTGCAAGCCTCCGCGCAGCGCTGGCCCTTCGCCTGAGCCTGAGCCTGAGCGCTTGGGCCGGCTCGACGTATCCGACCGCACCCCCGCTGGACCGGCTCCGACCGGTCCAGCGGTTTTATTCTGTCGCCGTTCGCCGGTTGTTCAGGCACCATGGTTCCCCCGCCAACCCACCCAGTGAGGGGGATGCATGTCTGCGCCCGAATCAGGGGACAGCCCAGGTTCGTCACAGCGCAAATCAGCGGTGCTCCTGGCACTGCGCTACTACGGACGTGAGGTCCGGCGCGGCAAGCGCTACGCGATACCCGCGCTTTCCTTGCCCGCCTTGGGAAACGTCTGCCTGCAGTACGTGTTGCCGTTGATCGTGGCCACCCTCGTCGGTGACCTCGCCGACGGCGGCCAGATCCCGGTCATCGGCTACCTGCTGGCGTTCGCCGGAGTGGCCCTCGCGGCCGAGGTCCTCTGGCGGATCGGCATCCACTGCCTCAACCGCACCGACGGCCAGGGCATCGAGAACCTGTACGTCATCGGCATGAACGAACTGCTGGCCAAGGACGCCGCGTTCTTCCACAACAACTTCGCCGGTTCACTGACCAAGCGGGTGCTCAGCTTCGCCTCCCGCTACGAGGAGTTCATCGACACCCTGGCGTTCTCGGTGGTGGCCAACCTGATCCCGCTCGCGTTCGCCTCGGTCGTGCTCTGGCTCTACAACCCCGTCCTGGTCGCGGTCCTGGTCGGGCTGCTGCTGGTCACCGCCCTGGTCATCGCGCCGTTGATCCGGCGCCGCCAGAAGCTCGTCGACCAACGCGAGGCCGCCTACGCCCGGGTGTCCGGGCACGTGGCCGACAGCATCATGAACATGGAGACCGTGCGCGCCTTCGCCGCGGAGGAGCACGAGGCCGCCGAGCACAAGAGCCGCGTGGCCGAGAGCCGCACGCTCGCCCTGCGGTCATGGGACTTCGCCAACCTGCGGATCGACACCCTGGTCGCGCCGCTGTCGGTGCTGGCCAACTCGCTCGGCCTGCTGCTCGCGGTCACCCTCGGCGGCGGGCTGGGCATCGAGGCCATCGTGGTCGCGTTCACCTACTACTCCAACGCCACCCGGATCATGTTCGAGTTCAACCAGATCTACCGCCGGCTGGAGAGCTCGATGACCGAGGCGGCCCAGTTCACCGAGCTCCTGCTGGACCCGCCCAAGGTGGTCGACCCGCCCGCTCCCGAACCGCTGCGGCCCGCCCCGGCCGACGTGGTGTTCCGGAACGTGACGTTCGGCTACGGCACCGGGCCGGCGTTGTTCCGGGAGATGAACCTGACCGTCCCCAGTGGATCGAAGCTCGGCCTGGTCGGCCGCTCTGGCGGCGGCAAGAGCACGCTGGCCCGGTTGCTGCTGCGGTTCATGGACATCCGCGACGGCGAGATCCTGATCGGCGGCCAGGACATCGCCAAGCTGCGCCAGGCCGACCTGCGCAGCCTGATCGCCTACGTGCCGCAGGATCCGGCGATGTTCCACCGGACCCTGCGGGACAACATCGCGTTCGCCCGGCCGGACGCGACCGAGAAGGAGATCATGCAGGCGGCCACCGCGGCGCACGTCACCGAGTTCGCCTCGGCACTGCCCGACAGGTTCGACACCATGGTCGGCGAACGCGGCGTGAAGCTGTCCGGCGGTCAGCGCCAACGGGTCGCGCTGGCCCGGGCGATCCTGCGGGACGCGCCGATCCTGTTGCTCGACGAGGCCACCAGCGCACTGGACTCGGAGAGCGAAATGCTGGTACAGCAGGCGTTGTGGCAGCTGATGGAGGGCCGCACCGCCCTGGTCGTCGCGCACCGGCTGAGCACCGTGGCGCGGATGGACCAGCTCGTCGTGCTCGACCACGGCGAGATCATCGAGCAGGGTACGCACACCGAACTGCTGGCACGGCAAGGCACCTACGCCCGGCTGTGGTGCCACCAGTCCGGTGGCTTCCTCGACGAGAAGGCCGGTATTCCAGAGATGCGGCACTGACCCAGGCGAACACCCGCCGCCGCCTTCCCGCGCCGGACTGGGCTTCCAGCGGCCACACTGACAGCTGGAAGCCCAGTCCGGCCGGGAGGCCGGGTTCATCACAGTGTGTCCCAATGGAACGCTCAGAAGGCGATCGGCACGTTCACCAGTACCTACCACAACACGGTAATCGGTTGACCCCATGTGACAACCTCAAGGCGTGCCGACCCTCCGCCTCGCCACCACAGCGGATCTCCCTGAGATCGCCGCGCTGATGAAGTCGTCCGTGGACGACCTCTTCCCCGCCTTCTACACCGGCCCGCAGTCCGCCAGCGCCGCCGTCTACCTCACCGAACCGGACACCGTGCTGCTCGATGACGGCACCTACTTCGTGCAGCACACCGAAGCGGGCGAGATCGTGGCGTGCGGCGGGTGGAGCAAACGCGACAAGCTCTACACGGGTTCCGGTGCACAGCCCGGAGATGCGCGCATGCTCGACCCCGCCACCGAGCCGGCGCGCGTGCGGGCGATGTTCGTGCGCGGCGACTGGACCCGGCGTGGGCTCGGCCGGGCGATCCTGGACGCCTGCGTCAAGGCCGCCACGGAGTGCGGCTTCACTTCGCTGACGCTCATGGCGACGTTGCCTGGAGTGCCGCTGTATCAGGCGTACGGCTTCCAGGAGAGCAGGAAGACCATGGTTCCGTTGCCGGACGGGGTCTTCCTCGAGGGCGTGGAGATGCACTACCCCCTGACGTAGTAGGTCGGCGGGTAGCTAATCGTCGGCGGCCACCGACTCTTCCTGGCGCTCGTGACGGCCGCTCTCGTCGAGGGCCGACACCAGGTCCGCCGCGTCCCACTGCCTGTCGTCGTGCTCGTTCGGGTGGTGACGCCCCACGGCACTCCCCTTCGGTCGCCTTCTTTGCGAGCACGGAGTACCCACTCCCACCGCGGCCAATCCTCCTGATCCGGAGCTTGTGTCGATTTCGTCACTCTGGAATTTACGAGTGGCGTAGTCGTGAACCTTGTCTCACCGGGTCCCGGCCTGCGCGGGTCCGGGGGTTGGGTAAGATCCGAAGGCTCCGTTGAACCAGCAGCGGATTTTCAAATTTTGCTGCTGGTGAGCCGTGTCCACGTGCTCGCCGCTGGCGTGGAGGACGGGGCGAATTGGCGAGTGACCGTGTGGTCGAGCTGCTGGATGAGGTCACGGCCGCGTTGGCCGATCTGACCGAGGCTCTGACCGCCGACCCGGGCAGTGTCGAGATCCTCGACGCGGTGTGCGCGGAGGCGGTAAGAGTGGTGCCGGGCGCGGACATGGCGAGTATCACGGCGATCCGGGACGATGGCGCGCGGACGGCGGCCTTCACCGACGAGTCGGCGCGGCAGGTCGACCTTGCGCAGTACCAGGCGGGCATCGGCCCGTGCCTGCAGGCCGCGGCGACCGGTGAGACCGTCCGGGCGTCGACCGAGACGGCGAGCGAGCTGTGGCCGGAGTTCGCGGCCTCCGCCAAACGGTTCAAGGTCCGCAGCTATCTGGCCGCACCGCTGCGCGTGGACGAACACCTCACAGGTGCGATCAACCTGTTCGGGTTCGGCGACCACGGGTTCCAGGAGATCGACTCCAAGCTGCTGGAGCTGTACACCACCGTGGTGACCTTCGGCCTGCGCACCAGCCGCCGCTATCACGAGACCCGGGCGCTGGCCGACCACCTGGAGACCGCGATGCGCAGCCGTGCGGTCATCGAACAGGCCAAGGGCATCCTGATGGCGGTGCACAAGATCAGCGACGAGCAGGCCATGGACCACCTCATCGCGCGGTCCCAGCGGGTGAACATCAAGCTGCGCGAAGTGGCCGCCGAGTTCGTGCGCACGATGAGTACCCGCTAGCCGCGCCCCGCCGGCGGCCAGGCGATAGACTCACGCCTCCCACCAGCTTTCCAGGAGGCGCAGGAATGCCGGACGCAATCGGCGAGTCCGCCCCGCTGCGATTCGACATCCGGCAGGAGCAACGAGCGACCGTGGTGTCGGTGAGCGGCGAGATCGACATCGACACCACCCCCGACCTCACCGACGTGCTGACCGACAGCCTTCCGGAGACGGATATGCTGGTCCTCGACCTCACCGACGTCGGCTTCATCGACTCGATCGGCCTGCGCGCCCTGGTGGACATCCACCTGAAGGCCGCGGCCGCCGACCGCGCGGTGCGACTCGTGGTCGGCGACGGCGCCACCCGGCGCCCCATCGAGATCTCCGGCCTCAACCAGGTCCTGTCGGTCTACCGCGACCTCGACGAAGCCCTCACCTGACCGTCCACATCGGACACACCCGCCCGCTCGACCACGATGCGGGGGCAACGACACCGCCATCGCGGCAAGCAGATGGGTGCCTGGCTTCGCTGCGAGGCCATCGGCTGGGTGAGTGTCGGAGACACCTGGTCTGGCGCGTGGACTCGACCTGCGAGGTCAGGCCGGGGTCATGTGGGCTGAGTTGGCACGGACTCGCACCGCGAGGCGAGGCCGAGTTCGCCGGGGCGCGGTCATGTGAGCCGGGTTGACATAGAGGCAAAGCCGAGCTGAGTTGCCAGGGACACCTGGTGAGAGCCGGGTTGGCGGCTGGCCTCACACAGCGCCAGTTCTCACACAGCCTCGACCCCGCAGTGTCAGTCCTCGCCGAGCAACCGCTGCCCCTCCCGAGCCCACTCAGCGCGAGTACGAGCAACCCGAGCGATCCCCTCAAAGACATGCGCCTTCAACCGCGCGATCCGGTCATGATCGGCGGGGTCCCGCCGGGTCAACCGCTCCCGCAGCAGCGACGTGTCCTTGGCCAGCAGCCGGTCACGATGCGCCTCGGCATCCGCGGCCGCCTTCTCCTGCTCGCTGATGAACTGGGCCAGCACGTGCTGTGCCTGCTCGGCGCTGATCATGTCGAAGTTCAGCGCCTGCACCAGGAACGGATCCCGCGGCGGGCCGGGGTCGTGCGGCGTGGCCAGCCAGCGGTCGAGTTCCTCGAGGCCCTTCTCGGTGACGGTGTACACCGTCCGGGTCAGGCGGGGGCCGCGTGGTTCGTCGTCCCCGCCGATCAGCCCGGCACGTTCCATCCGCCGCAGTGTGGGGTAGATCTGGCTCTGGGGGGCGGCCCAGATCCAGCCCGCCGAGCTGTCGAAGAACCGGACCAGGTCGTACCCACTCATGGGGCGTGCTTCGAGCACCCCCAGCAACGCGTGCTGAAGCGACATGAAGGGATCCTAACCGTCTATGCGCAGGCACACGGTTTTCGGCTCAGTGAAGAACTCTCTGCTGAACGAGCCGCCCTCGCGGCCGACGCCCGAGTGCCCGGCGCCGCCGAAGGGTGCCCGCAGGTCGCGCACGAAGAAGCAGTTGACCCAGACGTTGCCGCTGCGCAGGGACGCCGCGACGCGGTGGGCTCGGTGCACATTGGACGTGAACACCATGGCGGAAAGCCCGTACGGCGTGGAGTTTGCCAGCGCGACGCCGTCTTCCTCGGTGTTGAACGGGGTCACCGTCACAACCGGTCCGAACACCTCGTCGCACTGGACCGGCGCCGCCGCGGGCACGTCCGTCAGGATCGTGGGCCGGACGAACCAGTCGTGGTCGAGGCCACCGGTCACGATCGACGCCCCGCCGAGCGCGGCCGGCTCGAGGTACCGGCTGACCTTGTCGAAGTGCTTCTTGCTGGCCAACGGGCCCAACGTGGTCTGTTCCTGCGCTGGGTCGCCCATGACCATCGCCTCGGCGGCGGCCACGAACCGCGACAGGAAGGTGTCGTACACCCCGCGTTGGACGAACAGCCGCGAACCGGCGAGGCACACCTGCCCGGTGTTGCCGAAAGCGGCCTTGATGGACCACTCGACCGCACCGTCCACATCGGCATCGTCGAAGATGACGTTGGCGCCCTTGCCACCCAGCTCGAAGCTGACCGGCGTGAGGTTCGCGGCCGCGGCGGCGCCGATCGACTTGCCGGTGAGCGAGGACCCGGTGAACGTCACGCGGTCCACCCGCGGGTCGCGCACCAGGGCCGCGCCCGCGTCGCCGTAACCGAGCACGACGTTGAGCACGCCGGCGGGCAACCCGGCTTCCAGCGCGAGCTTGCCCAGAAGTGCCGCCGAACGCGGGGTGTCCTCCGCGGGTTTGAGCACGACCGTGTTGCCCCAAGCCAATGCGGGCGCCACTTTCCAGGTCGCGAGCATCAGCGGGTAGTTCCACGGTGAGACGGCGGCGACCACACCCGCCGACTCGTAGCGCGTGTAGGTGTGGAACCCGGCGTCGGACGGGAATGCCTCGGCGGCGCTGAGCCGGGCGTGGTCGGCGAAGAACCGGATGTTCTGCGCCGCGCGGGGCACATCGTGCGAGGTGGCCGCGGAGATCGGCTTGCCCATGTCCCGGCTTTCCGCCTCGGCCAGCACGGCCGCGTTCTGCTCGACCAGATCGGCGAAGCGGTGCAACAGTTTCCCGCGTTCCGCGAACCCCATCCGGGGCCAGGCGCCGGTGTCGAACGCCTCCCGGGCGGCGAAGACGGCGGCGGAGGTGTCCGCCTCTCCCCCGCGCGCCACGGTGGCGTAGCTCTGCATGGTGAACGGGTCGATGTCGTCGTAGGTCGCGCCGTCGACGGAGTCGGTCTCCTCGCCGCCGATCACGTGCTGGATCTTCATGCGGTGCTCTCTTTCAACTGGACTTGGGCGCGCACTGGGAACTGCCGGCCCAGCACCGGCGAGGCGGGCACCAGGGCCGCGGCCACCAGGCCGAGCACCGCGACGGCGGCGAAAAGGTAGAAGTTCCAGGCATATCCGGCCCCGGACGCGAGCACCAGGCCGCCGGCTGCGGGACCCAGGATCGCTCCGAGCCGGCCAACGCCGAGCGACCAGCCGATGCCGGTGGACCGAGCGGTGGCCGGGTAGTAGCGGGTCACATAGACGTTGATCAGGTTCTGGGTGCCGATGGTGCCGTAGCCCGCGATCGCGACAAGCACGTAGATGATCGCGACGGACGGCTTCACGGCCAGGAACGCGATGCTCGCGGCGGCCAGCAGGAAGGACACGACGAGCACGGGCCGGGAACCGAACAGGTCGGCCGCGCGGCCGCCGAGCACGGACCCGACGATCGAGCCAAGGTTGAACACCAGCAGGAAGCTCAGCGCGGAGCCGAGCGGGAACTGGGCCTGGCGCATGATCTGCGGCAGCCAGGTGTTCATGCCGTAGACCATCAGCAGCGCGCAGAAGCTGCTGATCCACAACAGGATCGTGCCGGTGCGGAAACCGGGGCGGGCCAGTTCGCGCAGGCCGGTCAGCAGCGAGCGCTTAGCCGGGCGGGCAACCTCGGGCACCGGCACGCCGAGTCGTTCGGCGAGCGCCTCGGCCTTCTCGGTCTCCCCGCGCAACACCAGGTACTCCAACGACTCCGGCAGCCACTTCAGCGCGACCGGCACGACGATGAGCACGGGCGCGGCGCCGATCAGGTACATGGTCTGCCAGCCGGCGGCCGGGATCACCGGGATGGCAAGGGAAGCGGCCAGGATGCCGCCGACCGCGTAGCCGGACTGCATGACCGCGTAGGTGATGTTCTGCTTGCCCTGCGGGGCGTACTCGACGACGAGCGCCGCCGCGGTGGGCATCAGGCCGCCGAGACCGATCCCGGCGAGGAACCGCAGCACCCCGAACATCTCCGGCGACCCGGCCACCGCGCACAACGCGGTGAGCACGGAGAACCAGCTGACGCAGGCGATCATCGTGCGGCGCCTGCCGATCAGGTCGGTGATGGTGCCCACCAGCAGGGCGCCGATCAGCATGCCGATCAGGGCGTAGCTGCCCAGCCTGCCCGCCTCGGCCGGGCCGATCTTCCACTCCGCCAGCAGCGAGGGCACGGTGGTGCCGTACACCACCAGGTCGTAGCCGTCGAAGGCGACCGATAAGCCGCACAAGACCACGACCATCCACACTGTACTTCCGGTGACGCGACGCTGGGCCATGACCGGGGTCCTTTCACGACGTGCTGAGGTACTGCCAGATGCGTTCGAGGAGTTCCGGTCCCGTTGCCGCCCAGGCCTTCTGCTCGTCGGGCGACAGCGGGAGCGGGATGCCGCCGCAGCAGGCGGCGAGCAGGGTGATGCGGCTGGTCTCCGCCAGGATCCACATCCGGGCGACGGCCTCGCCGACGGTCGCACCGACCGTCACCGCGCCGTTTCCCTTGAGCACACAGGCGAATCCGTCGCCGAGCGCGTCGGCCAGGGCACGCCCCATGGCGGGCTGGCGGACCAGCCGGGCGTCTTTGTGCACCGGCACGCACCCGCCCAGGAGTGCGCCCTGACCGTGCAGCGGGACAAGGGAGAACCCCGCTGCCGACGCGGCCGCCACCGAGGGCGGCTGGGCCCGGCAGACCGCACCGACATCGGGCCGGGCGGCCGCGATCGCGGTGTGGATCCATGCCTCACGAGGAACGTCCGGGGGCAGCTCGCCCGCCCGCACCGGCAGCAGCGGATAGGGGCCGGGGCCGAGCCGGCCGGGTGGCCGCGGCGGCGTGATCACCAGGGTGCCGGCGTCCAGCCGGGCGCTGACGTGCCCGAACGCGGTGACCAGGCCGGTCTGGGCCAGCACCCGCCCGGCGGTGGCCAACTGCTCCGAGAGTCGCTCCTGAGACATGCAGGATATATTTACCTGTATCTACATACCTGTCAATAGTTACTTGACGTGTATACGTATACCTGTTGTAAGTTACCTGGCGGCGGCCACTCAACGGAGAATTGATCACACAAAGGGGAAGGCGATGGTTATCCATCTTCAGGACATCGCATACGTCCGGTCCGGCACCACGGACATGGCCGGCGCCGTGAGCTTCGCCGTGGACATCGTCGGGCTCGAGCTGATCGAACAGACCGACGGCCAATCCTGTCTGCGAGCGGACAGTCGTCACCACTGTCTGGCCTTTGTGGACGGTCAGGAGGGTGTCCTGGCCACCGCCTTCACCGTCACGGACGAAGGGGCCCTGCAAGACGCCGAGCGGGAGCTGGAAATGCTCGGTGTCAAAGTCGTGCGCGGGGACAAGGCCGGCGCGGCCGCCCGGCACGTCCGCGATTACCTGGCCTTCGAGGATCCGTTCGGCAACATCGTCGAGCTGGTGACCGACCAGGTCCAGGTCCCCAGCCCGGTGCGGTTCGGCCGCGAGGCCGGGATCACCGAGTTCGGCCATCTATGCGTGGACGCACCCGACGTGCGGACGGCGTACAAGTTCTGGTCCACGGTGTTCGACGCGCGGGTCTCCGACTGGATCGGCGACCTGGCCTGCCTGATGCGCATCGATCCCATGCACCACAAGCTCGCCGTGTTCAGGGGTGACGGCCCTGGCCTGTGCCACCTGAACTTCCAGGTCGGGTCGATCGACGACGTCATGCGCAGCTGGCACTTCCTGCGGGAGCACGACGTGGAGATCGAGATGGGCCCGGGGCGCCACCCGCAGTCGACCGCGATCTTCCTGTACTTCAAGGGTCCGGAGGGCCTGACGTACGAGTATTCGTTCGGGGTCAGGGAGATCACCGACGAGCAGGCCTGGCGGCCGCGCTACTTCGACCCGGCCGAGCCGGACAGCATCGACCTGTGGCGCGGGCCGACCAGCCGCCCCGGTACCCAGCCCCAGCTCGCGCGGCTGGGCGACCGGTGAATCCCGATCGAAGGAGCGAGGGTGTGACCGAATGCCCCGGCAGGTGGACGGTCGAGCGCGCCGCGGTGGCGTTGCTGAACCGCGAGGACAGCCGTACCGACGGCGGGCCGGTCACCGATTTGTGGCCGGATCTCGACCTGGAGACCGCCTACCGGATCCAGGACGAGACGCTGCGGCTTCGGCTGGCGCGTGGCGAGCGGCTGATCGGCGTCAAGCTCGGGCTGACCTCGCGGGCCAAGCAGCAGCGGATGAACGTGTCCAGCCCGCTCACCGCGTGGCTGACCGACGCGATGGTCCAGCCCGCGGGCACGCCGGTGCCGATGGACCGGTTGATCCACCCGCGGGCCGAGCCGGAGATCGTCTTCGTGCTCGGCCGCGACCTGCAGGGCCCCGGGGTGAGCGCGGCGACCGCGCTGGCCGCGGTGGACCAGGTGCTGGGCGGGGTGGAGATCATCGACAGCCGGTACACCGATTTCCGGTTCACGCTGCCCGATGTGGTCGCCGACAACGCCTCCTCGGGCACGTTCATCACCGGCCCGGTGACCCGTCCGGTCGCTGGTCTGGACCTCTCGCTGGAGGCGTGTGCGCTCGAAGTGGACGGTGTCGTGGTGGACACCGCGACCGGCGCGGCCGTGCAGGGGCACCCGGCGGAAGCCTTGGCGCTGGCCGCGAACGACCTGGGCCGCCGGGGACACGCGTTGCGGGCGGGCTGGATCGTGCTGACTGGCGGCATGACCGACGCGGTGGCGATCCGGCCGGGCACCACCGTCACGGCGAACTTCACGTCCCTCGGCCGGGTTGTGGTGGGAGGCTGACATGCCGATCGTGTCCATCCAGGTCGCGCGGGGGCGGGACCCGGAGACGTTGCGCGCCTGCCTGCAGGCGGTGCACGAGGCGGTGCGCGACAGCCTCGGCGTGCCGGATGCGAGCGTGCGGGTGCTGCTGACCGAGATCTCCCCCGCGCTGTGGAGCTCCGGCGGCGAGACGCTGGAAGAGCGCTCTCACAAAATGTCGCTTTCGTCGTGACTTGATTAAAGGCATGCAGTACCGTCTGGCGTGGGCGCGCCGCCAATGACGGAAAGGAATGCCTATGTCCGACTTCCTGAAGGCGTGCGCCTTGCCGCCCTCTTCGACGTCCGGGTCCGGCCTGTCCGGCTAGGCCGTTCCCCGGGCGGACAACCCCTGCACTCCGGTCGCGCCCTGCCTGCGTGAGACCGGGGGTCACTCCGCGTCCGCTGCCGCGATCCCTGCCGCATCAGCAACGCGACTCGCTCTCGCGCGCGCTTTTATTGTCATGCAACAGGAACCGCGGTGACGGGCCCGATCTCGAAAGGGACCGTTCATGCGTTCACTATCGTCCTGGGGGAAGCTCCGGACAAGATGGGGTGCCGGCGCTGCCGCCCTGGCCACCGTCGCGACCGGGGTGACAGTCGCGCTGACCAGCACGGCCCCCGCCGCTGCCACGGTGCTGCCCAACGGGTTCCGCAGCATCGGTTACATGCCGTCCTGGTCCGGCAGCGTCAACGCCGTCCAGTACACCAAACTGACCCACATCAACTACGCCTTCGTGCTGCCGAACTCCAACGGCACCCTGCAGGGCGTGCCGGACGGCAACAAGCTCTCGCAGCTGGTGTCCCTGGCGCACAACAACGGCGTCAAGGTGTCGCTGTCGATCGGCGGCTGGAACGACGGCAATGACTCGGCGTTCGAAGCCCTGGCCGGCAACGCTGGTGGCCGCACCAACTTTGTCAACGGTGTTGTCAACTATGTCAACCAGTACAACTTGGACGGTGTCGACATCGACTGGGAGTACCCGGATCCCGGTCAGTCCGGCAACAACTACACGGCGCTGATGCAGCAGCTGTCCACGGTGATGCACAGCCGGGGCAAGCTGCTCACTGCGGCTGTGGTGTCCGAGGGCGGTACGGCCAATGGTGTTCAGCCCGCGGTGTTCGCGGCCGTGGACTGGCTCAACATCATGGCCTACGACGGCGGCAGCCCGCACGCCAACTACGACTGGTCGATCAACGCGGCCAACTTCTGGAAGGGCCGCGGCCTGCCGGCCAACAAGACGGTGCTGGGTGTGCCGTTCTACAGCCGGCCCGGTTACCTGACCTACGCGCAGCTGGTCGCGATGAACCCGAACAACGCCAACGTCGACTGTGTCAACGCGAACGGCGCTCAGCAGTGCTACAACGGCCTGCCGACGATCCGCCGCAAGACGCAGTGGGCGATGGCCAACGCGGGCGGGATCATGAACTGGGAGCTGTCGCAGGACACCTCCGGAAGCACGTCGTTGGTGAGCGCGATCTACGAGACGGCGAACGGCGGCGGGGGCCCGAACCCGCCGACCGGGAAGACCGGCCCGATCACCGGCATCGGCGGTAAGTGCGTCGACGTCGCTGGGGCCAACTCCGCCAATGGCAGTGCTGTGCAGATCTATACGTGCAACGGCACGGGCGCGCAGACGTGGACGGTCGGCACCGACGGCACGATCCGCGCTCTGGGCAAGTGCATGGACGTGTCCGGCGCGGGCACGGCCAACGGCACCGTGATCCAGTTGTGGGACTGCAACGGCACCGGCGCTCAGGGCTGGCAGGCGCAGTCCAACGGCACCGTGCGCAACACCGGGTCCGGGCGGTGCCTGGACGCGACCGGCCGTAGTTCGGCCGACGGCACGCGGCTGCAGATCTGGGACTGCTCGGGTGGCACCAACCAGGTCTGGCAGCTGCCTGCCTGATTCTCGGTGTTTCGGTCCCGGCGTGGTGGCGAGACCGCGCCGGGACGGCCAGGATTACCGGTCATGCCGACCCTCACCGTCAACGGCGTGCCGATCTCGTACTCCGACACGGGACCGCGGGACGCGCCGGTCGTCCTGTTCGGCCACGGGTTCCTGTTCAGCGGCTGGGTGTTCCACCCGCAGATCGCCGCGTTGCGGGACCGCTACCGGTGTGTCGCCATCGACTGGCGCGGCCAGGGCGGCACGCCGGCCACGGCCACCGGGTACGACATGGACACGTTGACCGCGGACGCGATCGGCCTGATCGAGAACCTCGACCTCGCACCGGTGCACTGGGTCGGGCTGTCGATGGGCGGGTTCGTCGGGATGCGGATCGCCGCCCGGCAGCCGGCGCTGATCAGGTCGCTGATCCTGCTGGACACCAGCGCGGGACCGGAGGAGCCGGGCAAGGTGGGCCAGTACAAGCTGCTGGGCCTGGTTCAGCAACTGACCGGCCCGGGTCCGGTGATGGGCCAGGTCAAGAAGGCGATGTTCGGCCCTGCCTTCCTGCGCGACCCGGCCAGCAAACCCCTGATCGACACCTGGGTCACCCAGATCCGCGCGCAGAGCCGCACCGGCATCCGCAAAGCTCTGCGCGGCGTCACCGACCGCCTCCCCATCGAGGACGAGATCCCCGCCATCACCGCCCCCACTCTCATCGCCGTCGGCGCCGAGGACGTGTCCACCCCGCCGGACAAGGCAAAGCGCATCGCCGAGCTCATCCCCGGCGCCCGCCTCGAGATCATTCCCGACAGCGGCCACACCAGCCCGCTGGAACAACCCGCGAGGATCACCGCCCTGCTGGAGGAGTTCCTCGCCCGGAATTCGTCATGAATGGTCGCGGTCCGGCGCAAGGTTCAGTCAAGGTCGCCGCCCTACGTTGACGAGGAAAGGCCCATCAGCGGGCCTGCTGTCATCAAGGGGGGACATTGATGCACGTCCATTGGAGGAGACTGGCCGGTCGCCTGGCCGCGATTGGACTGGCCGTTGTGGCTTTGGTCGCGGCCAGTTCGGCCGGAGCGTCCGCCGCCCCGGCGGCTTCGTTCAGGATCCAGAACCAGTACAACAGCCACTGCCTCGTGAACTACGCGCGGGGAGGGCCCCTGTATGTGGGCAACTGCCAGGACGACGCGTACCGGTACTGGAATCTGATCAGCACCAACCAGACCAGCACTTACCTGATCCAGAACGCCCGCAATGGCTCCTGCCTGTCGTACAACGGCAGCTCGCTGGTGAGCGCTGCATGCGATGGTCTTGACGGGAATCAGTATTGGCATCTCGGCCCATTGGCGGGAGGTACGCCAATTTGGTGGGGCGTGACTAACAGGTGTCTGAGTGTCACCGGGCCACGAGGCGTGTACGTCCACAATCCGTGCAATGGAACCAGCAAGTACGACATCTGGAAGTCCCCGCCTGGGTGAGACGCCACATTGTCCCGTCGTGAGTGGTTTTGCCGGTGTGAACCGGCAAAACCACTCACGGCGGAGTTCCGTCGGGCTCTTCAGCGGGGACGTCCGCGCCGGCGCGGTGGATCATGTCGGCCAGGAGGTCGGCGGGGGTGTTCTTGGGTTTCATTTCCGCGATGGACAGGGAGGTCTCGGTGCGTTGGATGCCGGGGATCTGCCAGATCTTGGTGATCAGCAGGTCGCGGAGGTGGGTGTGGTCGCGGACGCGGATGCGGACGAGCATGTCGACGCTGCCGGTGACGAGCATGACCTCCTCGACCTCCGGGAGGACGGCGAGGGCGGTCATGATCGGGCCCTGTTCGAAGCCCTGACCGGCGGTGACCGTGAGGTAGGCGATGGTGGGGTAGCCCAGGGCGCTCCAGTCGAGGCGGACGCCGTAGCCCTGGATGACGCCCTGGCGGTGCAGGCGTGCGATGCGGTCGGCGATGGCGGGGGCGGACATGCCGAGGGACCGCGCGAGGCTGCGCTGGGAGATGCGCGCGTCGCGGCTGAGCAGCAGCAACAGTTGCATGTCGGTGGTGTCCAGCGCGGCCGGTGAGGTGGGCTGGGCCGCGTGTGCGCCGATGTCGCCGAGCGGGCGGATCCAGTCCGTCACCCCACACCCCTCTTGTCAGATGCCAGTTCGTTAGGCATGCTCGGTATACGAACGTAAGGCGGTAAGCCTGGCCATCCTTACATATGTAAGACACGGTAGCAAAGGGGTGGATCATGGGCACCTTCACCGAGCGGCTGGCCCGCCGCACCCGCACCGGGCCCGACCTGCTCGGCGGCATCCTGGCGCTGGCCAACGCGCACGGCGTGATCAACTTCTCCGGCGGCTTCCCGGAGCCCAGCCTC
The DNA here is from genome assembly GCF_040675465.1 of Actinocrispum sp. NPDC049592. NCBI lineage: Bacteria > Bacillati > Actinomycetota > Actinomycetes > Pseudonocardiales > Pseudonocardiaceae > Actinocrispum > Actinocrispum sp. NPDC049592. The sequence goes on along the minus strand of NZ_JBFAPA010000004.1, from coordinate 192,177 downwards.
TTCCCCACCGACGTGCTCGGCGACATCGCCCGCCGGCTCATCGACGAAGACCCGCAGGTCGCGCTGCAGTACGCGCCCAGCGAAGGGATCGCGAGCACCCGCGAGGCGATCGCCGGCCGCATCGAGGCCACCGACGGCCATCGCCCGCATGACAGGGAACTCCTGGTCACCAGCGGCGGCATCGACGCGGTCACGCTGATCGCCAAGAGCATGCTCGACGCGGGCGACCTCGTCCTTGTCGAGGAACCCAGCTACCTCGGCGCGGTCTCCGGGTTCACCGCGTTCGACCCGGTCCTCAAAGGCGTCCCGATCGACGACGAGGGCCTCGACATCGACGCCCTCAAGCGCGTGATCGCCCAGCACAAGACCCCGAAGCTGCTGTACACGATCCCCGACTTCCAGAACCCGAGCGGCCTGTCGATGGCGAACGACCGCCGCCAGGCGCTGGTGGACCTCTGCCGCGAGCACGGCATCCTGATCGTCGAGGACGTCGCCTACAGCCAGCTCGGCTTCGACGACATCGCCCGTCCGTCGCTGTGGTCGCTCGGCCCGGATGTGGTCGTGCAGATCGGCACCTTCTCCAAGATCTTCTTCCCGGGTGTGCGGCTCGGCTGGGCGGCCGGGCCGGCCGAGGTCATCGCCCCGATGGGCGTGGCCAAGCAGAACTCCGACCAGTGCGCGGGCGCGCTCGGTCAGCGCATGCTCGAGGAGTACCTGCGGGCGGGCCTGCTCGAGCGCGACCTCCCGCACGCCCGCGAGCTGTACCGCTCACGCGCCGCGCGGATCACCAAAGCCCTGGAGGAACACGCGAACGGGCTGGCCACGTGGACCGTTCCGGGCGGCGGTTTCTTCACCTGGCTGCGCGTTCCCGGCGTCGACACGGTCGCGCTGGCCCGCGAGACTGACGTGGCGTTCGTGCCCGGCGCCGGGTTCTTCGCCGAACGCCAGGACACCGAGCACCTTCGCTTGTCCTACAGCAGGATCAGCGAGGACGACATCGACACCGGCATCGCGCGGCTCGCAGCCGCTATCCGCGCGCATTGAGGAGTGGTCATGGACAGCAGTCAGCAGCACTTCAGCACCGAGGGCGCGGGCACGCCCGCCAAGACCGGGCGGTTCGTCGACGTGCAGGCCATCAAGGCCCTGGAAATGGTGCCAGGGCTGCACTTCCGGCCGGTGCTCGGCGACGGCCTGATCATCAACGTGGTCAGCTACGAGCCGAACTCGGTGGCGCCGATGCACAGTCACGCCGAGGAGCAGATCGTCATCGTGACCGAGGGCGAGTTCGAGTTCACCCTCGACGGCGTCACCCGGACCATGAAGGCCGGGGACGTCGCGGTGATCCCCTCGTGGGTGCCGCACGGCGCCCGCACGCTGGACAACACCTGCACGGAGATCGACGTGTTCACCCCGCCGCGCGCGACCCTGATCGACTACGCGGCCGGCCAGGTCGAGCAGTCCAAGGTGGACTGAGCGTGGATCTGGGACTCAAGGGCCGCAAGGCGATCGTCACCGGCGGTTCCAAGGGCATCGGCCTGGCGATCGCCCGTGAACTGGTCATCGAGGGCGCGTCGGTCGCGATCTGCTCGCGGGACGCCGCCGAACTGGCCGCCGCGGCCGAGCCGATCGGTGCGTTCCCCCAGGTCGCCGACGTCACGGATCCGGTTGCGGTGCGGGGATTCGTGGACGCGGCGGCGGCCGCGTTGGGTGGCGTCGACATCCTGGTCAACAACGCCGGGCGCGCGCATCCGGGCAACTTCGAGGCACTGTCCGATGAGGACTGGCGGGCCGACATCGACGTCAAGCTGTTCTCGCAGATCCGGTGTTTCCGGGCCGCACTGCCCCACCTGCGGGCCAGCGACTCGCCGCGGGTGATCAACATCAACGCGACCTACGCCAAGAACCCGGATCCCGCGTTCTTCGCCACCACCGTCGTGCGCGCGGCCTGCCTGAACCTGAACAAGGTCCTGGCCCAGGAGTTCGGCGGCGACGGGATCCTGGTCAACAGCGTCAACATCGGGTTCGTCGACACTCCACAGTGGAACAACATCCACGCCCGGCGCGCCCCCGGCCGGGACCGCGACGAGTTCCTGCGGGACATGGCCACCGCCGAGGTCCCGCTGGGCCGGTTCGGGCGGGACGACGAAGTGTCCGGGCTGGTGGCGTTCCTGGCCGGCGCACGCGCCAGCTACATCACCGGCGCGGTGATCGATGTGGCCGGTGGGATGGGCAAGTACGTGTAGGGCGCTCTGGGACGACGGTTCGGGTTCGACGCTAGGTCAGCTGCTGCAGTCCGATGACCGCCAGCAGCCGCAGGGCATCGTGGGCGGGTGTGCCGGGTTCGGCGGTGAACAGCACGACGTGCTGGTCGCGCTCCGGCACGACGAGGATGTCGCAGATCAGCGTGATGGGGCCGATCCGCGGGTGGTCGATGGTCTTGGTCAGGTGGCGTTGGCCGGAGACCTCGGCGCTGGGCCACAGCGCGGCGAACTCGGGGCTGCGGCGGAGCAGATCGCGGACGAGCTCCTGTGTGGCGGGGTCGTCGGGGTAGCGGGCGGCGGCCGCGCGCAGGTGTCCGGCGGCGAACTGGCCGAAGTCGCCGCCGCCGGTGATGCCGTAGTGGCGCCGGCTCGGGTCGGGGTGCAGGAAGTAGCGGCGGATCATGTTGCGGTCCCGGCGTGGCTGGGCCGAGAAGTCCTCCAGCAGCGCCGCCGCGAGCGGGTTCCAGGCCAGGACGTCGTACTTCGCGTCGAGCACGATCGCCGCGGTGTCGGGCATCCGTTCGATCAGGTCCATGATCCGGTCGGGCACGTCCGGCGACGGGCCTGGCGGCTCGGCCTGCTGGCCGCCGAGGACGTACATGTGGGCTCGTTCGGCGTCGTTGAGCCGCAGGGCGCGGCCGAGCGCGGCGAGCACATGTCGCGACGGGTGCGGGCCGCGGGCCTGTTCCAGCCGGGTGTAGTACTGCGTGGAGATGTGCGCCAGCTGCGCCACTTCTTCCCTGCGTAGGCCGGGCGTGCGGCGCGGTCCGTGGGCCGGCAGGCCGACGGTCGCCGGGGTCAGGCGTTCGCGGTGCAGCCGTAGGAACCGGCCGAGCTCGTGCTTGTCCACGTCTCCAGGATGGCCTCGGTCCGGCGGATCAGCCAGGTACCGCCAGGGCCTGCCACGGCGTCATGCGGCCGCCGCAGGGTGGAGTCATGACCGGACTGTTGACTGACAAGATCGCGCTCGTCACCGGGGCCAGCCGCGGTATCGGGGCCGCGGCGGCGCGGCTGTTCGCCCGGGAGGGGGCGACCGTGGTGCTGGCCGCCCGCACCGAGAGCGCGTTGAAAGACATCGCCTCGGACATCCCCGGCGCGTCCTATGTGGTGAGCGACCTCGGTGACATGGGAAGCATCTCGCGGGCGGTGGACACCGTCGTCGAACGGCACGGGCGCCTGGACATCGCGTTCAACAACGCCGCCGCCGGGGTGCCGCCGCACGCGGTCGCGGACTTCCCCGAGAACGACTTCGACCTGATCATGCGGGTGAACCTCAAGGGCGTCTTCTACGCGGTGTCGGCCGAGGTGAAGGCGATGATCGCGGGCGGCGGCGGGGCCATCGTCAACACCAGCAGCGTGGGCAGCCTGCGGGCGAACCCGGCGCTGCCCGCGTACGGGGCCGCCAAGCGGGCCGTCAACAGCATCACCGAGTCGGCGGCGGTGACCTACGCGGCGAACGGTATCCGGGTCAACGCGATCGCCCCGGGCCTGACGATCACCGAGATGGTCGAGGACTGGAACCGGCACGACCCGGGCGTGATCGACCGGATCATCGCGGGTACCCCGCTGGGCCGGGCCGCCCGGCCGGAGGAGATCGCCGAGTCGGCGGCGTGGCTGCTCAGCGACCGTGCCTCCTATGTGACCGGCGTCGTGCTGCCCGTCACCGGCGGCACCGCCGTGTGATCCGTGCTTTGGAGCAAGTTCGGTGACACCGCGAACCCGTGCCGCTCGTACGCCGGCACCGCACGGGTAGACGAGTGCACGGTGACCCGCTCCAGCCCGAGTTCCGCGGCCAGGCGCAGGATCGCCTCGATCAGCAGGCCGCCGAGCCCCGCGTCACGGGCCTCCGGCACGACGTACACGCACTGCACGTCACCGGATGCCCGCTTGAACGCGTGCGGCGTCGGCACCCGCGGGACGATCGCGAGAAACCCCATCCCGATCACCTGATCGTCGCGCACCAGCACCATGCACCGGTGCGTGTCGGCGTTCTGCCGTGCCCACACGGCAAAGCCGCGGATGAACTCGTCGCGCCCGTCGTCGGGCAGGCCTCTTTTCTCGGCCACCCAACGCCACCGCAATCCGGCGACGGCCTCGTATTCGGGGGGACGGGCGAGTCGGGTCTCGATCATCGTCCGGCCGTAAGATCCAGCGCGGCCAAACCCGCCACGCAAGTGGCTGCTGTCCGGTGGGCTCGCCCGTCGGGGTGTCGTGCTGGGGCTACTGCCGACTCGGCCGTGCCGCAGATTTCGGCCAGGTCGCCGGGCATCGCGATCCGGCGGACGACGTCATCCGTGCGCGGTAAGCAAATCACGCCCTCTCCCCCACCGTTGGGTCCGGCTGGGCCAGCAGGTCCTCGTACTTGTCCAGGCCGCCGGCCAGGTACAGCACCGTCTGGGCCTTGCGCGGCGAGAACGGCTGTGCGAGCCAGGATTGCCGTGATCGCCAGGCCGCGCAAGGTCCTCTGTGTCAAACGCCGTTTCCTGGTCTGGCCCACCGGTACTCGACGGTCATTGTCAGGACCATGATGGCCGCCAGGGCACCCATTTGCGCCACGGCCGTGCCGTTGACGCCGAGGAACACCGTTGGCAGAGCCAGAACGGCGCCGACCAGCCTGGCTGGGCTGAACGGGACACCGACCACGGCCCGCTGAACGGCGTTGGCCACCAGGTACAGCGCCACCCCACCGGCGATCCCGAGCGCTGGCCCCCAGTGCAGGTGGTCCATGGGCTGCGCGATGGCGTCCGCCGCGCCGGCCGCGAACAGGATCACCGAACCCAGCAACGGCACGTAGATGTGGCCATAGCCGAAGATGGCGACGCGACCGCGGCGATCGCCCGCGGCGGCGAGGCGCTCGGCCATCGCGTGTTCGTTCAGGAAGTGCGCCCACCACAGGGATGCCACCACAGTGAGGGTGAGCACAGCGAGCGCCACCAGGTCGAAAGTGACGTGGTGGCTGGCGGAAACCCCGACGGCCACCACGGATTCGCCGAACGCGATCAGCAGCACGAGGCCGTGTCGCTCGACGAAGTGCCGCGGCCGGGTCACGTAGATGTTCGCCAGGTTCCACAATCCGTTGCCCCACATGACAAGCGGCGCAAGCACCCAGAGCACCCAATGCACCGGGCCGCCGATGAGCGCCGCGGCGAGCAGACAGCCGGTGCCGATGAGGTTGACCGGCGCGATCTTCAGGATGCCCCGCCGGGACGCCGCGTGCGGTGTGGTCAGGTAGAGGCCGAAGTGGATGATCACGACGAGCAGGTAGCCGAGAGCGAACACCAGCCCGCCCGCGCCGAACGCCTCCGGAATGGACAGTGCTACCACCAGGAACGCCGCCATCCCGAACAGGATGAAGAACTTGTGCGTCAGCTGCAGTGGCGTGAGCGCGTTGGTCAGGTAGGCGAACCCGCCGTACATGTACCACAGCACCGACACCAGCAGCCCGACCTTGGCCAGCCCGACCCACGAGAAGTCGTGGTGCAGCACCGGGGTCAGCTGGGTCAGGGTGAACACGAACACCAGGTCGAAGAACAACTCCAGCGGGCCGACCTGAACCTCGGTCAGCTCGTCACCATCCCCAGTCACGTGCGGAAGCGTAAGCCCTGCCCGTTCGCGGGGTTCGTGGACACTTCGGACACTCCGGCGCCCTGGTCCCACACGAAGGTCATGTTGTCGTTACGCCTTTGTTCTGAAGGTAGATGGTGCCGTCTGCCTTCGTTCTGCCATTCCGCAGGGGGACGCGCGTGAAGAGGATGAACGTGTGCACCGTCTCGAACGCCTGCCCGCCACCTCGTACTTCCTCGTCAGCGCGGTCTTCCACTACCTCGGACCGTCCTTCGCGGTGCTGCTGTTCGCGCACGTGTCCGCGCTGGGTACGGCGTGGCTGCGGATCGCCAGCGCGGCGGTGATCTTCGCGGTGTGGCGCCGGCCGTGGCGGCTCATCGCCGGGCTGGACCCGCCGCGACGATGGCTGCTCGGTGCGATGGGCGCCGTCCTGGCCGCGATGAACTCGCTGTTCTACCTCGCTTTGGAGCGGCTGCCGCTGGCGACTGTCGGCGCGATCGAGTTCCTTGGTGTGCTTGGCCTGGCCGCGGCCGGTGCGCGCACCCCTCGCAACGTCGCCGCGCTGGTGCTCGCCGTCGGTGGGGTCGCCGCGCTCGCTGACGTCCGGTTCGTCGGAGCGCCGCTCGGGTTCGTGTTCGCCGCCGCCAACTGCGTCGGCTTCGTGCTGTACGTCGTGCTGGGCCACCGGATGGCGAACTCCCCTGGTCACAACGGTATCGACCTGCTCGCGGCCGCCATGCTCACCGCGGCCGTCACCGCGACCCCCTTGACCGTGGCCGACGCGGCCCCTGCCCTGACCCACCCGGCGTGGCTGATCTGGGGTGTCGCCGTTGGAGTGTGCTCGTCGGTGATCCCGTACGTCGCCGACCAGCTGGCCATGGCCCGCCTGCCGCGCGCCACGTTCGCCCTCATGCTCTGTCTCCTGCCGGCCACCGCGACCGTCATCGGTCTGCTCGTACTCGGCCAGGTTCCGGCCGGTCAGGAGGTCGCTGGCATCGGTCTCGTCATCGCTGGCATCGCCGTGCACCGGCCACCATGACGTTGTGTCAGAGGAACACGCCGATCACGGTCAGGCCGATCCACAGCACCACGCCGATCGCCAGCAGCACCAGCACGGCCACGGCGATGGCCAGCTTCTTCCTGCGTTCGGGGTCGGTGACCGGCGGTTTCGTCAGCCAGACCGCCCCGTTGCTGTCCGGTTCGCGGGTCTCGCTGACAGCGAGGGGTTTCTGCCTCACCTCCCGCAGCACCCGCAGAATGGTGTCGCTGGTCCGGACTCCGCCGTCGCGGGTGTCCACCAGGCTGCGCATCGCGACCTCGGACAGCTCGACCGGCACGGCCGGCTCCAGCTCCCGAGGCGTGGGCAGCGGACCGTCCTCCGCCGGCCACGTGCCGGTGAGCAGGAAGTACAGGATCGCGCCCAGGCCACGCACATCGTCGGCGAGGTCCGCCTCGCGCGGTGGACCAGGAAACGCCAACCGCAACGTGCCCGCGGGACTGACCCGGATGCGCAGCGGGTGCCCCACCCCGAGCACCACACCATGGCGGTGGGCCTTGCTCACCGCTTCGGTCAGCGGGTCGAGCAACCAGCAGGCGTGCACGGGGTCGACTGGGTACCGCGCCACCACGTCCGACATCGCGGTTCCCCGAGTCCACTCGGCGACGACGATGCCGCCGATACCCTCGTCAGCTCCGCCGCCCACCACATCCAGCACCGGCGCGACGCCCGGATGCCGCAACGCGGACCGGTGAACCGAACGCTTCAACGCGTGCAGCCCTCGCCGCCCACCCTCAGTGCCCTCACCGGAAACTATGGTCAACGCCACGTCGCGGCGAGACCGGCCATCCCGCGCCCGCCACAACTGCGCGTTGTCCCGCTCGTCCACACCGGTGAGCTCCAGCAACCGGAAACGCCCATCCCCCACCACCGATTCCGGTACCCACACCCGGTTCGTCACGCGGACCTCGCCGCCCATACACGTCCATCCCATACGGTTCCATGCGTCATCAACCACCGCGTATACCCGTTACTCCCCCGCAGGAAACCCGGGGCGGTGTGGTGGTCGTCAGCCGGCGGGGAGGTTGCGCCGAGATTTCCACTCACCGCACAGATACGCCTGTACACATCTCCACCGTATCGACCGGGCTTAGCCCTAACGGGCAGTAATCCGGTTTGCACCTTGTGTCCGGCCGGCTCGCTGCGGAGCATGGACCCAATGAGGGGTGGGCCAGATGGACGTACGGCACGCGACGCGTTGGTCCAGCGTCACAGCGCGGGGTAGGTAGGCGATGGGCCGCCGACTGGCGTTGCTGATCGCGACGTTCGCCTACCAGGACGCCGGCCTCAGGAAGCTGGCCGCGCCGGCGCACGACGCCGAATCGCTCGCGGAAGTGCTGGCGGACAAGCGGATCGCCGGGTTCGAGGTGACCACGCTGATCAACGAGCCGCACCACAAGGTCGGCGAGGCGATCGGCGAGTTCTACCGGGACAGCCGCCGCGATGACCTCACCCTGCTGTACTTCACCGGCCACGGCCTGAAAGACGACGACGGTCGGCTGTACCTCGCGATGACCAACACCAAACGCGACAGTCTGTTGTTCACCTCCTTGCCGGCCGATCAGGTCGATCAGGCGATGTCGTCCTGCCTGTCCAGACAGCAGGTGCTCATCCTGGACTGCTGCTACAGCGGCGCTTTCCCGGCCGGGAAGATCGCCAAGGGCGACGACTCGGTGCAGACCCTGGAGAGGTTCGGCGGGCGCGGCCGTACCGTCCTGACCGCCTCGGACTCCACCCAGTACTCCTTTGAGGGAAACAAACTCAGCGGTTCGGGCGCGCAGTCGTTGTTCACGCGGTTCCTGGTCGAGGGGCTGCGGGACGGCAGCGCCGACCTGGACCACGACGGCGACATCACCCTCGACGAACTGTACTTCTACGCCCGCGACCGGGTTGTCGCGGAAATGCCGCGGCAGCGACCGAAACGGCAGGACAACGGCGAAGGTCGCACGCTGATCGCGCGCAACGTGAACTGGTCACTCCCGCCGCGGCTGCGCAGCCTGATCAACAGTCCGATCGCCAATGACCGGGTGAGCGCGTTGGACGAGCTGGCGCAGCTCTATCGGACGGGCAACGACCACGTCCGGACGGAAGTCCTCAACCAGATCACGCTGCTGGGCCAGGACGACAGCAAGACGGTGTCGCTCGCGGCGGCCGAGCGATTGACCGTCCTGAAATCGGAGCCTCAGGAGCGCCGGGAACCAGTCATCACGGCTGCCCCGAAACCGCCGCCACGGAGCCGGGTTCGGCAGCGGCGGAAGCTTCTTGTGGGCGCCGCGGTCGGCGCGATCGCGGTCACGCTCGCCGCGATCTTCCTTCCCCGTCTCTGGCCCGCCGAGCCGCCGGGAACGCCGACGGCCACCGATCAGCGGCTGCCGCCTGGCGGGATCGCGGTGAGCCGTGACTGGAGTCGTTTGTACGTCGCGAACTTCGCCACGCGCTCGGTCTCGGTCATCGACCCGGTCCGCGGTGTCGTGCTGGACAATCCGATCCGCGTCGGTGAGCGCCCGGCCGGCCTCGCGGTCGCTCCGGACGGCAAGCATGTCTACGTGGCCGACTCGGACGACAGCACAGTGACGGCCATCAACATCGCCGCCCGGGAGACCAGCGCGACCAAGGTCCCCCGCGGGCCTTTCGGTGTGGCCACCGCATTGGACCGGCCTTACGTCTACGTGACAAGTTTCGACGCGGCCACCGTGTCGGTGATCGAGGCGACCAACAGCACGATCGTGGGCGACCCGGTCAAGCTCGCCGGTCATCCGCTCGGCGTGGCGCTGCATCCGCATGGCCATCGGATCTACGTCGCCGACGACACCGGAACCCTGTCGGTGATCGACACCGCGACGAACAAGGTCGAGGCGGTCCGAATCGGCGGCTACCCCTATGGCGTCGTCATCGGACCACAAGGTGTCAAGGTCCATGTCACCATGGTGAACCCCAACGCGCTGATCACTGTGGACACCGCCACCAACAAGGTGATCGGCGAGACCATCGCACTTCCGCCTGGTCCGTTCGCTCTGGCCGTCGGCGACAACGACCTCGTGTACGTGGGCAGTTTCGACATGGCCAGCCTGGTTGCCGTCAACACCACCACCGGTGCGACTGTGGGCGAGCCGTTGAAGCTGCCGGTCTCGCCACGCGGGATCACAGCCCTCGACAAACAGGCGCGGCGACTGGCCATTTCGGACGGTGCCGGCGGCCTGTGCTTCGTGGACACCCAGACTCGCGTGGTCAGCGACCCCATTTCGCTGCCCTGAGCCAGCTTCATGGACAGGTCACTAATAGTGCTTTGGTAGGTCTGCTTAGGCCAGCCGCACCAGATCCCGCAGCGGGCAGGGTGGACAGCCAGTAGTCGGTGGGCTCGGGCCGGCCGGTCGGCCAGCAGCCAGCACTCGGGCAGGCTGTCATCGGTGTCGCGGGAATGTTGTGGTTGGCCGGGCGCACCCGCAGCGCGAGGAACCGTGACCGCATGCTCGCGCTGGGGTTGCCGGGCGACTTCTTGGATCCGTGCCGCCACACCACGAACCGGCCCTGCGCCCGGCCCGCGTTCATGACCAGGGGCGTGTCCTTTGGGCAGTTCACGAGCTGCGGAATGTGCCCCGCAGTGCGGCACGGGCGATCTTGATCGACGATCGTGGTCGACTTGTGTTGACAAAGCGGGACCAAGCCGGGGCAGGCGCCCTACTGGACCGCTCCTGGGGGTGGCGTCGAGGACAGTGACGCCTCGTTGGAGGCAGCGCTCTACCGCGAGCTGGCCGAGGAACTGGGCGCCGAGGCCACGGACGCTTCGCAGGTGTTCCTGTTCAGCTCGCCGTCAGATGCCGGGGTCGCGGTGCAGCACTTCTTCGTGGCGCGGCTCGCCAACCTGGACGAGTCAGCCCGCAGCGGCCCGGAGTTCAGTGATCCGTCGCGGGGCGGCTACGAGTTGGACCGGGTTGACCTGCGCGGAGATGATCTGGTTGCGGTCGACTTGAAGCCGACCGCGTTGAAAGAGTTCATCCTGGCCAACCGGGAAGCGCTGCTGGTCGAGGCGGGTACCGTCGCCTGATCCTGGCTGCGTGCCCCACCGCAGGCAGGCCGGGGTGGCGCGGTCGAAGTAGGCCAGGGCGATCCCGGTGTGAGGATTGTCCGCCAAGTAGCGCGGGAGCGTTTCGCGCACATCGCCTTGGACAAGCAGGGTGCGAGGTGATGTAGTCGGGTGGGTACTTGGCTGGGGGCGAGGCCGGTAACGCAGGGAGGGGCTCGCCATTCGGCGAACACGCTGATCGGCTCCGAGAGGCTGCAGTCCAGTGTGTCGGCGGCAATGGTGGCGGTTTGGCGGGCGTGGCGCAGCGGGCTGGATGCGGGGATTCCGGGTTCGGCGGACGGGGAGACCATGTCGATCATCGGGGTGACCGGGCACCGGGAGCTGACGGCGGTCATCGAGGCGCATGTGCGGGCGCAGATCGCCGCGATACTCCGTGAACAGCCGCAACCCGTGCTCGGGATGAGCAGCCTCGCGGACGGTGCCGACCTGGTCTTCGCCGAGACGGTGTTGTGGCAGGGCGGGACTTTGCACGCGGTGCTGCCCGCGCTCGGCTACCAGAGCACTGTGCAGGACGCCAAAACGTACGAGCGGCTGCTGAAGGCGGCCGACGAGGTCACCGTCCTGGAGTTCGATGAGCCCGGCCCGCAGGCCTACGAGGCGGCGGGGCGGCTGATCGTCGAGAAATGCGACCTTCTCGTCGCGGTGTGGGATGGCGCGGCGCCTCGCGGACCGGGCGGGACCGCCGCGGCGGTGAACTACGCCCACAGCCTCGGCCGGCCGGTCCGGATCTGCTGGCCGGACGGCGCTATACGACCGTGACGGTCGCGGACCGAGAACCCCAGAAACGCCTGTCCGTTCCGTTGAGGAGCCGTACACCGGTACGCAGGGCGCGGTCTGGTTCCTCGAGGACGTCAAACGGCGGGACCTGCTGCCGTGGCGGGTCACCGGGCGGTACTCCGAGGCCACGCCGAGGACGACCGCTTGACCGGCACCGAGAGCATCGACGAGCCGCCGGTCGCCCTGTCGCGGCTGCGGCGGGTCAACGGCCGCGAGGACGTGCGGGAGACATGCGCAAGGCACGGGAGGCGGGCGGCGGGCAGTGGTCCTGGAGACGGCCCGCCGCCTGTTCATCGAGCACGGCTTCGACGCGACCCACCTGACGGACGGGCAGATGCACACCGTCCTCAACGAACTCTGCCTGCGCATCCTGCGCATCTGACCGTCCTGTGTGGACGATGACGGATCGCGCCACACCCTGATCTTGTTCCCGCAGGTCGCGGTGGGTACCCATCACAGGGGACGGCAGGACCCCGAGCGACTAGGGCACACTAGTTCTATGAGCAGCGAACTCGGTGACTTCCTGCGCTCCCGCCGCGCGGCCCTGTCGCCGCAGGCCTCGGGGGTGCGGACGGATGGGTCGCCGAGGCGCGTTCCGGGACTGCGGCGCGAGGAGGTCGCGCAGCTGGCCGGGGTGAGCGTGAAGTACTACACGCGCATCGAGCAGGGCGAGAGCCACCAGATGTCCGACTCGGTGATGGAGGCCATCGCCCATGCGCTGCAGCTGGACGAGAGCGAACGCCTGCACATGTTCCGGCTGGCCTGGCCGGCGCAGGTGACCCGCCGGGAGACCGGCCCCGAGCGGATCCGGCCCACCCTCCAGGCGGTGGCCGACGCCAACACCGAACAGGGTGTGATCATCGTCGGCCGGCGCACCGACGTGCTGGGCGGCAACCGGCTCGGCTTCGCGCTCACCGGCCTGCGCCCGGACCAGCGGCCGAACATGGCCAAGCTGACCTTCCTCGACCCGGCGATGCGCGACCTGATCGTCAACTGGGCCGCCCACGCCCGCGAGATCGCCTCCTACCTGCGGATGGCCTCCAGCGACCAGCCGGACGACCGGCTGCTGACCGAGCTGGTCGGCGAGCTGAGCATCAAGAGCGAGGACTTCGCCCGGATCTGGGCCACCCACCCGGTCGCCGAGTGCACCCACGGCGTGATCGAGTACAACCATCCCCTGGTCGGCCACATGAAGCTCTACCGGGAAAGCCTGCGCCTGCCGGACGACCCCAGCCAGCGGATCATCTTCGTCGGCGCCGAGCCGGGCACCGACTCGGCCGACCGCCTGAGACTCCTGGACTCGCTGATCTCCTGACCCCCAGTGGGTACCCCTTCGCGGCCACGGACCAGTCCGCGGCTTGTGCACGTTCACCAACCGTCTCGACACCAAGGAGCAACATGAAGATCGGCATCGGGCTGCCCAACCAGGTGCGCGATGTCCGTGCGACGGTCATCCCGGCCTGGGCCCGCACGGCCGAAGAGGCCGGGTTCTCCTCGCTGGGCACCGTCGGCCGGATCGCCTACCCGGGCATCATCGACACCGTCGCCCTCGCCGCCTCCGCCGGCGCGACCAGCACCATCGGCCTGGTCAGCACCGTCATGCTGGCGCCGGTGTGGCCGGCGCCGCTGCTGGCCAAGGAGCTGGCGAGCCTGCAGGCGGTCTCCGGCGGACGGCTGACCGTGGGCATCGGCGTCGGCGGCCGCTCGGACGACTTCGTCGTGGAAGGCCACGGCCCCAAGGGACTCGGCAAGCGGATGAACGCCGCGCTGGAGGACTACAAGGCGCTGTGGAGCGGCCAGCCGGTCGGCGGTGGCGACAACCCGGGCGTGCCCGGCGGGTCCATCGACGTGCCGATGCTGTTCGGCGGGTTCGCCCCGGCCGCCATGGAGCGGATGGCCAAGTGGGGCATCGGCTACATCGGCGGGTCCGTGCCCGCGCCGGTGATCGCGCCGCTGTTCGACAACGCCCGCGCCGCCTGGAAGCAAGCCGGCCGCGAGGGCCAGCCACGCCTGGCCGTCATCGCCTACTACTCGATCACCGACCCGGACAAGGGCCGCGCCAACGCGTACGACTACTACAGCGTCGCCGGTGAGGACTTCGCCAAGAGCGTCGCGGGCAACGTCGCCACCACCGACGCCCAGCTGCGTGAACTGGTGAAGAGCTTCGAGGAGATCGGCGCCGACGAGCTGATCATCCACCCGGTCACCGACGAGCTGGACGACGTCGCCCGGCTGGCCGACATCGTCCTCTGACCTCAGCCCTGGCCGCGCACCCAGTCCAGCGCGACGGGGAGCGCGGTCAGGACGGAGATGTGCCCGTCGCGCGGCCGCAACCAGAGCTCACCGGCACGCAGGTGCTCGACGAGCCAGTGACCGTGCGACACGGGCACCACCCGATCCTCACCGCCGTGCACGACCAGGACCGGCACCTCGAGCTCGGTCACGTCGAACCCCCACGGCGACACGTAGGCGACGTCGTCGTCGACCTGCCCGTCCGGGCCCGCCCGTCCCGCCCGCTGCGCGTCCTGCCCCAGTGCCGCCCAGGCGCCGTCCAGCGCGGCCCAGTCCGCCTCCGTGAAGTCGTCCGGGTCGAACTCGGCCGTCTCAGCGAACTTCGCGCGTGCCGCACGGCCCTCGACGGCCGCCCGCGGCGCCCCCGGCGACGCCATCCCCGCGAACCAGTCGAAATCGCCGGTCATCGGCGCCAACCCGGCCAGCCCGGCCACCGCGGTCACCCGGTCCGGCATCACCGCGGCACAGGCCAGCGCGTGCGGACCGCCACCGGACGCGCCGACCGCCGCGAACCGCCCGATTCCCAAGGCATCGACGACCTGCCGCAGGTCCTCGCCGACCGACCTGACCGACCGGCCTGGATTCGGGCTGGACGTTCCATAGCTCGGCCGCGCAGGCGAGACGACCCGGATATCCCGCGCCTTCGCCGCTGCCACCACCGGTTCGAGCAGCGCTCCGGTCTGCGGCGTGCCGTGCTGCCACAACACCGTCAACTCGCCGTCGCCAGTGTCGTAGACCTGCAGATTCCGGCCGTCGGCCAGCCGCACCTCACGTTCGTTCATCGTGGACTCCTCAGCACCGAGCCGAACACCGCCGCGAACACACAGAGGACCAACGGCACCACGAAGGCCACGTTCAACGGCATCCAGTGCGTCAACCCACCGATCACCGCGGGCCCCGCCAGCATGCCGACGTACCCCAGCCCCACCACCCTAGCCATCAACGCACCCGACGAACGCGGATCCAGGTTGCCCGCGGCGGTGAACAACACCGGCACTCCCCCGGCCAGGCCAAGCCCATACAACGCCCACCCAACCAAGCACAACGGCACCCACGGTGAAGCCGACGCGATCGCAAGTCCGACGGCAGCCATAGCAGCGCCGTAACGCACTACCGCGACGGGGCCAACCCGTGCCGTGACACGGTCGGTCAGGAACCGGCCCACAGTCATCGCCACCGCGAACGAGCCGTACGCGAACGCCGCCGTGCTCGCCGACGTGCCCAAAACGTCCTTGAACTCCAACGCGGCCCAGTCGTTCGCCACGCCCTCGGCCAGCATCATCGCGAACGCGATCGCACCGAGCAGCCACACGATCCGCGCGGGAACCGTCACCTTCCCGGCCTTCTCGTGCTCCTCCGGCCGGTCGGCCTCGATCAGCAGCGGAGCCGTGGCCAGCGAGACGACCACAACCAACGCGCCACACACGCCCAACGTCACCGCAGTCGGCACGCCAGCGCCCAGCACGGCCGCACCGACGACGGACGCCGCGGCACCGCCGATCGACCACATCGCGTGGAACGCCGCCATGATCGGCCGCGGATAGGCCCGCTCCACCACCACGGCCTGCGCGTTCATCGCCACATCCAAGGTCCCGTTGGCGAACCCGAACAGCAGCAATGCCAGCCCCAGCGCCCACCACTCATGCGCCAGACCAGGCCCGATCAACGCGACGCCGGTGAGCACACCCGCGGTCGGCACGAGCTTGCGCTGACCGATCTTGTCAGCGAGCGCGCCACCGATCTGCATGCCAATGAACGCCGACCCACCCAGCAACAGAAGCAACGCTCCGAGAACACTGTGCGAGATACCGGTGGTCCGCTCGACAACGGGGATGTGGACCAGCCAGAGGCCGACGGCGAACCCGTTCATCGTGAAGTACACCCAGGTCGCCACGCGAGCGGCCCGCGGCCGGGCCGGGGATACGACAGTCATTGGTCTCCTGCATCATGGTCTGGTGACGACCGGTGGCTATCTCAAGGGCCGGCTTCGCCGCGAGGACATCATCACCGCGGCGGTCGCCGTGTACGGCGAGGTGGGCTACCACGGTTCCTCGCTGCGGGAGATCGCCAAGCGCGCCGGAATCACCCACGCCGGGCTGATCTACTACTTCCCCACCAAAGAGGCGCTGCTCGCGGCCGTGCTCGAACGGCGCGACGCCGAGGACTCGCAGCGGTTCGACGTCCCGCCCGGGCTGGAGGTGCTCCGCCACTTCCTGGCCCTGGCCGAGCACAACGTCGCCCACCCGGGCATCGTCGACCTCTACGCCCGGCTGGCCGCCGAAGCCGTCGCCGAGGACCACCCCGCGCACGACTACTTCGTCCGCCACTACGAGATCGCCCGGGACAGCGCGCTGGAGTCGTTCCGCATGCTCGCGGCCGACGGCACACTGCGCCCGGGCGTCGACCCGGAGCTGGCGACGCTGACGTTCATCGCCCTGATGGACGGCCTTCAGGTGCAATGGCTGACCACTCCCTCGGACGTCGACCTCGTCGGTTCGCTCCGGTTCTACCTGCAGAACCTGCTCACTGTTCAGCTATAACGTGCTGGTGTACGGGTCCCAGTCGGCGGGCAGCGGCGGCGGGACCTCGACCCGGCTCTCCACGTCCACCGACCGGCCGCGGATGATCGACTCGTCGATCGCCAGCATCGCGTCGAGCACGTGGTAGGCCAGCTCACCGGACGCCCGCTCCGGTTCGTTGTTCCTGATCGCCCTGGCCAGCTCCAGCGCCCCGGTGCCACGCGAGGCCTGGTGCCCTTGCGGGGACAGTTCCTCCTGGTCATCGCTGACGTGCAGGACACTGGCGCCGTCGAACCGGTTCGGGTCCGGCACCACCAGTGTGCCTGCTGTGCCGGTGACTTCCAGAACGCCGACCCGCCGCAGCGCCGAGTCGAAGCTCAGCACGAGCTGCGCCGACCCGCCGCTCTCGAACTCGATCAGCGCCGTGACGGTCGTCGGGACGGTCACCGCGAACTCGGTGCCCGCCCTGGGACCGCTGCCGATCACCCGGGTCTTCCTGGACTGGCCACCCGCGCCGGTCACCTTGCGGATCGGCCCGAACAGCTGCACGAGTGCGGTCAGGTAGTACGGGCCCATGTCCAGCAGCGGCCCGCCGCCGGCCTGGAACAGGAACTCCGGCGACGGATGCCAGCTCTCCGGGCCCGGCGTCTGGAACAGCGCGAGACCACTCTGCGGTTGGCCGATCCGCGGCAACGCCCGCCTGGCCGACTGGAAGCCCGCGCCCAGGATCGTGTCCGGCGCGCACGCCACCCGCAGGCCCTTCTGCATGGCCTGGTCGAGGAGCTTGCGCGCGTTCTGCCGGTCGAGGGCCAGCGGCTTCTCCGACCAGACGTGTTTGCCCGCCTCCAAGGCCGCCAGGCCGACCTCGACGTGCGCGGCCGGGATGGTCAGGTTGACCACCAGCTCCAGGTCCTCGTCGGCCAGCAGTTCCGCGCCGGTGCCGGACCTCGGCACGTTGAACTTGGCCGCCTGGGCCGCGGCCCGGCCGGTGTCCAGGTCGGCGACGAACCGGACCTGGACGTCCGGGAAGCTGGTCAGGTTCTCCAGGTAGGTGTCGCTGATCGTGCCCGCGCCGATCAGGCCGACCCCCACCGGGCTCATCGCCGCACCTCGCCGAGGAACTCGTAGCTCTGCTTGATGCCGTCGAAGATGTCCCCGTCGAACTGGTCGAACTCCACCACCCAAAGGGCGTCTCCGGCCGCGTTCAGGACGTTTTCGATGGGCACGCTGCCCTGGCCCGCCGGGACCTGCCCGGTCGCGTCGGTGGCCAGGCCGCCGTCCTTCACGTGGATCGCCCTGACCCGGTCGCCGAGCCGGCCGAGCAGCGCCGCCGCGTCCTCGCCACCCGCGGTCGCCCAGTAGGTGTCGACCTCCAGCACGACCTCCGGGTCGAGCTGGTCCGCGAAGACCTCGAACGCCGTGCGGCCGTTGATCTTCTCCATCTCCCACCAGTGGTTGTGGTAGCCCACTGTCACGCCGTACTCCGCCGCAACCTTCGCGGCGCCATTGATCGCCTCGGCCGTCGCGGCGATGTCCTTCTCGTCGCGCCACTGGTCCGGGCCGACGAACGGGTCGATCACCACCCCGATGCCGCACTCCTTGGCGATGGCGAACACCTCGTGCTGGTCCTCGCCGATCAGCCGCGCGTGTGCCGTCGGAGCGGTCAGCCCGTACTGCCCCAGCCCCTTCAGGACCTCCGCGTTCTGCACGACGCCATACGGCTCCACCTGCGTGAACCCGATCTCCGCAAGCCGCCGCAAGGTGTTCCCCGGCTGCTCCGAGAACAGGTCCCGAACCGAGTACAACTGCACCGAAACCCTGCTCATCCCAACTCCCCGAGTGTGTGGAAGCGCTCCCACGATTTCTACCACCTGGTAAGTATTCCCACCAGCCCCCACTCACCTTCACGCTTTGGGCCGGTTGCCGCTCCGTGCATTCGGTCGCATTTTCGTCACTGAGGTATTTACCGTGTTCGTAGTCCTGAATTGAGTGTCACATGTGAGACGACGAGATCGGCCTGACCGCGTCGGCGGCGGCTTCGCCCGAGCGGATCGCGCCTTCGATGTAGCCGTACCAGCGTGGTGAGGTTTCGGTGCCGGCCCAGTGGATCCGGCCGATGGGTGGGCGGAGGGCTGGGCCGAGGCGGGTCCAGGCGCCGGGTGGGAAGAGGGCGGCGTAGGCCCCGCGGGCGAAGGGCTGGTCGTTCCAGTTGTGTTCGAGGAAGTGGGTGGGGGTGGCGGCTTGAGGGCCGAAGAGATGGATGAGGGAGGTGAGGAGAGGTGAGTTGGGTGTTCGGGCGGTAGTCGCGGCGCCGGTGCTGGCGCCGGTCGTGGGGGCGCCGGTGGCGGTCGTGGGGGTGGCTGTGGCGGCGGTGGTGGCGCCCGTGGCAGTGGCGGTCGCGGTGGTGGCAGCGGTGGTACTAGCGGCGGCGAAGGCGAGCAGGACGCCGCGGTCGTCGTCCTGGGGGCTGCTGTCGACGGTGAGGGTGATGGGGCCGCGGAGGCTCAGGGCGGCGCCGCTGAGGCCCTCCTTGCGCCAGAACGGTTCCGGGTAGATGGCGACGCACTTGATGACACTGCCCATGGGGAGTCGTTGTGTGAGGCTGTCGCGGGTGGCGGGAAGTGGTGGGTGGTAGGCGATCCGGGCTGCTTGGGGTGGCGGCAGAGCGACGACCACGTGACCGGCCCGCCAGATGGATCCATCCTCTGTGGACACCGTGACACCGTTGGCGTCTTGGGAGATCCGACGGACGGGTGCGTTGAGGTGGATGTCAAGGCGTGAAGCGAGCTTGGCGGCGAGGCCTGATGCGCCGCCGGTCAACCGGTCCTGCTGGGCGCCGCCTTCGAAGTCGGTCAAGGCGGGCAGGCTGCCCGCCGACGCGACATAGAAAAGTGCATGCAGCAAGGACAGTTCACTGGGCGAGCAGGCCCAGATGGCCTGGCAGGCCAGGGCGAGGAACTGACGTCCGCCGCGAGTCCTTGCCGTGCGGTCGATCCACGACTGCAGGGTCTGACTGTCGAGGGTGGACGGACTCCGCCAGGGCGCTGAGGTGTCGACGCCGCGGGCGAGCCGGGACAGGCGAGACTGGGCCTGTGCAACGTCCAGCAGCGTCAAGGGGCCGAGTTTCGGGACCATACCGTGGAATCGCCGAAGCCGCCCGGCCGACGTCTCGAGCAGGTTCGCGCCCGCCGTGTAGGTCGGGAACGTCGACACGCCGAGTTCCGCGGCCAGCGCGTACACCCGGTCCTGGCCGGGGCCGATGAACTGGCCGCCGAGGTCGATGGTGAGACCGTCCACCGAGACACCGGCGGTGCGGCCGCCGATGTGCGGACAGGCTTCCAGGACGACAACGTTGATTCCGCGTTGAGCCAACCGGTACGCGCAGGCCAGACCGGCCATTCCCGCGCCGACGACGACAACGTCGATGTGGTGGGACACATAACCTCCGTGGGTGGGTTGGTCATGTTCGCGGCCAGCGCGAACACACCAGCGCACCCACCTGCCACCACGGCGCCGATTTCGGTTGTTCGGTTGTGGAGTGGATCATTTCGGCCACCGCGATGGGTGTCAACACCTACGATGACCGGCGGCAACCACTCGAGGACTGGGGAACGTGCATGGGTACGACACGCCGACGCCTGCTCACCGCGGGCGCGCTGGCCTTAGGCTCCACCCTCGTCGCCGCGGAGGAGGCGCTGGCCGCCGACGACTACGGCTCCGGCGAGCTGGGGCCGTGGGACACCGGGCAGCGGCGCATTTCCGAACCGTCCACCATCAGGCAGGTGCGGGACACCGACGGGCTGTACATGTTCGGCGACAGCATCTCCGTGCAGGACGGCTACGCCCTCGCTGTGCGCCTCAAGGCCCGCACGGGCGACCTGCTCGCCGTGCACAACTGGTCCGGCCGCCCGACCGCGCCCGCGGTGGACGCGCTGCAGGACTGGGCGACGACCTACGGCATGCCCAAGCGGATCCTGATGGCGACCGGGTCGAACGACATCTTCGCTCCCCCGGTGATGGCCGCCCAGATCGACCGGGTGATGAGCATCGCCGGGTCGACCAGGACGGTCTACTGGGTGAACGTCCAGGTCGCGCGGACCAGCGTGACCGACGCCGTGCGGCTGGCCGACCAGCGCAACAGTGCCTGGGTCAACCTTCAGCTGGCCGACGCGCAGGCCCGGCACGCGAACCTGCGCATCATCCACTGGGCCGAGTTCCTCGCCGCGAAGCCGTCCCGCCTGACGATGTACCTGCGCGACGGCGTGCACACGTCCTACCCCGAGAAGGGCCAGGACGCCCGCAACGAGCTCATCTGCGACGCCATCGCGGCGTCCTAATGGGATTCCCGGGCGACGTCGTGACCGCTGGCGCCGGTCAGGAAGTCCAGGTCGGCGCCGGTGTCCGCGCCCGTGACGGTGTTGACGTAGAGCTGCTCCCAGCCGCGGCGGGGTTGCGCGAGCGCGGCCATCAGACCCTCGGACGGCTCACGTGCGGCCAGCTCTGAGTCCGGGATGTCGACGGTGAGACGGCGGTTGGGCACATCCAGGGTGATCCAGTCGCCGGTGCGGACCTTCGCCAGCGGGCCGCCGGTCGCCGCCTCGGGGGCGACGTGCAGGACCACGGTCCCGTAGGCGGTGCCGCTCATCCGGCCGTCGCAGACCCGGACCATGTCGCGGACACCGGCACGCAGCAGCTTCGACGGCAGCGGGAGGTTCGCGACCTCGGGCATCCCCGGGTAGCCGCGGGGCCCGCAGCCGCGGAGCACGAGCACGGTGTCGGCGTCGACGTCGAGGTCCGGGTCGTCGATCCGGGCGTGTACTTCCTCGGCCGAGTCGAACACCAGGGCGCGGCCGCGGTGGGTCAGCAGGTGCTGGGAGGCCGCGGCAGGTTTGATGATCGCGCCGTTGGGAGCCAGGTTTCCGCGCAGGACGGCGATTCCGGCGTGCGGGAGCAGCGGGGCCTCGCGGGTGCGGATGACATCGGCGTCCCAGATCTCCGCCTCGCCCAACGTTTCCACGAGCGGACGACCGGTCACGGTGATCGCGTCCTTGTCGAGCAGGTCGGTGACCTGCCGCAGCACCGCGGCCAGGCCACCGGCCCGGTGCAGGTCCTCCATCAGGTACTCGCCCGCCGGTTGCAGGTTGACCAGCAGCGGCACGTCCGAGCCGATGCGGTCGAAGTCCTCCAGCGACAACGCAACGCCCAACCGGCCGGCGATCGCCAGCAGGTGCACGACGGCGTTGGTGGACCCGCCGATCGCGGCCAGCGCCACGATCGCGTTGCGGAACGAGCCCTCGGTCATCACCTGACTCGGCCGGCGGTCCGACGTGACCATCTCCACCGCGAGCCGTCCGGTTTCGTGCGCACGAGCCAGCAAACGGCTGTCCGCGGCCGGGATGCCAGCGGTGCCGGGCAAAGTGGTGCCGAGCGCCTCGGCGACCAGGCCCATCGTGGACGCGGTGCCCATGGTGTTGCAGTGCCCGCGGCTGCGGATCATCGACGACTCGGAGCTCAGGAACTCCTTGGCCGACAGGGTTCCGGCCCGGACCTCCTCGCTCAGCCGCCACACGTCGGTGCCGCAGCCCAGCGGCTTGCCCCGGAACGTGCCGGTCAGCATCGGGCCGCCGGGCACCACGACCGCCGGGATGTCCACCGAGGCGGCGGCCATCAGCAGCGACGGGATCGTCTTGTCACAGCCGCCGAGCAGCACCACGCCGTCGATCGGGTTGGCGCGCAGCATCTCCTCGGTGGCCATCGCCGCCATGTTGCGCCACAGCATGGCCGTCGGCCGCATGTTGGTCTCGCCGAGCGACACCACCGGCAGGTTCAGCGGCACCCCGCCCGCGGCCCAGATCCCCTGGCGGACGCTCTCGGCGACCTCGTTCAGGTGGCTGTTGCACGGGGTCAGGTCGGAGGCCGAGTTGGCGATCGCGATCTGCGGCCGCCCGGTGAACGCGTCATCGGGGGCGCCTCGGCGCATCCACGCCCGGTGGATGTAGGAGTTCCGGTCCTGCCCGGCGTACCACGCTGAACTGCGGAGCGACACAACTAGTCCCTTCCTGCCAAGGTGTCGAAGTCCGGGAACCGCTCGGCGACCGGGCTTCCGGTGAAGCTGCCGACCCAGCCATCCTCCTCGTGGAAGAACCGGATGGCCACGAAGTCGGGGCGCGAGCCCATGTCGAACCAGTGCGTGGTGCCCGCGGGCACGCTCAGCAGGTCACCGGCCTCGCAGAGCACCGCGTACACATTGCCGCCGGCGTGCAGGTAGAACACCCCGGCGCCACGGGCGAAGAACCGGTCCTCAGCGTCGTCGTGGGTGTGCTCGGCCAGGAACTTCTGCCGGGCCTGTGCGGCCTTGGCCAGCCACTCCGGGTCGTCCGAGGGGTTCATCGACATCGCGTCGACCAGGATGTACCCCTCGGTGTCGATCACGTGCTTGACCTGCGGCGCGTACGCGGCCAGCACCTCGTCGGAGGTGGGCTGGGCGGGCAGGTCGAGCACCGGCCAGCGGTCGAACCGGACGCCGATCTGCTTGAGCTCGTCGGCGACCTCCTCACCGTCGCGGGTGCGCACCAGCGCGGTGGCCGGATCGTCGTCCGCCCACACCGTCAGCAACGTCATCATCGTCCCCTTTCCAGGGCGAACCTGAGCAGCCATTCCAGGCATTCGAGGCGGTGGCGGGCCTGCCGCAGGTCGTCGCCCCACACGTAGATGCCATGCCGGGCCACGATCAGCGCCGGGGTGTCGGCGCGGAAGCCGCGCTCGAACGCGTCGCCGAGCTCGCGCATGTCCTGGGAGTTCGGCACCACCGGAACGGTGAGCACGTCGTCGTGGGCGGCCCGACCGAATCCCTTGAGCATCTCCAGGTCGCTCAGCGGGACCCCGTCCGGCCACCGCTCGGCGGCCAGCACCGGGGCCAGCGCGTGCACGTGGACCACCGCACCGGCACCGGCGACCGCGGCGATCCGTGCGTGCAGGCCCGCTTCCGCGGACGCCTTGCCGCCGCCGACCGCCTCCCCCGCCCCGTCGACGACCACCACGTCCTGGGCGGTCAGCTCGCCCTTGTCCAGGCCACTCGCCGTGACCGCGAGCTGGAGCGGGAACCGTTGCAGCGTCACGGAAAGGTTGCCCGAGGTGCCACGCATCCACCCCATCGCCGCATAGCGGGCGGACTCGGCGGCCAGCTGGCGTCCGGCGTCCTCAACGGAGTACAGCACCGAGTCGAGGGTGGTTACCGTCCGATGTGGACCGAAGTCGGCGTTCACGTACGGCTCGCCTGGGCGCGCGACACCGACGGTCTGCCACCCCGCGGCGGCCGCCGCGTCCAGTTCCGCTGGCACGTCGGAGAAGAAGACGATCCGGCCCGGCTCGGCGTCCAGCGCGTCCGCGATCGATTTGTAGGACACGGTTTCCTGCTTGGGACCGGCGTTTACCGTGTCGAAGTGCCGGGCGAACAAGCCGGTGAGGTCGCCCTCGGTGGTGTGCGAGAACGCCGCGACCTGCCCGGTGACCGCCCCCGATGAGTAGATCGCGAGCCGCAGGCCGTTCTCCCGCCATGTCCGCAGGGTCGGCAGCACGTCCGGGAACAGCTCGAACGTCAGCTCCCCGTCCGCGTAACCGCGTTGCCAGATCAACCCCTGAACCGCCTTGAGCACGGGGACTTTCTCGTCGGCGTCCATCCAGCCGTGCAGGGCCGCCACAGCGTCGTCGGTCCCGGCCACCGAACGGATCTCCGCCACCAGTGGGTCATCGGGGTGTGCGTCGACCCATGGGCCGAGGCGGGGCCGGGCGTAGTCGTAGAGGACGATGCGGACCTGGCTGGTGGCGGCCGTCGTGCCTTCGATGTCCAGGACCACCCAGTCGGCGTCGATCACAGCTCCTCCTGGTGATAACCGGCCAGCGCGGCCGGGTCGAACGGGCCGCGGTCGGTGACCACAGTGGACACGAACCGCGGCGGCGTCACGTCGAACGCCGGATAGTGCCCTTGGATCGCTGGGTTCACCACGCCCGCCGCCGTCAGAACCTCAGCGCCCGCACGGTGTTCGATCGGCACGTCGGCCGCGGTGGGCGCGAACCGGTCGGGGGCATGCACCATCGCGAGGAACGGCACGCCGAACGAGCGGGCCGCGACCGCGAGCCCGAGCGTGCCGATCTTGTTGACCACGTGACCGTCCATGGTCACCCGGTCGGCAGCGGTGACCAGCGCGTCGACCTGCCCGGAGGCGAGCACCGCGGCGGCCATGTTGTCGGTGATCAGGGTCGTCTCGACGCCCATCTCGGCGAGGGTCTCGGCGGTGAGCCGCGCGCCCTGCAGGTAAGGACGGGTCTCGGTGCAGTAGAACCGGAACGTCTTGCCAGCCGCCTGAGCGGCCTCGACGAGCCCCACGAGATAAAGATCAGCCCAGCAATGCGTGAGCACACGGGCGTTGTCCGGCAACAACTTCGCCGCGTGCTCACCCAAAGCACGGCTGCGTGACCGGTACTCCTCATCGCCCGCGTGCGCACCGGCCAATGCGGAGCCTACCGGGTCACGTGAGTCCACAGTAGACAGAACGATCCGGACCGCTTCGCGCAGGCCGTTGTTGGTGGGCCGGGTCGCGACGATCCGCTCCCCCATGCCCACGATGTGCGCCATCGGGTCGGGCAGTTCCACCGCCTCGCGGGCGGCGAGCACCATGGCCCACAGGGCGGCGAAGTAGGGCCCCGAGGACTGGGTGACCATGTCCTCGATGGCTTTCGCGACATCCTCGGCCGTGGCGCAGTGCACCCATTCCCGGCGGGCGGGGAACACGCGCCGGTCGAGGATGTGCACGCCGTCGTCGGCGAGTCGCACGCTGTCGGCCAGGGTAGGCATCAGACGGCCCCAGCCGGGCTGCGCAGGGTCAAATAAGTTGGCGTCGGCGGGATCTCGCCTTCGGGAGCCTCGAAGACGACCTCGTCGCCGTCGCGGAAGACCTCCTTGAACCCGCCCATCCGGTAGGTCACGTACATCATCCGGTTGCGGTCGTTGGTCACGAAGTCCGCCTGCAGGCGCGCGCCCGCGGCGGCCGCGAGCCGCTGGATCTCGTTGAGCAGCACGGTTCCCACACCACGGGACATCACCCGGCACGACATCAGCAGCAGCTTGACCCGCCATGCTTCGCAACCCAGTTCGACCAGGGCGAGGCCGATCTTGCCGTACGAGCCGTACCGGTCGGTCAAATCCGCCAGCAGCAACAGGTGGTCGTCCGAGCGCTGAAGTTCTTCAAGCTCGGCATACGAGTACGTGCGGCCGGTGGTGTTGAGCTGATGGGTACGGACGGTCAGTTCCTCGGCACGCTTGAGGTCCTCGGTGGTGGCCGGCGCGATGGTGAACACCATGTCCAAAGTGGACAGGAACTCCTCGGACGTGCCGCCGAACTCCTCCTCGGCCTGGTCGCGTTCGATGCTCGCCTGGTACATGTGTCTGCGCCGGCGGGACTCCTCGGTCACGAAGGCGGGCTGGAAAGCGGGCAGCGACGGCAGATCGGCGACCTCGGTGGCGTCGAAGACCCGCACAGCCGGGAACCGGGAGGCGACCTCCTCGCGTTCGAACGGCTGGTCGTCGACGAACGCGAACGCGTCCGGGTTGAGGTTGAGCCGTTTCGTGATGGCCGCGACCGACTCGGCCTTGGAGCCCCAGTGGATCTGCGGGTACAGGAACAGGTCCGCGATGCCCAGCTCCTCGAGCTTGGCCCGCGCGGCCGCGGAGTCGTTGCGGCTGGCGATGGAATGCAGGATCCCGCGGCCGTCCAGCGTCCGCAGAACCTCCAGCACCTCCGGACGCGGACGCACCTCCGTGTCCTCAAGCAGAACACCGTCCCAGACCGTGTTGTCCAGGTCCCAGACCACGCACTTGACCGGCTTGGTGTCAGACATCACGGCTCACCTCCCTGCCGACATGAGTGCCTCGGGCAGGTCCGCCACCCGGTGGCGGTCCTGGCGGACCAGGTCGGCGATGACGACCTGCTGGATCTGGGTGCTGCCCTCGATGATCTCCATGACCTTGGCGTCCCGGAGGTACCGGGCGGCCGGGTGACCGTCGAAACAGCCTGCGGCGCCGTGGATCTGGACCGTCTCGCGGGCGGCCCGGTTGGCGGCGGTGGACGCGAAGTACTTGGCCATCCAGGTCGCCATCGGCGCCGCCAGGTCGTTGGTCTCGCGCAAAGCACCGGCCTGACGACACAGCAGCCGTGCCGCGGCCACCTCGGTAGCCATGTCGGTGAGCAACCGGCGGATCAGCTGGTGGTCCTTGATCAGCGACCCACCTTGCTCCCGGCGCCCGGTGTGCTCCAGCGACAGGTCCAGGCACGCCTGCGCGATGCCGACACAGCCCGAGGCGACGCTGTAACGACCGAACTCCAGCGCACTCGCCGCGACCGTCATGAACCCACGGTCCACCGGCCCGAGCACCGCGTCCGTGCCGACCCGGCAGCCCTCCAGGCGCACTTCGCCCATCAGGCCGCCGCGCGTGCCGAGCACACCGTCGATCGGGCTCACGTGCAGGCCCGGCGTGTCCCGCGGAACCAGGAAAGCCGTGATCCCGCCGAGAGTCCGTGCGAACACGAGCAGCACGTCGGCGATCAGGGCCATGCTGATCCACCGCTTGGTCCCGGTCAGCACGTACCCACCGGTCACCGGCGAGGCCAGCGTCTCCAGCGCGCTCGGGTCGCTGCCGGCGTTCTGCTCGCTCAACGCCAACACCCCGAGAATCTCGCCGCCGGCGAGCCGGGGCAGCAGATCCGCGCGCTGCGCGGGCGTGCCCCAGCGTTCGACCGCGCCAGCGACCATCCCGTGCACTGTCAGCAACGTACGCACCGACGAGCAGCCCCGCGCGACTTCCTCGTGCAGGATGCCGATACGCACAGCGTCGAACCCGCCGCCACCGTGCTCAGTGGACACTCCCGCGCCCAGGAACCCTTCGACTGCCAGGGCTTTCACCACGTCGACCGGCACGGCGCCGTCCTGGTCGATGTCGGCGGCGCGCGGTGCGACGACCCGGTTGACGAACTCGCGGAACCGGGCCGTGTCCGCATACCTGCCGGGCGGGGCGAGCGAGTCAGCCGACATGGCGCTCGACCAGCCCGGCGATCGAGTTGACGCTGCGGAAGTTGTCCCGCTCCAGGTCGTCGTTGCCGACCTGGATGGCGAACTCCTGCTCCACGAACAGGACCAGCTGCATGGCGAACAGCGAGTTCACCAGGCCGGCCTCGAAGATGTCCTCGTCGTCGGTCAGATCGCCGGGCAGGCGGGTACCGAGGAACGACCGGATCCGGGTCTTGGTGTCCAACATGTCAGGCTCCTTTAGGCCGTCAGTGCGTAGTCGTGGAAGCCCTTGCCGCTCTTGCGGCCCAGCAGGCCGGCGGCGACCATGGTGCGCAGCAGCGGGCAGGGCCGGTACTTCGAGTCGCCGAAGCGCTCGTGCAGCACTTCGAGGCTGTGCAGGATGGTGTCGACGCCGATCAGGTCGGCCGTGGCCAGCGGGCCCATCTCATGGCCGAAGCAGCCCTTGAACAGCTCGTCGATCGCCTCGGCGGAGGCGATGCCCTCGGCGCGGCAGAACACGGCCTCGTTGATGGTCAGCATCAGCACCCGGTTGGACACGAACCCCGGGGAATCCTTGACGCTGATGGACTTCTTGCCCATCGAGGCCAGCACCGACGTGACGGTCCCGATCGTGGCCTCGGTGGTGTGCCAGCCGGGGATCATCTCGACGACCGGCTTGAGCGGCACCGGGTTCATGAAGTGCACGCCGAGGACCTGCTGCGGGCGGGTCGTCAGGGCGGCCACATCGGTGATCGGGAAACAGGACGTGTTGACCACGAAGATGGTCGCGGGCTCACAGATGCGATCCAGCTCGCGGTAGACGGCCTGTTTGGCGGCCCACTTCTCCGAGACGTTCTCGATCACCACGCTCGCCGTGGCGAGATCGTTGAGGTCCTGGGTGAAGGTGATCCGGCTCAGCACCTCGTCGGGCGAGTACGAGGGCAGGTCCGGGCGGACGATCCGCTGGAAGCGCACCGCGCGGCCAATCTCCGTCCGGGCCCGGTCCAGGGCCCCGGCCGAGATGTCCACCAGGACGACCTTGTGCTCGGCCTGGGACAGGTTCTGTGCCACACCCATCCCGATCGTGCCGGCCCCGACCACGCCGATCATGAGTTCACTCCCTTGAGTCGCGTCCAGTCGATGTCCAGGCCGGCGATCCAGAGCCGGCCGAGTGAGGTGAGCAGCCCGGTCGTCTCCTGCCCCGCCGTGGCCAGGCTCGGCTGAACCCGTGCGAGCCGCGGCCGGTCACAGGCCGGGTGGTGGCGGGCGTACGAGGACAGCCCTTCGCCCGGTCCCAGCTCGATCGCCACCGGGTCGACGTCCTGCCACAGCGCGCCGAGCCCGTTCATCAGCTCGACCGTCTGGGACAGGTGCTTGGCCCAGTACCCGGGATCGGTGGCGTCCTCGGCGGTGATCCAGGTGCCGGAAACGTTGGAGATGTAGGGAATCGCCGGGTCGTTCAGCCGGACGTTGGTGCGGATCCACTCGGTCAGCTCCGCCCCGAGCGGCCGCATCGCGCGGGTGTGGAACCCGTGGTGCGCGCCGACTCGCTGGAACGCGACCCCGGCCTCGGTCAACCGTCGCTCCACATCGGACACCGCCGGAGCGTGTCCGCCGATGACTGTCTGATATGGACTCGTCACAGCGGCCACGTCGAGGTCGTCGCCGAGCCACAGAGTGATCTCGTCCCGCGGCAGGGCGACGGCGAGCATGCCGCCGGGCGGCAGCTGTTCGATCCGCTGAGCACGCCACCAGACCAGCCGCAGCGCGTCCGTCAGAGACATCACTCCGGCCACGCATGCGGCGACGTACTCGCCGAGGCTGTAGCCGATCATCGCCGCGGGTTCGATGCCCCAGCTGCGAATCAGCTCGGTCAGCGCGTACTCGACGACGAACGTTCCGGGCTGCCCAAGCCGGGTGGTGGCCAGCGGGCCTTGCGGCACCGTGCGGGCCTGCATCATCGAGCGCAGGTCCCGTTCGGGCGCAGCTTCCACCGGCTGGATCAGCAGGTCGCGCAGGTCGCAGCCCTCGGCCTCCAGCACCGACGTGCAGCAGTCGACCGCGTTGCGGAACACCGCTTCGGTTTCGTAGAGCGCCGCGGCCATGCCCGGGTACTGGTCGCCGACACCGCTGAGCAGGAACGCCACCGGGCGCCGAGCCGCCGGGTACTTGCCTTCCAGGCCACGGCCCTTCCGCAGAGCCGCTGTCGCAGCTTCGACGTCTGCGCAGGCCAAAGCTCCGCGGTACGGGCCGTGCGCTGTGCGCTGTGACTCGAAAGCCAAGTCCGGCAGGGACTTTGTCGTCAGCTGGCCGAGGACTGCCTGCCGTGCGGCGGGAAGCTCTGCCGCGCTCGCCGCCGACCACACCAGCAGCTCGGCCGGGCGCAGGCGGGCCAACACCTCAGTCATTGCGAGCCCCCTCCAGGACGAGCCCGAGCTGGTCGAGAACGAACCGCTGCACGGCAGCCCGGTCGTTCGCCACGTTGAAGTGCCCCTCACCGATCACACGGGTCGTGCACTCCCCCGAGGTCAGCGATGCCCAACCAGCGAGGGCGCTTTCCGGCACGTAGTAGTCCCCGGCGCCGCTCAGCGCGGAGATGTCACAGCGCAGCGGCGGGTGGCCAGGCCAGGTGTATGTTTCGCACGCGGCGAAGTCCGCCCGCAGGATCGGCAGCAGCATCAGCAACAGTTCTTCGTTGTTCCACACCGAGTCCGGGATACCGCCGTAGCCACGGCGGACCTCGGCGAGGAATTCGGTGTCCGGCAGGTGTGCGACGTGCGGTTCGTCGCCGGGTGCATGCGGCGCCGGTGAGCCCGACGCGAACAGGTGCTCAGGTTCCAGCAACTGGGCCACTTCGTACGCGACGAGCGCGCCCATGCTGTGCCCGAACAACGCCAACGGCCTGTCCTGCAACGGTTGCGCCGCAGTGGCCACTTCGGACGCGATCAGCCGCAGGTCGTCGACCGGTGCTTCGCCGAAGCGGGCCTCCCGGCCGGGCAGGTTCACCAGGCACACCTCGACCGCGGGCGCCAACTCGGTGAGCCAGCGGGCGTAGAACGACGGGCCCGCGCCCGCGTGCGGGACACAGAGCAGCCGGAGCCGGGCGCCAGGCACCGGTTTGGGTCGCCGGATCCACTCGCTCATGACACGGCCCGCACGGCGTCACCGACGGTCAACGACTCGAGCGCGTTGCACAGCCGCGCGAGCTCGTCGACGGAGTTGTAGTAGTGCACCGAGACCCGCAGCAGGCTGCTGATCCCCCGGCGTTTCATGTCAACGCAGGCCGCGTTGGACAGGCATACCCACGTGTTGATCCCGGCTCGTTGCAGCTCCGCGCGAACCAGTTCGGCGGCATGGCCGTGCACGGTCAACGCGATCGTCCCGCAGCGCTCGCGGCCGCGATCCTCCACGGTGATGCCAGGGATTCCCATGAGGTCCTGGCGTAAGTCCGAGGACAGCGACCGGATCCGGCGCCAAGTGTTCTCAATACCCCACGACAGCGCGTAATCGACGGCGACGCCCAGGCCGATGCGGGCGGCGGCGTTGGTCTCCCAGGTGTCGAACCGGCGGGCGGCGGGCGCGAACCGGTAGCCGTCACCGATCCACTCGACACCGTCCAGGCCGACCGCGCCCGGCAACAGCTTCTCCGCGAACTCGCGCCTGGCGTAAAGGAATCCGGTGCCGCGCGGGCCACGCAGGAACTTGCGGCCACAGCCGACCAGCAGGTCACAGCCGATGTCACGGACGTCGACCGGCAGCTGCCCGATCGACTGGCTGGCATCGACCAGGTAGGGGATGCCGAACTCGCGGGCGACCCGGCCGATCGCGGCCACCGGGTAGATCAGGCCGTCGTGCATGGGCACGTGGGTCATCGCGATCAGCTTCACCCGCTCGTCGACCCGGTCGCGCAGCACCTCGGGGTCGACCAGGCCGTCCCCGTCGACCGGGAGCACCTCCAGCTGGAAGCCCTCGCGCCGGGACAGGTGCAGGAACGCCAGGTAGCTGCTGCCGTACTCCATCGGCGAGATCAGCACCCGGTCACCGGGGCCGAGCGGGATGCTCGACAGCGCCGCGCCCCACGCCCGGGTGGCGCTCTCGAACATCGCGATCTCTTCGGTGTGGCAGTTCAGCAGCTGGGCGACCGCGTTGTGGCCGCGTTCGACGGCCTCGCGGGACCGCTCGGCGGCCTCGTAGGGGCCCAGCTCCGACTCCAGCCTCAGGTGACCGGTCACCGCGTCGATCACCGGCCTCGGGGTGAGGCTGGCGCCCGCGTTGTTCAGGTGGGCCACGTATTTCACGCCCGGCGTGTCCGCCCGGGCCCGGATCAGGTTGATGTCCATGTCAGCTCGTCTCGTCGCGGTTAACCGGCCAGATAACGCAGCGCTTGACGGCCGGCGTCGCGCTCGGCGTCCCGCTGTTCGGTGACCACCTGCCAGCCGGCCTCGGCCAGGTCGGCGAACGTCCGGCGGCCCCACAGCCGGGTGATCGGCACCTTCACCCGGATGCGGTTCTCCCAGCGCGCCAACGCCTCCAGGAAGGTCAGCGAGTCGCAGCCGATCGCCAGCAGCTCGTCGTCGTCCTCCAGGTCGGCCAGACCGACCAGCTCGCCGACGATCTGCTTGAGGTGCTCGCACAGCTCGGCCTCATCGGCGACGGCTTCGGTGCCTTGGGGCTCATCGGTTTCACTGGGCCGCAGCAGCCGCCGGACGCGGTCGATGCGCTCCGCCAACGGAACCGTCGACACCACCAGCCTCGCGTGCCCGGCGGACACGATCGACCCCAGCAGCCCGGTCGCCTGGTCCAGACCCATCGCGGTCTGGGTGGCGGCCGTCGCCCCGAGGCCGCCACCAGAGTCGTCGAACCGCCAGACATCCCAGTCGACGCTCACCCACGGCGCCCCATGCGCGGCGCGCCATTCCGTGTAGGCGTCGAGGTAACGGTTGGCGGCCGTGTACACGCCGAAGGTGATGCCGCCGAGGACGGCGCTCAGGCTGGAGCAGACCAGGCCGAAGTCCAACGGCTGTGCGCGGGTGACCCGGTCGAGGACCTTCAACCCGGCCACCTTGGGGTGCAACATGTCCTGGGCTCGGTCGGCGGAAGTGTCGGCGATGAAAGCGAAATCGCCCGCGGTGCCGGCCGCGTGCACGACACCGTTGATCGGGCCCCAGCGTTCGTTGATCTCGGCGACCACTTCGGCCATCCGGAGTTCGTCAGCGATATCCGCGCTGAACGTGAGCACCTCCGCGCCCAGCTCTTTGGAGTTGACGCCGTTGCGGGACACCAGGGCGATCCGGGTCGCGCCCGACGCCACGAGGTGTTCGGCGATGGCCTGGCCCATCCGGCCCGACCCGCCCGCGATCAGATAGACACCGCCCGGCCGGACCGGCATGGCGTAACCGCCGGACTCGATCTGGGTGAAGCCCGGGACGTACCGGTCGGCGCCGCGGTAGGCGATTTCGGGATCCTCGGCCGGGGTCGCCATCTCGGCCAGCAACTGGGCCGTGACCGTGGTCGGGCTTGTTCCGGCGGCGAAGTCGATCGCTTGGCAGCGCCAGCCCGGGTACTCCTGGGGCACCACCTGGCACAGGCCGAGCAGGGCAGCCGCGTCCGGGTTGAGTGCCGTGACGTCGCCGACGGGCTGGGCGTTCTCGGTGACCACCCACAGCTCTGGGGACTGTTCGGCCTTAGTAAGTGCCTGGACGAGGGCGAGCGTGTGCAGAACGCCTTCGCCCCCCAGGTGCACGACCTTCGTGACCTGGCCTGCGGTGTCCACGAGGCGGGCCAGGTCGGCGGCATCGCCGGGCCGGACTCGCACCACGCCGTCGGTCGCGTCGAACTCAGTGCCCAGTTCGACCGCCAGGACCATCAGCCCGGCTGCGCTGAGTTCTGCTCGCACAACGCCGTCCCCGTCTCCCAGGACCAGGCAGACGCCGTCGGTCTGGGAGATGTCGCCCGGGTGGTGCGGCCGGGGCAGAGCGGTTCTGGTCCACTCCTGGCGGTAGAGCCAATTCTCGACCGGTTCCTGCTCCTCGCGCCGAACCTCAGCCGTCTCGGCTTCGATGACCGGGACCCACAGTTCTTCGCCCTGCCAAGGGTAAGTCGGTAGTGACAGACGCTGACGGCGCTGGCCCGCGTACTGCCCGACCCAGTCCACTTCGGACCCGTCCACCCATTGCCGGGCGATCGGGCTCCGCTCGGCGTCACCGGTCAATGCGTTGATCAGTTCCTCGATCGAGGACACTTCCGCGGCCCACCGGCGAGGCTGGGGCTTGCGGCCGGTCGCCAGGGTGAACGCGAGATCCGCGAGGTTGACATCGGTGTGTCCGGTGAGCCAGGCGTGCAGGCGCTCACGGATCAGGCGCAGGGCGTCGTCGGTGCGGGCCGACAGCACGATGGTCTGCGGTGCGGTTGTCCGCTCTGCGGGTTCGGGCGTGGGAGGTTCTTCGACGATCAGGTGGACGTTCGTACCGCCCATGCCGAAGTTGCTCACCCCGGCCCGGCGCGGGCCGTCCGGCCACGGCCTGGCGGAAGTGTTGACGTAGAAGGGAGAGTCCGCGAAGTCGATGTCCGGGTTGGGGTCGCCGAAGTCCGGTGCGGGCGGGATCTCGCCGTGCTTGACCGACAGGATCGCCTTGAGCAGTCCGGCCATCCCGGAGGCGTACCCGAGGTGTCCGACGTTCGCCTTCACCGACGTGAGCGCGCAGAACCCGGACTCCTGCGTGTGTTCGCGATAGGCCTTCGTCAGGGCGCGGACCTCGATCGGGTCGCCGACGGCCGTGCCGGTGCCGTGCCCCTCGATCATCCCGATCGACTCGGCCGGCACACCGGACGCGGCCAGCGCGGTGCTGATCGCGGCGGACTGCCCTTCGACCCCGGGTGCGGAGAAGCCTGCCTTGGCCTTGCCGTCGTTGTTGATCCCACCGGCGCGAATCACGGCGTGGATGTGGTCGCCGTTGGCCAATGCGTCCGACAACTTGCGCAGGATGACGACTCCGACGCCATCGCCTTCGACATAGCCGGTTCCGCGGTCGTCGTAGGCCCGCGTGTGGCCGTCGGCGGACAGGATGAACCCGTCCTGCTGTTCGTAGGCAAGGGTTTCGTGGCAGCGGATGTTGACCGCACCGGCGAGCGCCATGTCGACGCGTCCACTTCGGACGGCCTCGGCGGCCAGATGCACGGCGACAAGCGATGACGAACAAGCAGTGCGGACGCTCAGGCTCTCCCCGGTCAGGCCGAGCTTGTAGGAGATGCGGGTGGACAACGTGTCCGGCGCGTTGGACAGCTCGACGAGGAGCCGTTCGGCGGCCGAGTGGGCGCCGAACTCGCGGCCTTCGCGGTAGGAGTTCGGGCCGGCGGCCGTGTAGACGGCGACCTTGCCGGTGAACCGGAGCGGGTCGTAGCCCGCCTCCTCCATCGCGCTCCACGCGTGTTCCAGCAGCAACCGGTGTTGCGGGTCAAGGACTTCGGCCTCCCGGCGGGGCAGGCCGAAGAACTCGTAGTCGAAGCGGCGCACGTCGTCCAGCACGCCCCGGGCGTGGATCCAGCGGCGGCCCTGCTGCTCGTCCTCGACGATCATCGGGGTGCCGAAGGTGATCGACTCCTTGCCGGCGCGGAGGTTCGCCCAGAACTCGTCCAGATCGTTCGCCCCAGGCATGGTCGCCGCCATGCCGATCACTGCGATCGGTTCTTGCGTGGTCGCTGCCGTTTGATCGGTCACTGCCGTACTCCCGAGATCGACTTGGCCAGAAGGCGGACCGTGGGGTGCTCGTAGAGCGCCGTCGCCGGCAGCCGGGCGCCCAGCTCCTGCTGGATGCGCCGCTGGAGCACCGGGACGGCCAGCGAGGTGCCGCCCAGGTCGAAGAAGTTGTCGTCCATGCCCACCGAGGGCACCTTGAGCAGGTCCGTCCAGACCGCCGCGATAGCCGTCTCCAGGTCGGAGGCCGCGGCCACGAACTGGACGCCGAGGTCGAGCCGATCGGCGGTGGTGTTCGCGCGCAGCGCGTTGCGGTCGAGTTTTCCGTGCTGGGTCAGCGGAAGCGTGTCCAACCGGAAGTAGTCGGAGGGGATCATGTACTCGGGCAGGGACACCGCGAGCTTCTGCCGCAGGTCGGCGACCGTCGTCTGTCCTACTGGGACGATGAACGCGACCAGGACCCCGGCGCGGTCGACCACCGCGGCCTGCCGGACCTCGGGCAGTTCCGCCAGGGCCGACTCGATCTCGCCCAGCTCGACCCGGTTGCCGCGGATCTTCACCTGGTCATCGGTCCGGCCCAGCACCTGAACCAGGCCGCCCGGCAGAATCCGTGCCAGGTCACCCGACCGATACAGCCGTGCGCCGGTCCCGGCCGGGTCGGGCACGAACGCGGCCGCGGTCAGGTCCGGCCGGTTGTGGTAACCGCGAGCCAGCGCGTCACCGCCGAAGTACAACTCCCCCGTCCCGCCTTCAGCCACCGGGCGGAGGTGCTGATCCAGCAGGTGGACCTCGGTGCCGGGCATGGCTTTGCCGACAGGCGGCGGTGAATGTGTCAGGTCCTCGGCCTCGAACTGGTGGCAGCACACGAAGACACCGGCCTCGGTGGGACCATAACCGTTGGCGAACCGGGCGTCGCTGTTCTGCATGGCCCGAGCGACATGCGGGCTGGAGAGGACCTCGCCGCCGACCACGAACTGACGGACACCAGTCCCGTCAAGGAGGTTCTCGTCGACCATCTGGTTGAACAGCGTCGGGGTGAGCCAGAGCGTCGTGACTCCGTTGCGGCGGACGGTGTCGGCGATCAGCTCGGCCGAGACCCGTTGCCCGGGCAACAGAACGAGCGTTCCGCCGTTGGCAAGGCAGCCGAAGATCTCGAACACCGACGCGTCGAACGACAGCGGGCACGACTGCAGGAAGGTCTCCCCCGCGTCGAAGTAGATCCCGGGCCGCACAATGCGTTCGGCGGATCGGTGCGGCACGGCGACACCCTTCGGGGTGCCGGTGGTGCCGGACGTGTAGATCACGTACGCGAGATTGTCATCAG
Source organism: Actinocrispum sp. NPDC049592 (assembly GCF_040675465.1). Classification (NCBI taxonomy): domain Bacteria; kingdom Bacillati; phylum Actinomycetota; class Actinomycetes; order Pseudonocardiales; family Pseudonocardiaceae; genus Actinocrispum; species Actinocrispum sp. NPDC049592. The sequence goes on along the minus strand of NZ_JBFAPA010000004.1, from coordinate 155,542 downwards.
TGGCGCGGTTTTCCGGCACGATCGTGGTGGGGAGTGCGTCAACCGGGACCCGCGTGCCGGTGAACCCGGGCAGCGCGTCGCCGTCGGTGACCAGGACCGTGGCTCCGGAGTGGGCGAGCATGAACTCCAGCCGGTCGGCCGGATGCCCGACCCACAGCGGCAGATACGCCCCGCCCGCCTCGAGGATGCCGAGGATCCCGACGAGCATGTCGATCGAGCGCGGCAGGTGCAGGCCGACCACCACGTCCGGCCCGACGTTGTGCTCCCGCAGCGCCGCGGCCAGCCGGACCGACCGGGTTCGCAACTGCCCGTAGGTGATCGACTGATCGCCTTGCACCGCGGCGATCACGTCCGGCGCGGCGTCCGCGTGGCGCGCGAACAGCTCGTGCAGGCACCGGGTGGACAGGTCGTTCATGCGCCCTCCTTGTCTGTGCGGCGCACGGCAACCACGAGGTTGACCGCCGCGAGGCTGGACAGTGCCGCGAGGATCAGCAGGGTGGTGGCCAGGCCGAGGCGGTCCATGGCCACGCCCCCGGCCAGGAAGCCGAGCGGTCCGGCGATGTTGCTGATGGTGATCACCGACTGGATCACCTTGGCCCGGACCTCGCCGGGGAACCGGGTGGCCAGGATGCTGAAGAACGGCGCGTTGGACAGCGGCAGCGCGGCCGCCGACACCGCCAGCGCCACAACGAGAACACCCGCGGGCGCGGGTGTCAGGAGTGTCCACAAGGGAAGAACCAGCTGGACCGCGGACAACGCCATCAGCTTGGCGGGCGAGAACCTGTTCGCCACCAGGTAGCTGATCAGCGAGCCGAGCAGGGCTCCAGCGCCGAAGCCCGCGACGAGCAGGCCGCCCACTCCCGCGTTCCCACCGAACCGGTCGAACGCCAGCAGTGGCAACGCGATCCCGAGGATCCGCAGCAGAAACCCGAACGTGACGGTGGAGACCATCACGGGCCGCATGAAGTCGTCGGCCAGCAACGCTCGGACACCGGCCAGGACGCTCGTGCGGGCCTTGGCCGGCGGGGCGTCCCCGGCGCCGCGCGGCACGAACCGCCACAACAGCAGGCACGACACCGCGAAGCTCCCGGCGTCGAACCACAACACGTTCTGCGCGCCCATCAGCCAGATCAGCAGGCCCGCCACGGCCGGTCCGGCGAACGAAGCGGCGTTGAAACACCCTTCCAGCACGCTGTTCGCGCGAGTGAGCGCCTTCGGGTCGGCACCGGCGAGTTCACCGGCCAAGACCCGTTGCGCGGCAAAGTAGGGCACCCCCAGCACGCCGACCGCGGCGACGATCACCATCAGCGCGGGAAGGCCGAGCATGTCCATTGAGGACAGGACGGGCACCAGCGCGATCAGCGGCGCCCTGGCCGCGTCGGCCACCAGCATGGTCCGCCGGGCGCCGAACCGCTGGATCACCTCCCCGCCCGCGAACCCGAGCACCGCCATCGGCAGCACCTGCACGGCGAACACCAGCCCCGTCCAGGTCGCCGACCCGGTGGTGGCCAGGATCAGCCAGGGCAGTGCGAGCAACGTCATCTGCGTGCCGAACGCCGACGCCCCGCACGCGACGTACATCGCGCCCAGCGCCGGACGGGCCCGCACCACCTCCGGGGGCTCGGTGATTCCGGTTGTGTCCACTTAGGTCTCCCACGGTTCGGGGCGTCCAGTACGACTCAGCCTGGTATCCAGGCCGTCCAGCCGACAGGGAAGCGGCGGCAGGGGTACGGGTTGCGTGTTTGTCCCTAGATCAAGCCCGTGCGAATAGCGCTGGCCACCGCCTGGGCCCGGTTACGCACCTGCAGACGGGCCATCAGCTCGTAGATGGCGTTCTTCACGGTGTGCTCCGAGCAGGACAGCATCGTGGCGATCTCGCCGTTGCCGTGCCCATCGGCCATCAACCGCAGCACACTGGTCTGGCGCGCGGTGAGCGGGATCGCGCCGGTGTCGGCGGCGAGTGGCTGTTTCTTCCTGCTGGCGGCGCCGAGCATGCGCATGAGCACGGAATACGGCATCCGGCCGTCGCCGTGCCGGGCCGAGCGCACCGCCGCGACCAGCCGCGCGGGTGTCGCCGCGTCGGCGGCGAGCAGTGTCCGGACGCCCAGCCTGGCCGCGCGCAGGACCGCCTCGGGGGCGAACCGTTCGGCGACGATCACCGTTCCCGCGCCTGAGCCGCGGTGACACGTGTCGATCGCACGGTCGACCGTGTCGGTGACCACCAAGGTCACGGTGTCCGCGGCGGGCCGGGCGGCGAGACCCACCCCGGCCAGGCGGAGCTTGCCCAGCACCTCGTCCCGCGCCGGCCCCATCACGTGGACCTCCAGCTCGTCGGGCGCCTCGCGTCGAGGCGGGCCGACGGGGACCGGGCTGGGCCCGTCCGTGCTCAGCTCCGCCGCGCCCTGGGCCACGACGTGGTCGAAGATGTCCGGCGGCAGGGTGCAGTCGCCCATGTCCGCGGTCAGCACGGCCCGCACGAGCCGGTCCGCACCGGCCTCACGGCGCCGCAGCAGACCCCGGGCGCCCGCCGCGATGGCGTAGAGCGTCTCGGTCGCCGCGAGCTCGGTCGCGACGATCACCACCTCCGGCCGTGCGGGGGTGTCCCGCACCCGCCGGATCAGCTCGACCTCCTGGTGCCCCAGCCTGCCGACCAGGACCACGGCCACCCTCGCGGGCTCCCCTGGCCCCACCACCTCGACATCCGGGCTGCTCTCCAGGGCGCTGATGGCGCCCGCGTGCAACATCGGGTCCAGCGCCACGACGCTGACCGGAACCGGCTGCCCCATGAAGTCCCCACCTTTCAACCTCGTCCAGGCTGGTTGAGAACAATGGGTAGCCTCGCGCCGATCATGGGGCGCCCGCATCGGGCGCCACCCCGCACATTCACACCCCGCGAAAAATCTCGATCATGCTGGTCGACCACCATCCCGCGACCCACCCACCACGCACAGACACCCACTCCACCCGCACAAATGTGGGTGGTATACCCACATGACTTTGACCAGCCACGATGGCACCGTGCGCACGCCATTCCCGCAGGCAGGCCACCCTGAACAACCAGAACACGCCTCCCAGCGGCGCTGGGAGGCGTGTCGTCTGGGTGGGGTCAGTTGATGAGCTCTGTGACGATTCCGGCGAGGAGGGTGACGTGCTCCTTCATCACCGAGAAGTGGTCTCCGGTCAGCCGGTGGACGTCCACATCGGACGCCAGTTGCCGCCAGCGGGCGACGTACTGGGTGAAGCTCTGCTCGCTGTCGACGACCTCGTGTTCGCCGGCGGCCAGTTCGTCGCTGGCGATCAGGTGCAGCGTGCCGGGGTACGGGTGGTGCTCGTAGGAGAGCATCATCTCCATCACCTCGGCCCACATCCGGGCGGCGGGCAGCCACATCTCACCGGCGCCGTGCTCCGGGAGGGTGATGCCGTGGTCGCCGACCACGTCGTCGACCAGGTGTTCCAGCAGGGCAAGGGTTTCCGCGCGCAGCACGGTGGTGTCCTCGTCCGGGGCCGCGGCGGCGAGCGCCTCCAGGTGCCCGACGCACTTGCGGATCAGCCCGAACTCGTCCCACAGGTGCTTCTTCTCGCGGGCGTCCAGCGCCGGGTCGAGCAGGATGAACGTGACGTCCTCGCCCTCGGCGGTCAGCTGGTGCGCCATCTCGCTGGCCACCCCGCTGCCGCCGCACCAGCTGAAGATCCGGTACGGCCCCTGCGGCACGGCCTCCCGCAGCTCGGTCACGTACCGGGCCGCCATGTCCGATGTGGACGGAACGTCGCCTTGCAGGCCGGGCCACTCGAACGCGACGACCGGCAGGTCCGGGTCGAGGTGCGCGGCCAGCCGCTGGTACCAGTGCGCGCTGCCGCCGCCGGGGTGCACGCACACCAGCGGCACCTGCGAACCGCTGTGGTTGAGCCAGAGCAAGGCCTTGGTCGGCAGGTCACCGGTGTCGATCGCCTCGGCGAGCGCGGAAACGGTGCGGTGCTCCAGGAACGACCGCACGGTGACCGAGATCCCGTGCCGTTCCCGCAGCAGGGCGACGATCCGCAGGATCATCAGGGAATGCCCGCCGAGCGCGAAGAAGTCGTCGTGCCGGCTGACCCGGGGCAGGCCGAACACCTCGGCCCAGATGTCCGCCACGGCCCGTTCGGCCGGGGTCCGCGGCGGGACGAACTCCCGGGTCGTGGTCACGGCCGAGGGCAACGGCAATGCGGCCCGGTCGACCTTGGCGTTGCTGTTCATCGGCAACGCGTCCAGCCGCACCCACGCCGTCGGCACCAGGAAGTCCGGCACCCGGCGGCGGAGCAACTCGCCTAGCTGTGCAAGGTCCTCCGGCCCGTCCTCCGCCAGCACCACGTACCCGACAAGCTGTTTCACACCATCGACACCAGGATGCGCCGCGGCCGCGGCCACGCGGACCGACGGCAGCTCGGAGATCGCCGCCTCCACCTCACCGAGCTCGACCCGGTGCCCGCGGATCTTGACCTGGTGGTCCTGGCGGCCGATGTAGTGCATCGTGCCATCCGGGTCCTGCCGCACGATGTCGCCGGTGCGGTACAGCCGGGAACCGGGCTCGCCCAGGGGATCCGGCACGAACTTCTCCGCTGTGAGGTCCGGCCGCCCCTGGTAACCGCGCACCACACCCGGCCCGCCGAGCAGCAGTTCGCCCGGAACACCGAACGGGACTGGGTTCAGTGACGAGTCGACGATCCGGACATAGGTGTGCGAGATGGGCAGGCCGATCGGGATCGAGTTGTTCGCCTCGGGCAACGAGATGAACGGATGCGCGACCGCGAACGTCGTGCCCTCGGTCGGACCATAGCCGTTGCCCACGGGGACACCGTGTTCGAGTGCGGTGCGGACGTGGGGCGGGGAGAGAGCCTCGCCGCCGACGAGCAACTGCTTGACACCGGCCAACGACGACGGCTTGACGTCCACCATCGCGTTGAACAGCCCAGAAGTCAGCCACAGCACGGTCACTCCGTGCCGCCGCAGCACCTCCTCCAGGTCGGTGGCGGTCGGCGTGCCCGGCGGGCACACGGCGAGCTTGCCGCCCTTGCACAGCGCGCCCCACATCTCGAACGTCGACACGTCGAACGCCAACGCGCTGAGCAGCAACAGGACCTGCTCGGAGTCGAGGACCGTGTAGTTCGGGTCGTTCACCAGGCGCACCACCCCGCGGTGCGGCACCAGCACGCCCTTCGGCCGGCCGGTCGAGCCCGAAGTGTAGGTGATGTACGCCAGGTTGTCCGGCGACAAAGCCACCTCAGGCGCGGTCACCGGCTGGTCAGCGAACGCCGACCACTCCGGGTCCAGTTCCATGGTAGTAAGCCCGGAGAAGCGGTGGACGTGTTCGGGCTGGGTCAGCATGATCCGGGCACCGGAGTCGTCCACAATGTACTGGATGCGGCCGTCCGGGTACTTCGGGTCCAGCGGCAGGTACGCGCCGCCCGCCTTCATCACACCCAGGAACGCGACCACCACGTCGATCCCGCGATCCATGCAGACCGCGACCGGAGTATCCGGCCCCACTCCCTGTGCCCGCAACACCCACGCGAGCTGGTTCGCGCGCAGCTCGACCTCGCGGTAGGTCAGGCCCGCGTCGCCGCACTCGATCGCGACCTTGTCCGGCCGCTGAGCAACCTGGTCGGCGAACATGTCGGTCAAGCACACCTCGGGCAGCGCGGAGAACGTCTCCGCGGGCCTGGTCAGGCGGTCGGCGGCGGTCGAGGTCAGGTCGACCGGACCGTCGACGATCATCGCCGACAGCACCTGGAGGTAGGTCGCCGCCAGGTCTTCGAGCCGCTCACGGGTCGCCCACCCGGCCCGGCATTCCAGCCGCAGCTCGCCGGGGAAGGTCACCACGTTGAGGGTGAACTCGTTGGGGCTGTCGTCGGTGATCGTGCCGAAGACCTCGGCCTGCTCGTCGAGGACGTGGAAGTCCAGGTACGAGAAGATCACGCTGATCAACGGCTCGCCCTGGCCCCATTCCCGTTGCATGGCGGGCAACGGGTAACGGCGGTGCGGCCACAACGCCAGCTCCTCGGCGAACACGGCCCGCAGCAGCTCGCTCCAGCTGGAAGCGTTGAGGTCCACGGCGAACGGCAAGGTGTTGAGGTGCATGCCGATCACCTCGTCGCCGCGCAGCAGCTCGGCCCGACCGTTGCAGACCAGGCCGCTGAAGAACCGCCGCTGACCGGTGACCACGCCGAGCATCGCCAGGTGAGCGGTGTGCAGCACGGTCTTGAGCGAGGTCTTGGTCCGTGCCACCAGGTCACGCAGGCCGGGTTCCAGGTGCCGCCAGGACACCCGCAGTTCCTCGACCTTGCCATACCCGGGCGGCGCGGTGTCCGCGGGCAGGGTGACCCGGTCGAAGCCGCGGACACGCTCCCGCCAGAACTCATAGTCTACAGTGGACGCCAGAGACTTCTTCTCCAGCGCCACGAAGTCGGCGTACCTGGCTGCGAGCGGGCTGGGCAGCCGGTCGGTGTGACCGTCGCGGACCGCCCGGTAGGCCTCCTGCAGCTCGCTGATCACCGAGTGGTGGCTCCAGCCGTCGAGGATGGCGTGGCACTCGGTGTGGGTCAGCGTCCATTCGGTGTCGCCGGTCTGGTGCACGTGCCACCGCAGCTGCGGCGCTTCGGCGACGTCCAGCGGTGTGGATTGCATGACGTGCCGGTATTCCGCGATCACGGTTTCCTGTTCGCCGGCGGGAAGGCCGCGCAGGTCGTCGTACCCGATGTCGGCGATGACGTTCTCGTGGACCAGTTGCAGCGGCTCGGAGTAGCCGGACAGGTCGAACGAGGTGCGCAGGATCTCGTGCTTGTCGATCAGCAGCTGCCCCGCTTCCCGCAGGGCCGCGAGCGAGAACTCCCCGTCGTCGGCGATCTGGAAGCTGGTGACGTTCTGGTAGGCCGGATGCTGGGTGTCGGCGAGCATCTCGTAGACCATGCCGACCTGTACCTGACCCATCGGGTAGGCGTCGGCGAGGCCCTCCGGGAGGCGGTCGCGGTCGGCGGGCGTGAGCTGCTCGAATCGTCCAATGAGGACATCGCGCACGGTGGCCGACCGCCCGGCCAGCTCGGCCAGGTCGGCGGTGGTCTGGTACGAGAAGATGTCCTGCACGGACAGGTCGAACCCGGCCGCGCGCAGGGTACCGATCGCGCGGATGGCCCGGATCGAGTCGCCGCCCAGGTCGAAGAACCGGTCGTGCACACCGACTTTGTCCACCCCAAGGGCCGCAGTGAACGCCTCGGCGACGGCCTGCTCGATCTCCGTGCGCGGGGCGACGAACTCAGTGACCGAGGACGTGCGGCTGCGGTCGGGCGCGGGCAGGGCCTTGCGGTCGGTCTTGCCGCTCGTGGTCAATGGCAGTTCGTCGAGCACGACCCAGTGGCTCGGGATCATCACCTCCGGCAACCGGTCCCGCAGAAACGCCGTCGCCGCAGCCACATCCGCGTCGCCCACCAGGTATCCGACGAGCTGACCGTCGTGCACCGCGACAGCGCCCGGGGCCACTTCGCCGAGCACGGCCTCGATCTCGCCGAGCTCGATCCGGTGGCCGCGGATCTTGACCTGGTGGTCCAGCCGGCCGAGGTAGTCGATACTGCCGTCGGGCAGGAACCGGGCCAGATCACCGGTTCGGTACAGCCGTCCACCGGTGCCGAACGGGTCCGGCACGAACTTCTCGGCGGTCAGCGCGGGCCGGTTGAGGTAGCCGCGGGCCAGCTGGACGCCGCCGAGCAGCAACTCCCCCGGCACGCCGACGCCGACCGGCCGGAGGTGGTCGTCGAGGATGTACGTCTGGGTGTTGGCGATGGGGGTGCCGATCGTGACCGGAGTACCCGGCTGGCATTGGGTTGCGGTGACGTCGACGGCCGCTTCTGTTGGGCCATAAAGATTGTGCAGCTCGCAACCGATCCGCTCGCCAACCGCGGTGACGAGATCCCCGGGCAGTGCCTCGCCGCTGCAGATCATCCGGCGAATCGACGGCAGCTCACCGAACGGAGCGGTGAGGAAGGCTCGCAGCATCGACGGGACGAAGTGCAGGGTGGTGATCCGCTCGGTGGCGATCACGTCGGCCAGGTAGTCCGGGTCGCGGTGACCACCGGGACGCGCCAGCACGAGGGTGGCGCCGGTGAGCAGCGGCCAGAAGAACTCCCACACCGAAACGTCGAAGCTGTACGGGGTCTTCTGCAGCACACGGTCGGTGTCATCCAGCCCGTACGCGTCCTGCATCCAGCGCAGCCGGTTGACGATCGAGCGGTGCGAGACCACAACACCCTTGGGCCGTCCGGTCGAGCCCGAGGTGTAGATCACGTACGCCGGATGGTCCGGATCAAGAGCGGTGACGGGGTTCTGGGTCAACCCGTTGTCCGGGAAGGACGGTCCGGTCTCGGTGAGCACCAACGTGACACCGGCGTTGTCGCACATGTACTCGAGGCGGTCGGCCGGGTAGTCCGGGTCGAGCGGCAGATAGGCGCCGCCCGCCTTCAGGATGGCCAGCAGCGACACCACGAGGTCGATCCCGCGCTCCCGGCGGACGCCGACGATCGACTCCGGGCCGACGCCCGCGCCGATCAGGTGGTGCGCCAACTGGTTCGCTTGTGCGTTCAGCTCGGCGTAGGACAGGGTGCCGCCTTCGAAGCTGACCGCGGGTGCGTCCGGGGTGCGGGCCACCTGCTCGGCGAACAGCCCGGACAGCGTCCCGGTCGGGTAGCCGACGGCGGTGTCGTTCCACCAGTACAGCTCTTGCAACTGCTCCGTGGGCAGCGACGACACCTGGCTGACCGGGATGTCCGGTGTGGCCGCGATCCCGTTGACCAGCTCGACGAACTGAGCGGCGAACCGCTCCACAGTGGACTGGTCGAACAGCGCGGTGGCGTAGTTCACCGCACCCGCCAGGGATCCGTCGGCCCGTTCGGTGACGGCGAGGGTCAGATCGACCTTGGCGTCACTCTCCTGCACCGGCACCGGCCGGGTGGGCAGGCCGCCGAAGGTCAGGTTCCCCGTTCCGGCGTTCTCCCACAGGAACATCGTCGAGAACAGCGGCGTGCGGGACGGGTCGCGTTCCGCGCCAAGCTCGTCCACCAGCCGTTCGAACGGCAGCTCCTGGTGGCCGTAGGCGTCCAGCGCGGTGTGCTTGACCCGACGCAGGACCTCGGTGAACGACGGATCCCCAGACAGATCCGTGCGCAGCACCAGCGTGTTGAGGAACACGCCGATCAGGTCCTGTACCTCCGTCCGGTCGCGACCCGCGACCGGAGTGCCGACCGTGACGTCGTTCTGCCTGCTGTGCCGGGAAAGCAGGATCTTGTACGCGGCAAGCAAGGTCATGAACGGGGTGGCGCCGGCCTGCCGGGCGAGCCGGGTCAACGCTTGAGCCGTCCCGGCGGGGATCACGAACGGGACCTGGTCACCGGCGCTGTCCCGCACCGCGGGGCGCGGCCGGTCGGTGGGCAGGTCCACTGGCGCCGCCCCGGCGAGTTGCGAACGCCAGTAGCTGAGCTGCTCATCCAGCTTGGCGCCCAACAGGTGGTCCCGCTGCCATGCCGCGAAGTCCGCATACTGCACGGGCAACGGCTCCAGCGTGGCCGGTTTCCCAGCCAGCGCGGCGGTGTAGAGCTGGTCGAGTTCCTGCCAGAGCACCTGCTCGGACCGCTCGTCGAAGGCGATGTGATGTACGGTCAGCACGAGCGCGTGCTCGTCCTCGCCGAGCTTGGCGAGAGTGGCCGTGATGACCCGCCCGTTCTCCAGGTCGACCGGACGTCGGTCGGTGGACATCCAGCCGGCCAGCGTCGTGTCCTGCTCCGCCGGGGACAGCTGCGTCAGGTCCACTTCGGACAGCGCGGCCGGTCCGGGCGAGTCGATCACCTGCACGGGTTCGTCGTCGATCACCGCGTACCGGGTGCGCAGGATCTCGTGGCGGGCGACGAGACCGTCCAGGGCCAGGCGCAGCGCCCCGCTGTCGAGCGAACCGGTGAGCCGCAGTCCCGTGCTGATCAGGTACTCGGTGCCGCCCGGCCGCAGCTGGTCGAGGATCCACAGCCGCCGCTGGGCGAACGACAGCCCGGTCGGCTCGTCCCGGGAGACCCGGCCGATCCTGTTGTCCCGCACCGGGACCGCGGCACCGCTCAGCCGCCGCTTCAGCAACTCCGCGCGCAAGGCAGCGCGGTCCAGCGTTCCAGTCATCCCACACCTTCCCGGGCAAGCAGCTCGCGCATCTCGGCCTCGGACATGTCGTCGATCTCCGCCGTGAGGAAGTCGGTCGTCACGGCGGCGAGGTCCGCCACGGTGGTCGCCTCGAACAGGCACCGCAGCGGGAGCTCGGCCGCGAACGTCTCGCGCAGCCGCGCCAGGACCCGGGTCGCCAGCAGCGAGTGCCCGCCGAGTCCGAAGAAGTCGTCGTGCACGCCGACCCGGTCCACCCCGAGCACGTCGGCCCAGATCCCGGCGATGATCTCCTCCGCCGGGTCCCGCGGGGCCACGTACTCCTTGGCACCGTCCAATTGCGACGGAGTCAGCTCAGGCAGGGCCGCGCGGTCGACCTTCTTGCTGGGTGACAACGGCAGCGCCGGAACGGTCGCCCACGCCGAGGGGATCATGTACTCCGGCAGCAGTTCCCGTAGGTGAGCACGCAGCTCGGTGATGTCCGGCTCGGTGTCGCGGTCCCATTCGAGGTACGCGATGAGCCGCTTGTCGCCGGGTGCGACCTCCTTGGCCACCACCGCTGCCGCGGGCACCGCGGGGTGTTTCGCCAGTGCGGCCTCGATCTCGGGCAGCTCGATGCGGAACCCGCGGATCTTGACCTGGTGGTCCAGCCGGCCGAGGAAGTCGACCGTGCCGTCCGGCCGGTAGCGCACGAGGTCGCCGGTGCGGTAGAGCCGCGCTCCCGGTTCGGGTCCGTACGGGTCGGGCACGAACCGCTCGGCCGTCAGCTCGGGCCGGTCGTAGTAGCCACGCGCCAAACGAATCCCGCCGATGCACAGCTCGCCAGGCACACCAACCGGAACTGGCCGCAGCTGGTTGTCCAGCACGTGTACCCGAGTGCCCGCTACCGGTCGTCCGATGTGGAGGGTGGCCGTGCCGCGCTCGCCCGCCAGGTCACTGGTGACCGGGTTGAGCATGCAGGTGATGGTCGCCTCGGTCGGCCCGTAGTTGCACAGGAACCGGCCGGGGTGCCCGGTCGCGGCCCAGCGCTGGGCGTCGGACACGGTGACCACGTCGGCGCCGACGTTCATCAGCTTCATCCCGGCCAGCTTGTCCACATCGGACTCGAGCATCTCCCGGTAGTAGGCCGGGGTGATCTCCATGACCGTGACCTTGTGGTGGGCCAGCTTGGCCGGCAGCTCCCCCGGCGTCCAGAACACCGGGTCGCTCACCACGAGCGTGCCGCCGTTGGACAACGTGACCGCGATCTGGTCCATGGCCAGGTCGAAGGTCAACGCGGACAACAGGATCACGCGCTCCCCCGGTCCGATGCCGTAGTAGTCGGCGATAACCCGGCAGTGGTGCGCGTAGGACCGGTGGGAGATCATCACGCCCTTGGGCCGGCCGGTCGACCCCGAGGTGTAGATGATGTAGGCGAGGTTGCCGGGCCGGACGACCGGTTCCGGGTTGGTGGACGGTGTGTCCCAGTCATCGACCACGAGCACGCGTCGGCCGGTACCGAACCGGTCGGCGAACTTCCGGGACGTCACAACGGTGTGCGCCTTGGCGTCGTCGATCATGTAGCCGAGGCGCTCCGCCGGGTGCTCGGGGTCGAACGGCACGTACACGCCGCCCGCCTTGAGCACCGCCAGCAGCACCACGACCGGTTCGACACCGCGCTCCAGGCAGGACCCGACGATGGTCTCCGGCCCGATCCCGGTCGCCCGCAGGTGGTGCGCGAGGCGGTTGGCGCGGGCGTTGAGGTCCGCGAAGGTGATCTCCTGGTCCTGGAAGACCAGCGCGATCGCGTCCGGGGTCTCGGCCACCTGGCGTTCGAACAGCTCCGGCACGGTCAGGTGCCGCTCGGCGGGGATGTCGAGCTCGTCCAGCCGGGCCGCGTCCGGGTTCGGCCACTGGCCGAGGATGGCGTCGCGTTCGGCCGCCGGCAACAGGTCCAGCTCGGTGATCCGGGCCTTCGGGTCGGCGGCGATGCTTTCCAGCAGCCGGACGTAGTGCGCGCCGAGGCGTTCGATGGTGGCGCGGTCGAACAACGCGGTCGAGTACTCGAACCAGCAGCGCAGCACCCCGTCGGTGCGTTCCTTCACTGTCAGCGTGAGGTCGAACTTCGCCACCGGCTCGCCGCTGCCCAGCCCGGTCGCGTCGCACCCGGCGAGCGTCGTGGGCAGGACCCCGGCCATGTGCTGGACCTCGAACATGATCTGGAACAACGGGTTGCGGGACAGGTCCCGGCCGGGCTGCAACGCGTCGACCAGGTGCTCGAACGGCACGTCCTGGTGGGCGAACGCGTCCAATGCGGTGCGCCGCACGCGGTCGACCAACTCGGTGAACGACGGGTCGCCGGTCAGGTCGGTGCGCATGACGAGGTTGTTGATGAAGAACCCGATCAGGTCCTCGGTCTCCGGCCGGGTGCGTCCGGCGACCGGCGTGCCGACCGCGATGTCGCTGCGGCCGGTGTAGCGGCCGAGCAACGTGCTGAACGCGGCGAGCAGGACCATGAACGAGGTCGCGCCCGTGCGGTTGCCCAGTTCACGCAGAGCGTCGCCGACCGCGGCCGGGACTTCGACCACGAGCGTGTCGCCGTGTGGGTCACGTTCCGCGGGGCGCGGCCGGTCGGTGGTCAGCTCGACCGGGGAGAGGCCGGCAAGCCGCTCACGCCAGTAGTCGAGTTGCTGCCTGAGGGCGCTTTCCTGGTTGCGTTGCCATGCCGAGAAGTCCGCGTACTGAACCCCCAGCGGCTCACTGGTGTCGCCCAGCTCGTAGGCAACGTTCAGTTCGCGCAGGAAGATCCCCATCGACCAGGCGTCGAACGCGATGTGGTGCAGGGTGATCGCCACGAGGTGATCTTCGGGTCCGATGTGGACGACCGTGACCCGCAGCGGGTGTTCGTTGGCCAGTGAGAACGGCCGTGCGTTGGCCGCGTCGATGATCGCGGTGGCCCGTGCTTCGGCATCGGCGGCGCCGGTCAGGTCCGCCTCTTCAAAGGCCACCGGGCTGGGTGGGTCGACGACCTGGACCGGTGTTCCGCTTTCGCTTTCGTACCGCGTCCGCAGTATCTCGTGCCGAGCGGAGACGAGGTCGACGGCACGCCTCAGCGCCGGCGTGTCCAGCGGGCCCGTGAGGCGGAAGGCCAGCGGGATCAGGTACTCCGCGCTGCCGGGTTCGAGCTGGTCGAGGAACCACAGGCGTTGCTGGCCGAACGACGTCGGCAGAGCGCCTTCGCGCGGCACGGGGACGATGTCGGCGGTCTCGTCCGGGCCGTTGGCCGCGTCGACCAGGGCGGCGACCCGCTCCACGGTCCGCCCGTCGAACAGGTCCGCGGCGGTCACCTCCAGGCCGAACGTCCGGCGCAACCGGTGGGCGAGCCGGATGGCGAGCAGCGAGTGCCCGCCGAGGGCGAAGAAGTCGTCGAACGCGCCGACCTGGTCGATGCCGATCAGCTCGGCCATGATCGCGGCGACGGCCCGCTCGGTCTCGGTCCGCGGGGCGACCTGCCCGGGGTCCTCCTCGCGAACCTGACCGTCCGGATCGGGCAGCTGCGAGCGGTCCACCTTCCCGTTGGGCAGCAACGGGAAGGACTCCAGCTCGACCAGGGCCGACGGGATCATCGCGGCCGGCAGCCTGGTTTCGAGGTAGTCACGCAGGTCCGGGGCGGAACCCACGATGTAGCCGACGAGTTCGAGGTCGCCGGTTGCCGACCGGTGCGGGGTGACCACGGCGGCGTCGATCCCCGGGTGCGTCCGCAGCACGGCCTCGACCTCACCGGGCTCGACCCGCACGCCACGGACCTTGACCTGAGCGTCCAGCCGGCCGATGAACTCCAGCGTGCCATCGGCCCGCCATCGGGCCAGGTCACCGGTGCGGTACCAGCGCTCGCCCGGCTCGCCGAACAGGTGCGGGGTGAACCGGTCCGCCGTCAGGTCTCCCCTGCCGAGGTACCCGCGGGCGAGCCCGACACCGGCGACGCACAGCTCGCCGGGCACACCGACGGGCGCAAGCCGATCGTCACTGTCCACAATGAACACCTGGAGGCCGGGCAGCGGGGTGCCGATCGACACGATGTTGTCCGTGTCGCCGCGGTGGTAGTGCCAGGCGGTCGCGTCGATCGAGCATTCGGTGGGGCCATAAGTGTTGTACAGCTCCACATCGACGACGCCGAGCAGCTGCTCGCACATGGCGCTCGGCAGTGGCTCACCGGCTGAGCACACGAGCCGCAAGTCCCGGCAGGCGGCCAAACCGGGCTCGTTGACGACCATCTGCAGGACCGACGGCACCAACTGAAGCACGGTGACCGCGTGGTCGGCGACCGCGCGGACCATGACGGCCGGGTCGCGGTGGGCACCCTCGGGCGCCATGACCACTGCCCCGCCGGACACGAGAGGCGCCAGGAACTCCCACATCGACGCGTCGAACCCGATGGTCGTCTTCTGCAACACCCGATCGCCGCTGGTCATCTGGTACTGGTTGACCGACCACAGCACGCGGTTGCGGATCCCGCCGTGGGTGACCACAACGCCCTTGGGGCGCCCGGTCGACCCGGACGTGTACATGACGTAGGCCGCGTGGGACGGGTTGATCGTGACCGCACCTGGAGTACCATCGATGATCTCCTCGTCGAGGGCGATCGTGATACTCCCCTCGGACAACCGATCCCGCAGCGCCGCCTGGGTCAGGATCAAGTCGACACCGGCGTCGGCGAGCATGAACTGCAACCGGTCCGCCGGAAGGTCGGGCGACAGCGGAACGTAAACACCGCCGGCACTCAACGTGGCCAACAGCGCCACCACCAGGTCGGTTCCACGGTGCAGGGCCACACCGACCGGCGTCTCCGGGGTGACACCCTTGTTCTGCAGGAACCCAGTCAGCGCGTCCACCTTGGACAGCAGCTCGGCGTAGGTGAGCGTCGAATCGCCGGAGACAACGGCGACCGCGTCCGGTGTGGACAGTGCCTGGCTACGGAACAGCTGGGGCAGGGTCTGATCAGGGGTGTTCGCGGCCGAAGGGTTCCAGCCAAGGAGCTGGTCGCGTTCGGCCTCGGTGACCGTCGGCAACCCGCTCAGGGCAGCCCCGGGCGCGGCGGCGACGCCGGTCAACAGGCCCAAGAAGTTCGCGCTCATCCGCTCGATCCGGGCGCGATCGAACAGCGCCGTGGGGAACAGCAACCGGCCATTCCACGAACCGTCGGCGTTCTCGGCCATGTGCAACGTGAGGTCCACGGTCGCGCTCATCGTGCCGACCGGAACCCGCTCGACGGCCAGGCCCGGCAGGCTGAGCGGCTCCCCCTCGCCGTTGTGCACGACGAACGCCGCCTGGAACAACGGGTTGCGGGACGAGTCTCGGTCCGGGACGAGTTCGGCGACCAGGCGCTGGAACGGCACGTCGGTGCGCTCGAACGCGTCCAGGGTCGTCTCGCGAGTGCGGGCAAGCAGTTCGGCGAACGTGGGGTCGCCCGCCAGGTCGGTCCGCAGGACCACGGTAGCGAGCAACGGACCGGCCAGCTGCTCCAGTTCCACCAGAGTGCGGCCGTCCATCGAAGTGCCGACCCCGATGTCACGGCGACCCGAATAACGGCTCAGCAGCACGTTGAACGCGGCCAGGAACACCATGAACGGCGTGGCGCCCGAAGCTCGGCCGATGGCCACCAATTCATTCGCCAGGGATGCGGGCACGACGAACGAGACGGTGTCGCCGTCCGGGTCCCACATGGCCGGGCGGGACCGGTCCGTGGGCAGCTCCAGCGGCGCGAGGCCGGTCAGCTTCGAGCGCCAGTAGCCGAACTGCCCGGTCAGTGCTTCGTCCGGCTCGGCCCAGCGATCCCGCTGCCACCCGGCGAAGTCCGCGTACTGAATCGGCAACGGCTCCAACGGCGACAGCTCACCGGCCGCGAAGGCCGTGTAGAGCCGGCGAAGCTCCGCGGCCACAATCCCCAGCGAGGCGTTGTCGAAAGCGATGTGGTGCACGACGATCAGCAGGACAGCTTCGTCGGGCGCGACCTTGATCAGCGTGAGCCGCCAGGGTGAGCCGCTGAGGTCGATCGGCGTGTCCGCTTCGGCCGCGCCGATCTCGCGCACGCGCTGCTCGGCGTCGCCCTCGCTGACGTCGATGACGTTCAGGGCGACGGGTGCGGGTGGGTCGACGACTTGGAACGGCCGTCCGTCAACCGTTTCGTAGTGCGTGCGCAGGACCTCGTGCCGGGCGGCGATCTCGGTCAGCGCGGCCGTCAGGGCGGCGGCATCCAGGGTGCCGCGCAGCCGGAACCCCCAGTGCAGCAGGTACTCCCTCGCCCCGGACCGCAGCTGGTCGAGGAACCACAGCTGTTCCTGCTCGAACGACAGCGGCAAGTGGCCGGTCTCCATCGAATCGCCTCCCGAGGCACAGAAAAGTGTGTTATGCGAACAGCTGCTCGCCGGACGGCAGGAAGCCCGGCAGCGACGCGCCCAGGCCCCGCGCCAGCGCCTCGCGCCGGACGAGGTCGGCCACGGCCAGGTCCAGGCAGCCCAGGCCGAACGGGGAGAACACGGTGAGCGTGTCCTCGTCGCGGACGTAAGGCTTGCCGGACACCAGAATTTCGCCGATCGAGGACGTGATGAAGTCGCGGTGACCGGTCTGCTGCTCGGCGAGGTGCAGCGAAGTGGCCGCGCGGCAGACATGGTCGGCGTCGTCGACGATGTTCACGCTGGACAGCACCGACTCCGCGGTGAGGTCCCGCAGGGACAGGTGCAGGACAAGGGTTCCCGGACGGCAGTACTCGGTGCCCAGGTGCGGGGTGCTCGCCGTGGTGGCCAGGCAGACCAGTTTGTGCGCGGTCAAGGCGTCCTCGGCCCGTTGGGCCACGTCGATCTTGAGCTCCGGCCACCTGGCCAGCGCCTTGTCCGCGAAGGACTCCGCCCGCGTGGCGTCCAGGTCGTACAGCGTGACGGTGTCGATCGACGGCAGCGCGGTCCGCAGGTAGGTCAGCACCTCGAAGTTGATCAGTCCACACCCGAGCAGGGTCACGCCGGTGTCCGGAGTGGACGATGACAGGGTCGCCGCCGCCAGGGCCGCGCCGGCCGCCGTGCGGCGGGCCGAGATGGCCGAGGCCTCCAGGAAGACCTCGGGGGCGCCGCTTTCCATGGAGTTCAGGATGATCGCCGCCGAGGCTCGGTCCAAGCCACGGGAAATGTTGCCAGGAAAGGAGGACACCCACTTCACGCCGGATACCGGGTGCTGGCCGCCCAGGTAGGCGGGCAGCGCGATGATCCGGTTGCGGTCGTCGTCCGGGAACCGCAGGAACACCGAGTGCGGCACCGCGGTCAGGCCCCGGGCGTGCAGCTCGTAGGCCGTCCGCACCGCGGTCAGCACGTCCTGCTGCGCGGTGTCCAGGACGGCACGAACCTCGCCGGCTCCCAGGATCAACATGATGCCGCCTCCATCTCGGGTTTCCGCCACAGGTGGGTCACATCGCCGAAGTGCGTCGTGACCCAGTCGTCGTCGTAGATCGTGTCCAGGTACCGCTCGCCGCGGTCGGGGAAGACCAACGCACACGTCGCCCCGGGCGGGATGTGGTCGCGCATGCTGTCCAGCGCCGCCACCACCGCACCCGACGACCCACCCGCGATGATCGCCTCGTGGGAGGCCAAGCGGCGGCAACCGACCACGGTGCCGAGGTCGTCGATGCGGATCACGATGTCGGCCAGTCCGTCGCGGTAGAGCTCCGGCCGGACCGAAGCGCCATGGCCGGGAATCAGCCTGCCGCCAACCGGTGGACCGAAAATGGCGCTGCCCAAGGCATCCACGGCCACGATGGTCACCGGCAGGTGGTGCGCGCGGATGTACTCCGCGCACCCCCGCAATGTGCCGCAGGAACTGGTCGCACAGAACAGGTAGTCCAGCCGCGGCAACGCGTCGATGATCTCCCGCACGGTGGTGCGGTGCGCACGTGGGTTGAGCGGGTTGGCGTACTGGTTGGGGCTGTAGGCGTGGTCCATGGTCGCGACCAGCTCACGGACCCGGCGTTTGCGCACCGGCAGGTACTCGCCGGTGGCCGGGTCGACGTCGGTGACCACCTCGACCTCCGCGCCGAACGCGCGCATGATCGCGATGTTCTGCCTGTTGGTCCTCGGATCCACGACGCAGATGAACCGGATGCCATGGTAGCCACAGACTTGGGCCAGGCCGATGCCCAGGTTGCCCGAGCTGGACTCGACAACGACCGACCGGCCGGGCACAAGCCGCCCGTCGAGGATCCGGTCGCGTAACATCTCCAGCGCGGACCGGTCCTTGATGCTGCCGCCGGGATTGTGCGACTCCAGCTTGGCGAATGTCTTGAATGGACTGTGCGGGTCGAGCCTCGCCAGCTCGACGATCGGTGTCGCCCCAATGGTGGCGAGCACACCCGACACGGGGAGGTCCTCAATGGTCATAGAGCTTGCTCCTCGGCTGCCGGCCGCTCGGGAATGTGCGCTCCCCCAGCCTTGCGCGCGAAACCACTGTGGCGCAGAGAAGAACGTTCAGAATCACCGGCAAACCGTTCTGCTGGAAGTTCTCTCGCCGCGACCCTGCCGGAGAGCGCAGTCTTGCGCTATGGACACGACCACGTCGGTTCGACTGAAACCATTACCGGTGCCGGACAATGAGCCGGCGCTCCCCTACGTCATCTCGGCGGCCACAGCCGGGACCTCGCCGACCGAGTTCCTCGCCGAAGCCAGGGATTCGGTGCGCCGGCTGCTGCGCCAGCACGGTGCGGTTCTGTTGCGCGGCTTCGAGACCGGTGGCGTCGACGGGTTCGACCGCGTGGTGCGGGCGGTCTCCGGCGAGCCCCTGACGTACGCGGAACGGTCATCGCCGCGCAGCACCATCAAGGGCCAGGTCTACACCTCGACGGACTACCCGCCGAGCGAGGAGATCTTCCTGCACAACGAGAACTCCTACCAGGCGAAGTGGCCGCTGACGCTGTTCTTCTACTGCATCACGCCGCCGGACACGCAGGGCTCGACCCCGTTGGCGGACACGCGCCGGATCCTGCGGTCCATCGATCCGGCCGTGCGTCGGGAGTTCGCCGAGCGCGGCTGGACCGTGGTGCGCAACTTCACTGACGGCTTCGGTGTTCCGTGGCAGCAGGCGTTCAACACCGAGGACCGCGGTGAGGTCGCCGCTTATTGCGCCCGCAACGGCGTGGAGGTGGAATGGGTCGGCCGCAACGGGTTGCGCACCACCGCGCGGCGCAAGGCCGTGCACACCCACCCGGTCACCGGCGAGGAGGTCTGGTTCAACCACCTCACCTTCTGGCATGTGACCACGCTGGCCGAGGAGGTCTGCGAGGGCCTGCGGGAGATGTTCGAAGAGAAGGACCTGCCAACCAATACGTACTACGGTGATGGCGAGCGGGTTGCGGACGAGATCATCGCGCACCTGCGCGACTGCTACCGGGCCGCGTGGCGCCGGTTCGACTGGCAGCGTGACGATGTGCTTGTTGTGGACAACATGCTGTCGGCGCACGCCCGCGAACCGTTCACCGGACCGCGCAAAATCGCTGTTGCCATGGCCGAACCTTCGGCATAGGTTGAAGACCCGGGCGGCAGGTACCCCCAGCTGCCGCCCACCATAGCGAAGGCCCTGGACCACTTTCCGGTCCAGGGCCTTCGCCCATGTCGTGGTCAGGACTCGTCGACCGCGACGAACCGCAGCTCCGAGGTGTAGCGCTCGCCTTCCCCATCGGTGAGCCAGGTCTGTTCCGGCGTGGGAAGCATCTCGGTCACCGTCAGCTGCGCTTCCGGGTCCTTTCTGGACAGCCGCCGGATCGCTTTCGCCAGGATGTTGACGTACAACGGGCTGTCGAAGTCCACGAAGAACGGCCGCGGCTCGGTCGGCGAGACCACGAACACGAACCGCGGCAGGCCGGCCTCCTCACGCCACCACCGGGCCCGGACGAACCGCCGGGCCTCGTTCTTCTCCTCGGCGAACGCCAGCCCGCTTCCGGTGAAGCGCCAGGATTCCCGTGAGATGACCATGCGGTCCACGGTGATCCTCGGTGAGTGATCGGAATCCGATGGCAGCGTGAACATGTCCATCACGAGCGTGGTCAACACATGCGAGAACACATCCACGACCGGAAACTCTGCCCCATCGGGCAGGATTGCCTGCAATTCCCCGTTCCTGGACTCGACCGTCACGTCCGCACTGAGGACCGTCCTCGGCCGCGCCGGGTCGGCCGTATGGTCAACGAGGGCAACGTAGTAGTCCTCCGGGCGCACCAGCATCTGCCGGACCCGGATGGACAGCCTGGATCGGTGTTCCTTGGCCAGTAACGGAAGCAACCGCGGTCCAGGGTGGTCTTCGGTCGTCGCTCGCAGCATCTCGCCGGAGTCGGGGTGCTGGGTGATGTACAGCGACGCGCCCAGGGTGTTCGTGGCCACGTGCAACTCACCCAGGACGAGGTCCCCGGTGTCGGAGATGAGCACGTCCGGGCTGAAGTAGCGAGAGGCGTTCCAGCCCGCGTCCGGCGCGGCGAACACGGTCTCCACCGCGTCCCGGATGTCCTTTGCGGACACCCGCACCCGGGAACCTGCCAGCGGCGGCAGCACCTCGCGCCATTTCCGCCAGAACTCCTCCTGGACCTCGGCCGCGATCGTCTTCGTGTCACCGTGCAGGACGGGCATACACGCGAACCAGAACGTGGCCAGGTCGACCGGCTCCGTATGCAGCTTCTCGACCCGTGCCATCACCCGCTGCGCGATCGTGGACGTCAGCCACTTCGCCGCGGTCAGGAGCAGTTCGAGCGGTGCCAACGATTCCAGCACATCCGCGCCCAACCGTGCTTCGGCGCAACGGCGGCTGTCGGAGTACACCAACGCCCGGCACGGCGCGGTGTTGTCGCCTTTCTCCCGGACCGCGGCCTCGTCGGTCAGCTCGACGAACCGCGACTCCAGCGCCTCCAGCGCCGACACCAGCTCATCCGGCCCCTGAGCGGCCGCGACACTGTCTCGCCCCCGCTCCAGCACCTCCAGCAGCTCCAGCGCCCTGCCGCCCGGTGCCTCGATGGAGGCGAACCACCGGCGCAGCCACAGCTCCGGCCGCGCGTCCGCCGGGACTTCCAGCTTCCACACCACGATCCGCCGCCGGACCAGTTCATCCAGCGCCTCAACCGGGCCCACATCCCGCGCAGGCCGGACACCGTCACACCGTTTCAGCACCGCGACCAGGTCAGGCGCCAGCTCCTGCGGCGGACGGCCCGGCAGCGTCATCGAATCGCCGTCCACGCGGACAAACGGCACCCGCCGAGGCGCGATCCACGGCCGCAGCACCGGATCCTCGTTCACCAGCTTGGCCACCGCGTCTATGGCCCAGCTGGCGAAGAACACCTCGGAGGAGGCGACCAGACCCGTGCCCGAGTCCACCGACACACCGTTGGCCGACAGGTCCCATCGGCCCCAGCCCACCGGGCCGAAGAAGCCGATCGTGTCGTTCTTGGCGCAGAACCGTTGCCAGTAGTGCGCGATCAGGTCCTCGCGTTGCCGGTGCGAGCTCGACCGGCCCGCGGCCGGCGTCCACTTGGCGAACGGGATGACCGCGCGGCCGAGCACCGGCCGGTTCTGCCAGGCCACCGCCTCGCGGAACGCGGGCAGTGCCGCGATCCGTTGCAGCTCCTCGACCGACGAGGACACCGCCGAGGCGAACAAATCCTCGAACTCCTGCCACTCCGGGCCTTTCTGGATCTGCCTTGGACTGTCCACATCGAACTTGTCGGCCGCCGCGGCCAGGCCGCTGGGCGCCAGCCGCAGTACCCCGTCGGCCGGGAATCCCGGTCCGCGCAAGGCGAACCGGGACCACAGCCGCCAGGTGTCCCCGAGGCGCACGGGTGTGTCGTCGGGCATGACGGGCTCCTAGAAGTCGGTCTCCACGACGGCCGCGAGGTCGGCCGGGGACGGGTAGGCGAACACCAGCGCGACCGGGACCTCGACGTCCAGGGTGCTCTGCAGCCGGGCGGTGATCTGGAACGCGGCCAGCGAGTCGCCGCCGGCCTCGAAGAAGTCGCTCGCGGTGTCGAGCGACTCGTCGTTGAGGGTCTCCCGGTAGATCGTGGCGATCAGCTCCGGAATGTCCACTGTGGTCGTCATACTCGCTCCCTCTCCTTGTGTTGCCGCATAACCGCGGCCAATGCCTCAGGCGTGTTGCCGCCGGACACGATCACCACCGCACGCCCGCGGAACCCACCCGCCAGCGCACCCGCCAACGCGACCGCGCCGCTCGGTTCCGCGGCCACTCCGGCCCGGCGCAATACCTCGAGCGCGTGGGTGATGGCATCGTCGGTGACACCAATGAGATCGTCGACCCTGCGCCGGATGATCGGCCACGGGACCTCGCCGGGCCGTTGTCCGCGCAGACCGTCGGCGATGGTCGACGACGGTGGCAACTGGACCGGCATGCCTGCCTCCAGCGACACGGCATACCGGCGGGCGCACATCGGCTCCACACCGACGACCCGCGCCGAGGCCGGCGCGGCCAGACATACGCCCGCCAGCAGACCGCCTCCGCCCGTCGGCACGAACACGGTCGTGGCGTCCGGGGCGTCCTCGAACACCTCAAGCCCGACAGTCCCGGCTCCGGCGACCACCAACTCGTGGTCCGACGACGGCACGACGGCAGCACCGGTTCGCGAGGCGATCTCGCGGACCCGGCGTTCGCGTTCGGCCACACCACCGTCCACATGCACCACTCGGGCGCCGAGCGACCGGATCACCCGTTCCTTGGCCGCGCTGGCGCTCGCGGCCATTACGACGGTCACTCCCGCTCCCATCGCCGCCACTGCCATGCCGTGGTTCCCGGACGAACCCGTCACGACCTCCGCAGCGTTGAGCCCGAGCATCGCGTTCGCCGCGCCGCGGATCTTGAACGACCCGCTGTGCTGCAGGTGCTCGGCCTTGAGCAGCACCTGCGAGTCCAGAGCCAGCAACGGAGTCCGGTGCACGCGGCCCGCGATCCGTTCCGCGGCAGCGTGGACGTCCGCGGCGCCCAGCTGGGTCTCGGCGGTGGTCATCGGTCGTCGGCGGCGAGCGCACGGCGGTCCGCCTTGCCGCTGGTCGTGGTGGGTACCCGGTCGATCCGCTCGAACCGCCGGGGCATCATGTACGGCGGCAGCGTGGCCGCCAGGTGCGCCCGCAGGGCCGCGTCCGTGACGTTCGCCAGATCGCCGGAGACGTGGGCGACGAGGTAGGTGCGGCCGCGGTCGTCGGTGCCCGTCGTGACCACTGCGCCCGTGACGGCCGCGTGTGTCAGCATGGCGCCCTCGATCTCGGCCGGGTCCACCCGGTAGCCGCGGATCTTGATCTGCCGGTCGGTGCGGCCCAGGTACTCCAGGGTCCCGTGGGCACGGCGACGCGCGAGGTCACCGGTCCGGTACATTCGCGAACCGGGCTCACCGAACGGGTCCGGCACGAACCGCTCCGCGGTCAGCGCGGGCCGCCCGGCATATCCCCGCGCCACGCCGAGCCCGCCGATCCAGACCTCGCCGACATCGCCGTCAGCCACCGGCTGCGCGCCGGCGTCGAGCAGGTGGACGACGACCCCGTCGATCGGGGTGCCGATCAGGTCCGCGGTGGTGTCCGGCAACGGCGGCACGACGAACCGGGTCGAGGTCATCGTGGCCTCGGTCGGCCCGTACTGGTTGACCAGCCGGCCCGGGATGCGGTCCCGGCCACCGGACGCGAGGAACGGCCGCAGCGACTCCCCGCTCGACACCGTCAGCCGCAGTGGCGGGATGTCGTGCTGGGCCAGGAAAGTCAGGAACGTCGGGGTGGCGCTGAGGATGGTGGTCACGCCGTACTCCCGTACAGCGTCGATGAACTCCCCCGCCCGCAACAGCGTTGACCGCGGCACCAGGATCAGCCGACCACCGGCGGCAAGAGGTGCGAACGTGTCCCGGATCGAGGCGTCGTAGCCGAGCGGGGCCAGCTGAAGCACCACCGTGTCCGGTCCGAGGCCGTAGTCCCGCACGATGAACCGCAGGTAGTTGGTCAGGCCGCGGTGCTCGATCAGGACCGCGTTCGGCATGCCGGTGGAGCCGGAGGTGTGGCTGACATAGGCCAGCGAACCCGGCGTCACCGACGGTAGCATAGCGTCCACATCGGACTCGTCGAGGTGCACGGTGGGTCCGTCGATGGGCAGGTCGAGCTGACCCGCCAGCGTCGGAGTGCTGACCAGGAACCGAGCCTGCGCGCTGCTGACCATGGCCGCCAGGCGCGGACCGGGCAGCTCGACATCGAGGGTGAGGAACGCACCGCCGGCCCGCAGCACGGCTGCCATCGCGATGACGGCGTCCGGGCCACGGTCGACGGCGACCGCACAGACCCGCTCCACCCCGGCGCCGCGCGCGACGAGCACGCGGGCCAGCCGGTCGATCCGGGCGTCGAGTTCCCCATACGTGAGAACCGTGTCCGGGGTGACGATCGCGGCGGCTTCGGGCCGGGCCGCCGCGTGTGCCCGGATGTCGTCGAGAAACGTTGTCATAGAACGTCCTTCTCGACAGCGGTTTGGTCGACCGCGATGAACCGCAGCTCGGAGGTGTAGCGCCGGCCTTGGTCGTCGGTGAGCCACGCGTGCTCGGGTGTCGGCAGCATCTCGGTGACGCTGAACCGCGCCGCCGGGTCCTTGCGGGCCAGCCGGCGGACGGCCTTGGCGAAGATGTTCACGTACACCGGGCTGTCGAAGTCCACGAAGAACGGCCGGGGCTCGGTCGGCGACACGACGAACACGAACCGCGGCAGCCCCAGCTCCTCCTGCCACCAGCGCGCCTTGACGAACCGCCGGGCCTCGCTCTTCTCGTCCACAAAGGACAGCTTGGATGCTGTGATCCGCCAGGACTCCCGGGCCACGACCATCTTGTCGATGGTCACCCGCGGTGCGTGGTCGGCGTCCGCGCGGATGGAGAACCGGTCCATCACCCGGTTGGTCAGCGCGTTGCAGAACACGTCGAGCAGGTCGAACTCGGTCCCGTCCGGCAGCACGAGGACGAGCTTGCCGTCGCGGTCCTCCACCGGGACGTCGGCGGCGGCCACGTTGCGGGGGCGGCGGGGGTCGCCGGTGTGGTCGATGTTGCCGACGAAGTAGTCCTCGTCCCGGATCAGCGCCGGGCGGCTGCGGGCGGACCAGCGCGGCGGCTGTTCCTTGGGCAGCATCGGCATCACGCGGGCGCGCGGGAAGTCCTTGCCGGTCTCGGCGATCAGCGAGTCGATGTCCGGGTGCT
Source organism: Actinocrispum sp. NPDC049592 (assembly GCF_040675465.1). Classification (NCBI taxonomy): domain Bacteria; kingdom Bacillati; phylum Actinomycetota; class Actinomycetes; order Pseudonocardiales; family Pseudonocardiaceae; genus Actinocrispum; species Actinocrispum sp. NPDC049592. The sequence goes on along the minus strand of NZ_JBFAPA010000004.1, from coordinate 130,163 downwards.
GCATGACGAACAGGGCGGCGCCGATGGTGTTCATCGCGATGTGCATCTCGCCAAGCACCAGCTCGAAGTCGCCGCGGTCCACCGCCGCCAGGTCGTCGGCGCAGATCAGCACGTCCGGGCTGACGTATCGGGCGATGTTCCAGTTCTGGCCGGGCTCGTCGAACAGGTCCTTGACCTTGTCGGCGATGTCGGCCGAGGCGAGCTGGACCCGGCGGGTGCCGGGCGGCGCGTCGATGATCGTGGCCCAGCGGGCCCGCAGCTCGTCCTGGATCGCGGCGATCTCGGTGCCGGCCTGTGGGTGCGGCACCGGGACGCACGCGAACCAGAGGGAGCCTATGTCGACGCGGCCGCGTTCCTCGCGGAGCCGGTCGTAGGTCTGACGGATGTGCGCGCCGACCCGTTCCGTCACGCGGTTGAGCATCCACCGGGCGGCGGTGAGGAACAGGGCGAGCGGGCCCAGCTCGTCGTGGATGGCCGTGCCGATCGTCGCCGTGGCCGAGCGGCGGGTGTCGGAGTACAGCAGCGACCGGCAGGGTGCGACGCGGGCACCCTTCGCCCTGGTGGCGGACGTGTCGGTGAGCGCGGCGAAGTCGGTCTCCAGCGCGCCGAGCGCCTCGGCCAGCGCGTCCGAGTCCATGCCCGCGTCCTTCACCCGGTCGCGGGCGTTCTCGATGACCGCGACCTTGGCCAGGGCACGGTCGCGCACCTCGATGTCCGGGATGCGTTCCATGGCGGTCCGCAGCCACTGCTCGGGTCGTGCGGTGATGGGGACCTCGATGCGGCGCAGGATCAGGCGGCGCTTCTGCAGCGATGCCAGGATCTCCTCGACCTCGGCGGTCGTGAGACCCGCCTCAGCGGCGATCTCCGCGGCCGTGCGGATGCCATTGCACAGGTCGAACACCCGGCCGTCGGCGGCCGCGATCTCCTGCGGCGGCCGGCCCGGCATCGCCACGGTGCCATCGACGTGACGGACATAGGACAGGCGGCGCGGCGGGATCCACGGCAGGACGGCGGGATCGGTCTCGATCGCCTTGGCCACGCCGTCGATCGCCCAGCTGGAGAAGTACACCTCGGAGGCGGCGATCAGACCCTCGCCGGGGTCGACCGTGACACCCCGCGACTCCAGGTCCCAGCTGCCCCAGCCGACCGGGCCGAAGAACCCGATGGTGTCGTTCTTGACGCAGAACCGCTGCCAGTAGTGCGCGACCAGTTCCTCACGCTGGCGCGGCATGCTGGTGCGCCCGGCCACGCTGGGGGTCCAGGACAGGAACGGGGCGATGCCGGAGCTCAGGATCTGCCGGTTCTGCCAGGCCAGCGCCGCCCGGAAGGCGGGCTGGGCCGCGATCCGTTGCAGCTCTTCGGCGGTGGCGACGGCCGCCTCGCCGAACTGTTCTTCGAACCCGGTCCAGTCCGCGCCGGACAGCTCACTGTCCACATCGAACTTGTCCGCGGCCTCGGCCAGCCCGCCCGGCGCCAGCGCGAGCACGCCGGCCGCCGGGAATCCCGGGCCCCGTAAGGCGAACTGGTCCCACAGCCGCCACCCGCCGGGCAGCACGACGTTCTCGGACATACCGGGTCCCTCGTTTCTCAGGTCTGTTCGGGTATCAGGCCGGGGTCTCGCCGACGCACCATTCCAGGACGGCCCGCGCGCTGTGGTACTTGTTCTCCGCCTGGCTGAAGGCGATGCTCTTCGGGCCGTCCAGCACCGCCGCGGTCACTTCCTCGCCGCGGTGGGCGGGCAGGTCGTGCATGAACACCGCGCCCGGGCAGGCCGCCATGACGGCCTCATTCACCTGGAAGGGCGCGAACACCGTGCGCCAGTCCGGCGTCGGTTTGGTCGTTCCCGTTGTCTGCCAACGGGTTGTGTACACGATGTCGACCCGGGGCAGGTCGTCCATGTCGTGCCGCTGCTCGACGACCGCGCCGCTGCGCTTGGCGGACACCTCGGCGCGGTCGATGAAGGTCTGCTCCACGCCATAGCCGGGCGGGGTGCGCAGGTACAGCTCGGTGTGGGCGTAGCGGGACAGCGCGAGCGTCAGCGCGGAGGCGGTGTTGTTGCCCTCCCCCACGTACAGCACGCGCACGCCCTCGACCCCGCCGAAGTGCCGGGTGATCGTGGTCAGGTCGGCCAGCGCCTGGGTCGGGTGCTCCGCCGCGCTCATAGCGTTGACGACCGACATGCGGCTCTGGTTGGCGTAGGCCCTCAGTTCCGCCTCGGGCCCGCTGGTCCGGGCCACGAGCACATCGATCATGCGGGACAGCACCGCGGCGGTGTCCTCGACGGACTCGCCGGTGTTCTCCTGCAGATCGCCAGGGCCGTACGTGATCAACCTGGCGCCCAGGCGAAGCGCGCCCGCGGAGAACGCGGTCCGGGTGCGGGTGGAGGTCTTGCGGAACAGCACGCCGACGATCGTCTCGGCCAGCGGGCGCGCGTCCTCGGCCGCGCCGGCCGAGAACCGCGTGCCCCGCTGGACGATCTGGTACAGGTCGTCGTCGGTGAGGTCGTCGATCGAGATCAGGTGGCGCCGCTCGGGCATGTCAGGCTCCTTCCACGTCAACGAATTCCAGACCATCACGCAGGACCGACAGGCCACGGTCGATGCGGGCGACGTCGATGCACAGCGGCGGCGTGGCCAGCACGACCCCGCCGCACCGGTCGACCAGCACATCGCGGTCGAAGGCGTAGCGCTGCAACCATTCCGCGCGGTCCGGGTGACCGAGGTCGATGCCGATCAGCATGCCGCGGCCCCGCACCGGGACCCCGCGACCGTCCAGTTCGGACCGGAACCGCTCGGCCCGCCGCGAGGCCACCACCAGATCGGTGCGGAACTTCGGGTCGTCCCACAGCTCGCAGGCCGCGGTGGCCGCGACGAACGCGAGTTGGTTGCCCCGCAACGCCCCTGCGTGCTCACCGTCCTGCCACACGGCCAAGTCGCGGCGGAACAGCAGCAACGACAAGGGCATGCCGTAACCGCCTACCGAGTCGGCGAGGATCACGATGTCCGGCCGCACACCGGAGTGTTCGAAGCCGAAGAACGGGCCGGTGCGGCCGCTGCCCGTCCGGGTCTCGTCGAAGATCAGCAGAATGCCGAACCGGTCGGCGAGCATCCGCACCCCGGCCAGCCACTCCGCAGGCGCCTCGTGCACACCGCCCGCCACGTCGACCGGCTCGACGAGGATCGCGGCCGGGATGTCGCGATCCACCAGGTGTTCGATCACGGCGGTCGACGGACCCTGCGGATACGCCATGTCACCTGGGAACGCGATCACGCCACGTCGTCCGGTCGCCTTGCGGGCCAGCGAAAGCGCCGCTTCGACCGCGTCGGCGGCGGTCAGGCCGCAGACCTGGACCTTGAAGTCGAGTCCCCGGGGCCGCAACACGATGTCGTTGAAGGTCTTCAGGAACTCCCGTTTGGCCACTGTGTACAGATCGAGGCCGTTCACGATGCCGTCGGCGTTGATGTACTCCAGCACCCGGCGCTTGATGTAGATGTTGTTGTGCCCATAGTTCAGTGCTCCAGCCCCGGCCACCATGTCCACGAACCGGCGGCCGTGCTCGGTGCACAGTTCGGCGCCGCGGGCGCGGTTGAACACGACCGGGAACGTCCGGCTGTAGCGGCGGACGTCCGGTTCGAGCTCGTCGAAGACCGCGCGGGCCGCCCGGTCGGCCCTGGTCACCATGACCGGGTCAGGGGCGACGGTCATGACGGCGTCCTCTCGGCCACCCGCCGCCGGATGGTGAGCGCCGGTTTCGCGGTCTGCGCGGAGATCCGCGGATAGTCGGTCAGTGCGGCGGCCAGGGTGGCCACCGTGCTGTGGTCGAACAACCCGCGTACCGGCACGTCGATGCCGAGCTGGGCCCGCAGCCGCACGGCGACGCGGGTGGCCAGCAGCGAGTGGCCGCCGAGGTCGAAGAAGTTCTCGTGCACGCCGATCCGCGGGCTGCCCAGGACTTCCTGCCACACGTCCGCGACGACACGCTCGGTGTCCGTCCGCGGGGCGATACGGTCTTCCACCGCGCCCGCCTCGGGCAACGGCAGCGAGTTGTAGTCGATCTTTCCGTTGGGGGTCAACGGGAAGGCCGCCATCGGCACGTACGCGGCGGGCGTCATGTAGTCGGGCATCCGTTGCAGCAGAAGCTCCCGCAGCTCATCGGCCGAAGGAATGGCTTCACCACTGGGGATGAGGTACGCGGTGAGCTGCAGTTCGCCGCTCGGCGTCGGGGTCGGGTGCACGACGGCGCTGCCAACCCCGTTGTGGGCCGTCAGGGCGGTCTCGATCTCGCCGGGTTCCATACGGTGGCCGCGGATCTTCACCTGCCGGTCGGCCCGGCCGAGGATCTCCACCGCCCCGTCCGGTCGGCGCCGCGCGAGGTCGCCGGTGTTGTACAGTCTGCCGCCCGGGATCACCGCATACGGGTCGGGCACATAGCGTTCGGCGGTCAGGGCGGGCTGACGCCGGTAGCCCACAGCCACGCTGGGGCCGCCGATGTACAACTCGCCAACCGAACCGACCGCAACCGGTTCGAGGTGGGCGTCCAGCAGGTGGATGGTGTAGTTCGCCAGCGGCGACCAGTCCTCGACGTGGCCGGTGTGGTCGAGCCGCGCGGCCGTGGCCCAGACGGTGGCCTCGGTCGGGCCATACAGATCCCAGACGGTGGCGCCGTCCGCGGCGAGCCGCTGGGCCAGCTCCGCCGGGAGCTTTTCCCCACCGGACAGGACTTTCAGGCCGGCGGGTGGCCGCCAGCCGGAGTCGGCCAGCATCCGCAGGGTCACCGGGGTGGCCTGGACGGCGGTCGGTTTGGTGCGCGCGATCAGGCCGGTCATCCGCTCGGGGTCACGGGCCTGCTCGGTATCGGCCATGATCACCGTGGCGCCGACCAGCAGCGGCACGTACATCTCCAGCACCGACGGGTCGAACGAGATCGTGGTGAGCGCCATGACCGAGTCACCGGCGCGCAGTCCAGGCCGGTCCACAATAGACAGGACGAAGTTGGTCAACGCCCGATGGTGGACCATCACACCCTTGGGTGTCCCGGTCGACCCGGACGTGTAGATCACGTACGCGAGGTCCTCGGCGACGGCGGTCCGGCCCAGATCCCGGTTCGCCTGGACGTCGATGACGGTCTGATCGCGATCGAGAACAACGACGTGCCGGGCAGTGCCGTCGACCCGCCCGGCCAGGGCGGACTGGGTGATCATCACCTGGGCACCGGAGTCGCGGGCCATGAACTCCACCCGCTGGGCCGGATATTCGGGGTCGATCGGCACGTACGCGCCGCCCGCCTTGAGCACGGCGAGGAACGCGGTCAGCAACTGCGGCCCACGGTCCAGCAACACCGCGACCAGCGCACCCGGGCCGACCCCAAGGTCACGCAGGTGGTGCGCGAGTTTGTTGGTGGCGCGGTCGAGCTGGGCGTAGGTGATGTCCTTAGTGGACGTTCGGATGGCGATCGCGTCCGGAGTGAACAGCGCCTGCGCGGCGAACAGTTCGGTGATGGTCCGGTCAGGCACGGCGGTCGCGGTGTCGTTCCACGCGTACAACAGGCGTTCGGTCTCCCCCGCGGGCCGCAGGTCCAGGCGCCGCGCCAGCCGGGTGACGCCGGCGCCGGGCTCGGCGAGAACCGCGCGCAGCAACTCGACGAACCCATCGGCCAGCCGCTCAACGCGAGCGTGGTCGAACAACGCGGTGACGTAGTGCAGACGCGCATTGACGCTGCCGTCCGGCAACACGTTGAGGTCCAGGAACAACTCGGTCGGCGACCCGGTTTTCGGGGTCTCGACGAACTCGACGTCCACCCCGGGCAGCTTGGTCTGCTGGCGCACTTCCAGCAGCGAGAACGACACCTGGAACAGCGGGTTGCGCGCCATGTCCCGGTCGGGCGCCACCTCGGTGACGATCTGCTCGAACGGGATGTCGGCGTTGGAGAACGCGCCCAGCGCGGTGGCCCGGACCCTGGCGAGCAGTTCGTCGAACGTGGGCGTGCCGGACAGATCGGCGCGCAGTACCAACGAGTTCGTGAACAACCCCAGCAGCGCCTCGGCTTCCGGACGCGTACGGCCGGCCACCGGAGTGCCGATCGCGAAGTCGGTCTGGCCACTGGCACGGCCGAGCAACGCCTGGAACACCGCCACCAGAACCATATAGCGCGTGCAACGGCGGCTACGAGCGAACCGGTCGACCTCCGCGAGCAGTTCGGCGGGCAGGTCGAAATGGACGGCGTCGCCCGCCCCATCCCAGGTCCGCGGACGGACACGATCCGTGGGCAACTCGAGCGCGGGCAGGCCGCCGAGCCGCGTGCGCCAGTACGCGAGCTGCCGCTGGCCACGCTCGCTGGTGAAGCGATCCCGTTGCCACTGCGCGATTTCCGCGTACTGCATGGCAAGGGGTTCCAGGGACTGGCCGGAGTAACCGGCGGCGAGTTCCCGCGCGAACACACTCCAGGACCAGCCGTCGAAGGCGATGTGGTGCACGACGAACACCAGCAGGTGGTCGTCGTGTCCCAAGTGGACCAGGGTCAGCCGGAACGGCGGGCCGGTCTCCAGGTCGATCGGCTTGTCGAGCGCGTCGCGCAGGAAGTCCTTGTCGTCGCCGCGTTCCAGGATGACCTCGAGCTGGTCCTCGACCAGGGCGACCGGTTCACCGTCGACCGCGACGTACCGGGTCCGCAGCACCTCGTGCCGGTCCACAATGGACTGGAAGGCCCTGGTGAGCGCCGGTACGTCCAGCTCGCCGCGCACCCGAAGGGCCAGCGGCAGCAGGTAGTCCGGCGCGGCGGGCCGCAACTGGTCGAGGAACCACAGTCGTTCCTGCGCGAACGACACCACACGGGCGCTGTCCACCGGTGCACCTCCATGGATCGGGTCCTGACACCGACCCAAGCGTCCGTCCTGGACGGACACGCGACCAGGGAAGCAGGCGCAGCACGGGTTCTGCGCTTTTGTCTCTACGGGAGAACAGAACCGGGCGGCACGCTCGTCTTACCCGGAACGCCGTTCACAAGGAGGAGCCCATGACCGACGACGGGGTCTACCGCGTCGTGCGCAACGACGAGGAGCAGTACTCGATCTGGTGGGCGGACCGGGACCTGCCACCCGGATGGACCGCCGAAGGCACATCCGGCACCAAGCAGGACTGCCTGGACCACATCGGTCGCGTGTGGACGGACATGCGTCCCCGCAGCCTGCGCGAGCAGATGGCCCGCGCCTGACCCACCCCGGCCTCGTGAGTGGTTTTGCCCGTTGGAACGGGCAAAACCACTCACGAGCACCTAGAGCAGGCCGGCGCGCAGGGCGTAGGCGACGGCGTGGGCGCGGTTGCGCAGCCGGAACCGGCGGGTGATGTCGTGCACCACGCTGGTGACGGTGCGGGACGAGTAGCACAGGCGGGTGGCGATCTCGTCGGTCTCGTGGCCGTCGGCGACCAGGGCGAGGACGGCCCGTTCGCGGTCGGTCAGGCCACCGCTGCTGGTCGGCGTGAGCGGCGAGGCGCCGTAGTCCAGCAGCTGGTCCAGTAGTTCCGACGGGACGGTGCAGTCGCCGGTCGCGGCCGCCGACACCACACCGGCGAGGCGGGTCCGGTCGGCTTCCCAGCGACGGAGCAGCCCGGACGCTCCCGCGACGATCGCCTGCAGGGCGTCCGTCGGGGCGAGTTCCGTGGCCACCAGGACCACCTCGGGGCGGTACGGCTCGGCCCTGGTCGTGCGCACGATGTCCAGGACGCGTTGGTCCACCTCGTCGACGACGACCACGGTCACCGCGGCATGTTCGGATGGTAGGACGACCTCGACGTCGGGGCAGCTGCGTAACGCGCTGGTGGCCCCCACTTCCAACATCGGGTCCAGGGCCACGACGCTGACCCGCACCGGTTCAGATATCTCCTTGTCCATGGCGACAGCGTGCGTCGGGCCGGTTTCCGCCGCTTCGGGCCTGGTCACGCACATTCCGCTCAGGCCCCCGGCCAGCGGGAACCCGATCAACGCGCAGGACGGCCACCCCTACGCACCCCTACCCCGGGACAAAATGTGGGGGTATCACACTCATGACCGCGCGGACCCGGTCTGGAAATCTTCCGAGCTGTGAGCGCGACCACAGACTTCCCCGGCATCGAGGCCCCTGCGGCCTGGTGGGCCCCCGGACTCGCCCTGCACGAACGGGGCGACCTGCCGGACGGTGGCCCGGCCGAACCGGACCCGGTGTTCGCCCTGCGCCTCACCGACCTGGGCATGCCGCTCACCGTGCGGCTCACCGAGACGAACGCCGAGCTCGCCGCCCGCGTGCCGCAGCCCGCCTGGGCCCGGCTCGCCGAGCGTGCCATCAGCACCGCGCGGCCGTTGGACGCCGAACCGGCGGACTGGCAGAGCGCGTTCGCCCGGATCCTCGCGCCGTTCGCCGAGGACGTCACCGCCCAGATCCGCGGTTCGGTGACCGAGGACGTCGACCTCGCGCAGGTCGCCGACGGGATCACCGTCGGGCTCGGCCGCCGCCTGGTCGCCATCGCTGTGCGCACGCTGGTCACCGAGCTGCACCGCTGGCGGACCAGTGGCCGCCTGGACGGCGAGGACGGCCAGGCCCGGTTCAACGACTTCGTCCGCCGGCTGACCCGTCCCGCCGGCCTCGCCGAGGTGTTCACCCGTTACCCGGTGCTGGCCCGGCTGCTCGCCCAGGCGACGCAGGCCACGGCCACCGCGACGGTCGAACTGCTCGACCGTTTCGCCCAGGACCGGGCCGCGCTGGTCGAGAACCTGCTCGACGGGATCGATCCGGGTCGCGTCACGCGCGTCCTGGACGCTCGCGGGGACCAGCACGCGGGTGGGCGTTCGGTCGCGGTGTTCGAGTTCGCCGACGGCCGCCGGGTCGTCTACAAGCCGCACGACGTCACCGCCGCGGTCCGGTTCGCCGGGTTTCTCGACTGTCTCGCCGACGACGACCTCTTCCCACGGACACCGAAGACCATGGCCTGCGCGGGATACGGCTGGAGCGAGTACATCAGCGCCGAGCCGCTGGCCGACCGCGCCGCCGCCGACCGGTTCTACCACCGGCAAGGCGCGCTGCTGGCGTTGCTGCACGCGGTGCGCGCCACCGACATGCACTACGAGAACCTGATCGCGCACGGCGACCAGCCGATCCCGGTCGACCTGGAGACGCTGTTCCAGCCGAGCCTCGCGCCGGCCGGATCGGGTGACCCGGCCGCCGACGCGCTGAACGCCTCGGTGCACCGGACGGCGTTGCTGCCGTTGAAGTTCGTCGGTGAACAGGGTGTGGCCGACATGTCCGGGCTGGGCGGCGAACAGGGCGACTCCCCCGCCTCCGCCGTCCACTGGCTCGACGCGGGCACCGACCTGATGCGGCTGACCCGGCGCCCGGCCGAGCTGGCGGGCGCGGCGAACCGCCCGATGCTGGACGGCAAGCCGGTCGACCCGGCCGCGCACGAGCACGCCATGCTCGCCGGGTTCCGCCAGGCCTACGACGCCATCACCGAACACGCCGAGAAACTCACCGACCTCGTCCGCGACTGCGCGAGCCTGCACGTCCGCGTGGTGACCCGCCCGACCTGGGTGTTCGGCACCCTGCTCGACGAGACCACGCACCCGGACGTCCTGCGGGACGCGCTCGACCGCGACCGGGCGCTGGCCGTGCTCTACCCCGGCCGCACCGGGCATCCGCTGTTCGCTCAGCAACTGCGGCACGAGATCGCCGACTTGTGGGCCGGGGACGTGCCGATGTTCACCGCGTGCGTCGGCACCGGCCGGTTGCGCACGTCCCGCGGCGTGGACCTGCCGCAACCGCTCCCGCAGACCGGTCTTTCCGCCACGCTGAGCACGCTGTCGGAGCTGGGTGAGGTGGACCGGCGCGACCAGGAATGGGTCATCGCCGCCACCATGGCCACCCGCGCGCCCAGCCCCGCGCATCCGCAAGCCGGGCCGGTGTCCGGTGACCCGCAGGGCGCGGGCGCCCACCCGGACGAACTGCTCGCGGCGGCCTGCGGGGTCGCCGACCAGATCGTCGCCCGTGGCATCACCGGCGGCGGCCGCGTCACCTGGCTGGGTCTGGAGGCCGTCGAGGCGCAGCACTGGCTCGTGACGCCGATGGGCGCGAGCCTGGGCAGCGGATACCTTGGCGTGGCGGTGTTCCTGGCCCAGCTGGCCAAGGTCACCGGGCTCGCGCGGTACGCCGACCAGGCCCGCGCGGCCGTCACCGCCGCACCTGGGTTCATCACCGCTCTGGCTCAGCGGCCCGACTTGGTGGCCGCGATCGGCTGCGGCGGGCTGCACGGTCTCGGCGGTATCGCGTACGGACTCGCGCGGCTCGGTGCCCTGCTCGAGGAGCCACGCCTCACCGAGCTGGCGGCCGCCACGGTGCCGCTCGCCGCGGCGGCCGCGACCGAGAACGCCGAACCCGGCTGGGCGGGCGGTCTCGCCGGTTGCCTGGCCGCGATGACCGCCGTGCACGCCGACCTCGGCCTCGATACCGCGAGCGCCACCGCTCGCCACTGCGCCGGCCTGCTGACCCAAGGTGTCCACAATGGACCTTCTGGGTTCCTTGACGGACTTGCCGGAATTGCCTGGGCCCTCGGCACTCTCGGCCCCGGCGAGGACCACCGGATCGTCGGACGTCGGCTCGCCCGAGCCGGGGACGCCACATCGCCTGGGTGGTGCAACGGAGCGGCCGGGCTCGCGCTGGCCCAGACGTTGCTGCCGGCGTCGGTCCGGCCGGACGCCATCGAGGCGTTCGCCGACGGCCCCGTCCGCCGGGATCTGTCGCTGTGCCACGGCGAACTCGGCCTGGCCGAGGTGCTCACCGTGCTCACCGGCACCGACCGGCAGACCGACGCGGCCCGCGCCCTGCGCCGCCGTACCGGTCTCCTGCTCACCGTGCTGCGCCGGCACGGACCGCTGTGCGGAGTGCCCGGCGAAGTGCCCACCCCAGGACTGCTGACCGGCCTCGCCGGGATCGGTTACGGGCTACTTCGCCTGGCCGCGCCCCAGCAGGTGCCGTCCGTGCTCCTGCTCCACCAGACCACCGCGTGACGCGGTCGACGCCTTACCCGTCCCGAAGAAGAAGGAGTGCAGAACCTTGTCGAACACCATCCCGAACGCGCCCGAACAGTTCGACCCGGCCGGCAGCATGCGCCTGTTCCCCACCGTGTCCTTCGCGACCCGCGCCGCCGCGCTGAGCATGGTCGGCCTGCCGGTCGCGATCCTGGCGGCCAGCGTGCTCGCCGGGACGCCGGACGCGGTCGCCGACACGCTGGGCAGCACTTGTTGTCCTCCTGTCAATCACTGAAGGGCAGAACATCGCAGCCGAAGGGGCCGACTGGTACACACGTTCAGCACTGGTCGGCCCGCCTTTTAGATCACTAGCATCACTTGGGTGCGGCATCGTTCGACAGGTCTTTTCGGTCGCGACGGCGAGCTGAGGGCTCTCGACCGGATGCTGTCGGCGGCCAGATCGGGCCGCGGCGGCGCGGTCTTCCTCATCGGCGAGAGCGGCATCGGCAAGTCCCGGCTCGCCGCGGCGGCGACCGAGCTCGCCTACACCTCGGGCATGGGGCTCATGCGCGGGCGGGCGAGCGCGATCGGCCTGACCGCACCCTTCCGCCCGCTCACCGAGGCGATTCTCTCCCTGCTGCGCACCGATCCCGTCGAACCGGCGGACCTCGGCTCGTACGGCCCGATCCTGGGCAGGCTGGTGCCCGAGTGGGACACGCCGGAGACCAGCCGCACCGGCGAGTCGCTGGTCGTGCTGGCCGAAGCGGTGCTCCGGCTGATCACCCTGGCCGGCCGCGACCGCGGCTGCCTGCTGAACCTCGACGACCTCAACGAGGCCGACCCCGAGACACTCGCGGTGCTGGAGTACCTGATCGACAACGCCGATCCGCAGCCGATGCTGCTGCTCGGTTCGATCCGCGACGAGGACTGCCCGGCGATGACCCTGGTGCGGGCGGCGTCCCGCCGAGGTACCTGTGAACTCGTCGAGCTGGACCGGCTGCCCCGCTCGCGGCTGCCGCAGGTGGCCGGCGACTGCCTGGGCATCGAACCGGCCAAAATCCCCGAACCGGTCGTGGACCTGTTGTGGGCGGGCAGTTTCGGCAACCCGTTCATGGTCGAGGAACTGGTCACCGCCATGGTCGCCGACGACGTGCTCGTCCCGGACGGCGACTCATGGCACCTCTCACCCACTGCGGGAACACCGTTATCGGCCGGTTTGGCCCGTCCCCTGGCGCGGCGGGTGGCCCAGCTCGGACCCAGGACACGAGAACTGCTGGCGGTGGCCGCCGCTTTCGGGCAGCGCTTCCCGGTCGGTGTGGTCCAGCGCGTCACCGGTCTGACCGACCGCGACCTGCTCACCTTGCTGCAGAACGACGTCGCCGGGCAGCTGGTCGCGCCGGACGAGCAAACTCCTGGCTGGTACGCCTTCCACCACCACCTCAGCCGTGAGGCCGTGCTGGCCACCCTCGACCAGGACGAGCACGCCAAGTTCGCCGCCACCCTGGCCGACACCGTCGAGGTCATGCACCCGGGCCTGCCCGGCGAGTGGTGCGAGATCGCCGCGCGGCTGCGCTTGGACGCTCGCGACCGGACGGCCGCCGGCGCGTTGTTCACCGAGGTGGGACGGCGTGCGCTCGACCTCGGCGCGGCGACCTCGGCCGTCGCGCTGCTGGACCGGGCGCTGGAGTTCTTGCCGCACAACCAACCCGCCCGGGCAGGCGCGCTCGAACAGTTGCTGCACGCCTTAGCCGAGGCGGGACTCGCCGAGCGGGCGCTGGCGTTGGCGGACGAGCTGGACCGCGTCGCCGGGCTCACCCCACAGCGCCGCGCCGAACTGCACACTCGGCTGGCCTGGACGGCGACGATCGCGGGCCGGACCGAGGACGGCCTTGCCCAGGTGGAGGTGGCGCGTGCGCTGCTCGGCCAGGACGCCTCGGCCGAGGACATCGCGCCCATCGACGCCGTCGCCGCGCATCTGGTGCTCGACGTCGCCGGGGCAGACCAGCTCGCGGCGGCCGAGGCCCTCGCTCGCAAGGCGGCGGCCGTCGCCGAGCAGGTGCCGTTGCCGGTGGTTGCCTGCCAGGCCTGGCAGTTGCTCGGTTCGATCACCCGGCACCGCGATCCCGACGAGGCGACCGCGTGCCTGGAACGGGCCCGTTCGTTGTCCGTGCGGCATGGGCTGCCGATCTGGGAGATCCACGCGCTGATCCGGCTGGGCAACGACGACGCGCTGCGCACCGCCGAGCTGACCCGGCTGGAACGCGCCCGTGATCAGGCGGTTCGGGTCGGTGCCGTGACGGCGCAGTACCAGGCGGAAGCGAGCATCGCGCTGCATTCGGTGCTGCGTGGTGACTACGCGGCCGCCGGTGCGTTGACCGCCCGTGTGCTGGCCGAGACGACCCGGTTGAAACTGCTGGAGACGACCCAGTACGTGTTGCTCACCCGTGCTGTTCTGGCCGGGCACCAGGGCCACCGGCGCGAGTTCGAGTCCACATTGGACGAGTTCGCCCGGTGGGGCGGCGACGTCGACCAGCACGCGCCGCGGATCCTGGGTCTCGCGTCGGCGTTCTGCGCATTGCTGGAGGAGGATCTGCCGCGGGCGCGCGAGGACCTCGACAGCGCGGTCACCAGCGAGGACCACGGGTCGAGCCAGTACTTCCTGTCCGGCAAGTACGGTTTGCACGTGTTGTTGCGGGTCCTGGCGGGCCGCGCGGATCGGTCCGATGTGGACAGTGTGGCGGTCAACCCGGCGAGCGCTTTGCGCTGGGACCGCCAGTTCGTCCTGTTCGCCGAGGCCGTCCTGAACGGCCGTGCGGGGGACGGCGAGGCCGCCTCGGCCGCCGTGGCCGAGGCTCTGACCGCGGGCGAGCACTACACGATGAGCCGCCACCTCGGCCTGCGCCTGGTCAGCGAAGCGGCCATCGAGGACAACTGGGGCGATCCGGTGTCCTGGCTGCGTACCGCCGAAGACCACTTCCACCGCACCGACAACCCCGCGGTCGCCGGTGCGTGCCGTGCTCTGCTGCGCAGGGCCGGAGCGCGAGTTCCTCAGCGCCGTGAGGGCTCCGACGGGATTCCGCCGGAGCTGCGGTCAGCGGGTGTGACCGTGCGTGAGTTCGAGGTGCTGACCCTGCTGGTGGGCCGGTTGGGCAACCGCGAGATCGCCGACCGCCTGCACCTGTCGCCCCGCACGGTCGAACGCCATGTGTGCAACCTGATGACCAAGACCGGCCTGCCCAACCGCATCGCGCTCGGCGAGTTCGCGGCCGAGTTCACCGACGGCGTGGGTTAGCGTGCTCACCGCATTGCTGAGGGCCATCGCGACCGGTGATCACGCGGCCGTCCACGCCTCCGCGCCGGAGTTGGCGACGGCACGGTTGGCGCGTGCCGACGAGATGTTCATCGAGGCGTGTCAGGCTCAGGTCTATGAGGGCGATACCGCGTTGCACGCCGCCGCGTTCGCCTACGACGTCGAGATCGCCCGTGAACTGGTGGCCCGCGGCGCCGATATCCGAGCCCGCAACCGCCGTGGCGCCGAACCTCTGCACGCGGCGGTCATGGGCGGCCCCGGCGCACTCACCTGGAACCCACCCCGCCAGCAGGCGATCATCGAGTACCTGATCTCCGTGGGCGCCGACCCCAACGCCACCGCCCTCGGCGGCGTCACTCCATTGCACCGCGCCGTCCGCAACCGCTGTTCCGCCGCCGTGCGAACACTCCTCGCCGCGGGCGCCAATCCCCAGCTGGCGAACGACCACGGCTCGACAGCGCTGGATCTCGCCCGCTGGACCACCGGCCGCGGCGGAGTCGGCTCCGCAGCGGCCAAGGCAGAACAGCAGGCCATCATCGCCCTGCTCAGCGGTTAGGACTCGGCGAGCGCGGCCAGCCGGTCGATCGAGGCGCGGAGTTTGTCCGTGGTGGTGGCGCGGGCGCGAGGCAGGCGGTTGGGGTCGGTCAGCTCGGTCCAGTCGTAGGTGTGGGTGACCTTGGTGTGGGTGTCGTCGATGGGTTCGAGCTCCCAGCGCCAGAGGTGGCCGGGCGGCTGCTGGCCGGGTTCAGCCGGGCGCCAGGCGATCCGGCGGCCCTCCTCGAACTCGACGACGTGGTTCTCCCGGACCATGCCCCGGGTGAGCGTCATCGTGAACACCTCACCGGTGCCGTGGACGCGTTGCCCCGCAGGCGCTTCGGCGAGGTTGTCGTTGCCGTCCCACAGCGGTTGCCTGCTGGGGTCGGCGATGAGCTCGAAGATCCGGTCCGCGCTTGCGGCGATCTCACGATGGGCGGTCACGACGGTCATCGAGCTGTCCTTTCGGGCCGGTGGACGAGGGCGAGCGAGAGCAGCCCGCCAGCGCACAACATCCCAGCACACATCAACATCGCGGTGTGGAAGCCGTGATCGAACTTACCCGGATCGGTGTATCCAGTGATACCCGCCAGGCCCGGAAGCGCCGCAACAGCCAACAGTTGGCTTGTGCGCGCAACGGCGTTATTCACGCCCGAGGCCACTCCGGCGTCCGCTGTGGGGACCGAGCTGAGCACAGCATTGGTCAGCGGGGCGACCAATGTGGACAGACCGAGGCCGAACACGATCAAGGCGGGCAGCACGTCGGACAGGTACGACGGCTGGCTGCCGATGCGGAGCATCAGGACCATGCCGAGCGCGGCGAGCAACGGCCCGACGGTCATCGGGATGCGCGGCCCGTGTTCCTGCGCCCACCGCCCGGCCCGCGGCGACAGCACGAGCATCAGGACGGTCACCGGCGCGGTAGCCAGGCCCGCGGCAAGCGGCTGGTAGCCGCCGACCAGCTGAAGTTGCAGGGCCAGCAGGAAAACCGACCCGCCCAGCGCCGCGTACACCGCGAACGTCACGAGGTTGGTCGCGGTGAAGATCCGCGACCGGAACAACGACGGCGGCACGAGCGGGTGGCCGGTGGTCCGCTCGATCACCACGAACGCCGCCATCAGTGCCAGTCCGGGCCCGAGCAGCGCCCACGTCGAGGAGATCAGCGCGTAGGTCAGCACACCCAGTCCCGCCGCCGCGGTGAGCGCGCCGAACACGTCGATCTTCGCGGGCGCGCGGGGATGGGTGCTTTCGGGGACATTCCTGGCGATCGCGATCACGAAGGCCGCGAGCGGGAGGTTGATCAGGAACACCGACCGCCACCCGGTCACCTCAACCAGCCACCCGCCCAGGAACGGACCGGCCGCGCTCGCTACTCCCCCGAGCCCCGACCAGATCCCCACCGCGGCACCGCGATCCGCGGGATCGATCGACGCCGAGATCAACGCGAGGCTGCCCGGCGTCACCATCGCCCCGGCCACGCCCTGCAGCACGCGCGCGGCGATCAGCGTCTCGATATCCGGCGCGACCGCGCACAACAGCGATGTCAGCGCGAACCCGGCGACGCCCCACACGAACACCTTGCGACGCCCCACCCGGTCGGACAACGACCCGCCGAGCAGAATGAACGCGGCCAGCGTCAGGGTATAGCCGGTGATCGTCCACTGTAGACCGGCGACGCTCGTGCCGAGATCGTTGCCGATCCCGGGAAGCGCGATCGTCACGATGGTGCCGTCGAGCATGGTGAGGCTCGATCCGAGCACCGCCGCCAGGACGGTCCAGCGACCGGTGGCCGAGTTCAGCGGAGCCGTAAAACGCGCAGGGGTAACCGTTTCGACTGCCATCAGAGAGTCCTTCAGTCCTCGGCCGCCTCCGCGATGCGTTTGATGTCCGCCAGGCGGCGATCCCATTCGGCCGCGCGGGCGGCCATCCAGCGCGCGGTCACGTTCAATGCCTCTGGCCGCACGGCATACCGCACTTCGCGGCCGACGCGGCTGCCGGCGACCAGCCCGGCCGCGTCCAGGACGGCGAGGTGCTTGACGATCGCCTGCCGGGACACGGGGAGCCGCTCCGCGAGCATGGTCGCAGTCGCCTCGCCCTGTGCGGACAGGACGTCGAGCAGCTGGCGCCGGGTCGGGTCGGCCAGCGCGGCCAGGACGCTGTCGACCGTGGTCGCGTCGCTCATGCCCGCGCTGCCACCTGGTCGAAGCACTGGGCCCAGCCCTCGGTGTGGTCCTTGATCACGTTGGCGCGGTTGTCCTCGGTCGTGGGCAGCGCCTCGAACCCGCTCTCCACGACCCGCAGCCGGGTCATGTCGCCTTCGGTGGTCAGCGTGAACTCCACGAGCGTGCTGTTGTCCTCGCGCAGTTCCTCGCCCTGGAAGGCGCTCACCCAGCGGAAGGCCACGTACCTGGGCCGGTCCACCTTCTCGACGCGGACCGGGAACTCGCCGTGTTCGGCGTGTTTCACCACCAGCGACTCGCCCTCGACCGGTTCCACGCTGGGCCGGTTCGCCTCGTCGGCGGCCCACCACCCGGGCGCGGCGACCAGCTTCCAGACCCGTTCGATGGGGGCCGCGATCAGCGTGCTGCGTTCGATGTGCATCGAGTCCTCCTTATGTGCAACTCCATGATTGCACATCTCCGGCTGAGGCGCAACCCCACGGTTGCACCTCAGGCCTTGGTGGCCTCGATCAGGTAGCGGGTGGTGGTGGCCACGAACGGACCGTCCGCCTCGATCCGCTCGTGCAGGGCGCGCAGCTTCGGCAGGTACTCCTCGACCGTGAAGCCGGGCACCATCCAGATCACCTTGCGCAGGAAGTAAACCACCGCGCCGATATCCCGGAACTCGGTGTGCAGCGACTCCATCCGCAGGTCCACGACCGTCAACCCGGCCGCCTCCGCGTCGGCCCGCGCCTTGTCCGGGTGCCGTCCGTTCCTCGCCTCGTCCGATTGCGGCCCCAGGAAGTACTCGACCAACTCGAACACACTCGCCGGCCCGACCTGCTGCGAGAAGTACGTCCCACCCGGAGCCAGCACCCGCGCGATCTCGCCCCACCACGGCACCACCGGATGACGACTCACCACGAGGTCGAACGCGTTGTCCGCGAACGGAAGCGGCGGGTCATCGCGGTCCGCGACCACCACCACACCCCTGGGCCGCAACCGTGCCGCCGCTTTGGCCAGGTTCGGCGGCCACGACTCGGTGGCCACCATCACCGGCGGGAACTTCGGCGCCTCCGCGAGCACTTCTCCGCCGCCGGTCTGGATGTCCAGCGCCGCCTGCGCGGTGGCGACCCTGCCCGCCATCTGCTTGGCATACCCCCACGAGGGCCGCTGCTCCACGGCCCTCCCGTCCAGCCACGAGAAGTCCCACCCGTCCACCGAGACCGCATTCGCCTCGGCGACCAGTTCCTCGAACGACATACTCCCGATCCTGACAGGACCACCCGCCGCACACGATCGATTTCCCTATCGGTGCTCACCGTCCGCGCCTAACGCCGTCGATCTCCTTAGGTGATTCCAAGGTTGGGTGAAAGTCGCGCTGAGTTGCCGTTGGTGTGCTGGCAGCAGGCACCGGGCTGGCCGGTGCCCCGCATCGAGTGAGGACACACATGGGGATTCGGACCAGGCTTGCCGCCGCGGCGATCGTGGCCGGCCTGACGGCGGTGACCGGCGCGGCCGCAGCGTCGGCGGCGGCTCCGGCCGCTCCCGCGTCGGCGCAGACCGACGGGAAGAAGAAGGACGACGGCAAGCAGGACGAGCGGTTCGCCAAGATCGCGGCGAGCCTGCACGTGTCGGTCCAGCAGCTCAGGACGGCGCTGGACAACCTGAAGCGCGCCCTGGGCAAGGGAACCGACAAGGCGGCCGCGGTCGCCGCGTTCGCCAAGGAACTGGGGATCACGGTCGCCCAGGCGGAGAAGGTGCTGGACGCGCTGTCCGGTGACGGCAGCAAGAAACCCTCGCCGCCCAAGGACGACCACGGCGTGCCCGCCGAGGTGGTCAAGCTCCTGGCCGCCGAGCTGAAGATCAGCCAGGACCGGGCCCAGCAGGTGTTCAAGGACCTGGACAAGGTCGGCGGCCGGGGTGACGACCTCGCCAAGGACCCGGCGTTCATCGCCATCGCCAAGGGCCTGGGCATCACCCCGCAGCGGCTGCTCGACGCGCTGCGCAAGGTGAAGGAGGAGTACGCCAAGCAGCAGGGCGGCAAGCCGGAGGACAAGGCACCGGCCGGGAAGTGATCCTGTCCGATAGCAGGTCCGGGCCGGCCAACAGCCGGTCCGGACCGGACGGTGTGCTCCATACTGGGCGCGTGCGGGTACTGGTGGTCGATGACGACGAGGCCGTCCGCCGCTCACTCGAGCACGCGCTGCGGCGGGACGGGTATCAGGTGTCGCTCGCGGCCGACGGCCTGCAGGCGCTGGACGAGCTGGGCCGGTCACGGCCCGAGGTGATCGTGCTGGACGTACTGGTCCCGGAACCGAACGGCCTGGAGATCTGCCGCCGGTTGCGCCGGGGCGGCGACCAGACGCCGATCCTCATGCTCACCGCGCGTGACCTGGTCGAGGACCGCGTCGCCGGGCTGGACGCCGGAGCCGACGACTACCTGGTCAAGCCGTTCGCGCTGGACGAGCTGCGGGCCCGGCTACGGGCCCTGTTGCGGCGCAGCGGCGCGGTCCAGGAGGTGCTGGGGTTCGCCGATGTCGAGATGGATACCACGACCTGCCGCGTGCACCGCGCCGGGCGGCCGATCGAGCTGACCCGGACCGAGTACTCGCTGCTGGAGTTGTTCCTGCGCAACCCGGAACGCGTGCTGAGCCGCACGATGATCTTCGAATCGGTGTGGGGCTACGACTTCGGGCCCGCGTCGAACGCGTTGTGGGTCTACATCAGTTACCTGCGGGGAAAACTGGGCGAGCCGCGGTTGATCCAGACCGTGCGCGGCCTGGGGTACGTGTTACGGGAAGAACCATGACCTTGCGAACCCGGGTCGGCCTGGCCGGTGGCCTCGTCGTGCTGCTGGCGCTGGCCGTGGCGTCGGTGGTGGTGTACCCGACAGTGCAGTCGATCATGCGCCACCAGGTGGACGACTCGCTGAAGCAGACCGTCGGGCAGGGCGAGTCCATCGCCCGCGCGCTCAAGCAGAAGTTCGCCGACTCCGGGGAGAAGATCCCGATCGACAGCCCGGTAGAGGTGGGCGGCATGCTGGTGCAGATCATCAGCGGCGAGGTCCGGCCCGGCTCCAACAACGAGTTCGTCACCGTCACCCAGCTGGACACCGACGTCGCCAACGGCAAGGCGCAGCCATACTTCCAGGACGCCACGTACAACGGCGCCGACTACCGCGTGTTCACCGCCCCGTTCGACGGCAAGCCGCGGGGCGCGCTCATGCGGGTCGGCCGCAGGCTGGACGACCAGAGCGCCATCCTGGCCTCGCTGGCCACGCTGTTGATCTTGTTGACGCTCGGCGGGGGTCTGCTGGCCGCGGTGAGCGCCCGGCTCGCGGCCCGCCGGGTGCTGCGTCCCATCCGGGCTCTCACCGAGACCGTCGAGCACATCACCGAAACCCACGATCTTCGCGCACCCATCGGCCTGTCCGGACGGGACGAGATCGGCCGCCTCGGCCAGTCTTTCGCCGCTATGACAACGGCTTTGGACGCCTCCATGCAGGCGCAGCGTCAGCTGGTCGCCGACGCCTCCCACGAACTGCGCACCCCGCTGACCAGTCTCACCACCAACCTCGAGCTGCTCGCCGACGGCGACGGCCTGGGCGCACCCGAGGCCCCGGCGCTGGTCCAGGACGCGATCGGCCAGGCGCGTGAACTCCGGTCGCTGATCAACAACCTCGTCGACCTCGCCCGCTACGGCGAGGACACCGCCCGCACCGAGGACACCCGCCTCGACCTCGTCGCCAAGACCGTCATCGCCAAGGCCACCACCCGCCCCACCGCCCCGCGGTTCTCATCCACCCTCACCCCCTGCCTCGTCCACGTCGACCCCGACGCCATCGAACGCGCGATCGGCAACCTCGTCGACAACGCCATGAAATGGAGCCCACCCAACGGCGAAGTGACGATCACCGTGGCAGAAGGCGAGTTCGCCATCACCGACCAGGGCCCCGGCATCCCCCCGGCTGATCTCCCATTCGTGTTCGACCGGTTCTACCGGTCCACCCAAGCCCGGTCCATGCCCGGCTCCGGCCTGGGCCTGGCGATCGTCCGCCAGGTCGTGGAAACCCACGGCGGCCAAGTCGCCGCCGAACCCCTCGACCGCGGCCTCCGCATGCGGTTCAGGCTGCCGGTCGTCCCGGACTGACCGGTCAGATCAGCAGCCGGGCTTTGAGCTCCTCGGGAAGCGCCGCCAGGTCCCGCTTCTGCTTGCGCCGGGTCCTCCAGCCACGCAGATGCCGGACAGCGCCTTTGGTGTGACGCCCGTCGGCGTGCGGTGCCTGAAGCCCAGCGATGATCTCCGCGATGGGGACGTCCCGCAGGAGCAGATCCGGCAGCTTCTCATGCGACGGATACCCCGACAACCGGCCGCTCCCCGACCCGCACCACACCAGCAGCGACAACACCCGGTCGACCGGATCGGGAACCGCCCGCCAAAGCAGCTCGCGTGCCTCGGCCACGAACTCCGCCGAAAGATCGACACCCAGCTCGGACCTCAGCATCGATTCGACGAGTTCCCGCAGAGCCGGTGGTGCTGCCGCGAGCCAAGCCGCCTCCTCCGCAGCTGCTTTCTGGCGTTGGGTTGCGGCTTCCTCAGCCTGCCGCAAGGGACCGCGCAGGCTGTGCTCGTCCAGCCACCGCAACAACAGCCCGCCATCCTGGAGAACCGCGAGCCCCTGCCAGCCATCCCAGCGAAGCGCCACCCCGTGATGCAGCACCGCGTCCGCGAGACTCGCCCCCTCCGAATCAACGAACTCGAACCGCACATCCCCCGCGCACGCACACGCAGCACCGGGCAACGACTCCACCACCATGGCCGCCCGCAGCCGGTCACGTTCACCAGGCTGGGCCAGATCCACCGAGCATTCGGCGGGCGTGCGGACCTCCGCGAGCCGGACACGAGCAGCGTTGCGCACAACCGCGTCCAGTGCGGACAACTCCGTCATCGCGAATTCCACTCTGTTCGCAGGATGGGTGGGTCAACAACCAGGGTCCGTGACAGTGCTCCGCCACAGGGAGGTGGGGTCGTCCGCGCGCAGCCCTCGGTAGTGCTCACGAAGATCCGGATGGATGTCCTCGGCGGTCGCCGGATTCTCGCTGGTGGCCAGGACACGACCATCTCCCGCGACAGCGCCCATCCACGGCGTGCCCTCGTGACCGCCCCAACGACCCAGCCGGTACAGCCGCTCGTCCGGCGCGACCAACCGGCGCTTGTCCGGTCCCGCCACGGTCGGCACGAGCACCGGGGCCGGTTCGGTCTGGAGATGCGGGGTCATCACGAGATCGGCGGGAAGGCCCACAGAGTCTACGGCCCAGCGGCGCAGCGGCCGTCTGGAGTATTTGTGTGGTTACAACGTTGGCACAACGTTGTAAGCGCGTTAGGATCGGCCGGTCACCAGGATCCCTCCCTGCACCTGGAGGCCGAAGATGTCGACAACGTTGTCGCGGTTCCGTACCGGTGAGAGCGCTCTCACTATCGCCGCCGTTCACTGCAGACCTTGGTGCCCGCGGTGATCCGGGCGCTGATCATCGCCATGGTGCTGACCATGGCGCCGTCGGTGGCCCACGCCGCCACGACGGTGTGTTTCCTGTCCTGCGACACCCTGGATCCGTCCCGGGCCAAGCAGGAGATCTTCCCCGTGCCCGACAAGGCGGTCAACGGGCGGCGGCTGACCCTTCATGTGTCCGATGTGGACGGGATGGCGTGGGGCAGTATCGACAACGGTGTGACCGGGGACGCCGTGTGGCTGGACAGAAGCTGGGACGGCGGGTCGAGCTGGGATGGGTTGCTGGGTAAGGCAAGCATCCCCGGCACGTGGACCGGCACCCGGACGTTGATGTACAACGTCACGGATCCCGCCGCGCACAAAAGAGGCCTGATCCGTGCGTGTGGCGACGCCCGTGGGGTCGCGTGCACCGACTGGATCTATCCGGCGGTGTGCGACCTGAAGTGCGACCGGACCGATGCCGCGCAGGCGGTCAACCCGATCGAGCCCGTCCCGAGCACCACGATCTTCGGGCGCGCCGTGCGGCTGCACACCGACCAGAACGGGATGGCCTGGGGCAGCATCGAAGCGGGCGGCCAAGGCGACGAGATCTGGCTGGACCGGAGCTGGGACCAGGGCGCGAGCTGGCCGGGCGGCTCATCGCTCGGCCGCACAGCCATCCCGGCGGGCGCGACCACAACCAGGACAACGATGTTCGCGACGAGAGACCCACGCGGCCGGCATTATGGCGGCGCGGTAAGGGCTTGCGGCCGGGAAGCCAGTCACAACGAAGGCAGCTGCACGGCGTGGGCAAGACCGGTGCAGAGCCGGGCGCACGCGGCGGCGGACGCCTTGATGTACTCCTATGATCCCTACCCGGCGTGGTGGCCGAGCAGTTGGTGGAACTCCGCCGCGACCCTGACCACGCTGATCGACTACGCCGCCCGCACCGGGAATCGGCAGTATGACTGGGTTATCGCGCGGACGTTCGATGTCAACCGGGCGGTTTTCCCGGCGGGGCAACGCGCGACCGACCCGATCGAGGGCAACTTCATCAGCCGCGCCATCGACGACTCGGCGTGGTGGGGTCTCGCGTGGATCGCCGCCTACGACTACACGCGCGACCAACGCTATCTGAGCATGGCGACCACCATCGCCAACTACGTTCAGCAGTACTGGGATCCGAGCACGTGCAGCGGCGGAGTCTGGTGGAACCGCGAACGCACCTACAAGAACGCGATCACCAGCGGCCTCTACCTGCGGCTCGTCGCGTCGGTCCACCAGCGCACGGCGGGTGACACCGTGTGGCTGCAGCGCGCCCGCACGGCCGCCGACTGGTACCTCAACAGCGGCCTCATCAACTCCGCCGGGCTGGTCAACGACGGCCTCACCCAGGACTGCCGCAACAACGGCCAGACGGTCTGGACCTACAACCAGGGCCTGGCGATCGGCGGCCTGACCGAAACCTGGCGGGCCACCGGCGACACCCGATATCTCGACGCCGCGAGGCGACTGGCCGACGCGGCGCAAATCGGCCTGGCGCGCAACGGGATCCTCACCGAGTCCTGCGACACCGGTTCCTGTGACGACAACCAGAAGCAGTTCAAGGGAATCTTCGTCAGGTACCTCGCCGAACTGGGCTACCAGCCGTTCCTGACCCGCCAGGCGGACTCGGTCTGGACCGCCGACCGCGACCCGCTCAACCGGGTCGGCCAGCGCTGGGCCGGCGGCTCACCGAACCAGCTCGACTGGCGCACCCAGGCCAGCGGCCTCGGCGCGCTCACCACCGGATAACCCTGCAACCCCGGAGAAAACGCATGTTCAGATCCCGCCGCCAGGTGATCGGCGCGGTCACGGGCGCCCTGCTCGCGGCCGCGCTGGTCACCGTCCCGGAGGCCGTCGCGGCCACCTGGACACCGAAGACACCGCCGTTGTCAACACCGTGGACAAGCCAGGTCTCCCCGGCCAACGCCCTGCCCGACTACCCGCGTCCGCAACTGGTCCGCCCGGACTGGCAGAACCTCAACGGTGTCTGGGAGTTCCAGGGCGCGCCGAACCTGAACACCCCGCCGATCGGCCGCACGCTGCCCGAAGGCGTCCTGGTGCCCTACCCGGTCGAGTCTGCGCTGTCCGGGATCATGCGGCACGAGGACAACATGTTCTACCGCCGCACGTTCACCGTGCCGTCCACTTGGAACGGGCGCCGGGTGAAGCTCAACTTCGGCGCGGTCACCTGGGAAACGCGAGTCTGGGTGAACGGAACCCAGGTGGGCACGCACACCGGCGGCTACGACGCGTTCTCCTTCGACATCACCAATGCCCTGCGCACGGGCGCCAACGAGGTCATCGTGGGCGCCTCCTCGCCGATCGACGGCAGCACGTTCCCGATCGGCAAACAGCGCCGCAACCCCAGCGGCATCTGGTACACCGCGTCTTCCGGTATCTGGCAAACGGTATGGCTGGAACCGGTCAACGCCAACAACATCACGCGTCTCGACACCACCCCGAA
The DNA here is from genome assembly GCF_040675465.1 of Actinocrispum sp. NPDC049592. Classification (NCBI taxonomy): domain Bacteria; kingdom Bacillati; phylum Actinomycetota; class Actinomycetes; order Pseudonocardiales; family Pseudonocardiaceae; genus Actinocrispum; species Actinocrispum sp. NPDC049592. The sequence continues at coordinate 105,170 of NZ_JBFAPA010000004.1, read as the reverse complement.
CCTCCCGGCGAGCGCACTCGACCTCGTCGTGCAGGGCACGGCCGGACAGCAAGTACGCGCCGAAGTCCTGGCCGGAGGCACGGTTGTCGGCAGCGCGACCGGGAACACCGGTGCCAGCATCAGGATCCCGGTGCCGAACCCGCATTTGTGGTCACCGGACGACCCGTTCCTGTACGACTTGCGCGTGACGATGACCAACGGCGGTGACGTCGTCACCGGCTACTTCGGCATGCGGTCGATCACCAAGGGCATCTCCGGTGGCGTACTCCGGCCGTTGCTCAACGGCAAGTTCGTGTTCCAGCTCGGCACCCTCGACCAGGGTTTCTGGCCCGACGGGATCTACACGGCGCCGACCGACGAGGCGCTGCGGTTCGACCTGGAACGGCAGAAAGCCCTGGGCTTCACCATGGTCCGCAAGCACATCAAGGTCGAACCGGCCCGCTGGTTCTACTGGGCCGACCGGCTGGGTCTGATGGTCTGGCAGGACATGCCCGCGCTGGACGCGGTCGGCGACACCCCGGCGCGCAGCCACGTGAACTACGAGTCCGAGCTGACCCGGATCGTCAACCAGCTCAAGGGGATCACGTCGATCGTGCAGTGGGTCCCGTTCAACGAGGGCTGGGGCGAGTACGACAACCAGCGGATCGTCGACCTGGTCCGGTCGATCGACAACACCCGGCTGATCGACCACAACTCCGGCTCCAACTGCTGTGTCTCGGACCCGGAACCGTCCAATGGGGACGTCGCCGACGATCACGCCTACCAGATGTCCACCGGCACAAGGCTTCCGAGCGCTACGCGGGTGGCAGTGCTCGGCGAGTACGGCGGCCTCGGGCGGCGGGTCACCGGGCACGAATGGCAGCCCGGTGCCGGTTTCGCCTACGGGGAGCTGTTCCCGGACGAGACATCGCTGACCAACCGCTATGTCGAGATCACCCGGGAGGTCGGCCGGTTCGTGCAGACCCGCGGCCTGTCGGGGTCCGTCTACACCGAACCGTACGACGTGGAGAACGAGGTCAACGGCTTCTACACCTACGACCGGCGCATTCTGAAGATGACCGAGGCGCGGGTGCGCCAGGTCAACCAGGAGGTGCTGGCCAAGGCGGCCGGGACCGAGGTCGGCCGCGGTGAGCTGATCTCGTTGAAGGTCACCACCCCCGGCTACACGGACCGGTATCTGCGGCACCAGAACGGCACCGCCCGCACCGACGTGGTGAACAGCGGCAGCGCCGATGTGCTCAAGCAGGACAGCACGTTCTGGGCCCGGCCCGGTCTGGCGAACGCGGGCTGTTCGTCGTTCGAGTCCCGCAACTTCCCCGGCGAGTACCTGCGGCACTCGGGCACGACCATCCGCAAGGACCCGAACGACGGCTCGGCGGCGTTCGCGGGTAACGCGACCTTCTGCGCCCGCACGGGTCTCGGCGCCACCGCGCTGGAATCCTTCGACACGCCAGGGTCGTTCGTCCGGCACTTCAACGAAGTCGTCTACCTGGCCCGGTTGGGCGGGCCGAACCCGTGGGACACCGCGTCCACCTTCGCCGAGGACACCACTTGGGCGGCGACGATTCCGTGGTGGCGCAGCGGGTTCACGCTTCCGGTGAACACGGCCCGGTCGTTCCAGGTGACCACTTCCGGGTTCACCGACCGGTTCCTGCGCCACCAGGACAGCCTGGCCCGCACCGACGTCGTGAACAGCGGCAGCGAGGCCCTGCTGAAGGCCGACGCGACCTTCTACATCCGGCCAGGCCTGGCGGACTCGAGCTGCTACTCGCTGGAGGCACGCAACTTCCCGAACCAGTACCTGCGGCACTCGGCGTTCCGGGTCCGGCTCAACCCGCTGGAGAACTCGGATCTGTACCGCCGGGATGCGACGTTCTGCGCCCAGGCGGGGTCGGCGCCGGGCAGCGTCCGGTTCCAGTCGATCAACGAGCTGGGCACCAACATGAGGCACTACAACGCCGAGGTGTGGGTCGCGTCCAGCGGCGGCCTGCACGCCTATGACAACCCCGCGTCCTACGCGGAGGACGTCAGCTGGGCCGTCGCCGCGGCCTGGACCCCGTAGAAGCCGAGTGGTCCGTCCCGCCTTCCCCGCGGGACGGACCACTCGGTTCACGATCTTACCGGGCGGCGTCGGCGATCAGGTTCGCGACCGCCTTCGGGTGCGAGACCAGCACGGCGTGCGAGGCGCCGGGGATCTCAACGGTGTGCGCGTGGGCGCGCTCGGCCATGAACCGCTGCGCGGCCGGCGGGATGTTCTTGTCCGCGGTCGGGATCAGCGACCAGCTCTTGATCGTGTGCCAGGCCGGGACGCCGGACGGGTCGGTCAGCGCGGCCTGGGTGACCGGGCGCTGGGTCGCCGCCATCAAGCGGGCCTGCGGCAGCGGCACGTCGGCGGCGAACTGCTTCGGGAACAGGTCCTGCCGCACGTACAGGTCGATGCCGCCGTCGGGCAGCTTGACCTGCTGCAACGTGTCGCCGAGGGTGCTGCCCGGGAACTTGGTCGACAGGTCCAGCGCGCTCTCGCCCCGCTCGGGCAGGAACCCGGCGATGTAGACCAGGGCCTTCACGTTCGGCTCGTTCACCGCGGCGTTGCTGATCACCTGGCCGCCGTACGAGTGGCCGACCAGCACGACCGGGCCCTTGACGCTCTCGATCAGCGCCTTGATGGCCGCCGAGTCGGCGGCGACTGCCCGCAGCGGGTTCGCCGCCGCGATGACCGGGTAGCCCCGGCGTTCCAGGTCGCTGATCACGCCGTTCCAGCTGGAGCCGTCCGCGAAGGCGCCATGGACCAGCAGCACCGTCGGTTTCGGACCCTTGCTCTCCTCCGGGGCGGCGCTGCTGGCCGACGAGGGGGTGAGCGAAAGTCCGGCGGTGGCAACGAGGGCGGCGCCAACGGCGAGGGTGCGGACGAGGGTCTTACGCATCTGAGTCTCCTTCGGTCGGGTGCCTTCCGGCCAGAACGACAGTAGGCAACTCAATCGTGCACAATCAAGTTGTATCCACGTGATTGATCGCACCCCTGCCACCGAAATACGACACCTTCGCAGGTCAGAGCGCGAGTCTTCGGCGACTTCGAGGCGACTTCGCGCCACGCTAGAAAATAAGGGCGCTGTACGCGTTGAGGGCGGGCTGGCCGCCGAGGTGGGCGTACAGGACGTTCGAGGTCTTGGCGATCTCGCCGGTCGCGACGAGGTCGATCATCCCGGCCATCGACTTCCCCTCGTAGACCGGGTCGGTGATCATCGCCTCCAGGCGGGCGGCCAGCCGCATCGCTTCGAGGGTCTGCTCGTCCGGGATGCCGTAGATGCCCGCGTGGTAGCGCTCGTCCAGTTCGACATCGGCCTCCGACACGGCGGTGCCGATCAGGTTCGCGGTGTTCTGCGCGATGCGCACCACCGCTTCCTTGGTCTCCTTGGGTTTCGCCGAGGCGTCGATGCCGATCACGCGACGGTTCCGGCCCGCGAACCCCGCGACCATGCCCGCCTGCGTACTGCCGGTCACCGAACAGACCACGATCGTGTCGAAGAAGACACCCAGCTCCTGCTCCTGACGCTCGACCTCAGCGGCCCAGCCGGCGAAACCCAGCCCGCCGAGCGGGTGGTCGGACGCGCCCGCGGGGATCGCGTAGGGCGTGCCGCCGGCGGCTTGGACCTCTTCGATCGCCTGCTGCCAGGACTCGCGGATGCCGATGCTGAAGCCCGCCGGGTTGAGCTTCACGTCCGCGCCCATCAGGCGGCTCAGCTGGATGTTGCCGACCTTGTCGTAGCCGGGGTCGGTCCAGTCCACCCAGTGTTCTTGCACCACAACGCATTTCAGCCCGGTGCGGGCGGCCGCGGCGGCGACCTGCCTGGTGTGGTTGGACTGCACGCCCCCGATCGACACCAGCGTGTCACAGCCGGTCGCGATCGCGTCCGCGACGAGGTACTCGAGCTTGCGGGTCTTGTTGCCGCCAAAGGCAAGCGGCGAGTTGCAGTCCTCGCGCTTGGCCCACAGTGCCGCCCCGCCGAGGTGCTCGGTGAGCCGGTCCAGGCGGTGGATCGGGGATGGGCCGAACAGCAGCGGATAGCGCGAGTAGTCGTCGAGCGTCACCAGGCCTCCAACCAATATATTAGTTACCGCTACCGTACCCCCGAGGACCCCGCCAAGACCAGAGCGCCCCAGCGGCCAGATCGGCCATATCAGCAGATCAAGCGGCCCAATCGGCCTCACCAGCCTCCAGAGCCAATATATTGCCCCATACGGGACATCCGGCACGTCAGCGCGATCGCCCCGCCCTGCAGCGCGTCACAGCCCGGAAGACGTCGGCCCGGCCGTCCCAGCGACCGCCGTTCCCGCAGGTGGCAGGCGTCTCAGCGTCCCACCGTCCCAGGTTCACTGTTGATCTTGATCTTGTCGCTGGTGCCGCGTTCAGTTCCCGGTGTGTGGCCGCTCAGGCCACGCTCCAACGACGAGAGGGACCTGGTGATGGCAAGGCGTACCCAACGCGCGTTACGCGCGGCCGCCCTCGCGGTGATCAGCATCGGCGGCCTCATGGCCGGCACCGCTCCCGCCAACGCGGGCGCGAGCTGTTCGCTGGCAGGCTGTTCGACAACGGTCAACGACAGCTCGGTCGGCGCGACCGCGATGCGCAACTGGTGCTGGGACGGGAACAGCTCGGGTGACTCGACGGAGACCTACCCCGGGTGCACGGTCGACAATGTGCCGCAGTCGGGCATGTTCTTGTCCGCCGGCGGCGGTCACACCCCGCGTGACCAGGACTGGGACGTCCTCCGGGTGGACGCGGGCTGGTGCTACAAGGTGTTCTTCAACCGGCTGTGGGTGCCCAGCTTCACGCGGACCTACGACCGGCGCGGCAGGTCGGAACTGTACGTCAAGGTGGGCGACGAGGCGATCGCGCACATCAAGGGCCAGAGCACGTCGTCCTGTCCCTGACGGGCTACCATCGGGGCCGCGAGATCAACCTCGACGGACTTCTGCCGGTGATGGGCCGGCGTGGAGTGCGTGTCCCCGCTCCACGCCACCAATGGACGGTTTCTGGCGATGACCACGGGTCGGTGAGTTCCCGGACACCGGCGACCCGGACTGGTCCCGCCCCGCCAGGCAGCGAACGGGACACGCATGTCTTCCGCGACCTACCGCTCTCTGCTGCGCGCATCCGGAGCCGCCGCCTTCTTCCTGACCACGGTCGCCGGCCGGGTCGGCATCGCGATGACCAGCCTGAGCATCGTCTGGCTGGTGCACGCCCAGACCGGCTCGTACGTCACGGCCGGGCTCGTCACCGGCGGTTTCGCCGTCGCTGAGGCGGTGGCCGGGCCGCAGCTGGCCCGGCTCGCCGACCGGTTCGGCCAGACCCGCGTGCTGCCGCCGATCGTGCTGGTCCACGCCGTAGCGGTGGCGACCCTGCTGACGCTGGTCAAGGTCGGCGTCCCGGAGTGGCTGACGGTGGTGGGCGGGGTGTTGGCCGGTGGCACCATCCCGCAGCTCGGCGCGTTGTCGGCGGCGAGATGGGCGGCGCTGCTGCGGAAGGAGCGGCTGCCCGCCGCATTCGCGTTGGAGACGCTGGCCAACGAGCTGGCATACCTGACCGGCCCGGTCCTGGTCAGCTTTCTCGGCGCCAGCGGCCATCCGGCGGCGGGCACGATCCTGGCGGCTGGCCTGGTCGTGTCCGGCGGACTGTGCCTGGCCGCACAACGCCGAACAGCGCCGCCTTCCGGTGCCGCGGAGCGACAGCGCCCGGGCAGATCACTGCTGCGGCCCGGGTTCATGGTCCTGGCCGGGGTGAACCTGGCCGTGGGCGGGTTCTTCGGGTCCATGCAGATCTCGGTGACCGCGTTCGCGATGGAGCACGGCGCAGCGGGGACGGCGGCCGCGTTGTTCACGACATCCAGTTGCGCGAGTCTGCTGGCGGGGTGGCTGTACGGACTGCGGCGGTGGCGCACGGCTCCGCGGCGGCAGCTGGCGGCGGCTGCGGCCGGGCTGGCGGTTGGTTGCCTGCCGTCGTTGGTCGCCGATTCGCCGTGGCAGCTCGGGTCCGGCGTCGCGCTGACCGGGCTGGCGATCCCGCTGATCCTGGTTCCCGGCTCGGTGCTGGCCGAGAAGGCCGTGCACCGGTCGGTGCTCACCCAGGCCTTTGCCTGGCTGAACTCCGCCAGCGCAGCCGGGTCGGCCGGTGCCGCGGCGGCGGCCGGGTGGGCCGTGGACACCTTCGGCGCACATGGTGGGTTCACGGTGGCGGCGACGGCCTCGTGGGTCATCGCGCTGCTGGCCGCCGCGGGTCTGCGGCTGAAATAGGTCCACTGTGGTCTGTTCGGGCCGGACGACGAGGCCGGGGTTGATATCTGGTTCGCGCGTACGAAGACAGCCCGGACCGGCCCGGGCAGGCTCCTCGCGAGGGGGATCGGCGATGGAGGCCTGATGAGATCGGTCCGGACAATCGCGGCGGCGGGTGCGGTGGCGCTGAGCCTCTCGGCCTGCGGCGGCACCGGTGACCCCGCCGGAAGCCAGAACCTCGTCAATGGCAAGACGTTCACGATGGTGCTGCCCGGTGACCCCGGCAACCTCGACCCGCACTTCACGTCGCTGTCCGTCACGATGCAGGTCGACCGGTTCCTGTACGACTCGCTGCTGGCCATCGACAAGGACGGCAAGACCGTCGCGGGCCTGGCGGACAAGTGGGAGTCGACCACCACGACGGTGACCTACCGGCTGCGCAAGGGAATCACGTGCTCCGACGGCAGCCCGCTGACCGCGGCCACGGTCGCGGCCAACATCAACTTCGTCGGCGATCCGAAGAACTCCTCCAGCCGGATCGGCGTCTACGTCCCGCCCGGCGCCACCGCGACCGCCGATGAGGCCGCCGGGACGGTCACGGTCACCTCGCCGGTGCCGAACTCGTTCCTGGACCGCGCGGTCGGCGGCCTGCACATCGTGTGCGACAAGGGAATGAAGGACCGCGACTCGCTCAGGCAGGGCGCGAGCGGCACCGGCATGTTCACCGTGGCCGAGGTCGTGCCCGGTGATCACTACACCTTCGAGCGCCGCAAGGACTACGCCTGGGGCCCCGGCGACGCCAAGCCCGGCCAGGCGGGCCTGCCGGACAAGGTGACGCTGCGGATCGTCGCCAACGAGAGCACGGCGACCAACCTGCTGATGTCCGGCGAGGTCAACGCGGCCTCGATCATCGGCCTGGACCAGCAACGCCTGCAGGCGCAGAAGATGCTGCAACGAGACGTGATGGCGATGCTCGGCGAGCTGTGGTTCAACCAGAAGGCGGGCCTGCCGGGCGCCGACGTGGCCGTTCGCAAAGGCCTGACGCAAGCACTGGACCTCAACCAGCTCACGCAGGTGCTGACCAGCGGAACCGGCAAGCCCGCCAAAGGCCTGGTCGCCCCGGGCATGACGCCGTGCGACCCGGACACGATCAGCGGCAAGCTGCCCGCGTTCGACGTCCAGGCCGCGAAGACCACGCTCGACGCGGCGGGCTGGCGGCCAGGAGCGGACGGCATCCGCGTCAAGGACGGCAAACGGCTGGCGATCACCCTGTTCTACACGACCGAACTGGGCACCACCATGCAGGCCACGGCCGAGCTGATGCAGAAGTTCTGGCAGCCGGCCGGGGTCGAGGTGGCGCTGAAAGGCGCGACACAGGCCGACATCAGCCAGGTGATCCTCGCCGGGCAGGGCTCGTGGGACGTCAGCCTGATCCCGTTGAACGTCACGGTTCCCGGTGAGGCGGTCCCGTTCCTCTCCGGGCCGACCCCGCCGAACGGCACCAACTTCGCCGGTATCCAGAACAGCAAGTACACCAGTCTGGTGCAGGAGGCGTCCGGGATCGCGGGCACCGCGGGCTGCGGCAAGTGGGCCGAGGCCGAGCAGGCCATCGCCGAGAACGTCGACGTGGTGGCCTTCGCCAACGCCAACCGGCCGACCTTCGGCAAGGGCGCCACATTCGAGCTCTCCCAGGGCAGCCTCGACCCCAGCACGATCCGGATGCTCGGCGCATGACCGCGATCGTCCACACGCGACAGTGGGACCGGCCGTGGGCACGGTTCGCGGCCCGCCGCGCCGGCCGGCTCCTGGTGTCGTTGTGGGTACTGGTCACGGCCGCGTTCCTGATGATCCACCTGATCCCCGGCGACCCGGTCCGCGCGGCCCTCGGGCCGACGGCTTCGGTGCGGCTGGTCGAGGCGCGCCGGGCGGCCCTGGGCCTGAACGACCCGTTGTGGTTGCAGTACCTGCACTATCTGCGTGACCTGGTCAGCGGGGACATGCACAGCTCGATGGTGTCCGGGTTGCCGGTGGCGCAGGTGATCGGCGACCGGCTGCCCGCGACGCTGGAGCTGGCCGGATACGCGTTCGTGCTGGCGGGTCTGGTGGCGGTCCCGCTCGGCACGGGGATGGCGGTGCTCACGCGGGGCGGGCGCCGCCGCCCGGCCGAGCTCGCGTTCACTTCCACCTCGGCCGTCCTGGCGGTGATCCCGGAGTTCCTGCTGGCAGTGGGCCTGGTGTACGTGTTCGGCGTGCAGCTGGGCTGGGCGCCGGTCGCGGGCCGGGCCGGCTTCGGCTCATACGTCCTGCCGGTGCTGTCGCTCGCGGTCGGCCCGGCCGCTGTGCTGTCCCGGATCATGCGGGTGGAGATGCTCACCGTGCTGGACGCCGACCACGTCCGCACCGCACGGGCGAAACGGCTGCCGGACTGGTTGATCACCGTGCGGCACGCGCTGCCGAACGCGTTCACCGCGACGATCACCATCGGCGGCCTGCTGTTGTCGTCGATGGTCGCCGGGACTGTGCTGGCGGAGAACGTGTTCGCGTGGCCCGGTCTGGGCAGCACGGTCGTCCAGTCGATCCTGGCCAAGGACTACCCGGTGGTGCAGGGCATCGTGCTCGTCTACGGCCTGGGCGTGCTGGTGGTCAACCTGGCGGTGGACGTGCTGCTCGCGGTGCTGGATCCGCGTTCGACGATCAGGGAGAGCTGAGGCGTGAAACGGATCCTGCGCACACCCCTGGGCGCCACCGCGGCGGCCTTGTTGCTGGCCGTGCTGGCGCTTGCCGTGGTCGCGCCGCTGGTCTGGACCGATCGGGCCAACGCCATCGACACGGCGCAGATCATGCACGGTTCGTCGGCCGCGCACTGGCTGGGCACGGACGCGCTCGGCCGGGACGTGTTCCTGCGAGTGCTGGTGGCCACTGGGATCTCGGTCTGGCTGGCGTTGCTGGCGACCGGGCTTGGTGTCCTCATTGGACTTTTGCTGGGCGCCGCGCCGGTGGTCCTGGGTCGCCGCGCGGGCCGGTTCGTCACCGCGGTGGTGAACATCGCCGTGGCCTTCCCTGGTTTGCTGCTGGCGTTGTTCTTCGCGGTGGTGTTCGGCGTCGGCGCGACCGGCGCGTTGCTGGCCATCGGCCTCGCCGTGGCACCGGGGTTCGCACGGCTGACCCAGACACTCGTGGCCAAAGTGTCCGGTTTGGACTATGTCGCCGCGGCGCGGGTCGCGGGCGTCGGGCGGATCCGGTTGCTGTTCAGGCACATCCTGCCGAACGTGGCCGAACCGCTGGTGGTCAACGCGGCCATCGCCGCGGGCAGTGCGTTGCTCGCGTTCGCCGGGTTGTCCTTTCTCGGTCTCGGTGTGCAGCCGCCAAGTTACGACTGGGGCCGGTTGCTCGGCGAAGGGCTGCAAGCGATCTACCTGCGTCCAGCTGCCGCTCTTGGCCCCGGCGCGGCGGTCGTCATCGCCGGGCTGGCATTCCACCTGTTCGGTGAGGCACTGGCCAAGGGGTTCACGCGGCACACCCCGCCGGTTCGCGTTCGCCGAGCCGAACCCGTTCCTGCCGTTGGGGCGACGAACGACGACGCCGTGCTCGTCGTTGAGGACCTGCGGGTCGGTTTCCCTGGCGTGACACCGGTTCGTGGCGTGAGTTTCTCGGTGGGCAAAGGCGAGGCGGTCGGAATCGTCGGCGAGTCCGGGTCCGGCAAGTCGCTGACCGCGCTGGCCGTCGCCCGGCTGATCGAGCACCCGGGCCGGGTCGAGGCCCGGCAGCTGACCTTCCAGGGCCGCGACCTGCGCAACGGCAATGCCCGACGCCATCGGCACCTGCTCGGCACGTCGCTGGCGATGGTGTTCCAGGACCCGATGACCTCGTTCAACCCGGCGATGCGCATCGGGCGGCAGCTCGCCGAGGTCGCCGAACAACACCAGGGCAGCACCCGTAAGCAAGCGTGGCAACGGGCGGTCGACCGGCTGCGTGCGGTCCGGATCCCCGACCCCCACCGGCGCGCACGCCAGTACCCGCACGAGTTCTCCGGCGGGATGCGGCAGCGCGCGATGATCGGCATGGGCTTGATGGGCAAGCCCGCGCTGATCATCGCCGACGAACCGACGACGGCACTGGACGTCACCGTTCAGCGCCAGGTTTTGCGGCTGCTGGCAAGCATCCGCGAGGACGACGGAGCCGCGCTGCTGTTGATCAGCCACGACATCGCGATCGTGTCGCAGGTCTGCGACCGGGTCCTGGTGATGTACGCGGGCCGGATCGTCGAGGACCTGCCCGCGGACGAGCTGTACACCGCCGCACGTCACCCCTACACGCGCGCATTGCTCGCCGCGGTCCCGGACATGACGACCGACCGCGACCGACCGCTCGCCGTGATCCCGGGCCGTCCGGTCGATGCCGCGCAGGCGCCGCCCGGATGTGCTTATGCGCCACGGTGTCCCTTGGCCGACAAGCGCTGCATCGACACCGCTCCCCCGCTGCGCGATGGCGACGGCCGCCGGGTGGCGTGCTGGAACGCGGACGTCCCGGTCCCGGTAGGTGAACAGGCATGACTGAGCTCGCCTTCGAGGACGTCACCGTCCGGTTCGGTACCCGCAGGCACGCCACGACCGCCGTCGACGGGGTCAGCCTCACCGTTCCGCATGGCAAGATCGTTGGCCTCGTGGGGGAATCCGGCTCGGGCAAGTCCACATTGGCCCGCGCCGCGGTGGGCCTGGTTCCGGTCGACAGCGGCCGGATCGTCCTCAATGGACACCCGATCGACCCCCGGACGCACAATGTGCAGATGGTCTTCCAGGACCCACAGTCCGCTTTGGACCCGAGGATGAGCATCGGCGAGTCGGTCGCCGAGGCGATCCCCCGCCGGGCGCGCAACCGCCGGGCCCGGGTCGCCGAGGTGCTCGACCTGGTCGACCTGCCGGTGGACTGCGGCCGGCTGTACCCGGCGCAACTGTCCGGCGGGCAACGCCAACGCGTCGGCCTGGCCCGGGCGCTGGCGGGCGAACCCGAGGTGGTCATCGCCGACGAGATCACCTCCGCGCTCGACGTGTCCATCCAGGGCACCGTGCTCAACCTGGTGCGCGACCTGCAGCGCCGGATGCGCCTGTCGCTGCTGTTCATCTCGCACGACCTCGCGGTCGTCCGGTATGTCAGCGACTTCATCGCGGTCATGTACCGCGGCCGGATCGTCGAACACGGCCCCGCCGGCCAGGTGCTGACCGACCCCCAAGACCCCTACACCCGAGAACTGCTCGCTGCCGCGGCCGACCCCGCCGGACAGCTGGACCTAGGAGAAAACGGTGACACGACACCAGCGCATCGATGACCTGACCACCTTCACCGTGCCCGGCCAGCCGGCCGTCTCCCCGGACGGCGGCCAGTGCCTGTACGTCCTGCGCACCACCGACGCCGAAGCCGATCGCGACAACCACGCCATCTGGCTGGTCGGCACCTCGGGCCGACCGCGCCAGCTCACCCGAGGGCTCGCCGACATGGCCCCGTCATGGTCGCCGGACGGCACGAAAGTGGCGTTCCTCCGGGCCCAGGACGGGCCGCCGCAGGTGTGGCTGTTGCCGATCGACGGCGGTGAACCCGAACAGCTGACCACGCTGCCGCTCGGCGCGGGCGAACCAGTGTGGAGTCCCGATGGGCTGAAGATCGCGTTCTCGGCCGCGACCGACGAGACACCCGGCGCCACCACCCCGATCGTCACCGAACGCCTGGACTACCAGGCCGACGGCGCCGGTCTACTGAGGACGATCCGCAAACACCTGCACGTCCTCGATCTGACCACTGGTGACTGCCGCCAGGTCACCAGCGGCGACTGGCACGCGGGCGGCCCGTCGTGGTCCCCCGGCTCGACCAAGCTCGCCTTCAGCGCGGCCACGGCTCCGGACGCTGACCTGACGTTCCAGTTCCCGGTGCACGTCCTGGATGTCAGCAAGCCGCATGCGGATCCGGAGATCGTCGGTCTGCCAACGGGTATCGCCGGTCCGGCGGTGTGGACCGCGGACGGTGAGGCGTTGCTGGTCGTCGGTTCGCCGGATGGACCGGGCAGGCATGCCGGGTTGTGGCGGGTCCCGCTGGCTGGCGGGGACCCGGTGAACCTCGCGGAGTCCTTGGACCGCAACGTGATGCCTGGCGGTCCGGCCTACCCCGGTGCCACGCCCCAGCTGTCCGAGGACGGCGCCACGGTGTACTTCTGCGTCCGCGACCGGGGTTGCACCCACCTGTACTCGGCGCCGGTCGACGGCGGAACGCCCAGTCCGGTCGTCACCGGCGCGGGCCGGGTGGTCGGCGGTGTGTCGGTGGGCGGCGGCACGGCCGCGATCGTGCTGGCAACGGCCGACTCCCTGGGCGAGATCGTCACCGTGGACCTCAAGTCGGGCACCGAGACCGTCCGCACCAGCTACGGCTTCGGTGATGTGGAGTTGTTCGCGCGCGAGGAGTGCGAGTTCACCATCTCCGACGGCACTGTCGTGCAGGGCTGGCTGGTGCGCGATCCCGAAGCCCAAACGCCGCAACCGTTGTTGCTGGATGTCCACGGTGGACCGCACAACGCCTGGAACGGCGCCGCCGACGAGGTCCACCTGTACCACCAGGAACTCGTCGCACGCGGCTGGGCGGTCCTGCTGCTCAACCCGCGCGCGAGCGACGGCTACGGCGAGCGGTTCTACACCGCAGCGCTGGGATCCTGGGGCGAGGCGGACGCCAAGGACTTCCTGGAGCCGCTCGATCAGCTTGTCGCACAAGGAGTCGCGGACCCTGACAGGCTCGCCGTCGCCGGGTACAGCTACGGCGGTTACATGACGTGTTACCTGACCAGCCGGGACAACAGGTTCGCCGCGGCGGTGGCCGGTGGTGTGGTCGCCGATCTGGTGAGCATGGCGGGCAGCTGCGAGGCCGCGCACTACCTCAGCGAGCTCGAACTCGGCGGCCAGCCCTGGAACGGCCGCCGGTACGACGGCATGTCCCCACTGTCGCAAGTGGACCAGGTCCGCACACCCACGCTGATCCTGCACGGCACCGAAGATCGAGCCTGCCCGGTCACCCAGGCCCAGCAGTGGCACACGGCATTGCGCGAACTCGGCGTGCCGACGAAGCTCGTGCTCTACCCGGACGCGTCACACCTGTTCATTCTCAACGGAAAACCCTCGCACCGGATCGACTACAACCGCCGGATCGTGGACTGGCTGGAGCAGTACGCCGGTGACGCCGCCGGGCCACGGCGGCCGCGCATCGACGCCGCGCACTGGCAGCGCAGGCTGGACGTGCTGGCCAAGCGGCACAAGGTTCCCGGCGCGCAGCTCGGGATCCTCCGGCTGGGCAGGGACGATGAGCTCGTCGAGGCGGCGACCGGTGTGCTGAACGTGGACACCGGGGTCCCGGCGACCACCGACTCGCTGTTCCAGATCGGCTCGATCTCGAAGGTCTGGACCGCGACCGTGGTGATGCAGCTGGTCGACGAGGGCCTGATCGACCTGGACGCGCCGATCGTGGACGTGCTGCCGGAGCTGAAGCTGGCCGACCCGGTCACCACGGCCAAGGTCACCATGCGGCACCTGCTCACCCACACCAGCGGCATCGACGGCGACGTGTTCACCGACACCGGGCGCGGCGACGACTGCCTGGAGAAGTACGTGGCCTCGCTGGCCGACGAGGCGCAGAACCACCCGCTCGGCGCCACCTGGTCGTACTGCAACTCCGGCTTCTCGCTGGCCGGCCGTGTGATCGAGAAGCTGACCGGCAGTACCTGGGACGCCGCGATGAAGGAGCGCCTGTTCGTCCGGCTCGGCCTGGAGCACACTGTCACCCTGCCGGAGGAGGCGCTGCTGTACCGGGCGGCGATCGGGCACGTGTCGGAGGGCGACGGCGACCCGGTCAAGGCACCCGTCTGGGTGCTGCAGCGCTCGGCGGGGCCTGCCGGGTTGATCACTGCCACTGCGGCTGACGTGCTCGCGTTCGTGCGGATGCACCTGACCGGCGGCCTCGCACCCGACGGCTCCCGCGTGCTGAGCGAGAAGAGCACCGAGGCGATGGCCGCGTGGCAGGCGGACGTGCCGGACAAGTACGTGCTCGGTGACTCGTGGGGCCTGGGCTGGTTCCGCTGCGACTGGAACTCCCACCGGCTGATCGGCCACGACGGCAACACCATCGGCCAGTCCGCCTACCTGCGGATCCTGCCGTCCGAGGGCCTCGCGGTCACGCTGCTGACCAACGGCGGCACCGCGCACGCCCTGTACGAGGACCTCTACCGGGAGATCTTCGCCGAGCTGGCCGGGGTGGCGATGCCCGAGATGCTGCAGCCACCCGCCGAACCGGTGACCGTGGACCTCGACCGGCACGTGGGCACCTACGAACGCGCGAGCACCCGGATCGAGGTGTTCCGTGCCGACGACGGGCTGACCATGCGCACCACCGTGACCGGTCCGCTGGCCGAGGTCATACCGGAGCCGGTCCACGAGTACCCGATGGTGCCGCTGAACGACGACCTCTATGTGATCCTGGAACCGGGCATGGGCATGTGGGTGCCGGTGACCTTCTACGAGCTGGCCACCGGCGAGAAGTACCTGCACTTCGGTGTGCGGGCGACCCCGAAAGTGAGCTGAGGTGCTGGCGGACATCGAGGAGCTGGTGACCTGTGAGTCGCCGTCGACGGACCTGGCGGCGGTCGCGGCGAGCGCGGACGTGGTGGCCCGGGTCGGTACCCGGCGCTTGGGCGTGGCGCCGGAGCGGATCGTGCTCGACGGGTGGACGCACCTGCGCTGGCGCTTCGGCGAAGGCGCCGCGCGGGTGCTCCTGCTCGGCCACCACGACACCGTCTGGCCGCTGGGTTCGCTGGCCACCCACCCCTTCGACGTGACCGATGGGATCCTGCGTGGACCTGGGTGTTTCGACATGAAGACCGGGGTGGTGATGGCCTTCCACGCCATCGCCGCGCTCCCCGACCGGACCGGGGTCACGCTGCTGGTCACCGGCGACGAGGAACTCGGCTCACACAGCTCCCGTGCGCTGATCGAGGCCGAGGCCGAGGGCTGCGCAGGCGCTCTGGTGCTCGAGGCGTCCGCGGACGGGGGCGCACTGAAGACCGAGCGTAAGGGCGTGTCCCTCTACCGGGTGCGGGTGCACGGCCTGGCCGCCCATGCCGGGCTGGAGCCGGAACGCGGGATCAACGCGGCCGTCGAGCTGGCGCACCAGATCCTGGCCGTCAATGAACTCGGCGACCCTGCGCTGGGCACGACCGTGACACCGACCTTGATGTCGGCGGGAACGACGACGAACACCGTTCCCGCCGCCGGTGAGTTCGCGGTCGACGTGCGGGCCAGGACCGTGGCCGAACAGGAACGGGTGGACAAAGCGATGCACGCCCTCACGCCGGTCCTCGGCAACGCACGGCTGGAGGTGACCGGCGGCCCGAACCGGCCGCCGCTGGAGGCCGCGGCCTCGGCGGAGCTGTTCGCGCTCGCCACCGAACTCAGCCCGGAACCCTTGTCGAGCGCGTCCGTCGGCGGCGCGTCGGACGGCAATTTCACCGCGGGTATCGGGGTTCCGACGCTGGACGGGCTCGGCGCGGTGGGTGGCGGAGCTCACGCCGACAACGAGCACGTGATCGTCTCGGCGCTGCCCGGCCGCACAGCGCTGGTGTCCGCGCTGGTCAGGGAGCTGCTGGCGGGCCGGACGAACCCGGCGGCCACATCTCGTCGGCGCCGACCATGACGAAAGCCGACCGGGACACGAGCATGGTTGGCGTGACCGACCTGATTGAGGACAACGCGACCCACCTCGCCGAGACCGCGGCGCTGGCGGCCGGAGTCGTTGTCCGCGAGCTCACCGAGCTACCCGACCTCGACGCCGTTTACCACCTGTACAACGAGATCTGGCAGCCCGACCCGACCAACCCGCCGGTGACCACCGAGCTGCTGCGGGCGATGACAAAGGCGGGCAACTACGTCTCGGGCGCGTTCGACGGGGACCGGCTGGTCGGCGCCTGCGTCGCGTTCTTCGGTTCCCCACCGGACGTCCGGCTGCACAGCCACGTCGCCGGGGTGCACGCTTCGGCGATGGGCCGAAGTGTGGGGTACGCGCTCAAGCTGCACCAGCGGGCGTGGGCGATCAGCCGGGGGCTCAGTGCGGTCGAGTGGACGTTCGACCCGCTGGTCAGCCGCAACGCCTACTTCAACCTCAGCAAGCTCGGCGCGCGGCCGGTGGAGTACCTGCCGGACTTCTACGGCGGCATGCGCGACCAGATCAACCGCGGCGAGGAGAGCGACCGCCTGCTGGTGCGCTGGGATCTGCGGTCCGGGCCGGCCGCCGGTCCCGATCTGCCTGCCGTGATCGCGTTGGACCGGTCACCGGAGGGGCGGCCCGTTCTGGGCACAGTGGACGGTCCCGACCTGCTCGTGGCCGCGCCGCGGGACATCGAGGCGCTGCGCTCAAGCGACCCGGCCGGCGCGCGGCAATGGCGTCTGGCGATACGGGAGGTGCTGGGCACGCTGCTCACCGAAGGGGCCCGGATCACCGGGTTCGACCGGTCCGGGTGGTACCGGGTGACCAGGAAGGACGGTCGTTGATGAAGCTGTCGGGCGTCGAGCTGCGGCTGATCACCATGCCGCTGGTGTCCCCGTTCCGGACGTCGTTCGGGGTGCAGACCACGCGCGAGATCCTGCTGCTGCGCGTGGTCACCGACGAGGCCGAGGGGTGGGGCGAGTGCGTCGCGATGTCGGACCCGTTGTACTCCTCGGAGTACGTCAACGCGGCCCACGATGTGCTGACCCGGTTCCTCATCCCGACGCTGGGCCAAGTGTCCACTTTGGACGGCAATGCGGTGGCGCCCGCGCTGGCGAGGTTCAAGGGTCACCGGATGGCCAAGGCGGCGCTGGAAACGGCCGTGCTGGACGCCGAACTGCGGGCACAGGGCCGGTCCATGGCCCGGGAGCTGGGGGCGGTGCACGACCGGGTGCCGTGCGGGGTGTCGGTCGGGATCATGGACTCGATCGGTGAGCTGCTCGACGCGGTCGGCGGCTACCTCGACGCGGGCTACCTGCGGATCAAGCTCAAGATCGAACCCGGCTGGGACATCGAGCCGGTGCGCGCGGTGCGGGAGCGGTTCGGCGACGACGTGCTGCTGCAGGTCGACGCCAACACCGCGTACACGCTGGCCGACGCCCGGCATCTGGCCGGGCTGGACCCGTTCGGGCTGCTGCTGATCGAGCAGCCGTTCGACGAGGAGGACGTGTACGCGCACGCCGAACTGGCTCAAGTGATCCAAACCCCGGTGTGCCTGGACGAGTCGATCACCTCCGCCCGCGCCGCGGCGGACGCCATCCGCATGGGCGCCTGCCAGGTCGTGAACATCAAGCCGGGCCGGGTCGGCGGGTACCTGGAGGCCCGCCGCATCCACGACGTGTGCGTGGCCAACGGCGTGCCGGTGTGGGCGGGCGGGATGCTGGAGACCGGGATCGGCCGGGCCGCGAACGTCGCTCTCGCAGCGTTGCCGGGGTTCACTCTTCCCGGTGATACCTCGGCGTCGGACCGGTACTACCGCACGGACATCACCGACCCGTTCGTGCTCGACGACGGCCACCTCACGGTCCCGTCCGGGCCCGGCGTCGGGGTCACCCCGATCCCGGCCGAGCTCGCGGCCGTGACGTCCAAGGTGGACTGGCTCCCCCGGTAGGAACGACACTGGCAGCAATGACCTCCCGACCGCACGCCAGCCTCGGCCGGATCCTCGACGACCTGGGCAGCACCCTGCTCGACCTGGTCCACGGCGATCCGGCCCGGCCGGGCGACATCGGCGGCGTGGCCATCCACGACCCGCTGGAGGAGCCCGTCCTGGCCCCGCACGCCATCGTGCTGGGCGTCGGGGTCAGCTCACCGGTGGAGCTGCTGGGTTCGCTGGGTCGTTCGGGCGCCGCTGCCCTGGTGCTGCGCGCGCCCGTACAGCGGTCCGCCGAGCTGGCCGCGGCCTCTGATGAGTCCGGCGTGGCGGTGTTGGCGCTGGCCAGGGGAGCTTCGTGGACCCAGCTGGCCGCGTTGCTGCGCTCGATGCTGGCCGAGGGCGACATCGGCGACGCGCAGCCGGAGACCTTGGGCGGACTGCCGTCCGGTGATCTTTTCGCCGTGGCCAACGCGGTCGCCGCGCTGATCGACGCGCCACTGACCATTGAGGACCGCAGCTCGCGCGTGCTGGCGTTCTCCGGCCGCCAGGACGAGGCTGACCCGTCCCGGGTCGAGACCATCCTCGGCCGCCAGGTGCCCGAGCGCTACACCCGGCTGCTGACCGACCGGGGCGTGTTCCGTGAGCTGTACACCAGCGACGACCCGGTCTACATCGACCCGCCGGACGCCGACTTCGACGACTTCCTGATCCCCCGGGTGGCCGTCCGGGTCCGCGCGGGCGACGAGTTCCTCGGTTCGATCTGGGCCGCGGTGCCGGGCCGGCTCACTCCCGAACGGGCACAGGCCTTGCGTGAGGGCGCCAAGCTGGTCGCCTTGCACCTGCTGCGGATCCGGGCGGGCGCGGACGTTGAGCGCAGGTTGCGCGGCGATCTGCTGGCCACGGCGCTGGAAGGCGGCACCGGAGCCCGGGAGGCATTGTCCCGCTTGGGCTTGACTGGCCTGCCGGTCGTCGTGCTCGCGCTCGCCACTGTCCACTCGGGACATACTGCGGACGCTGCCGTGCTGAGCGAACGGCAACGGCTGACCGACGGCCTGGCCATGCACCTGAGCGCCATCCACCCGCGCTGCGCGGTCGCTCTGGTCGGCGATGTCGCCTATGGCCTGCTGCCGGTGTCGCGGGCTGGCGAGGACCAGGGCATCCGGGTGGCCACCGACTTCCTCGACCGGGTCGGCAACCGAGTGCCCGCGTTCATCGGCGTCGGGCCGGTCGCCACGGATGTCGCCGGGCTGGCCGCGGCCCGCGCCAACGCCGACCGCGCGGTCCAGGTCCTGCGGGCGGGCACGGCCGGTGACCGCCGGGTCGCCCGGCTGGCTGACGTGTACGTCGACGCGCTCGTGCTGGAGTTGCGTGATCTCGTTGCGGCCCAAGGCGGACAGCTCACCGGACCGGTCGCGCTGCTGGCCGAGTACGACGCCAAGCACAGCACGAACCTCGTCGAGACCCTACGAGCCTGGCTGGACGCGTTCGGCGACGTCATCGCCGCCTCGGCCGCCGTTCACGTGCACCCCAACACGTTCCGGTACCGGCTGCGGCGGCTGACCGAGATCGGCGGCCTCGACCTCGCGGACCCCGACGCCCGGTTCGCCGCGATGCTCCAGCTCCGCGTGTTCCCCGGCCACTGACGAAGGTGGCCCCTGCAAGCAAGGGCCACCTTCGCTTGTGTTTACAGGTCGAGCGTCCAGCTGTCGATGCGGCCGCTGTCGATGGCCGCCTTGTCGGACGCACGGAGGGTCCAGGTGCCGTTGGTGGCCTCACTGGACAGGTTGACGGTGAAGGTCTGGTCGATGTTGTCGGCGCTGCCGCCGGCGCGGTTCCACAGGTTGTAGACCGAGCCGTCCGGCGCGATCAGGTCGACCACCAGGTCACCGACGTAGGTGTGCACGATGTGCACCTCGACGGTCGAGGACGCGCTGGCGTTGCCGGTGCAGCCGGAGATCGCGATCGGGCTGGAGCCGGTCCCCTGGTCGGGGATGGCCACGTCGGTCCCGTTGGTCGCCGCGGGGCACGGGCCGGGCGGCGGAGTGGTGCCGGAACCGGTGAACAGCAACAGGTTCGGTGAGCCGGTACCCGGGTTGGTGATCTTGTTGGGGGTGGCGTTGGCCTTCATCGTGCTCTGCACCTGCGCCGGGGTCAGCGTGGGCGTGGCGGACAGGAGCAAGGCGGCGGCGCCGACCACGTGCGGAGTGGCCATCGAGGTGCCGCTGATGGAGTTGGTCGCGGTGTCGTTGGTGTTCCACGACGAGGTGATGTTCACGCCGGGCGCGAAGATGTCGGTGCAGGCGCCGATGTTGGAGAACGAGGCGCG
Organism: Actinocrispum sp. NPDC049592; assembly: GCF_040675465.1. Classification (NCBI taxonomy): domain Bacteria; kingdom Bacillati; phylum Actinomycetota; class Actinomycetes; order Pseudonocardiales; family Pseudonocardiaceae; genus Actinocrispum; species Actinocrispum sp. NPDC049592. Next base: position 84,912 of record NZ_JBFAPA010000004.1, on the reverse strand, counting down.
CGCGTCGTTGATGTCCGACGCGTTCACCGTGATCGCCTCGGCGACGCGGGCCGGGGTGAAGTTGCACGCGTCGGCGCCGTTGGAGTTGCCGGACGCGATGCCGTACACGACACCGTCGGCGATCGAGTTGCGCACCGCGGTCTCGGTGGCGGCGTCGGAACCCTGAGCGCCCAGGCTCATGTTGGCCACCGCGGGCGCACCCGCGGCGTGCTGCGCGGTCACGTAGTCGATGCCTTGGGCCACACCGGCGAACGAGCCGGAACCGGCACAGTTGAGGACCTTGACCGCGACCAGGCGCACGTTCTTGGCCAGGCCGTACTGCGAACCGCCGATGGTGCCGGCGACGTGGGTGCCATGCCCGTTGCAGTCGGTGTTGTTGCCGTCCCCGGTGGTGTTGGTGCCCCACGTGGCGCGGCCGCCGAACGTCGAGTGCGTCGTGCGGATGCCGGTGTCGATCACGTAGGCGGTCACGCCGGTGCCGTCGGAGGTGTAGGAGTACTTGCTGTCCAGCGGCAGGTTCCGTTGGTCGACCCGGTCAAGACCCCATGACGGCGGGTTGTTCTGGTCGGTGAGGATGTGCACCGCCCGGTTCTGCTGGACGTAGGCCACCGACGGGTCCGCGGCCAGGCGCTTGGCCTGTGCCTCGGTCATCGTGGCGTTGTAACCGCGCAGCGCCGCCTTGTAGGTGTAGGTGGCGTTCCCACCGTACTTCGCCGTGGTGCTCTGCACCTGGCTGTCCATGCTCTGGACGGACACCGTGTCCTTGAAGACCACGATGTAGCTGCCATTGATCGCGTCCGCCGAACCGGCGTACAGCACCTGGCCCTCGGCCGCGCTCGCGGGCGACGCACCCATGGCCACTGTGATCGCCGCCGCCGCGGCTAAACCGAGTCCGGCGAGCCGCCGGTGGATGTCCCGGATCTCAACCATTGCAGGGTCTCCTTATGCAGGGCAGCACACAGCCGCCAGCCCTCGAAGGCGGCCCGCGTGCCGATGGAGAGGAAAGTGGTGTTTGTCCGAACATCAACAGAGTCACCCGAAAGGCCCGGTTACACAAGGGGTACAGCCGGGTTCCCACCGTTACCATTGAACAGTTACTCATACCCTCACGGGCAGGGCGCGAACAGTTTCCGGGTGCCGGGACTGTTGTAGGCGGTGGCGTCGGTGAACCGGCAACCGTAGGTGGGCGAGGCGACCTGGGCCGGGTCGTTGACCACATCACCGGCCGGACGGGTCCCGTGGTCGACCCAGCCGACCAGGTCGTGCCACGCCGTCCCGGCCTCGACCGGGGAGAACTCGCAGTGGTTCACCGTCCGAATCGCCCGCTGCACCAACGACTTCGTGCGACCGTTGCGCGCAACGTCGTTCCGGTACTCCTGTTCCATGGCGAACGGCACGAACAGATCGCCCAGGCCGTGCAGGGACAGCACGGGAGCCGTTGGCCTGCCTGCGATCCGCGGCACCTCGGTGAGCGTGGGGGTCAGCCGGCTGAACCAGTCGCGCGGGGCGATCCGGCGCACCTTCCGGTTCAGGTCGACCGGTGAGTTCGGCTGGTAGCGGGTGAAGAGGTTGGTGGCCACCCGGCCAGGGTCGAGCGAGAGCGGGGCTCCCTCGGGCACCGGGGTGCCGAGGTTGAACAGGAAGTCCTTCCAGAACGCGAAAGCCGGTGTGGCGCCCGGGCGAGGTCCGCCGGAGAGGTTGGTGACCACCGCGCGGAACTGGGCGCCGTTCGGGGTGACCGTGTCCGGGCCGCCGGGCACCAGATGGGTCAGGCCGAGCGTGTCCTGGATGCGTGGGACGACCGTGGTCAGGTAGTCCGGCGGCAGCGGGTAGGCGTCGATGCCCGCGAGCGTCTGGGCGGTCAGCTGGTAGCTGGTGAAGAAGTCGAACAGTTCCTGGTCGCCCAGCACGCCGCACATCGGCAGGGCACCGTCGTAGAAGCCGGGGTACTGCTCCAGCGAGCGCCCGATGATGTGGCCGCCCATGGACACGCCCGCGATCAGGACCTGCTTCGGCCGGGCGACCAGCTGGGCGAACCGCTGCGCGAGGTCGTGCGTGGTCGTGACTCCGGCGCGCACGTCGTACCCGTTGGCGTAGTAGGAGGACGCGGCCCATGCGTAGCCGTCGTTGAGCATCTGCCTGCGCAGGCCGAAATTCGGCGGGTCGACGGTGAGCACTGTGCCCGTGCCGCGATAACCGTGCGCCCACATGGCCAGCCGGCCGTTCCACTTGGCGGGCACCTCGATGGTGTACGCGGCGTGCCGGTGGATGCCTTGCAGGACCCTTGTCGGCTTGCCGTCGATGACCTCAGGGGGCAATGGCGGGTTGTTGACCGTGTAGCCAGGCAATGGCCGGTTGTCCGGGACCGTCCCGGCCCACGAGGGCGCGGCGCCGAAGAACAGGACCACCACCAGCACGACCAGCCGTGTGCGCATTCCCCATTTCACCGCTCATCGGGACCTTCGGACCACCCCCGAACGGCTGTCTCCCTGCGCGCCTTACCAAAGGTCATTTATCGGCGGGTCTTGACTTTACCAATGGTCAGGAGGATGGTTCACCCATCTGATTCGTCTAGACCAATCGGAGCTCCCGCGGTACAGGATCCCGAGGAGACCTCTATGCCCTGCAGACTTCAGATCACGGCCGCGGCGCTGACCGCCCTGGCCACGGTCGCCGCCGCGGCGATCGCCATCACCGGCGGCGCCTCCACCGCGAACGCCGCCTCGGACTGTGGCGTGCTGTTCGACGACTTCCGCTACACATCCCCTGCCGATCCGGCGTTCAGCAGCGCCAAATGGACCACCCGCAACGATGTCGGCAGCCCGGGCGTGCCCGGCGCACGCTGGCTGACGAGCAACATCACGTTCCCCACGGTCAACGGGGAACGCGTCGCACAGCTGTCCGCCAGCACCGACGGCACCGCGAACGGCACCACCCACGCGGAGCTGTTCCAGAACGAACTGCGGTTCCGGGAAGGCACCTACGCCAGCCGGGTCCGGTTCACCGACGCGCCGGCCAGCGGCACGGACGGCGACCACGTCAACGAAACCTACTTCACCATCTCCCCGTTGCGGTACGACCGAGACCCGCTCTACAGCGAGCTCGACTTCTCCGAGTACCTGCCCAACGGCGGGTGGGGCGGCCCGCAGGCCAACTACCAAACCAGTTGGTACACCTACTGGAACAACCCGGCCTGGGACGGCCTGCGCACGTCGACCTCGCAGAACCGCAGCATGGACGGCTGGCACAACCTGGTCACCCAGGTCGCCGGCCAGCACGTGCGCTACTACATCGACGGTGTCCTGACGGCGGACCACACCACCGACGCGCAGGGCAACCCGGTGTACCCGCGCACCGCCATGTCGATCAACTACAACATGTGGTTCATCGACACCGCAGGGCATTCCGGCGGCAACAGTGTCTACACCGAACAGGTCGACTGGACCTACTACGCGGGCAACCAGGTCGTCTCGCCCGCCGACGCCGTCGCCCGCGCCGCGCAGTACCGGACGGCCGGAACGTCCCATGTGGACACTGTGAACGGCTGCACCACCCCGCCCACCGACCCGCCGACGACCCCGCCCACCAACCCGCCCGCGGACTGCTCGACCGCGCCGGAATGGGACTGGGGCACGGTGTACCTGGAAGGCCAGCGGGTGAAGCACAACGCCCACCTGTGGCAGGCCAACTGGTGGACCCAGGGTTCCGAACCCGGTCCCACCGCGCAATGGCGTGACCTCGGGCACTGCTAGTCACTTGATCACGGCCTGCGAGCTCGTGGGCGGGCTCGCAGGCCGGCCCGGAAGTCCCACTGACCGGCGGGGTGGCCCCTGCGCCGCCAGGCCGCCCCGCCACCTTCGCGAAGGAGCCCGGTCGCCGATGCTCATCCCCTACCCGGCCAGCCTCACGCCCGGCAGCGGCTACTTCACCGTGCCCCCGACGTTGCGCATCTCCGCGGATTCCGGTGCGGGGCGGGCGGCGAAGCTGCTGATCGACTACCTGGACCGGCCCGCGTCGTTCCACAGTGGACCGAGCATCCGGCTCGAGCTGACCGGCGAGCACGATCTGGGGCCGGAGGGCTACTCGCTGACGATCACGCCGGACGAGCTGCGGCTGGTCGCGGGCGCGGAAGCCGGTCTGCTGCACGGTGTCCAGACCGTGCGCCAGCTTCTGCCGCTGGACGGCTCCGCGGTTCTGCCGTGCCTTCGGATCCAGGACACGCCCCGGCTGCCCTGGCGCGGGGTGCTGCTCGACGTGGCCCGCCACTTCATGCCACTGGAGTTCCTGTACGAGTTCGTCGATCTGTTGGCGCTGCACAAGTACAACGTGCTGCACCTGCACCTCACCGACGACCAGGGCTGGCGGATCGAGATCGACGGCTGGCCTCGGCTGACCGAGGTGGGCGCGTGGCGGACCGAGTCGATGGTCGGTCCCGCGGGCAGCACGGTGTTCAACGGCGAACCCCACGGCGGCTTTTACACGCAACGCGAACTGACCGGGCTCGTCGAGTTCGCCGCCGCCCGCGGGGTGCGGATCGTGCCGGAGATCGACCTGCCCGGGCACGTCCGCGCCGCGCTGGCCGCGTACCCCGAACTGGGCAACCGGCCGGACACTCCGATTCCAGTGTGGACGGAGTGGGGTGTCAGCCCGGACATCCTTGGTGTGCATGACAAGGCGTTCGAGTTCTGCCGGGATGTGCTGGGCCAGACCGCCGCGGTGTTCCCGTCCCAGCATCTGCACATCGGTGGCGACGAATGTCCTACCGTGCAATGGGAAACCAGTCCAGTCGCGCAGGCCCGCGCGGCTTCCCTTGGGCTGGGAACAACTGCGGAACTCCGGGGCTGGTTCCTCGGCGAACTGCACAAGACGCTGGAGGAGCTCGGGCGGCGGGCGGTGTGCTGGGACGAGACCGGCCACTCCCCCGGTTCGCTGCCCGCGGGGATGACGTTGACCGCGTGGCGGGACGCGGTCCATGGCGCGCTCGCTGTGGACCGCGGCCACCAGGTCATCATGGCCCCACACACCTCGACGTATTTTGATTACCCCGAAGGCGACACCGGTGACCAGCCGCCGCGTGAGCTGATCACCACGTTGCAGGACGTCCACCGGTTCGATCCGCTCGCGGGCGGTCTGCCGATCGCGTCGCCGGACGGGACGCAGGCTGGGGTGCTCGGCACGCAGGCGCAGCTGTGGACCGAGCACGCGCCGACGCCGGACCACGTGCGGCATCTGGCGTTCCCGCGGTTGTGCGCGCTGGCCGAGACGGCGTGGTCGCCGACGTCCCGCGGCTATGCTGACTTCGTGCAGCGCCTGCCCGGACACCTCCAACGGCTGCGAGCGCTGGGCGCCCTGCCTCGGCAGCGCGTCCGGTTCGCGCCCAGGAACACGGTGCCGTGACCGCGGCCGAGGAGGTTCCCGACCGGCCGCAGACCGCCAAGCGTGACCGCGTCCGCCGGCACCTGCTGAGCGTGATCGAGAACGCCGGGCCGGGCACCGGGCTGGCCTCCGAACGGGACCTCGCGGTCGAGCTGGGCGTGTCCCGGCCGACCGTGCGGGCCGCGATCGAGGAGCTGACCCGCTCCGGCCTGCTGGTGCGGCAACGCGGCCGCGGCACGTTCACCAGCCCGCACAAGGTCACCCAGGAACTCACCGCCACCAACACCACCCTGGGCGTCCCGCCCGCCGAGGGCCACTGGACCAGCCAGGTCGTCGAGTTCGCCACCACCCCCGCGAGCCCCGCCCGGGCGGCCCGCCTCGAACTCGAGCCCGGCACGCCGATCCTGCGCATCACCCGGGTCCGCCACGTCGACGACGAGCCGATCGCCATCGAGTCCCTCCAGCTCCCGGCCGGTCTGGTTCCCGGTCTCGCGCCGGAGGACATGGAGACCGGCAGCTTCTACCGGCTGCTGCGGGAACGCTTCGGTATCACCGTGTCCGACGCCATCCAGACCCTCGAACCCGCCGTCACCAACCCCGCCCAGGCCGAACTCCTGGACGTCGCGGTCTACGCCCCGATCCTCCAGATCGAACGCCTCACCCGCGACATCCACGGCCGCGTCGTCGAGCTCACCAGCTCCGTCTACCGCGGCGACCGCTACCGGATCACCTCCCACCTGCACTTCGACGCCGACTCGGGCTGATCTTCCGCACAGTCCGCAGAGGACATATCCGGCTCGTCGTGTGAGACTGCACCTCGTACGTCTGGGGATGGGGTGGAGTCATGAAGCTTGTCGTCGTGGTGTTCGACGGGGTGCCGATGAGCATCCTGTCGTTCGCTTTCGGGGTGTTCGACATGGCCGTGCAGCACGGGGAGCTGCCGGGGCTGGAGGTGCGGGTCGTCGGGGGTGAGCCCGACGCCGAGCTGACGGGCGGCGGGCTGGCCTGCCCGGTGCCCTACGACCTGGCGGCGATCAGGGGTGCGGACCTGGTGATCGTGCCGAACTGGCGGGCGGTCGGTGAGAACCCGCCCGAGCCGGTGCTGGAGGCGTTGCGGGCCGCGCACGCGAGGGGTGCGCGGGTGGCGGGGTTGTGCAGCGGGGTGTTCGTGCTGGCCGCGGCGGGTCTGCTGGACGACCGCCCGGCGACGACGCACTGGGCGATGGCCGGTTACCTGGCGCGGCTGCATCCCAAGGTGAAGGTCGACGAGTCGGTGCTCTACGTCGACGACGGTGACGTGCTCACCGCGGGTGGCGGTGCGGCCGGGATGGATCTCGGTCTGCACCTGATCCGCACGATGTGCGGCGCGGAGGTGGCGAACCGGCTGGCCAAAGGCATGGTCGTGGCGCCGCAGCGGCCCGGCGGCCAGGCCCAGTACATCGAGTCGCCGATGCCCGACCTCAAGGATGGCGACCCGGTCGCCGAGACGATGACCTGGGCGCTGACCCAGCTCGACAACACGCTGCCGGTCGACACGCTGGCTCAGCGGGCGCACATGAGCAGGCGCAACTACGACCGGCGGTTCCGCGAGATCACCGGCGCCGCGCCCGGCACCTGGCTGACCCACCAGCGGGTGATCCGGGCCCAGCAGCTGCTCGAAGCCACTGAAATGCCGGTCGACGAGATCGCCCGGCACTGTGGGTTCTCCTCGGCCGCCGCGCTGCGCCCGCATTTCCGCAGGCTGCTCGGGGTGGCGCCGGCCGCCTACCGGGAGACGTTCGGTTCGTCCGGAAACCGTCCCTCGTTGGCGAGATCACCACTCACGCACGCGCCCGCGCGAGCAGCAGGATGATGTTCATGGATCGACGCAGCCTTTTCTCCCTGGGTATCGCCACCGCCACGCTCGCCGCGACCGGCGAGGCCGCCCACGCCGAACCCGCCGACCTGGCCCGCTCGTTGCCCGGCGGCTTCACCAACGGCTATGCCCAGGTCAACGGCGTGCGGCTGCACTACGTCACCGGCGGCCGGGGCGAGCCGCTGGTCCTGCTGCCCGGCTGGCCGCAGACCTGGTGGGAGTTCCGCAAGATCATGCCGGCGCTGGCCGCGAAGTACCGGGTGATCGCGGTCGACCTGCGCGGCATGGGCGGGTCGGGCAAGCCGCAGGGTGGCTACGACAAGAAGACCATGGCTAGGGACATCTACGAGCTGATCCGGTCGCTCGGGTACCCGCGGGCGCACATCGCCGGGCACGACATCGGCGCCATGGTCGCGTTCAGCTTCGCCGCCAACCACCCCGACGCCACCCGCACGGTGACCTTGATGGACGTCGCCCACCCCGACGAGAGCCTGTTCCAGATCCCGCTGCTGCCCAACCCCGCGCCGCCGGTGCACGTGTGGTGGTTCGCGTTCAACCAGCTGCGCGGCCTGCCGGAGCAGGTGCTCGCCGGGCGGTTCCGCCCGATGGTCGACTGGCTGATGGACAACCTGCTGATCACCAAGTCCGGTGTCACCGACTACGACCGCGACCTCTACGCCCGCGCCTACTCGCAGCCGGACGCCATCCGCGCGGGTAACGCCTGGTACCAGGCCTTCTACCAGGACATCGAGGACCGCAAGGGTTATGGGCCGGTGGCCGCGCCGATGCTCGGCCTGGGCTCGGAGTTCAACTACGACTACCTGGCCTACCTCCTGCCGGCCTCCGGCACCGACGTCCGGGTGCAGAAGATCGCCGGATCGGGCCACTTCCTCGCCGAGGAACAGCCGAAAGCCGTGACCGACGCGCTGACCGCGTTCCTCACCGGACGCTGATCGGCCGTTCGTCGGCGAACGCCGCCGCACCGCTCAGACGTGAGTCGGGCTGGTGATGAACGTCGTGATGTAGTCGGACAACGCGCGGGACGCGGGATGGTCGGCGCGTAGGTCCGCCTGCTGTTTGAGGGGGCGCAGCCGGTCCTTGGTCCGCACCGACCGCAGGGTTTCGCCCGCGCTCACCGCCTGGCTGCCGATGGCGCACCCCTGGTCCGCCTCGCCCGCCACCAGATGGCACGTGGCCAAGGCGATCAGGCAGAACGACCGGCTGCGGGCCATGTCCGGTCCGTAGCCGCGCATCGCCTCGGTGAGGGCGGGGATGGCCTCGCGCGTGTGACGGCTGTTCGCGGTCAACGCCAGTTCGGTGAGTACCGTCCCTGCCGTCGCCACCAGGTCCGTCTCGGTGAAGAACCTTGCCCAGTCGGGTGATGGGCCGGTTCCGGCGGCGGCGAACTCGGTTTTGGCCCGGTCGAGGAGCTTGAGGGTGAGCTCCTCGTCGCCTTTCTTGGCGTACGCCCACGCCTGGTTCACGTAGAGAATGCTGGCGGCCAGGCGCGAACCCGACCGCGCCGCGGCCAGTTGCCCGCGCTGGAAGTGCGACAACGCCTCGTCCAGGGCGCCGTAGTGCAGGTTCACGCGGCCTTGGCGGTAGTGGATGTTGGCGACGAGGTCGTCGTTGCCGCCCTGGTCGGCCAAGTCGAGGGCGACGTCGAAGTGGTGGTGCGCCGCACCCATGTGTCCACTGTCGAAACAGACCCACCCGGCCAGGTTGTGCAGGTCCGCGACGGCGACGAACAGCCGTTGCCGCACCGGGTCCGTGGCGTGCATGCGGAGCATCTCGTGGCCCCAGTGCACCCGGACGACCACCGCGTCCCGGCACATCCCGCCGCCACACTGGTAGTCGACCTTGCGCAGGGCTCTGGTCTGCAGTTCCAGCTGTTCGATCTCGCTCGTGCCGAGCCGGTCGAGCGATCCAGGACGGAAACCGGTGAACTCGGGATCGACCATGGTCCACCACCCTTGTGACGGAACGGATGAACGGCCGCGGGAGGAGAGTACCCACCCGTACACGTATCAAGTCGAGTGTTTGTACGGGTGCCACGGGGGTACCACCGCGCGGACCCTGGGCAGGTCGAAGGGGTCCTATGGTGCGACGAACTGCTGCACGGGCTCACCTCCGGGTGATCTCGTCGGACTGTCCCGCCCCGATGGGCGGCGGTGGCGGTGGCGGCGCGCGCGACCGGTACGGCGATCTGGCCGACCGGCATCTGGCCGCGATCCTGGCCGCCGAGGACACCGCCGAGAGGCACGGTTTCAACCCGCACGTACGCAGTACCTGCGCGCTGCACCGGTGCTGGATCCACGAGTGCATCTCCGATCCGGCGCACGTGCTGCCCGAGACCGGGCATCGCTGGTGCGAGGACTGCGAGTCACCCGTCGACGTCGTTGTGTCACCGGGATTCGTCCGCCTGCGCTGCGCCGGGTGCGGCACCGAGCCCGACTCCGCGGCGAACCGGGAGGTCCTGCACGCCTGCCGGACGAGCCTCGCCGCGGTCCGCGCCGGCCGGCCCAGGTCGGTGTATCCCATGCCGGATGCGTGACGAGGTTGAGAGCATCTTTACTCACATTGGCGGATCCCCGTTGCTCCCTCCGAGGGATGGCGATCTACCCACATTGACCCGCTGCGTCGACAGCACCAAGGTTTTACCCGTGGTTACCGCCGTCGCAGGGTTCCGGCTGGGCAACCTGCCCGCCGACACAACCACTTTCGTCGGGCGCAAGCACGACGTGGCCGAGGTCAAGCGCCTGCTGTCCAAGGCGCGGATGGTGACCCTGACCGGGCCGGGCGGGGTCGGCAAGACCCGGCTGGCCCTGCACACCGGCAGCCAGCTGCGCCGCGCGTTCGCCGACGGGGTGTGGCTGGTCGAACTCGCGGGCCTGCAGAACGGCGCGCTCGTGGCGCACACCATGCTCGAGTCGCTGGGCGTGCACGACGAGACCGGCCGCAGCCAGACCGAGGTGCTCACCGAGTACCTGCGTGACCGGCAGGCGCTGGTCATCCTGGACAACTGCGAGCACCTCGCGGAGGCGTCCGCGTCGCTGGCCGAGACCTTGCTGCGCGCCGCGCCCGGGCTGCGGCTGCTCGCCACGAGCAGGCAGCGGCTTGGCCTGCCCGGCGAGCACCTCTGGCTGGTGTCGCCGCTGCCGTTACCCGATCCGCAGCAGCCCATGGCGTCCGGGGCGTGGCTGCAGTACCCGGCGTTGGCGTTGTTCGAGGAGCGCGCGGCCGCGGTGCATCCGGCGTTCGCGGTGACCAACGAGACGCAGGCGAAGGTGGCCGAGGTGTGTCACCTGCTGGGTGGCATCCCGTTGGCGATCGAGCTGGCCGCGGTGCAGATGCGGGTGCTGACGCTGGACCACCTGCTGTCCGAGCTGACCGACTGCTACCGGCTGCCGGGGATGCGAACGCGGGGCGGACTGCCCCGCCATCAGACATTACGGGCGGCGGTCGAGTGGAGCTACCAGCTGTGCGAACCGGCCCAGCGCAGCCTCTGGGCCCGGGCCTCGGTGTTCGCCGGCAGCTTCGACCTGGCCGCGGCCCGGCAGGTCTGCGCCGGTGACGACATCGACGCCGACGGGATCCTGACCCATCTCGCCGAGCTGGTCGACCAGTCGGTGCTGATCTGTGAGCAGGACGGGAACGCGACGCGGTTCAGGTTGCTGGAACCGTTGCGGCAGTACGGCCGGGACCAGCTGCGTGCGCTCGGCACGGAGACCGAGATCCGCCGCCGGCACCGGGACTACTACCTCGGTTTCGCTTCGAGTTGCGAGGAGGACTGGTTCGGGCCGCGGCAGGTGGAGATCTCGGTGCGGACGCGGCTGGAGCACGCGAACCTCCGGTCGGCGCTGACGTTCTGCCTGGAGTCACCGGCGGAGATGACCGCGGGGCTGCGGCTGGCCTCGACGTTGTGGTTCTACTGGGCGGGCTGCGGGGTGCTCAGCGAGGGACGGCACTGGCTCGACCGCGCGCTGGCCGGCGTTCCGCAACCGAGCGCTTGCCGGGCGAAAGCGTTGTGGATCAACGGTTACGTGGCCACGCTGCAGGGAGATCTGCGGGCGGCGACCGCGATGCTGGAGGAGTGCCGGGCCTATGCCCGTTCGGCGCGTGACGACATCGCGCTGGCCTACGCCACCCACCGGCTCGGCTGCAACGCCCTGGTCGGCGACGACATCGCACACGCGAAGTCGTTGTTCGAGGAGGCGCGGGCGGCCTACCGCCGCTTGGGTGAGCTGAACAGCAACGTGATGCTGGCCGGGATCGAGCTGGCGGTCGCGAACGTGTTCCTCGGTGACCTCGACTCCGCGGCCGCGCTCTGCGCAGAGGCGCGCGAGATCGGCTGGTCGAGCGGTGAGCAGTGGGCGTACGCGTACGCGATCTACGCGTTGGCGCTGGTCGCGCTGAGCCGCGGTGATCTCGACGAGGCGGCCGAGCTGGGCCGTGACTGCCTGCAGATCAGCCAGGAGTTCCACGACCTGCTGGGCATCGTGCTGGCCATCGAGCTGCTGGCGTGGGCCGAGGCTGCGCAGGAACGGTGGGAGCGGGCGGCCACGATGCTCGGTGCGGCGCAACGCATCTGGCCGTCGGTCGGCTACCCGATGTTCGGTTCGCGCTACTTCGGCGCGCCCCACGGCGACTGCGCGGCCCGCACCCGCGAGGCCCTCGGGCCCCTGTTCGAGACCGCGATCGGCCACGGCTGCGGCCTCACCCTCGACGAGGCCATCGCCTACAGCCTCGGCCCGGCCAAACCCGCCACCGCACCCAGCGCCGGCGGCAGGACCCTGCCGTCCTCGCTGACCGAACGGGAACAGCAGGTCGCCGACCTGATCGCGGACGGCCTGTCCAACCGCGCGATCGCCGAGAAACTCGTGATCTCGCCGCGCACCGCCGAGGGCCACGTCAACCAGATCCTCCGCAAGCTCGGCTTCGCCCGCCGCACCCAGATCGCCACCTGGGTCGCCCAGACCTCCGGACCCTGACCATGTCCACAAACGGATGGTCACCCACCGCCCCGACTTCCACTGGCTCGAGCCGCCTCGGTTTGACGGCCTCATGACGGTCGCCGATGTCCTCCCCGCCGACCACACGAAACTGGCCTGGGCCTGGGCCGCGGACGTCTGGCAAGCCTGGTGCCCACACCACCCCACCATCCGCACGTGGAACGCACAGACCCCGCCAGACCGCACGTGAGGCGCCCAGTGGACGACGCGACCCCGATCCTGCTGGCCGAGTACACGGCGCTGCGGAGCGAGGCCGAGCGTCGCGCGACGATCCAGTGGAACATCGTCGCCCTGCAGATCGCGGCGGCCGGGGCGATCACCAGCTTTTCGATAGCAGCGGCCAACGTGGGCCTGCTGCTCATCGTGCCGCTGATGTCGTACATGCTGGGCAAGCGCTACATCCTGCACGACACCCACATCAAGCTGATCTGGCGTTATGTCCGCGATTCGCTGAGCGCGCGGCTGGACCGGCAGTTGCAGTGGGAGGCGTGGCGGGACAGGGAACTGGCGTCGGCCGTCGCCCGGCGTCGATGGTTCACCGCCACGGGCTGGAACGTGTTGCACCCGACCAGGCTGGCCTTCCAGGGCGTCGCCACCCTGGCCTTGGCCGGGGCGTTGGCGGCGGGCATCTTCATGTGGATCACCCGGTCGCCTTCGTGGTACGTCATCGCCGGGTACGCGCTGGGCTGGCTGATCGACGCCCTGGCCACGGCGTACCTGCATCGATCATTCCACCGCGCCGGGTGAGCGGCAGCCTTCGTGTTGTCCATACAATGAACGAAAGGTGAACACGCGGGAGAGCGATGTGGACAGCCGGGATGCGCGACCGATGAGCGTCGCGAAGCTGGCGATGGATCCCGCGTGGGAGGTCACGGTGCTGACCGGTGGCCGGTGGAGCGTGGCCGAGCGCGCCTTCGAGCATGGTGGGAGCCGGTGGGTGATCGGCCTGACCCCGGTGTCGAAGCTGGTCGCCTTGATCGTGTGGCGGGACGACGAGGTGGTCGCGCACGCTCGGGGTTCGGAGGCGAAGATGTGCACGGCCGCGCTGGAGTGGACCCAGAACGTCCTTTCCAACGACCGAGGTAGTATGTCTACTTAGGACTTAGACCAACCCGGCCTGGTGGGCCAGGAGGCCCGCTTGGGTGCGGTTGGCGCACTGGAGTTTCGCGAGGATCTGGGAGATGTAGTTCTTCACCGTGCCTTCGCTCAGGTGCAGCCGGGCGGCGATCTGGGCATTGGACAGGCCGGCGCCGAGGCAGGCGAGGATGTCGGTCTCCCGCGCGGTCAGCTGGGTGAGCATCGTGGTGCGTGCGGTGTGGCGGGTGGTGGCGGCCGCGACCAGGCGGCGGGACGCGGATGGCGACAGCACGGTGTGCCCGTCGGCGGCGACCCGGACCAGCCCGATCAGGTCCCTCGGCGGCGTGGACTTCAGCAGGAACCCGGCCGCTCCGGCGCTCAGCGCCCGCAGAATGTGGTCGTCGGTGTCGAACGTGGTCAGGGCGACGACCACCGGCGGCCGGTCCAGCGACCGGATCCGTGGAATCGCAGCGAGGCCGTCGACACCGGGCATCCGCAGGTCCATCAGCACGACGTCGGGGCGGTGCCGGAGCACGGACTCGACCGCGGCCGCGCCGTCGTAGGCCTCGTCGACCACCTCGATGTCGTCGGCGAACGCGAACACCTCGCGCAGGTGCGCGCACACCATGGGGTCGTCGTCGACGATGACGGTCCTGATCATGACACCGGCAGGGTCGCCGCGACGCGGAACCCGCTGTCGGCCGGGCCGGCGCGCAGCGTGCCACCGAGCATTTCCACGCGCAGACGCAAGTTGTGCAGCCCCACACCGGATCCAGTGGCTACCAGCGCGGGATCGGCAGCACGGCCCGGACGGGTGTTGTCGACCGTGAGGTGCACGCCATCGTCGCCGTACCGGACCTGAACGTGCGCCGAGGCGCCGGGAGCGTGCTTGCGGATGTTGGTCAGCGCCTCCTGGACGATCCGGTGCGCGGTGCGGCGGATCACCGGTGAGATCGCTTCCGGGTCACCCTGCTCGACCAGTTCGGTGCTGATACCCGCGGCGGTCGACTCCGCGACCAGTGGGGCGAGTCCGGGCGCGGGCGCCCATTCCCGGGCAGGCGTGCCCCCGCCGGGCAGGACGTACAGCAGCTCCCGGAGTTCCTCTAGCGCCTGGCAACCGGTCACACGCAGCTCCTCGGCCGCGGCGCGAGTTGCCTGATCGCTGGCCGACATGTGCAGGACACCGGCCCGCAGGATGATCACGGTGATCCGGTGCGTGATGGTGTCGTGCAGGTCCGCGGCCAGCAGGGCTCGTTGGTCGGCCAAAGCCTGCGCGACGAGTCGCCGACGCGCGGACACATACAACGCCACCAGCGCGGGAACCACCGTGAGCAGCAACGCCTGAGTGATCGCCGCGCCGGACGGTTCCCAGGGCCGCCCCGCCAGAATCGCGAGCAGCGCGACCGGCACCCACGCGGAACGCTGGGTGCCGAACGCGAAAGCGCTGTAGGCGGCCAAAGGAGTCGTCGCCAACGGCACCCACGGCGTCAAATCGGTCCGCACCAACGTGCCTGGCGCGACCAGTTCCGCCACTGTCATGGCCACCGCGGTCACGGCGACAAGCCAGCCAACCAGCAGCGGCACGCGCCGACGGAACGGCAGCAGCGCAAGCGTGGCACATTCCACGGCGATACCGGCAGCGCTGTAGGCCGCGTTCTTCGGCGGCCCCAGTACCGAAACCACGATCAGCGCGACGGCCACGACCATCGCCAGCGCATCGAACTTGGTGTCGCGTCGGGTCACCCATTCCACGGTACGCAGCCGGTCGCCTCACCGGACCTGAAGAAAGTCATGTCCGGTCATGACTTCCCGGACTGCCGCCACCCGGACCGTTCGGCGTGGAATCGAACCCACACCGACGAAAGGGCCATGCCATGACCGGATCGACGCGCCGCCACCTCCTCCGTCTCGGCGCGGTAGCGGCCGCCTTGCCCCTCGCCACCGAAAGCACCACATCCGCGTCGCCCGGCGACATTCACAACGTGCGCAAGTACGGGGCACGCGGAGACGGCACCACCATCGACTCCCCCGCGATCAACCGCGCCATCGACGCGGCCGCAGCCGGTGGCACCGTGTACTTCCCGGCCGGAACGTACGCCAGCTACACCATCCGGCTGAGGAGCAACATCACGCTCTACCTGGACCAGGGCGCCACCCTCCTCGCCGCCCCTCCCGGCGGTTACGACCCGCCAGGTCCTGGCGCGGGCAACACCCTGCAGGACTTCGGTCACAGCCACTGGCGGGCCAGCCTGATCTGGGGCGAGAACCTGACGAACATCTCGATCCTCGGCCCCGGCCGGATCGACGGCCGCGGACTGGTCCCGCGGATGGAGGCCACCAGCCCGCCGGGCACGGGTGACAAGGCGATCGCGCTCAAACTCTGCCGTGGCGTCACGATCCGGGACGTGACGACTGTCGCAGGTGGACACATCGCGATCCTGGCGACCGGTGTCGACACCCTGACGATCCACAACGTCACCATCGACACCATCCGGGACGGCATCAACATCGACAGTTGCCGCAACGTGCACATCTCCCAGACCACGGTCAACGCGTTCAACGACGACGCGATCGCGCTCAAAAGCACCTACGCGCTGGGGTTCGCGCGCGCCACCGAGAACGTCACGATCTCCGACTGCGTGGTCAGCGGCTACGACACCGGAACCCTGGCCGCAGGCATCTTCCAGCGCGACAATCCATCCACATGGGACGGTGACGGCCCGTTCGGCCGGGTCAAGTTCGGCACGGAGTCGCACGGCGGGTTCAAGAACATCGCCATCACCAACGTGATCTTCGACCGTTGCCGCGGCATCGCACTGGAAACCGTCGACGGCGGCACGCTCGAAGACGTCACGATCGCCAACATCCTCATGCGGGACATCACCAGCGCCCCGATCTTCCTGCGCCTGGGCGCCAGAACAAGCGGGGCGACAGGCACCCTGCGACGGGTCACCATCAGCGACGTCATCGCTCACAACGCCGACCCCCGCTACGCCTCCACCATCGCCGGGATCCCCGGCCACGCGATCGAGGACATCCGCCTGCACAACATCCGGATCACCTACCGCGGCGGCCTGTCCCTGACCGACGCGGCCCGCCAGCCCCCGGAGCTGATCAACAAGTTCTTCGCCCTCGCCGGCGCCCGCGAGCCCTACGACGTCCCTGAGCGCCCGGAAGCCGCACCCGAACCCGCGATGTTCGGTGTCTTGCCCGCGTACGGCTTCTACATCCGCCACGCCAAGGACATCCAGCTGGACAACGTCGAAGTCCGTTTCACCACAACGGACCTACGCCCCGCCTTCGTCCTGGACGACGTCACCGACACCACATTCCACCGCTGCCGAGCCCACAAAGCCCCGCACACTCCCACCTTCATCCTCCGCGACACCACCGACTTCACCACCCTGCACACCCATCCTGTCGCAGACACCCACATCGACCACACTGTCCACAAAGAACTGTGACTCCGCGGTGGCCTATGAGGCAGCGTCGAGGGAGACCGCTCGAACGGCGTTGCGGCCCGACCGTTTGGCCGCATAGAGCGCGGCGTCGGCGCGGGCCATCAGCTCGCTGGTGGTAGTGGCGTCGACGTGGAGTGCGGCGACGCCGATGCTCACGGTGAGCGTGGCCGGCAGCCGGGTGGAGTTGGTCTCGACGGCTTGGCGGATTTTCTCGGCACGGCGGACGCCGTCGGCGAGGGCGCAGTCCGGGAGGGCGACGGCGAACTCTTCGCCGCCGATGCGGGCCAGGAGGTCGGTTTGGCGGGTTTGTTCGCGCAGGACGCTGGCCACGAAGGCCAATGCGGTGTCGCCCGCCGCGTGTCCGTGGGTGTCGTTGAGTTGTTTGAAGAGATCGAGGTCGATCATCAACAGGCACATGGGGGCGCCGCGCTCGATCTGGCGGGCGACGGTGGCAGCCAGTCCGTCATCCCATGACCGGCGGTTTGGTAGATCCGTGAGTTTGTCGGTGCGGGCCTCACGCGCGGCGAGGGAAACGGCGCGGTTCACTTGCCGGCGCAGGCTTGCGGTGACCGCGAGGGCGACGACCGACGTGCCGATCATGTACACGGATGGGGTGATTCCGCTCATGCCACGGATCCAGATCGCGGTCGGCGTGTAGATCACCGCGATCAGCACGACGTTGAACAACGCGTTGCGCCACGACAGGAAGTACGCGGTGAACAGCACCGGCCACAGGTAGAGCAGCTCGCTGCCGTCCGCGCTGGTCCTGGTGAGCAGCGACGACATGGCGATCAGCGCGATGCCCAGCGGGCCGATCGCGCAGACGAACCAGTGCGGGATCCGCTGCGCGTTCAGCACGCTGAACAACCCGATGACCACCGCGGCGCCCGCCGCGAACGCCGTCGGCGTCGTGTTCCCGTGGACGAACCCCGGGACGGCGGCGCACAACAGCAACGCCAGCCCGCCACCGATGACAAGCAACAGACCGCCGATACGCGCGGCGGTGGGTTGCCTGTCCTGGGATCCGAACATCCTCGACAGCTTAGCCACCGTGATCTCGGCGGACAGCCACGCCGCGACGGAAAGTGTTATCCGCGTGACGTTCCAATCTTGAACGGGCCATACTGCCGCGATGCGTCACGTGCCGTACCCCAAGATCCCCGTCACCGATCCGGGTGGTGCCG
Organism: Actinocrispum sp. NPDC049592; assembly: GCF_040675465.1. Lineage (NCBI taxonomy): Bacteria > Bacillati > Actinomycetota > Actinomycetes > Pseudonocardiales > Pseudonocardiaceae > Actinocrispum > Actinocrispum sp. NPDC049592. Next base: position 66,947 of record NZ_JBFAPA010000004.1, on the reverse strand, counting down.
GAGGTCCGTGGGTGGCCACCGAGAAGATCCACGGCGCCCAGCTCGTGATCGCTTACGACGGCCGGGATGTGCTGGTGGGCAAGCGCAAAGCGTGGCTGCGGGACGACGAACCGTTCTTCGGCTGGCAACTGTTGCGCGGCGCTCTGGAGCTGGCCGCGAAATCCGCCAGGGCCAGCGGATGTGCCGCAGTGCGGATCTACGGCGAACTGTACGGCGGCCACTATCCGCACCCCGGCGTCACGCCGGTTCCGGGCGTCACCGCGGTGCAGACCGGGATCTGGTACAGCCCGGACATCCGCTTCGCCCTGTTCGACATGCTCACTCACGAGGACCCCGACGACCCCGGCGTCTACCAGCCGTACGAACACGTCGCCGCCATCGCCGCCGAGGCCGGTCTGGACGTCGTCCCGTTGCTGGCCAAGGGCTCGAAATCGGCGCTGGACGGCGTGCCGGTCCGATTCACCAGCCGCATACCGGACGTCCTCGGTCTGCCCGCGTTGCCGGACAACCTGGCCGAGGGCATCGTCCTGCGCCCCGACACCCCGCTCGCCATGGGCCAACGCCCGATCGTCAAGGCGAAGATCGCCGAGTTCGACGAGCAGCGGTTCGACCAGAGCCGCGCCTGGGACCCACACGTCCGCCTCCCCCTGGCCGACCTGCATCGGATCGCCCAAGCCCTGGTCAATCCGGCTCGACTGGCCGGCGCACGGTCGAAAGTCGGCCTGGTTTTCGAAGAACTCCTCGATGAGGTGACGCTTGATGTCATGGTGGACCTGTCGCAGGCGTATCCGACGGCGATGGCCGCGCTTGGCGAACGGGACGAAGCCGCGCTCGAAGCCTTGATCCGGAGCACCGCAACAATGTTGAGCTAGATCCGCGGCAGGCCGACCACCGCTTCCGACCGGGCACAGGCCGAGATCCGGGCCCGGAGATCGGCGGTATCGCCGTTTCTCACCACCGGCAGGGAAACGGTGTCACCGCCGAGGGCCGCCCGCACCACCTGCGCCACCCGCCGCGGCTCCGGCACGAGGTCGTCCTCGATGCGCGCCAGGACCACGGGTGGTTCGCCCGGTTCATGCTCGAGGGCGACGACCCAGCCGGCGCGTTCGTCCCACAGCACCATGACGTCCCGGTCCGGGTGGCTGACGGCGCGCTCACGCACGGCCACGTAGGCGGTCGACGGTTCCGCGACCTCACCCCACGCGGCCGCCGCCTCCACGCCCAACTCCGCCGCCACCGCGTGCACATACGAACGCAGACCCGCGTCGAACCTCATCACCACTCCGGCCCGTCGTACCGGCTGGACACGGTGTCGCGGCCGTTGACCCAGGAGTCGAAGGCCACGATCAGCAGGGCCAGCACGCCCGCGGCGATCCCGAAGCCGGCCGCTCCGGTCAGTGCCAGCGTCACCGCCACCCCGGTTGTTTGCGGTCGTGTTACGTCAGTGCACGCCGCTCATCAGCTTGCGGATGAACGGGCTGACCACCGCGAGGATCACGCCGAACAGCACCGCGGTGCCGCCGACGATGGCGAAGTACGGCGCTTCGTTGTCCACGTTGTAGTACTTCGCCAGCGAGCCGGCCATGGCCGTTCCCAGTGCGATGGACAGGAAGTTGAGCGCCACCATCTGGGTGCGGAACGCCTCGGGAGCGAGCTTTGTGGACAGTGACAGGCCGACCGGCGAGAGCAGCAGCTCCGCGATGGTGAACAGCAGCAGGATCAACACCAGCATCAGCAACGGCGTGGTGTTGCCGGAGCTGCCGCTCATCGGCAGGAAAGTCAGGAACGCCAAGCCCATCACGATGGTGCCGAGCGCGAACTTGATCGGCGTCGACGGCTGCCGCGGCCCGAGCTTGGTCCAGATCGCCGCGAACACCCCGGCGAGCACGATCACGAAGATCGGGTTGATCGAGTTCACCCAGGAGACCGGCATCTCCCAGCCGAACAGGGAGCGGTCCAGGCGCTGGTCGGAGTAGATGGTCACCACGGTGAACTGCTGCTGGAACAACGAGAAGAACACGAAGCTGGCCAGGAACATCGGGATGAAGCTGAACACCCGCCTGCGTTCCACCGCGGTGATCCGCCTGCTACTGAGGATCACGACGAAGTACGCGACCGCGGCCACGATGATCACCACGACCGTGATGTCCGCGAGGTTGGCCGCGGAGACCACCCCGGTCAGCACCAGAGTCACCACCAGGGCGACGACCACGAGCACGATCCCGGCCACCAGTGGCCGTTTGCCCGCCGGCAACGGGTTGGGCACGGCGTTCGCCTCGGGCGGCAGATGGCGGCGGCCGAACGAGTACTGGGTCAGACCGGCCGCCATCCCGATCGCGGCCAGGCCGAAACCGTAGTGGAAGCCGAGTTCCTCCTGAGCCAGACCGGTGAGCAGCGGGCCGATGAACGCGCCGAGGTTGACTCCGAGGTAGAACAGCGAGAAACCGGCGTCCCGGCGTTCGTCGTCCGGCGCGTACAGCGAACCCACGATCGAGGTCGCGTTCGCCTTCAACCCACCACTCCCCAACGCCACCGCACCCAGACCAACGCCCACCCCAGCGAACCCAGGCAGCAACGCCAGCGACACGTGACCGAACATGATCAGGATCGCGCTGTAGAACAACACCCGCTCGGACCCGGCCAACCGGTCGGCGATCCACGCGCCCACAATCGTCGACAGATACACGAGCCCGCCATACGCGCCGACGATGCTCGTCGCGGTCGCCTCCGGCAGCGCGAGCCCACCGTCCGCGACCGAGTAGTACAGGTAGATCGTCAGGATCCCCTGCATGCCGTAGAAGGAAAAGCGCTCCCACATCTCCACGCCGAACAGATGCGCCAGCGCACGTGGATGCCCGAAGAACCCCTTCTGCTCCCGTTCACGCTGTGCCGCTGGAACGCTCATCCTCGTCACCGCCCCTGGTCAGATGACAGACGCGTACGCGGATACCCACCAACCCCCGCCGGTAACCACCCAGCCGGGCGGCTGGGCAATATTTGCCCAATGCAATAGTTGCTCCGCGCATGACCGGCGAAGTCGCCAGGACGCCCGGCTGGCATCCCCTCGCATGTCCGCCCCAGACCATTGTGGACGCCTAGCATCAAAGTCCACATACCGCAACCGGCGGTGCGGTTGTGTGTCTGAGGGATGGGGTAGAACTACGCTATGGCCCCCGCGTTGCCTGCTCCCGAGGCGATCGATGATGTCGACGCCGTCACCGACGCTGTGCTCACGGCGTCCCGGCTGCTGGTGGCCGTCTCGGCGCGGTCGATCGCGGCGGTCGACGACACCATCACCATCCCGCAGTTCCGTCTCCTTGTGGTGCTGGGCAACGAGGGCCCGCTCAAGCTGACCGCGATCGCCGAGTCGCTGGGGGTCAACCCGTCGACGGCCACCCGGATGGTGGACCGGCTGGTCATCGCGGGGCTGATCGATCGCGAGCCGAACCCGGCGTCACGGCGTGAGCTTGTCGTGCGGCTGAGCCGGAAGGGACGCGCGGTGGTCGGCAACGTCACCAAGCGACGGCGGGCGCAGATCGCGGAGATTGTCGGCCAGATGTCGCCGACTTCGCGGCGGGGGTTGGTGCGGGCGTTGTCGGCGTTCGCGGCGGCGGGTGGGGAGGCGCCGGTGTCAGCGGGGTGGCTCTGAGCGAAGTCGTCGGGACACATCCGACGCGGGCAGTTCAGCGCCGTGCGGATGTCCACCCGTCCGGTGACCGCGTGGGTCGCCGCTTTCGGCCGCGGATGACCACGGTTAGGCCGTCGGTCAGCCGGGTAATCAGGACCCGAACACACGTTCGCCTGACGGAGTGAGGTCATGACGCAACCCAACCCGGAGAAGGACCCCGAGGACTGGACCACCGGCGACGAGCCGATGACCGGGCCCCAGGAGTCCTATCTGCACACTCTCGCCCAGGAAGCCGGTGTCCAGGTCCCGGACGCCCTGACCAAGGCCGAGGCCTCCCAGCTGATCGACCAGCTCCAGGAGAAGACCGGGCGGGGCACGAGTTAGCCCTCCACAGTGGACCGTCTACTGTGCCCGGACCGCGTCGCCGACCGCCTGGCCGAGGATCTCCAGGCCCAACGCGAGTTCGTCCTCGGTGGCGGTCAGCGGCGGCGCGATCCGGAACACCCCGCCCATCCCGGGTAGCTGCACGATGTTCATGTGCAGGCCGAGTTCGAGGCAGCGGCGGGTGATCCGCGCGCCGAGCTCGTCGGCGTCGCCCGTGTCGCTGGTCAGTTCGACGCCGACGAGCAGGCCGCGGCCGCGGATGTCGCCGACGACCGGATGCCGTTCGCCGATGGACGCCAGGCCTTGCCGGAGCAACTCCCCCAGTTTCGCGGCACGTTCGTCGAGCCGGTCCCTCGTCAGCACGTCCAGCACGGTGTTGCCGACGGCGGCGACCAGCGGGTCGGAGACGTGGGTGGTGAAGAACAGGTAGCCGCGGTCGTGGGCTTCCTGCTCGATCTCCGGGCTGGTGATCACGGCGGCGAGCGGCAGGCCGGCGCCGAGGGTCTTGGACAGGGTGAGGATGTCCGGGACGATGCCGTCGCGTTCGAAGGCGTACCAGGTGCCGGTCCGGCAGAGCCCGGTCTGGGCCTCGTCGAGGATCAGCAGCATGCCTCGTTCGCGGCATTTCTCCTGCAGCGCGGCGAAGTAGCCCAGCGGCGGTTCCAGGACGCCGCCGGAGCTGAGGATCGGCTCGACGATGCACGCGGCCAGGCTGCCGACCGACTGGGCGTCGATCAGGTCGAACGCGAAGTCCAGCTGCTGCCGCCAGTCGAGGTCGCCGTCGGCGGTGGTGAAGTCGGGGCGGTAGGTGTTGGGCGCCGGGATGGCGAAGTTGCCCGGCGCCGCGGGCCCGTAACCCTTGCGGCCCGCGCTGTAGGTGGCGCCGGCCGCGGCCTGGGTCATGCCGTGCCAGGACCGCGCGAACGACACGATCTCGTGCTTGCCGGTGACGAGTTTGGCCATCCGCAGGGCGGCCTCGTTCGACTCGGCGCCGGTGGTCAGCAACTGCACCTTCTCCAGCGGCGCGGGCAGGGTCCCGGCCAGCCGCCGGGCGAGGTCGACCACCGGGCGGCTGATCATGCCGCTGAACAGGTGGTCCAGCGTCGCGACCTGGCGCTGCACGGTGGCCACGATCTCCGGGTGCGAGTGCCCGAGGATCGCGCTCATCTGGCCGGAGGTGAAGTCGAGGATCCGGCGGCCGTCCTCGGTGACCAGAAAGCTGCCGTTCGCGCCGGCGATGATCTCGGGGGTGAACGCGCCGGGGCCCGCGTAGCGGATCAGGTGCCGGTCGACGTCGGTCCAGAAGCCCATGTCACGACGCTAAGGCCGGGCCGTGTGCCGCGTCCATCTCACAATTCCGGCTTCGTTGTCCGGCAGAGCCGCACAATGAACGCATGACGCTCAACCCCTGGCGGCTGCGGCTGCTGTGTCAGCTGGACACGCACGGCACCGTCCGGGCCGTCGCGCAGGCCGCCAACATGAGCGCGTCGAGCGTGTCCCAGCAGCTCGCCGTACTGGAGGCGGAGACCCACACCCAGCTGCTGGAACGCGTCGGCCGCCGGGTCCGGCTGACCCCCACCGGCGTGATCCTGGCGCGCCGGGCGAGGGCGATCCTCGACCACATGGACACCGTCGAGGCGGAGCTGCGGGGGTTCGGCGAGGAACCGGCCGGTCTGGTGCGGCTTGGGGCGTTCCAGAGCGCGATCCACACCATGGCGGTCCCCGCGGTGACCCGCCTGGCAGGGTTGTACCCGCACCTCGACGTCGAGGTGCAACACCTCGAACCGCACGAGAGCATGCCCGCGCTGCGCGGCGGCGACGTCGACGTGATCATCACGACCACCGACTTCGTCGAGCTCCCCCTGGGCCCGGACATCGACATCGTGCCCCTGGCCACCGACACCATCGTGCTGGTCATCCCACCCGGCCACCCCACCGCCGGCCGCGGCCCCGCCGACCTCGCCGCGTTCGCCGACGAGCCCTGGGCGTTCGACATGCCGCACTCCTACATGGCCACCCTCGCCATCCGGCTGTGCCGCCAAGCCGGGTTCGAGCCCCGTGTGGTGTGCCGCTTCGGCAACTACATGACCACCCTTCAACACATCGAAGCCGGGCTGTCGATCGCCCTGCTGCCCAGCCTCGCCGTGGACACCCGGTTCCGCGTCGCCACCCGTCAGCTCGCCACCCCCGTCAGCCGCTCCATCACCGCCGCCGTCCGCCGCGGCTCCCCACCCCGCGCCGCCGTCTCCACCGTTCTCGAAGCACTGCGCAAGTAGGGTGCCTTCGATGAGTGAGTGGTTGCGGGAGTTGATCCTCGCGGTCGGCGACGTGGTGGAGTGCCCGTCGCGGTACAAGGACGATCTCGGTTATTGGGTCGGTGGCAGGGAAATCGCCCATCTCGAAGCCGAGAACGTGCTGGATCTGAGGATGACGAGGGCCGCGATCAGCGCGCGGCGAGCGGAGCTGAAGGCGGACCCACGGGTCGAACTGCGCAGTGGATCCGATTGGTTGACCGTGCGCGTCGCAGGCCCAGAGGATGCCGCGTTCGTCACCGATCTGGTCCGCCAGGCGGCCGCGGCGAACCGCTGATCGCGGGCACAGCCCCCTCACGCGATCACGATCGGCAGCACTTCGTGGAGCGTTGTGATCACCGGGACCGGCGAGACCATCGGTCCTTCGCGAACGAGCGCAACCCCGTGATATCCGAGCCGGACGGCCGCCAAGACCAGCTCCGGATCGTCATCGACGAACAGACACCGCCAGGCTCGAGACCGGCCCAGTTGTCCGACACCACCGACATGCCAACGCTCCAGGCCCGCAGCCGGTCCAGGACGGGCCGCACATCGGCAAAGACCTCGACCGCCGGACCCGCAGCCGGACCCTCCAGCTCCTGTAACAGGGCCGTCGATGGTTCATCGATGCCCAGCACACGCAACATCGCACGGTGGTAGTCGGTGCGGTTCGGCGTGGTGGTGCCCGCATCGAGCACCCGCTGCCCGGCCGCGAACGCCGCGGGAAACAGCGCGGCCTGTGTTGCGGGGTGGTGTGCGAGGACGATGCTTTCGAAGTCGTACCGCGGGTTCCAGCGCCCACCGACCGGACCGATCAGGACCTCGCGAATACGCAGATCCCCACCGGGCCAGGCTATCCGGCGGTGAGGTGGGCCGGGGCGTATTTGCGGAACGCGGCGACCAGGCGGCTGCGGTCGTCGGCGCGGGTGGCCAGAACGACGTGCGCAGGGTCGACGCCGTCCAGCGGAATCGCGACGAGGTCAGGCCGCAGGGCGCCGATCGCACCGACGCCGATGACCAGAGCTTGGCCCGACGCAACGACTTCCAGCTTGTCCTCGATCGCATCGATGATCGGCCCGCCGGGCGCGGGACGGCCGTCGGGGCGTGGATCGATGCGCCAGTAGGCACTCCACGCCGGGTCGGACTCGCGTAGCTGGGGCATGGGCTCGTCGGCGATGTCGTCGAGGGTGACGTACTCCTTGCCTGCCAGGCGGTGGTCCACCGGAACGATCACCACGCGCGGTTCGGCGTAGAGAACCGTGATGTGCAGGCCATCGGTGGTGAACGGCAGCCTGCCGACCACCACGTCCACCCGGTGCTCGAGCAGCGCCGCGTGGATGTCGTTCCACGCCACGTGCAGGGCTCGCACGTCGGCGCCGGGATGGCGGTGGCGCATCTCGCGGACCGCGGGGGTGACGATCAGGCCGCCCGCGTAGCCAACGAAGAGGCGGCTTGGCTCGGCCGCGGCACGGGTGCGTGCGATGGCTTGGGTGGCGGTGCGCAGCAACGCCTTGGCCTGCGGCAGGAACACCTCGCCCGCCTCGGTGAGACTGCTGCCCCGCGGGGTCCGATCCAGCAGCCGCGCGCCGAGCTGCTGCTCCAGCCGGTGGATCTGGCGGCTGAGGGATGGCTGGGTGACGTGCAGGGCTTCGGCGGCGCGGCCGAAATGCCGGTGTTCGGCGACCACGGTGAAGCAGTGCACCAGCCGCAGATCGAGGTCCACCGGCTGCGGCAGGTCGGGCATGGCTCCACCGTAGTCCACGCCAAGACCCTGCGGTGATACGGGAAACGCAATACGGCATACGAAAGTTTCATTGGCCCGGTGCGGTGTCCCGGCGGCACCGTGGAAGGACCAGCACCCGACCAGGAGGATCACGATGACGACCAGCACAGTGGTGGACGAGGCGCGCCGGACGCTGGGACCAGTCGGGGTGAACCTGCCGGTCTCGTTCACCAGCACCGCCCCGGCCGACGAGCAGCGAACGGCGGTCCGCCGCCTCGAAGGCGCCGGTTACCGAAGCGCGTGGACCAACGAGGTCATCGGCAAGGACGTGTTCGCGCAGCTGGCCGTGCTGCTGGGCGCCACCGAGCGGATGGCGTTCGGTACCTGCGTGGCCAACATCTGGGCGCGGTCGCCGCAGACCGCGCACGGCGCCGCGGCCTATCTCGCCCAGGCCTTTCCCGGCCGGTTCACCCTCGGCCTCGGGGTCGGCTACCCGCAGCAGGCGCAGAGCGTCGGCCGCGAGTTCGGCAGTCCCCTGGCCACCATGCGCGACTACATCACCGGCATGGACAGCGAGACCTGGCCGCCCGCGCCGGATACCGCCTATCCGCGGATTCTCGGTGCGAACGGGCCGAAGATGCTCACGCTCGCCGGGGAGATCGCCGACGGCGCCCTGCCCGCCGGGCTGCCGCCGGAACACACCGCGCTCGCCAGGCGGCTGCTCGGCCCCGACAAGCTGCTCGTGGTAGCTCAGTCCGTGGTGCTCGACGACGACCCCGACCAGGCCAGGGCCGCCGCGCGGCAGACGGTGACGACCTGGGCGGCCCGCGCCAGCTTCCAGACCACCCTCGTCGAGCTGGGCTATCCCGCCGAGGTGAACGACCACCTGGTGGACGCGCTCGTCGCCCACGAAGGACCCGACTCGATCGCCGCGAAGGTCCGGGCACACCTCGCCGCCGGGGCGGACCACGTCACGCTGCTGTCGCCGATCGGCACGGAACTCGCCACCGGCGTCGGCCAACTCGCCCGCGTGGCACCGGCTTTGACCGTGCTCGGCTGACTGCGGGGCATTGGTCCGGTAGTCGGTGGCTCGTTCACACAGCGGCCAGAGGACAAGGTAGCGTCGAAAACTGTTGAGTGATCAATGTCCGGAAAGGGGCATGCGGGCGGCACGTGAGCACATCCGAGGAGCGGTCGATGGGGCTGGCCGACGGCGAGTACGGCTCGGTGATGAGAGCGGCGCCGTCGCCCGTGCTGGTCGTGGGCTCGAACGGAGACGTGCTGGAGCTCAACGAGGCCGCTGCGGCGTTGTTCACCATCGGCCGGCCTGGACTGCCCCTGGACGACGTGGTGCCCTCCTGGCTGGCCCAGGCGAACCGGCAGAACGTGCGCGAGCCGGTGCGCGGCCTCATCGCCGGACGTGACTTCCAGGCCCTCGCCGTGCCTCTGGGCAGTGCGGTGGCGTGGTGGCTGTTCGACGTCACCGACCACCAGCGGACCAAGCGGTTGCTGGAAGCCGAACGCGAGCGCACCGCTTTCCTTGTGCACGCGTCGACTCTGCTGCTGTCGTCGATGAACCTCGGCCGGTGCATGGACATCACCGCCCAGCTCGCGGCCGAGTACCTGGCCGACGCGGCGGTGGTCATCCTGCCGCCGAAGCTGAACACGCTGACCATGGTGTGGCACGAGCGCGGCGGACGGCCGGTGCGGGAGGTGCTGGTCGCCGATCCGGCGTCAGTGCCGGGCCTGGACGTCGCGCTGAAGGGGTTCCCGCCGGTTCCGTCGCGGTGGATCGACCCTGCCAGCGTCGCGGCCTGGGTGATCCCGGGCGGGTTCGGGCCGATCGGGTCGGTCGCGGTCGTCCCGTTGCCCGGTCAGGGCGTGCCCGCCGGTGCGCTGGTGTTGCTGCGCAAGTCGAACCGGGCGGTGTTCAGCGAGGACGAGGAGGTCGTCGCCCGGTTGTTCGCCGCCCGCGCGGGTGCCGCGATCGCCACGGCTCGGCTCTACGCCGAGCAGGCGAGCATCACCGAGGTCCTGATGCGGGACCTGGTCCCGCCGCGGCTGGAGCACGCCGGTGGGATCGAGTTCGCCGGTGGCTACCTGCCGTCCGGTGCCGCCGACCGGGTCAGCGGCGACTTCTACGACCTGCACCCGGCCGGCCGCGAGTCGTTCCTCGTGCTGGGTGACGTGTGCGGCAAGGGACTCGAGGCCGCGGCGATGACCGGCAAGATCCGCAACACGCTGCATGCGTTGCTGCCGTTGGCGAGCAACCACCAGCGGATCCTGACCATGCTCAACAGCGCCTTGCTCAGCTCGCGCCACACCAGGTTCGCGACGCTCGTGTTGGTGTCGGCCGTGCGTGAGGAGCCTCGGGTCCGGCTGCGGCTGACCAACGCGGGCCATCTGCCGCCGTTGATCGTGCGTAACGACGGGAGCGTTGAGGAGGCACGGACTCAAGGCAGTCTCGTTGGTGTGCTGCCGGAAGTGCATGCCAACACGGCAGTTGTGCATCTGGAGCCGGGCGAGTCCTGTGTGCTGTACACGGATGGGGTGACCGAGGCGCGTGGTGGCCCGTTGGGTGACGCCTTCTTCGGCGAGGCGCGGCTGGCCGATGCGCTGACCGAATGTGCTGGTATTCCTAGCGAAGCGATCGTGGAACGCGTGCAGGTGCTTGCCACGCAATGGATCGGGGACAACCACCACGACGACATCGCGGTCGTGGCCATTACCGCGCCGCGGCACCAGGAAGCGCGATGACCCAAGCCGTGGCCACCGATCTGGTCGACCGGTTGTGGTCGGCGGTCTCCTCCGGCGATGAGTATGCCGCCGCGGGAGTGGTGTTCGGCGCGCTCAACGACGGTCTCGCTGCGGAGGACGCGCTGCTCGACGTGATCGCGCCGGTCCAGGCCAAGGTCGGGCGGGAATGGGCGGCGAACCGGATCAGCGTCGCGCAGGAGCACGCGGCGACCGCCATCAACGACCGGGTGATCGCCGCGATGGCGCACCACCAGGTCACGCGGGTGGAATCCCGGCTCGGCCGCGTCGTGGTCGCCTGTATCGACGGCGAATGGCACGCGCTGCCCGCGCGCCTGCTCGCCGAGGTGCTGCGGTTGCGGGGCTGGCAGGTGGAGTTCCTCGGCGCGAAGGTGCCGGCGCAGCACCTGATCGCGCACCTGCATCTGACCGGACCGGACGCGGTGGCTTTGTCGAGTTCCATCGCCACGCGCCTGCCGACCGCGCACGCGACCATCACCGCGTGCCAGGCCGCTGGTGTGCCCGTGCTGGCCGGAGGCGCGGCTTTCGGCCCGGATGGCCGGTATGCGCGTCTGCTGGGCGCGAACGCGTGGGCGCCTGATGCCCGCCGCGCCGCGGACCTGCTGGCCGACGGCCTGCGTCCGGCCGTGGCGCACCAGCCGATCGACGACCTGCCGCACCTGGCCGACCAGGAGTACACGACGGTCGCGCGGAACGCGCGGTCGCTGGTCAAACAGACCATGGCGGACCTCACCGCGCGGTTGCCCGCGATGGCGGAGTACACACCCCAGCAGCTCGAGCACACCGCCGAGGACATCGCGCAGATCGTCGACTTCCTGGCCACCGCCTTGTATGTGGACTCGGCGGACCTGTTCACCGGGTTCCTCCGGTGGACCGCGGACATCCTGGCGGCCCGTGGCGTTCCCGGCCGGGTGCTGCTGCCCACCCTCGACGTGCTTGCCTTGCGGCTCAAGGACTTCACCCGGGTGAGCCGGCTGCTCAAGGAAGCCAGTGACGACCTCGACGGGGTTCTGTGATGACGACACCCGGCTTCACCGTGACGGTCAGCCTCCGCGACCCGCACACCGTCGAGGTCCGCCTCGCCGGTGACCTGACGTTCGAGACCGCCCAGAACCTCGACGCGACCATCGCCCAGCAACTCCTGGACGTCCCCGAGATCCGCGACCTCGTCCTCGACTGCGCGGACATCGCCACGATCGACTCGACCGGCCTGTCCATCCTCCTGATGGCCAAACGCCGCGCCCAGCAAGCCAACACCCACCTCCACCTCGACAACCGCCCGATGCGCCTCGACCGCATGCTCACCCTCACCGGCACCCACGCCTACCTCACCGAGACACCCGAGCCGCCGCAGTAGATCAGCGGATGATGGTTGTCAGGACGTCCACGCCGAGGTGCATCAGGCGCTGGAGGTTGAGGCGGTGGTGGATCATCCGGCCGTCGCGGACGGACACCAGCAGGCCGGCGTCCCGCAGCCGGGTGAGGTGGCGGGACACCTGGGGCAGCGTCATTCCGGTGCGGGCGGCCAGGTCGGAGGTGGTGATCGGCTCGTTGACCAGGTGACGGCACAGCGACAGCCGGGCCGGGTCGGCGAGGATCGCGAGGCGCTCACGGACCTGGGCAAGAGTGTCCTGCGTGGATGGTCCTGAGGCCGGGAAGTGCACCACCACAGGGAAAGCCGGGTCGACCTTGACGATGAGGTGCGGACGGGCATGCACGGACGGCACGAGCAGGCAACGGCGGCCACGGAGATCGGCGTGCAGGGGCTGGAGTTTGTCGAACACGACGGTGGGCGGTTCCGCTCGGACGGTCGCGTTCTGGCTCAGTGAAGCCAAAGCCTCGGCGACCGGCAACGCGCCGACCCGTGCCCGCACCGCCGCGCACTCGGTCTCCAGCCGGTGCGCGACCCGGGCCCATTCCTCGGCGAAGAACGAGCCGGCGCACGCCCGCAGCAGGTCCAGCAGATCCGCGCGGAACCCCGATGGGTCAGAGACGAGGTGCCTGGCCAGCTCACCGCGGCCGAAGGACCGCCGTTCGCACGAAGCGACATAGGAGTCCCGCGCGGCCGCCGACCCCAGCAGGTCGCCGATCTCGACCATGCCGCCGTGGATCGCCTCGGCCACGGTCCCGGTGAACAGGTCCAGCGGCAGCTCGGCGATCCGCCGCAGCTCCTCGTCGAACGACTGCCCGAGCGGCAACGCGAACGGCAGCAGCAGCCGGCACCGGCGCCGCGCCCAAAGCGGGGCGTAGGTGTTCAGCCTGCTCTGCAGGTCTGCCGGGAGGTCCGCGCGCACCCGGGACAGCCATGGTCGCGCCTCGAAATGGTGCTCGGGCTCGGCGATCGAGTGCAGGCAGGCGAGCAACTCCGCCAGCGGCGACACCCCGGCGACGAGGTCGGCTGGCCGCACCCCGGTGAGCGTCAGGACGACGGGCATGCACCCAGCTTAAGACCCATAGTTACCGCGGTCGCGGTAACTATCCCGGGAACCGCGCGCGGGCGGACCTAGCCTTCCGGCACCGCCAGGGGGCCGACACGAGAGGCCAGGCCGATGGATGACTTCCTGCACACGTTCTTCGATCCCGACGAGATCCTCGGCGTCCTGCCCGCGCTGCTCACCGAAGGGCTGCGCAACACCCTGCTGATCGCCGTGCTGGCGATCGTGTCCGGCGTGGTCGGCGGGGTGGTGCTGGCGATGCTGCTGCTGTCACGGCACCGGCTGGTGCGGCTGCCCGCCCGGCTGTATGTCGACGTGTTCCGCGGCCTGCCCGCGATCGTCACCGTCAGCCTGGTCGGCGTCGGGCTGCCCGCGGCCGGTCTGCGCCCGTTCGGCCGGGAACCGCTGGGCTACGCGGTCCTGGCGATCGCGCTGATCTCGGCGGCCTACTCGGCCGAGATCTTCCGGTCCGGCATTCAAGCCGTCCCGTCAGGACAGTTGCACGCCGCCCGCAGCCTCGGCATGCCCTATCTCACCGCTATGCGCGTTGTCGTTGTCCCCCAGGGCATCCGCAACGTCCTGCCGGCGCTGGCCGGGCAGTTCATCATCGACGTCAAGGAGAGTGCCCTGGTGTACCTGCTCGGGCTCGGCTTCGGCCAGCGGGAGCTGTACTTCATCGCGCAGGAACGGCAGGCGGCGACGTACAACTCGTCAGCACTGGTCGCCGCGGGGTTGTGCTACCTGCTGGTGACGATCCCGCTCACCTACGCGGTGAACTGGCTGGACAAACGGATGCGCGACGGCCGTCCCGCGGCGGTTCCGGCTAAGGCGGTGGTCTGATGACCACGACCGTCGCCGCGCCGCCCGCGGTGTCCGTGCGCGGCCTGCACAAGCAGTACGGTCCTTTGGAGGTGCTCCGGTCGGTCGACCTGGACGTGGCCGCGGGCGAGACAGTCTGTGTGATCGGGCGGTCCGGGTCGGGCAAGTCGACCCTGCTCAAGTGCCTCAACCTGCTGGAACCGCCGACCTCCGGTGAGATCCGGATCGGTGGCACGCAGATCACCGGCATGGCCGTCGACGCGGTCCGGGCCCGGGTCGGCATGGTGTTCCAGCACTTCAACCTGTTCCCCCACATGAGCGTGGTCAAGAACGTCACTGTCGCGCTGCGGCACGTTCGCCGGCTGGGCAAGGGCGAAGCCGAGGCCGCCGCGATGACCCAGCTGCAGCGGTTCGGCCTCGCTGGGCTGGCCCAGCAGCGGCCGGACCGGTTGTCCGGCGGGCAGCAGCAGCGGGTGGCGATCGCCCGCGCGCTGGCCATGGAGCCCGAGGTGATGCTGTTCGACGAGGCCACCTCGGCGCTGGACCCGGAGCTGGTCAAGGACGTGCTGGACGTGATGCGCACGCTGGCCGCGTCCGGCATGACCATGCTCGCGGTGACGCACGAGATCGCGTTCGCGCGTGAGGTCGCCGACCGCGTGGTGTTCATGGACGAAGGCCGCATCGCCGAGGCCGGGCCCGCCCGGTCCACCCTCGACGACCCGAAAACCGCGCGGCTGCGGGACTTCCTCGCCCGCGTGCTCTGACTGTCCGGAAAGGACACCGCCATGCGTCGAACTGTCTGCTTAGCACTGGCCATGTCAGTACTCACCGGCTGCGGTAGCCCGTCAGCGGCCGACAACCCCTACGGCCTGATCGAACCGGGCAAGATCCACGCCGCCACGCAGACCAGCCAGCCGCCGTTCGCCTTCGGCGACCCCACCGGCAAACCGGTCGGTTTCATCGTGGACATCACCGACGAGGCCGCCAGACGACTCGGCCTTTCGGTCGACTACAAGTCGACGTCAGTGACGGCCTCGCTGGCCGGTCTGACCAGTCACCAGTACGACCTGGCCGCGGCTGGACTCGGTGTCACCGAGGAACGCCAGAAGAGCGTCGCCTTCACCAAGCCGTTGTTCTGGAGCACCACCGCGGTGCTGACCACGGCGGCGAGCACGGCCTCGCAGCTCACCGATTTCGGCGGCCGGAAGGTCGGTGCGGTCACCGGGTCAACCCAGGAACCCTTTGTCAAAGCCAAAATGCCCGGTGCGGTGCCGATCGGCTTCCCCAACGCCAACGCCGCGGTCAGCCAGCTGCTGAACGGCACCCTGGACGCGTTCGTGGTCGGCGGCCCGGATGCGGAACAGTTCCTCAAGCAGTATCCCGGCATGCGACGGGCCGCGTCGGCTCCGGTCGAGCACCCCACCTCGATTGCGGTGCCGAAGGATCACGACGCGCTGCTTTCCGCTCTGGACAAGCAGATCGGCGCGATGGTCGCCGACGGCACCTATGCGCGGCTGTACCGCAAGTACTTCACCACCGCTCCCCTCCCCCAACTGCTGGCCGCGTGGCCCGAGCTCACACCGCAGTTCGCGGGCGGCATGTGATGGGCAGCTGGGAACAGCTGGCCTTGCCCGATGGCCGCAGTTGCTGGCGTCTCGTGGTGGACATCCCGGCGCGCGACGGCACCATCCTCGTGGCGGACTTGTACGCGGCAGAGCCTGATCCGGTTGCCGGACCGGTGATCCTGGAACGCACGCCTTACGGCAGGCGGCTCCCGCGTAAGTCCGACGGCGTGCTCGGCTCGGCTGACCCGCCGGCGCCCGAGGTTGTGGCGGAACGGTTCGTCGCGGGCGGATACCTGGTGGTGCGGCAGGATTGCCGGGGCCGCGGCGACTCGGGCGGCACGTTCACCAAGTACCTCAACGAGGCCGAGGACGGGTACGACACGGTGGAGTGGATCGCCGCGCAGGACTGGTGTGATGGGCGCGTCGCAACGATGGGCGTGTCCTATTCCGCGCACACCCAGGCCGCGCTGGCGTCGTTGGGAGCGCCTCACCTGGCGGCGATGTTCCTTGACTCTGGCGGGTTTGCGAGCGCCTACGAGGCGGGAACCCGGATGGGCGGGGCGTTCGAGCTGAAGCAGGTGACCTGGGCGTTCCACCGCGCCCGGACCAGCGCCGCGGTCCAGGCCGACCCGGTGTTGCGTGCCACGTTGGAGTCGGAGGACCTGCGGGCCTGGTTCACCCGGATGCCATGGCGACGCGGGGCCACGCCGTTGCGGTTCGTTCCGGACTACGAGGACTACCTTCTGCAGCAATGGGAACACGGCGTCTTCGACGACTACTGGCGCCAGCCCGGGATCTTCGCACGCGGGTACTACGACCGGTTCCCGGATGTGCCGAGCCTGCACATCTCCAGCTGGTATGACCCGTACATCCGCACTGCCACCGAGAACTTCCGCGAACTGGGCCGCAAGAAGCACAGCCCGGCCTACCTTGTGCTTGGACCGTGGACTCATGGTGCCCGCAGCGAACGGCACGCGGGTGATGTGGACTTCGGACCGAACGCGCCGCTCGACGGGAACCTTGACGACGACTATGTGTCGATGCGGCTGCGTTGGTTCGACGCGCATCTGACACCGGAACGGGGCGTGCAACCGCCGCCTCCGGTGCGGTTCTTCTTGATGGGCGGTGGTTCCGGGCGGCGGACCGCGGAAGGCCGGCTCGATCATGGCGGCCGGTGGCACACGACGTCGGTGTGGCCGCCGGAGTCCGTGGCGGATCAGATCTTCCTGTTGGGCGAGAACGGAAGCCTGGGGCGGAGCGCGACGCCGGGTGCCTGCCTGGAGTACGACTTCGATCCGGCCGACCCCGTTCCGACGATCGGCGGCCAGGTCACCTCCGGCGAGCCGGTGATGTCCGGCGGCGCGTTCGACCAGCGCCCCGACTCACGGTTCTTCGGTGCGGCACAGCCTTTTCTGCCATTGGAGAGCCGGCCGGACGTGCTCGTGTTCCAGACTCCCCCGCTGGAGCACGACATCGCGATCGCCGGCCCCGTTTCCGTGCGGCTCGCCGTGTCGTCGAGCGCTGCCGACACCGACTTCACCATGAAGCTGATCGACGTTCATCCGCCCACAGTGGACTATCCGCAGGGGTTCGCGATGAACCTCACCGACGGCATCCTGCGCTGCCGTTACCGCGACTCGTTCGCCGATCCGGCGCCACTGGTGCCCGGCGAGATCTACGACATCACCATCGAAGCGCCGGACACCGCGAACCTTTTCCTTGCCGGCCACCGGATCCGGCTGGATGTCAGCTCCAGCAACTTCCCCCGGTTCGACGTCAACACCAACACCGGCGCCCGGGAAGTGGGCGACCGCAGGAAGGTCGTGGCGACCAACCGGGTCCACGTCGACGGCCGGTCGTGGTTGATCCTGCCGGTGCTGCGATCAGCCCGAACCGGGCAGGGCCGCGCCGAGGGCCGTTTTCCGGTGCGGGACTGAGGGTCAGATCCCGGTGTGGGTGTGCGCGGCCCAGAGGGTCGGGGTGGCGGGTAGTGCGGCGCGCAACGTCCGGATGGTGTGGTGCAGGGCCTCCGCACAGCGGGACGTCTCCGGCACAATCGTTCCGCTGGAGGTGAGGCGGGTGTAGAAGTCGGTGGCGATCCGGTGGGCGGCTTCGTCGCTGACCGACCACAGCGTCCCGATGACTTGTGGGAACCCAGCCAGCTGGAAGGCACTGGTGATGTGGATCGTCTCGTCGGCGAGCCACGGTGTGGCGGAGGCCGTGTCACAGGCGGAGAGAAATGCCAGGGATCCGTTGAGACGCAACGCGCTGATGTCCGCGAGGGTCAGCGGCGTGCTGTCGTGGTCGTCCAGCACCAACCGGCTCGCAGCGGGGTCGACGAGGTCCACATGACCGTGGCAGGCGAAATGGGCCACCGCGTACTGCGGCAACGCGGCCAGGACCGCCTGCCGGGTCGGGGCGGGCAGGCGGTGGGCACCGGGAACCAGCGCGCTGAGGGTGTCGGCCTCCGCGGCGGCGCCGGGCAACGGAGCCGCGCCGGGCGGGTTGGGGGCGGACACGATCAGCGTGCTGTTCGCGGCACGGGCCGGTTGAGAGCGTGCGTAGCCGAGCGCTCGGGCCGTCGCGGTATACGAGGACACAACGCGGTCCAGCACCGTACGCGGCTGCTCGGCTCCGTCGAGCAGATCGCGGTGATGCCCGGCCGCGTGCAACGGCAGACTGGTCAGGACGCCGGTCGGGCACCACCACACGCGTGACCAGTCCCCCACGGGCGTGGCGACGTGTCCCAGCGCCGTCAGGACCGGCTCGGCGACGACGTCCCACAGCCAGGCCAACACGTCCAGAACGTCGGACTGAGCCGCCCGGCGCGCGGACAGGCCGAGTTCCGGATCGGCGCCCTCGTCCAGCGCTTCGAGCAGGAGCTCCGTCCGCGCGACCGCCTCGGCCTCGGTCAGCCCGGGCAGCGGCACGACCAACACCGGAGAACTCGCGTCGCCGGTGAGAACCAAGGCATTGCCGGTGGTCACGAACACGACGGGGCCATCGGCGGCATGCTGGGTCAGCGTGCCGATGCCTGCGGCCGTGAGGAAGTCGCCGCAGCCCTCGACGGCCCGGATCCGCGCGATCAGGTCGTCCCACTCGGCCTGCGCCGCCCGTCGGCCCTGGGCGAGCTCAGGTCCAGAACTCGTGCCGTCGAGCACCTCCCGGCGCGCCCGCAGATCCTCGAACGCCGCAGCCAGCTGCGGAGCCGCCTCACGCAGCCGGGTGAGGTCGTTGCTGCGCGCGTCGACGACGTCGGCGACCAGGACCCCGCGAGCCTGTTCCAGCAGTTCCACGGCCCGATCAGCGCGACCAGCGGCCAGCGCGGCCCCGGCGAGAGATCCAGCCAGGGACGGCGTCGTGGCCAGCCGGTGTTCGCGATCCGACCGGGCCAGCGCACGCGGCGCGAGCTGGGGCAGCAGGGCGATCGCGGCGTCCGCCGCGGCCAGCGCATCGAGGTCGGGCGCGCCGTCCTTCCCAGCCATGGCACAGAACTGCTGGTAGGCCCACACGCGGATGACGACCGAGCCCCCAGTGTTGCGTGCTGCCCGCAGGAAACTCTGTCTCGCCTCGTCTCGCACCTCGGGCTCGCCGGTCCGGTCGAACAGCATCCGCAGGGAGGAGCCGAGATTCGACTCCGGCATCGCCCGGGCGGCGTCGTCGGCCGGGATCGACCGGACCGACTCGCGGCCCACGCTGATCGCCTCATGCAGTGCGGTGATGTCGCCGGTCGCCTCGAACAGCACCTCCAGGCAGATCGCGAGGTTGTAGCGGAACAACGGCCGGCCGGTGTCGTCGCCTGCCGCAGCCTCGATCGCGTCCCGCGAGACCTGCACCGCCTCGGCCAGTAGGTCGGGGTTCTTGGCCCAGGTGGCCAGTTTGCGCAGCGCGACCCCGAGGTTGGCCATGCAGCGGGCCCGTTCCATGAACTCGGCGGGGGCGATCCGCAGCGCCTCCCGCAACACCTGCACCGCCTCGGTCAGCACGGACGGATCGCCGGTCCGGTCGAACTGGGTCTGCAGGGCGGCGCCCAGGCAGGACAGCGACGCCGGTCGCCGGGAATCGCCCGGCGGAGCGGCCAGGACAGCCTGCCGGCCGGCGTGCAGCGCCTCGGCGAGCACATCGGTATCACCCGTGCGCTCGAACAACATCCGCAGCACGGTGGTCAGATTCGTGTAGTGACTGGCGCTGTCAGGGTGGCCGACCGGGATGGCCGCGGTGGCCTCCCGCAGCGCGTCGACCGCCTCGGTGAGGTGTGTTCCGTCGCCCGTCCGTTCGGCCAGGACCCGCAGGGCGTTGCCCAGGTTGGACAGGAACCCGGCGCGGACGGGATGGTCGGCGGAGGCGCTCGCCACCGCCTCCCGGGCCAGGCCGACAGCCTCGCCCAACGCATCGGTGTCGCCAGTGGCCAGGTACCGGGTCACCAGGGTGAAGCTGAGGGCGGACAAGGCCGCTATCCGGTCCGGGTGACCGGCGGACGCACCGTCGACCGCCGCCCGCCCGGTCTGCACGGCCTCGGCCAACGCGCCGGAGTCTCCGGTCTGGCCGTACTGCATGCGAAGCGCGGTGCCCAGGTTGGTCAGGATCGTGGGCCGGTTCCGGTGCCCGACCGGGACCGCGGCGGCCGCGGTCCGGCCGGCCCGGATCGCCTCGGCGATCAACTCGGCGTCCGCCGTCCGCTCGTACAGCCGCAGCAAGGCCAACTCCAGGTTGGGCAGGAGGTACAACAGCGCCGGATGCCCCGGTGCGTACGCCGCGACCCCGTCCCGCATGGTCTGGACCGCCTCGCTGAGCGCCGCGATGTCCCCCGTGTGCTCAGACCACCGGAGCAGGGTGAGCCCACGGTAGGACCGGAAGGCGCCGAGTTCGGGGTCGTCGGCCGCAGCGGCGTCCAGGGCGGCACGGCCCAGCCGCATCGCCTCGGTCAGCAGGTCGGCGTCCCCAGTCCGCTCGAACAGCACGCGATACGTGAACCCCAGGTTGGACTGCACGGCGGCGAGGTTCGGATGGTCCGCCGGAGCCGATTCGAGCGCTTCCTGCCCGCACCGCAACGCCTCCAGCAGCGTCGCGCGGTCCTCCGATCGTTCGAAGAGCTGCACCAATGCGATGCTGAGCGCGGACAGGACGTCCGGTCGGGTGGGGTCTTCGACGGGCAGCAAGGGCGCCACTGACCGGAACGCGGTTACCGCGGCCTCGAGATCGGCGGGGTCGCCGGTGCGGTCGAACCGGAGCCGGTGGGTCATGGCATGGTTGATCAGGCAGCCGGACAGGTTCGGGTGGCCGGGCGGGAGAATGGCGACGACCGCGTCGAACAGTTCGGTGGACGCATCCAGGTCCGCTGGGTTCGCGGTCACCCGGAACCGTTGCTGCAGCGCGTTTCCGAGGTTGCTCAGGTGCATCCAGGTGTTGGGATGGCCGGGCGGTGTCGCCGCGACCGCGGCCCGGCCCGCGTCGATGGCCTCGTCCAGGTCCGCGCTGGACTTGGTACCGCCGTACCGCGCATACAGTGCCGTGCAAAAGTTGCTGAGGCGCATGCAGAGACTGGGATGACCGGGTGGTGTGTCTGCCACCGCTTCCCGCAGCACTGCGACGGCTTCGTCCGCATCGGCCGGCACACCGCCGCTGCCGAACCTGATCCGCAGCGCACTGCCGAGATTGGACATGATCGCGGCGGGTTCGGCCTCCGGGGCCGGTGGCGCGGTCAAGGCCGCGCGGAAGGCGGCGACCGCTTCGTCCAGATCGGCCGCGACGCCCAGCCGCTCGAACCGGTTCTGCAGCGAGAGGGCGAGGTTGTTGAGGTACATCGCCGGGACCGCGTCACCGGACGCCCCCGCCACGGCCGCTGTGTTGGCTTCGACGGCGGCGTTCAGGTCCTCCAGACGGCCGCGGTGCACATAGCTCAGCTGCAGGGCACTGCCCAGATTGGACAGGAACATGCCGCGATCGGGCGTGTCCGGTTCGGTCGCGGCCCGCAGCGCCTCGATGGCCTCGTCCAACACGTCCAGGGCGCCGGTCCGCTTGAACTGGTTCTGCAGGGCGACGCCCAGGTTGTTGCGGTAGGTCGGCAGGTCGGGCTGGTCGTCCGGGGTGGCCTCGACGATTCGCCGCCACAGCGCCGAAGTCTGTGCCGACACCGCGGGGTCCGGCGACTGCATGGCCTGGCCCAGCATGGCGAGCCCGGTATCGGCCGCCCGCCACGCGATCACGTCCAGCAGGGACTCCGGCAGCCCGCCGAGGTCGGCGACGAAGCACGGGGCGAACTGCTCGACGGCCTCGTCCAGGTCGTCCTCGTCCTCGCCCTCCGGCAGGACCGTGTACCGGTAGAGATGGAACCAGCCAAGGGCGTGTCTGGCGCGCAGGTCGTCGTCGGCCATCGTGGCGAGCTGCCGCGCTTCGGCCACTGCCTCCTCGGTGAGGACCGGGGCCAGCCCCCGCGCCGATGGATCCTCCTCCCGCCAGGCATCCAGCGCCTCGAGCCGCGCCCACACCGCCGCGATCAGTTCCTGCCGCATCGCCATGACACCCCTCCCGGCCCATTTGACCAGATGCCCGTCCGGGCGAGGAAGTACAGTTCCCCCAGCCGATCGGGAGGTGGGCGGTGACCGAAGGGGCCGGACGGACGGCGGCCGCGGTCGGCTACGTCTGCGAGCACGTGGCCGACATCCAGGAGCTGCTCGCCGAACTGGGCGACACCTCGCCGGTCGAACGGGTGCTGGCGGCCGTGCGCGCCGGTGAGGACGTCACCGAGCCCCTCGACCGGCTGCACAAGATCCTGCAGGCGAACGGTGACGTGCTCGGCGTGTACGGCGATCCGGGGCGTTCGGCCCTGCGGCCGGCCGGGGTGGCCCGGCCGGCGCCGGTCGAGGTCGTCTTCCTCTGCCCGCACCGGCGATGCACCCGGTACCGCTGGCCGGGCGCGGGCGGCACGCCGGTCTGCGGGATCGACGGCACGCCGATGGCGCGGGAACGGCTGCGCTGACATGGGCGGACTGCTCACCGAGCTCGGCAAGAAACTCGCCGAACGCTGGCTCAGCGTTCTGGTCCTGCCGGGTGCGCTCTACCTGGCGGCCATGATCACCGCGGTGGTGCTGGGCCACGGTCATCCCTTCGAGCCGCGTCGCCTGACCGACCGGCTCAGCCAGGCGACGACCGCGGCGAACGCGCCCTCCGCGGCCGGCCTGATTATCGTTCTGCTGATCGGGTTTCTGCTGGCCGCGGCCGCGTGCGGGCTGGCCGCCCAGGCTCTGGGCGCAGTGGCGCAACGCCTTTGGCTCGCTGTGGACTGGCAGAACTGGCCGCCCCCGCTGTGGCAGGCCGCCGGTGCGTTGACCCGGCGCCGCCGGGTGCGGTGGGACCACGCAATGGAGGAGTACCAACGGATCCGCGAGGAGGTCGCGGCAGCGCGTGCTCTCGCGTGGACGGACGGCACGCGGGCCGAGACACCCAGTCTGGCCGCGGCCTACCGCCCGGTGTCCCGCATCTCGGCCGGCGCGCCCGAGCGCCCGACCTGGATGGGCGACCGGCTCAACGGCGTCTCCACGAGGCTGGCCGACGAGCTGGACCTGGACCTCGCGGTCGTGTGGCCATACCTCTGGCTCGCCGCCCCGGACACCACCCGGTCCGAGATCACCGCCGCGCGCGAATCACTCGACCGGGCCACCACGCTGGCCGGCTGGGGACTGTTGTACCTCGTCGTCGGGGCGTTCTGGTGGCCGTGCCTGCTGGTCGCCGTGGTCGTGATGCTCACCGCCTGGCGACGCGGCCGCGCCGCGACCGACACCTACGCACTGCTGATCGACGCCACCGTCCGGATGCGCAGCGCCGGACTGGCCCAAGACCTCGGCCTGCCGCACGAGGGCCCGCTCACCCGCGAGACCGGTTGGGCGCTGACCACCCTGCTACGAAACCAGTGACCACCGTGGACGGTCCTAACGGGCGCGTGAGGTGGTTCGGACGGCGTCCCACCACGCGATCAGGGCGGTGCGCAAGCGGGGTGAGGTGACGTTCCGGCCCTGACGGCGGGCGCGGAGGTGGTCGATGAGCCAGGCAGGGGCGTGTGCCTGGCCGACGGCTTGGGTTTTGGTGAGCAGGGCGCCGTGCCGCAGGGCGTGGCGGCCGCGCGCCATGGAGGTGAGTCCGAGGTCGGCGATGGTGGGATCGAGCCACAGGTGGGGGCGGCGGGCGGCCCACGTCCAGTAGCCGGTGAGTTCGGCGCGGGCGGCGGCGCGGATGTCATCGCCGGTCATCGGGGGCAGGACGGACTCCGGCGGGCGGCCGAAGACGGCGTACCCGTGGCGTACCAACTCGGCGCGGCTGATGCCCGAAAGGATGCGCCGCACAAGCCTTCCGTGTGTCCACGTGGGGTGCTTCATCGCGGTGTCAGCGAGTTTCGCTGTCTCAACGTAAACGCAGCCGAGGTCGAGGCCGGAGGCGGCGCCCTCG
This sequence comes from Actinocrispum sp. NPDC049592, assembly GCF_040675465.1. Lineage (NCBI taxonomy): Bacteria > Bacillati > Actinomycetota > Actinomycetes > Pseudonocardiales > Pseudonocardiaceae > Actinocrispum > Actinocrispum sp. NPDC049592. Next base: position 42,885 of record NZ_JBFAPA010000004.1, on the reverse strand, counting down.
TCCAGTTCCTGGTGCAGCGCCGTGAGAGCCGCCTGCCGGGACGTGTCAACCGGACCGTCGGTCAGCGCCACCAGGTCGAGATCGCTGACGCCGGGCACGTAGTCGCCGGTCGCCAGGGATCCGCCGACGTACAGCTCGGTGACCCAGCCGAGTTCCGTCAGCCGCCTGCCGAACTCCGCGACGGCAGGTACCGAGGTCACTCCCCCATTCAACACGAACAGCGGGATCGGCGCGGGTAAGGCACGATATTGGGACTATGGCGTCCGGAAATCGAGTGAAGCACGCAACGTTGGCAGTGGTCGGGGCCGTGGTGCTGTTGGCAGGCATCGCGCTGCTGGTGCTGCCCGGGCCGGGTTTGCTGCTCGTGCTCGCCGGGTTGTGGATGCTCGCGTTCCAGTTCCCCGCGCTCGAACGCTACCTGGACCCGGTGCGCGACCGGGCGATGAAAGCCATGCGGGAGAGCGTGTCCTCGTGGTGGCGGATCGCCGTGGCGGTGTTGTGCGGCCTCGCCCTGATCGCGGCCGGGATCGCGTGGGGGTTGCGGCTGTTCGACTGGCTGCCGTTCCCGGGCTGGAGCACCGGTTCCAGCCTGATCCTGTCCGGGATCATCCTGCTGGGGCTGCTGGTCTGGAGCTACCGCAAGGTCGCCGCCGACCGGTGATCACCGCCGGAGCGCGACGAGTTCCCCTTTGCCCACGGCGATCGTGGTGACCACCAGTTCCGGGTCCTGGTGCAGGAGCTCGCCCAATGGCGCGATCTCCTCGGCGTGGGACAAGGCGTTGTCGGCCGCGAGAACGCCGCCCTGGCGCAGTACCCGGACCGGATGCGGCCACCACGACGGGTACTCGGTACGTTCGGCGTCCAGGAACAGCAGATCGACTTCGCCCGTGCCGATCTCGGCCAGCGCGGCGCCGCCGTCCCCCAGCCGGAACTCGACGTAGTCGGCCAAGCCAGCTCTTCGCACGGTTTCGCGCGCGTCGTCCTGAGCGGCGGCGTCAACATCGAAGCTCAGCACACGCCCGCCCACGGCCCGTGCCGCGTCCGCCAGGAAAAGCGTTGACACACCACGGGATGTGCCGATCTCCACAATGGACTTGGCCTGGATGGACCGCACCAGGAACCACAGGAACCGCCCGGCCTCCGGCTCCAGCACCCGCCACCGGTCCAGCCGGTCGGCCTGCGTGGCGTCGTGCCGCGCCGCGGCCGCGGTCACCTCGTCGATCACTGCCAGCACAGTCTCATCCACGACGGGAATCCTCCTCCAGGGCCGCGGCGAACCGCGCGGCGACCTCCGCGACCGCGGCCCGCAGTTCCTCCCCGCCTTCGACCCGGAACGGGAACGGCACGGTCGTCAACCACTCCTGGGCGTACATCGCCGGGTTACTCGTGCTCCCGGTGAGCACGCAGCCCTGCTCCGCTGCCCGCAGCCGTCCCATCGGCGGTCGGATCCAGGGTTCGACCTTGGCCAGCGGCGCGTCGAACACCACGCGGGTAGGGAACTCCCAGCCGCTGCCCAGGTTCTGCTCCAGCGCCGCGACCGGGTCGAGGTCGTCGGGCGGGACGAACTCGTGCGTGGTCTGCCGGACCGCGCGGACCCGGTCGATCCGGTAGGTGCGGATCCCGTTGGCGCGGTGGGAGTGGCAGAGCAGGTACCAGCGGCCGTGGCGGGTCACGACGGCCCACGGGTCGACCTCGGCCTCCCACTGGTTGTCCGCCTGGCTTCGGTAGGTGATCACGACCCGGTGCCGGGCCGCGACGGCGCTGACGAGTGCGCTGGTGGTGGCCGGTTCGGGGCGGGCCAGGTTCCGGTCGGGCGCGGCCGAGGCGTGGTCGCGCAGCGCGGCCGCCTGACGGCCGACGTTCTCGGGCAGCGCCTGGATGACCTTGCCGAGCGCCGCGCCGACCGACTCGTCGCCCGCTTGGCCGTCGAGCACGGCCATGACCAGGTTCAACGCCTCCGTCTGGGTGAACACGACCGGCGGCAGCCTGGTGCCGCGCCGCAGCCGGTATCCGCCATGGGGCCCGCGAGCCGACTCGACCTGGATGCCGGCCTCCCGGAGGATCCCGACATACCGGCGGGCGGCCCGCTCGGTGACGCCGAGTTTTTCGGCGAGCTGGTCGGCTGTTGTCCCCGGTCTGGCCTGCAGGATCTCCAGGGTGCGCAGTGCCCGTGCGGTGGGGCTGACCTCGTTCGGCACGAGGGCAGGCTAGGAGATCTTTCGAGGTTCCGGAAGCGGACCGTCCGGAATTGGCTCTAGCGTGGTGGGCCATGGACATCCTGCTCATCGGCGGCCTGTGGCTCGACGGGTCCGCGTGGGACGACGTCGCCGCCTCGCTGCGCTCGCTCGGCCACCGTCCCGTCCCGGTCACTCTCCCCGCTGGGCCCTCCACCACGCTGGACGACCAGGTCGCGGCCGTGCTCGCCGCGGTGGACGCGGCTTCGGGGCGACCGATGGTGGTCGGGCACTCGGCCGCCTGCACCCTGGCGTGGCTGGCCGCGGACGCCCGCCCATCGAAGGTCTCGAAAACCGTGCTCATCGGCGGTTTCCCGTCGTCCGACGGGAAGCCCTACGCCGACTTCTTCGAGATTCGAAACGGTGTCATGCCGTTCCCCGGGTGGGGCGCTTTCGAAGGGCCGGACTCCGCTGACCTCGACTCGGAGACCCGGGACGCCTTCGCCGCGGCCGCGATTCCCGTTCCCGAAGGCGTGGCGAGGGGGGTCGTGCGGCTGACCGACGAGCGCCGGTTCGACGTCCCGGTCGTGGTGGTGTGTCCCGAGTTCGGTCCCGCCCAGGCCAAGGAGTGGATCAACGAGGGTGAGGTGCCCGAGCTCGCGCGCGCCAGGCACGTGGACTTCGTCGACATCGACTCCGGCCACTGGCCCATGCACACCAAACCGGCCGAACTCGCCCAGTTCCTCGCCGCGGCGGCCTGACCATGGCGTACACAACCGAGGCGCTCACCGATTCGACGTGGCCCGCGTTCGCGGAACTGGTCGAACGCAACAACGGGATCTTCGGCGGCTGCTGGTGCATGGGCTTCCACCCCGAAGGCAACCAGCGAAGCTCCAAACGCCGGGAGTGGAAACAGCAACGGGTCCACACCGGCCAAGCCCACGCCGCGCTCGTGCTCGACGAGAACGGCGCGGCCCAGGGCTGGTGCCAATACGGCAGTCCCGACGAACTGACCCGCATCAAACACCGCCGCGAGTACGACAAAGACGCCCCGCCCCGCCCGGACTGGCGGATCACCTGCTTCTACGTCGACCCCAGACACCGCGGCCAGGGCATCGCCCGCGCCGCCCTCGAAGGCGCGCTCACCCAGATCGCCGAGGCCGGCGGCGGTCTCGTCGAGGCGATCTCCGAGGTGACCGGCGGCCGCGAGGCGCAGGGCCGGTTCTTGTTCACCGGGACCGTGGAGTTGTTCGAGGACCTCGGTTTCACGCGCGTGCGGCAGGTCGGCAAACACGCATGGATCGTCAGCCGCGTGCTCGATCCGACGGCCTAAGAGCGTGTCTCATGTGGTTGCTTTGCGGAGTTTCTGGTAGCAGGTGAGTGTGGCGGCGAGGGTGAGGAAGGCACAGAAGTGGTTGGCGTAGCGTTCATAGCGGATGCTGAGCCGGTGACAGCCGAACAGCCACGCGGATGGGTCGGCCGCGCAGCGAGGTGCCAGTCTTGGGCTCGTCCTTTTCCGCGCGGCCTCCCGTCGAACCGGACATGATGGTTTCCCGATCATCCGGCTCTCCAGTGATTACTGCGTGAGCGGTGCGATTGGCTGTCTGTGGCTGTAGCCGTGGCAGGAGGTGCAGACCACAGGGGTTTTGCGCCGCCGGTTGGCCATGGCCAATCGAAGACTCCAGCCGAATACCGCTTCTACTGGCCAACCCCAGACGCAGCCGAAGACCACACATTCACGAAGACGCACCCGTGTCCGGGCCGGACAGGATGCTCTCCATCCGCCGGTACCCCCACGTACTGGAAACGCCAGCCCACTGCAGCCGGGCCTGACCGGGGTCCTAACGTGGACGTATGACCCGCATGTTTGTGGTCCAGCCGGATGACTCGGACCCGGCCGCCAACCTCGGCGACTGGCTGACGACCGCCGGCGCGGAACTTCACGTAGTCCGCCCCTTCGCTGAACCCCTCCCGGAACTCGGCGACTACCAAGGAGTGGTCTGCCTGGGCGGTGCGATGGGGGCGTTGGACGACGCCGAGCACCCGTGGCTCAAGGACGTGCGGCAGCTGCTCGCGAGTGCGGTGGGCCACCGGATGCCGACCTTGGGAGTGTGTCTTGGCGGGCAATTGCTTGCGGCGGCGACTGGTGGGCGGGTTGTGGTGGGCGGGGAAGGGCCCGAGGTGGGGCCGGCGTTGGTGGCGAAGCGGGATGTCGCCTGGGTGGACCCGTTGTCCGGGCAGATGCCGATGGTGTTGAACGTGATGCACTTCCACGACGACGCGATCGACCGCCTCCCGTCGGGCGCCGAACTGATGGCGTCGTCGCACAAGTACCCGAACCAGGCGTTCCGCATCAACGGCTGCGGCTACGGCCTCCAGTTCCACATCGAGACCACAACCGAGATCGTCCAGAACTGGGCTGGAATGGTGCCGGACATCGCGGGTGAACTCGACGAGACCAGGCTGGACGCCGCCCATGCCGACATCGCCGAAGCCTGGCAGCCCTTCGCGGACCGCTTCGTCAAGCTCGCCGCCGGTGACCTGGTCTTGGCCGACCAGGCCCGCCCGACCCTGCCCCTGGTATGAAAACCAACGCGCGGATCAGGAAAATGCTCGGCCGTGACCTGCTCGCCGAGCTGGAGCACCATCTCCACCCACTGGACTGCCAAACCTGCGGCGGACCGTTCCGCGGACGCGAACCGACGCTCGCAGTCCACAGCGAGGGCGAGCTGACGACAGTGGCCCTGCATCACCGGAAATGCCTGAAGCCAGGCTGCTACGGCCCGCTCCAGACCAGCCTGCACAAGTCGTGGCGGTGCAGCGCGTTGCTGCTCGAAGAGCAGTCCCCGGTGTTCTTCGTGGTCAACCCGTCATGCGAAACGGTCCAGATCGAAACGACGGGAAACGGCTGGCGAATCACCTCCCTGGACATGTACTGGAACAGCGGCCTGTCCGCCACGCTCGTACCGTCGGTCATGCCGCCGGAGACACTCATCGCGACCCTGGACGGCAAACGCCTGACCGTCACCTTCACCCCCGTGGGCACCAGCCTCCCCTTCACCTGGGCGGTCGGCGGATTGGGCGAACGCACGATGAAGGCGATCGACAGTTACGCCACGATCGCAGTCGTGGTCACCACCGCGCTGAACGGCGGACCGGTCCGCGGTCTGCGCGATGTGACCGAGCCGATCGCCAAGGGCTGGGCCGCGAGCGGCATGGCCCGCGTGCACTTCACGCCGGAGACGCAGCGGCTGCGCTTCACCGACTTCGACCCGAACACCATTGCAGACTTGTTCGGCGTGCTGAAGGGGATCATCAAGAACAGACTCGGCGTCGAGCTGGAAGACCGGCCAGCGCTGGCCGCGTTCGCCACGTGCGACGGCAAATACGACATGCTGCCGTTGCTGAGCGGCATGGACCGGTACCTGTCGATGCTCCTGGTGGCCAGCGTGTACGCGCCCAGCAAGACCAAGGGCACGCCCGGCGAGGGCGTGCACATAGTCATGCCCGACCAGGAAGTGGACACCGTCGTCAAGATGTTCCAGACCGTGTTCGCCGACCTGGACGGGTTCGCCACGGGCCGCCTGCCGGACGACTACGCGACTGCGGACATCGCCATCGGCACGCTGGACCAGTACAACGCGTGCCCGACGGGACGGGGCCGGTTGCTGATCACCGACCGTGTCACGGTGACTGCGGAGCAGCGTGCGCCCTATCGGCGTGTGGTCGACATCTAAGAGCGTGTCTCACGTGGGTTGATCATGGTCTGTCATGATCATGCGTCGTGGTTGACGAGTTATCACGGCGGTTGGTGCCGAACGAGTTGTGGACATTGACAGAGCCGTTGATCCCCGGCTTCGTCCAGCGTCCGCAGGGTGGCGGGACGACACCGGTCGATGATCGTGCGGTGTTCATGGCGATCGTATTCGTACTTACCAGTGGTTGTACCTGGCGGCTGCTGCCGCCGTCGTTCGGTGTCACCGTGCCCACGGCGCATCGGCGGTTCACCGAGTGGACCAAGGCCGGCCTGTGGCGCCGGCTGCACCGCGCGGTGCTGGACGAACTGGGCAGCCGAGGCTTGATCGACTGGTCGCGAGCAGTCTTGGACGGAGCGTCGGTGCGGGCCAAAAAAGACATCCCATGCGCTTGAAAGTCAAGCGGCGGCTGTGATTGCAGCATGGTGTGACCAGGCTGTTGCTTCGTCGTAGATCGTCCGGGAGGACAGACAGCCGTGCAGGATTCCGACGAGCCGGTTGGTTAACTGGCGTAGCGCGCCGGCGTGTCCGGCGCCGCGGGCACGGAGCTGGTCATAGTAGGCCCGTGCGCCCGGCGAGACGCTGAGCGCGGCGAACGCCTGCCAATTCAGGGCATCCACGAGCCGGTCTTGGTGTACGTAGCGGGCCAGCACGGTCTTCTTCTTGCCAGACTGGCGGGTGATCGGGCTGGTGCCGGCATAGTTCTTGTGGGCCTTGGCCGAGGCGTAGCGCTTGGGATCATCGCCGAACTCGGCGAGCACCCGGGCGCCGAGGATCATACCCAATCCTGGCTGGGACAGGATGATCTCAGCGTCCGGGTGCCGCCCAAAATGGGTCTCCACCTGCCCCTGCATGATCTTGACCTGTTCGTTGAGTGCGGTCAGGACGGCGATCTGGGCACGGACTGACGCGGCGTAGGCCGCCGTGACGATCGCGGGCTGGCCCAGGTGCTCACCGCGCAAAGCAGCCTGAATCGCGGCGGCTTTCTCCGCGATGTTGCGTCGGCGAGCGCGCTTGAGGGCCGTGCTGATCTGTGCGGTCGTCAGCCGAGCCGCCGACGCCGGATCCGGGGCCTTGCCCAGCAACAACAGAGTGTCGGTGGCCGCCAGGTCCTCGAATGCCTGCAGCGCGGCCGGAAAGTACTCCCGCAGCTGGTGACGCAGCCGCTGAGTGTGTCGCGTGCGTTCCCAGATCAGTGTCTTGTGCGCGCGGGCGACAACCTTGACCGCCTCGGCCTCGGCACTGTCGCCGGCAACCGGGCGCAGTTGGTGAGCGTCGGTGCGCACCATATCGGCCAGCGTGTGCGCGTCCGCAGCGGCAGACCCGGCAAGCTGCACGGCGACAAGGCCTACGACCACGTCGATCTCCGACGCTGGGTCCGCGACCAGGGCATCACAGTGCGCATTGCCCGCAAGGGCATCGAATCCAGCCACAAACTCGGCCGCCACCGCTGGATCATCGAACGCACGATCGCCTGACTGTTCGGCTACCGCAGACTATGCATCCGTTACGAACGCCACGCCAACTTCTACTGCGCCTTCCTCACCCTCGCCGCCACCATCACCTGCTTCAAGAAACTCCGCAAACTCACCACATGAGACACCCTCTAAGCCGGGATGCGTTTGGCGATCTGGGCGCGGGCGTGGGGGCATTCGTCGAAGGGTGCGGGGCAGGACAGGGCGTGCTCGACGAGATCCTTCGCGGCCTGGGCTTGGGCGATCCGGCGTTCCAGCACGGTGATGTGGTCGCGCAGGAGGTCGGCGCGGTCCATCGGGTTGGGGGTGGACAGCAGTTCGCGCAGGTGGCGTAGGCCGAGGCCGGCTTCCTTGCCCATCAGGACCATCGCCACGCGCTCGAGGTCGGCCCGGTCGTAGCGGCGCTGCCCGCCCGCGTCCCGCCTCGGGTTGAGCAGACCCATGCTTTCCCAGTGCCGCAACACATGCGTGGCCAGGCCGAACCGGTCGGCGACCTCGCCGATGGTGCTTGACTTCATGTGCACATTAACGGGCACGGTGGCGCGATGAGCAACCAAGATCAGCCGCCTGCCAGACTTGCCGCACCACCGTTGGACACCCCAGGAGCGGCCGCCCGATGACCACCCCCGCGACCCCCGTCCGCCGCCTCCTGGACCGGTTCCTGTGCCGCGGCACGGTCGAGGCCGTCGACGACCTCACGCCGAGGATGCGCCGGATCCGGATCACCGGCGAGTCCGTGCGCGGCCTGGCCTGGGTCCCCGGACAGCACGTGCGGCTCCAGGTCGGCGACCTGTTCCCGAACTTCGGCAACGCCCTGCGCACCTACTCGGTGTGGGACTACGCCGGCGACGGCCGCCTTGACCTGTGCATCCTGGACCACCCCGAGGGCGGCCCCGGCGCCCGGTGGGCCCGCGATGTCACTGTCGGGCAAGAGGTCGCGTTCACGCGCCCCGAGGGACGGCTCGTCATCCACGACGACGCGCCATATCAGCTTTTCGTCGGCGACGAGACCGCCGCCGTGGCGTTCGGCGCGATGCTCCGGGCGCTGCCTGCCTCGGCCCGCGTTTTCGGGCTCCTCGAAGCCAACGGCCCCGACGACCGCCTGCCGCTCCCCCGCGAGCTGACGTGGGTGTACCGCGACGCCGAACCGCTGACCACTGCTCTGGAGGCGCTCGATCTCCCGGCGGAACCAGGTGTCGCCTACATCGCCGGCGAAGCCCGGACCTGCCAAGCGGTCCGCCGCCACCTCGTCCGCGATCGCGGCTGGCCAAGGAAAACGGCCATCGTCAAGCCGTTCTGGGCACCCGGGAAGCGCGGCATGGACTGAAGTCCATCATGGACAGGACTCGCCGCGGCCTCCCGAGGGCTCAACGCCACACGCCGAGGACGGCATCTGCGGTCTGCTCAACGGTTTTACCGTCGGCGTCGATCTGGACGGTGCCGATCTGGCACAGCGTGAACTCCAGAATCCGTTGGTAGACCCCGAACCCAATGGTCGACTTGCCGACCCCGGGCAGCCCGCACAGCCACAGAACAGGAAGCACGGCCGGATTCTCGCGGCGATCCTGCCTGGACGTCGACGGATTTGCCGGGGTACGCGAAAGGCAGGAAACTGCTGTTTCCTGCCCTCTTCTTCAACTTATAGCGCACTGGGGGGCTTGTGGCAAGACCCCGGGTATGCCGCACACTTCGTCGGCCGAAGCCAGTCTTCGGGGAAATGGGGAACTTGTAGTGCCTTTGGATCGACAGTTGGGGGATTTCGTGGCTGACGTGGTCATTGCCGGCGGTGGGCCGACCGGGATGATGCTGGCGGCCGAGTTGCGGCTGCATGGCGTGGATGTGGTCGTCGTGGAGCGGGACCTGGAGCCGACGCCGGTGGTCCGCGCGACCGGCCTGCACGTGCGCAGCATCGAGATTCTGGACCAGCGTGGCCTGCTGGACCGGTTCCTCCCGCACGGCCCGAAGTACCCGCTCAACGGGTTCTTCGCGGGGATCACCAAGCCCGCGCCCGAGCTGGACACCACGCATCCGTATGCCCTCGGTGTGATGCAGAACATCACCGACCGGCTGCTGGCCGAGCACGCCGCCGAGGCCGGGGCGGAGATCCGGCACGGGTGTGAGCTGGTCGAGCTGAGCCAGGACGACGACGGGGTGACCGCTGAGCTGTCCGACGGTACGCAGCTTCGCTCGCGCTACCTGGTGGGCTGCGACGGTGGCCGCAGTACCGTGCGCAAGCTGCTGGGTATCGCCTTCCCGGGCGAACCCAGCCGGAACGACACACTATTGGGTGAAATGTCGGTGGCCATGCCGCACGACGAGCTGGTGGCCATCATGACCGAGGTCCGCAAGACCCAGCTCCGGTTCGGTTTCATGCCCCTCGGTGACGGGGTGTACCGCGGCGGCGTTCCCGCCGCGACGGTGGCCGAGGACCGCGCGGCGCCGACCTTCGAGGAGTTCAAACAACAGCTGGTGGCGACCGCGGGCACCGACTTCGGCGTGCACTCGCCGCGGTGGCTGTCCAGGTTCGGCGACGCCACCCGGCTGGCCGAGCGCTACCGGGAAGGCCGGGTGCTGCTGGCCGGTGACGCGGCGCACATCCACCCACCGGTCGGCGGGCAGGGCCTCAACCTGGGCATCCAGGACGCGTTCAACCTCGGCTGGAAACTCGCCGCCGCCATCGCGGGCTGGGCACCGGAGGACCTGCTGGACAGCTACCAGAACGAGCGTCAGCCCGTGGCCGCCGCCGTGCTGGACAACACCCGCGCGCAGATGGAGCTGATGCTGCTCGAACCGGGTCCGCAGGCGGCCCGGAAACTCCTGTCCGAGTTGATGGACTTCCCGGAGGTGACCCGGTACCTGGTCGAGAAGGTCACGGCACTCGGCGTGCGCTACGACCTCGGCGAGGGCCATGAGCTGCTCGGACGGCGGCTGCGGGACGTCGAGCTGAAGCACGGCCGCCTCTACGAGCTGATGTACGGCGGCCGCGGCCTGCTGCTCGACCAGACCGGCAGGCTGTCGATCGAGGGCTGGGCCGACCGGGTCGACCACGTCGTCGACGTCAGCGAGGAGCTGGACGTGCCCGCGGTGCTGGTGCGGCCGGATGGTTACGTTGCGTGGGCCGGTGACGACCAGCAAGACCTCGTCGGTCACCTACAGAGGTGGTTCGGCGCGGCTAGCTGACGTCCGGGTGCGGCCGGTGCTCTCGGGCACCGGCCGCACTCGTGCACTGCCACGCGGTGTGGCGGTCAGGCGGGCGGCCGTCCCTAGTGTGGGCGGTATGGGGTGGCGGGAGTGTCTGGCGCGGTCGGTGGACGAGATCGGCCCGATGCCGCGGGGAAGGTACCTCCCGCGGCCCGAACCCGCGCAGGAGTGGGTCTCCGGAGTACAGCTGATCGAGCCTGGATACCTGAGTGCGGCGATCCGGCGGGCGCGGCCGGTCGCTCAGGACGGCCCGCGAGACCGGGATGTGCGGGTGGCCGTCTCGCGGATGACGCGGCAATACGTGGCGTCGCTGACCTGTGTGGCGTTGGCGGGGCTGGCCCAGGGAATGGGAATCGACCTCTCCCCTACTCGGGTGAGCGCCCTGATCCGGTACAACGTGCCGTACGCGGTGACCGTCGACACGGAACCCCTGTTCTGCAAGGAAAGGCCGGTTGACGAGCCCGCGATCGAGACCAGGGCGCAGTTGCGTGAGTACGTGTGGACCAACCTCTACGCCAGGAACCTGCGGGAGTTGTTCCGCGCGGCCACAGCCCTGGTCCGCGTGCCGGAGCGTCTCTTGTGGACGAACGCCGCCGAGTGGGTGGCGATCGTGCTGGACTCGGCCGTCGAATACCTCCCACCCGAGCGGGCTGACGTGTTCGCGCAGGAGTGCCAAGCGCTGCTCAACGCCGACACCTTGCCCGGGTTCGACGCGAACCCGTTGCGCGGGTTGGTGGAGTGGGTGCCGTTCGACGGCGAGGAGATCCAGACGCGGCACCTGTGTTGCTTGGTGTACTTGCACAGCGACCGACAGGGCCGGTTGTGCCAGAACTGTCCGTTGCTGCCGTTGCCGGACCGGGCGGCGCTGGTCCGCGAACGCCGCGGCGTCGGAATGACCGGACCGGGCGGACCCGCGGAGCGCCGGTCGATGGAGATCGGCGTGCGCCGGCTGGCCATCACACGGGAATCGGCACGGTCTCGACCAGATGGATGACTTGCCAACGTGCTCCTTCCCAGCGAGTAGCGGCACGCCCCGCCTCACCGGCACTCAGGCCGACCGCATCCTGTCCGGTTTCGGCAACCGTCCATAAGCGGGTTACCGTTCGCCCCGGACGGGTTTCCCGGGGAGGGGCGGATGAACGCGCTGGTCGCGCTGGGCAAGCTGGTTCCCGTGGTGCTGGCGTTCGGGACCGGGGCGATCTTCGCGCGGCGCAAGGTGATTCCCGCGGCGGCCGCGGGGGTGTTCACCGATTTCGCCTTTCTGTTCGCCATTCCGGCGTATTTGTTCGGCAAGATCTACCTCAGTGACCTTGGCCGGTTGTTCGACGTCCGCGCGATCTCCGCGTACGCCACCGGTGCCGTGCTGTGCATGATCGCGGTCGGGCTCGTGACTGGTGGCGGCGCTCGACGTGTGGCGCTGCGAATCATGGCCGCCGTCCAGGTCAACACCGCTTATTTCGCGGTCCCGGTGTTCGTCATGCTGTTCGGTGACGCGGCGCCGATCTTCCCGATCCTGTTGCTGCAGGTGTGTCTGCTGTCGACGGTCGTGATCGCGATCATGGAGTTCGGTGGGCCTGGCAGCACGGCGAGGAAACTGGCCAGGGCGATCTGGGCTTCGCTGAACACGCCGCTGGTCTTGTCGTGCAACGCCGCGATCGTGCTGAACCTGCTCGCCGTCAAGATCCCCGGCCCGCTGCTTGACGGGCTCGCGTTCGTCGGCGACAGCGCGGCCCCGGTGGCCTTGTTCGCCCTGGGCCTCTACCTGGGCGGTGCGGGGCTGACATTCCGCGGCACGACCCGCGAGGAGATCGCGCTGATCGCGGTCAAATGCGTGGTGTTCCCGCTGGTGACGTTGCTGGTGTGCCGGTATGTGTTCGGCGTGACCGGCGAGTGGCTCAGCTACCTCGTGCTGATCGCCGCGATGCCTTCGCCGCAGAACCTGTTCATCTTCGCCCAGCGCTACGACATCGACGTCGACATGGCCGCGTCGGTCGTCGTCAAGAGTTCGGTGGTGACCTTGGCGCTGCTGCCCTTGTGGGCGCAGTGGGCCGCCGTGTGAGCAGGCTCACCGGCCTTGATCACGCGTTCCGACTCGCCCGCCAGCTCGAAGATGATCTCGCCCTTGATCATGTACGCGTAGACCGGGCCCGAGTGGCGGGTGCGGCGGCGTGCCGGGGCTGCCCGGCGGCAACGTGATGAGCAACGTCGTGGCCTCGGCGTGCTCGTGGATCTGCGGCACACCGGTCACGGCCGAGACCACATCTATCCGCGGCGGCGACCCGGACTCGTACGGGTTCGGCAGGGAATGGGCATGAGCGTGGTCGGTGGTCACTTTCGCCTCCTGGGACGAACTTCCGGCCGCGAAGACAAGGCGGTGGCCGCCGGTTGTGACAGCGGGCGGTTTGTCACATCCGGGCCGCCTGCGCTGTCCAAGGTGAATGAGCCCTCCCGGAGCGTCCCGAGGGCTGCGACCGGAAGGAATCGATCATGAAGATCGTCGTCATCGGCGGGACGGGGCTGATCGGCTCGAAGCTCGTCACGCGCCTGTCCGAGCACGGCCACACCGCCGTGCCCGCCTCGCCCAACACCGGCGTTGACACGCTCACCGGCGAGGGCCTCAAGGAGGTGCTGACCGGCGCGGACGTCGTGATCGACGTGTCCAACTCGCCCTCGTTCGCCGACGACGACGTGATGAACTTCTTCCGCACGTCGGCCGGCAACCTCGTGGCCGGCGCGAAGGAGGCCTCGATCGGGCACTTCGTCGCGTTGTCCGTGGTCAGCTGCGACCGGTTGCCGGAGTTCGGGTACATGCGGGCCAAGGTGGCGCAGGAGGAGCTGATCCGGCAGTCGGGGCTGCCGTACTCGATCGTGCGCGCGACCCAGTTCTTCGAGTTCGCCGGCGCCATCGCGGACTCGTCCACTGTGGACGGGAAGGTGCACCTGGCGCCCGGTGGCATCCAGCCGATGGCCGCCGACGACGTGGCCAGCGCCGTCGGCCGGACCGCCGCGGGTGCCCCGCTCAACGCCACGGTCGAGTACGCCGGGCCGGAGGTGTTCCGTCTCGACGAGTGGATCCGCACTGTCCTCAGTGCCCGGTCCGACGGCCGCGAGGTGGTCACCGACCCGAAGGCGCCGCTGTACGGCGGGGTGCCCGGCCCGGACAACTTCCTGCCCGTGGCCGGCGCCACCCTCGCGAAGACCACGTTGCAAGACTGGCTGTCAGTTGGCAACTGACCACCGAACGACTGACGGCCGACAGAGAACACCCGTCGACATCGCGATGCCGACGGGTGTTCTCGCTATGCCCCGCCGCATCATGACGCCAATCTGAGCCACAGTGATGCCACTCCATTTGCGATGGAGCCACGTGTGTGCCATAGTGATGCCATGGATCTGACCTCGTATGTGGGCAACCTCGGCCGGGAGTTCGCGACGCTGGCCGAAGCCGGTGGCGACGACGCACGCGAGCTGGTCGAGCGGCTCACCGGCTCGCTCGAGTCGGCGATCCGGATGACCATGCTGGAAGTGCTGTCGGCGGCCGCGGACGAGATCACCCAGGACCTGGTGCCCGGATCGGTGGAGCTGCGACTACGCGGCCGCGACCCGAACTTCATCGTGACCATGCCGGAGCCCAGCCAGGACACGGCCGAGGTCAGCGCACCACCCGCGGACAACGAGCCCGCCTTCGCCGAGGACGGCCCGGCCGCGCGGATCAACGTCCGGATGCCCGAACAGCTCAAGGCCGCGATCGACGAGGCCGCCGCCAAGGAGGGCCGCTCGGTCAACGCCTGGCTGGTCCGGGCGGCCTCAGCGGCGCTGCGAACCGCGGACACCAGTCAGCGCGCCGAATCGCGCGTCACCGGCGCACGAACGCGGCAGCGGCTCACCGGCTGGGTCCGCTAGCCACCACGTCTCCGACCTGCGGAGACGATTCACCGACACAGTTTGAGGGGACAACCATGCCTACTTTCGAAACTCCCGAACCGATTTCCGTCACCATCGACCTCGGCGTCGCGGGCGTCGTGCGGATCGACGCGAGCGAACGGACCGGCACCGTCGTCGAGGTGCGCCCGACCGACGAGTCCAACGAGTCGGACGTCAAGGCCGCGCAACAGGTTCGCGTCGACTACGCGAACGGCGTGCTGCACGTCCGTGGGCCGCGGGTGCGCGCGTTCGACTTCTCCCGCAAGACGAGGTCGGTCGACGTGACCATTGGCCTGCCCAGCGGTTCGCAGGTCGAGGGCGACGCGCAACTGGGCGACTTCCACGGGGTCGGTCGGCTGGGCGGCACACGGCTGAAGACCTCGACCGGGAACGTCCAGTTCGAGCAGACCGGTTCGCTGCACCTGAACACCGCGGCCGGTCACGTCACCGTCGACCACATCGCGGGCGACGCCGAGATCCAGACCGGCTCCGGCAAGGTGAGCGTCGGCCGGATCGATGGCACCGCCATGATCAAGGACTCCAACGGCACCATCGAGATCGGCACCGTCACGGGCGACGCCCAGGTGCGCTCCTCCAACGGCGACATCTCGGTCGACCGGGCGGGCGCGAACCTCGACGGGAAGACCGCCCACGGCAGCATCCGCGTCGGCGAGGTGGTCCGCGGCACGGTCACGCTCGCCACCGGGATGGGTTCGTTGGAGGTCGGTATCGCCGAGGGCACGGCCGCCTGGCTGGACGTGAACACCGGGTTCGGGCGCGTGCGCAACGACCTGGACCAGGCCGCCCACCCGGCCGCGTCCGACGAGACCGTCGAGGTGCGGGCACACACCGGCCACGGCGACATCACCATCCGCCGCTCCTGAGATCATCGCCGGCGCAGTCTCCAGCGCCGCACCCTCCCGGCCACTGGTGTCAGCCGAGTTGGTTGTCCACGAAGCACCATTTC
This sequence comes from Actinocrispum sp. NPDC049592, assembly GCF_040675465.1. Classification (NCBI taxonomy): domain Bacteria; kingdom Bacillati; phylum Actinomycetota; class Actinomycetes; order Pseudonocardiales; family Pseudonocardiaceae; genus Actinocrispum; species Actinocrispum sp. NPDC049592. The sequence continues at coordinate 27,389 of NZ_JBFAPA010000004.1, read as the reverse complement.
CAGGATTCGCCTGGTTCGAAGCTGCGCATGACTGGGTGACGGGTGTCGTGGAAGTGCTCGGTGGCGTGCTTGCGCGGGGAGGAGTCGCAGCAGGCGACGTTGCCGCACTTGAGGCACAGGCGGAGATGGACCCACGTTGAGCCCTCGTCGACGCAGGCCTGGCACACGTCGGTGGCGCTGGGGTCGACGTCCGCCCACTCGTGCTTGAGGTGTTTGCACGAGCCGGAGGTCGCTGCGGGGGTGTTCAGCTCGCGCGCTTCGGTGTCCAGGACCTCGTCGTCGCGGTCGAGCATGGACTCCTCCATGTCGAGCCGCACAAGGACCCGCCGCAGCACGTCGTCATCAGCCGTGCCGTTGTCGCGCGCCTTCAGGAACTCCTCGCGTTCGGCGTCCAGCAACAACATACGCAGCCGCCGGTACGCGTCGGAGGGTGTCTCGGCGAGCGTGCTCTGCCGACCGAGCTGCTCCCACGCGGAGTTGACGCGGTCCTGCAGGCGTTGGCGCAGGCGCTGCACGATCTCCGGTGGGTCTTGGTCGGTCTGCAGCTCTTCGAGTTTCGCCAACGCCACCCGGGTCATGTCGTTGAGCACGGCCGCTTCCTGCAGCGCGTCCTCCGCGGGGTCGGGCCGCGGCAGCCGCAGCCGCCGGATCAACGGAGGCAGCGACATGCCTTGCACCACAAGGGTTCCCGCCACCACGACGAACGCCGCCAGCACCAGCACGGCACGCTGCGGGGTGTCCTCCGGCAGGATGAACGCGGCCGCGAGGGTGACCACTCCGCGCATCCCCGCCCACGCGATCACCGCGGAGTACCGCCACGGCCACACCTTCTTGCGCCTGTCCACGTGCAGCCGGTGCAGGAGGCGTTTCAGCATCCCGATGCCGACCATCCACACCACCCGCGTGAGGATCGTCGCCCCCAGCACGGCGGCGCAGATCCCGACGAGCGTCCAGGCCGACAGCCCGGTCTCGGCGACCTCCGAGATGATCCGCCGCAGCTGCAGGCCGATCAGCAGGAAGACGATGTTCTCCAGCAGGAACTGCACGGTCTGCCAGTTGAGCCGGCTGGCCAGACGCGCCGACCCGGACTGCACTCGCGGCGCGGTGTGCCCGTGGATCAGCCCGGCCACCACGACCGCGAGGACGCCCGACCCGTGCGGGATCTCGGCGAGCAGGTAGGCCGCGAACGGCACCGCGAACGACAACGCCGTGTCGAACACGGGCTCGTCGATCCGGGTGCGAACGAACGAGGTGACCGTGCCGACGAGCAGCCCGGCGACCACACCGAGGACGGCGGCCTGCAGGAAGTCCAGCCCGACCTGCCAGAGGCTGATCGCCCCGGAAAGTGCGGCGATGGCCGTGCGCAACGCGACCAGCGCGGCCGCATCGTTGAACAGGCTCTCGCCCTCCAGCAGCCGCACGAGCTTGCGCGGCATCCCCACCCGCCGCGCGACCACACTCGCAGCGACCGCGTCCGGCGGCGCGACCACGGCACCGAGGGCGATCCCGGCCGCCAACGGCAACCCCGGGATCACGGCCCACGCCACGAGACCTACGCCGAGCGCCGTGAATACGACCAGACCGACCGACAGCAGCATGATCGGCCCGCGCAACTTGCGGAACGCGATCAGCGAAGTCTGCACCGACGCCGAATACAGCAGCGGCGGCAGCAACCCGACGAGCACCACCTCGGGGTCGAGCTCATACTCCGGGACCCCAGGGATGTACGAGGCCACGACGCCGACCACGACCAGGCACAAGGGCGCCGACCAGTCCAGCCGCCGCGCCACCACCATCACGATCAGGACGGTGACGACGAGGACCACCAATGCCGCTGCTATCTCCACGCGTAGATCATGCCTAATGCCCGCGGCCAGGTCCGTATCAGCTCGGACCGGCCCGCCGTCCGGAGCAACGCCGACGGCCCGCACGCGGCCTCGTGGAAGATCACGCGTGTACCGCCCGACGGGTTCTTCCAGCAGCACCCACGCCTGGTAGAAGCTCAACCCGTCACTCAACCGCGGCCGGCCGTACCAATTCGCCCACGATCCCATCCAGCGTGTCCGGTGACCGCGAACCGGCCCAACCACGCTCTCGTCGACCACCTCGCCCCGGCCCACTCCGCGCTGCCACCGGCAAGCGAGGCCACGTTTCCCAACCACGCGCTGACCTCATGGCGATACCGACCGTCGACGCACAGCCAGCCTGGCGCCGATGTGGCCGAGCCGGGACCTCTCCTCACCTGAGATGGAGCCTGTGTCCAGCTTCAGCCCGTTTGACGCCATCCGTGAGTCAGCGGGACCGTTCGACGATTGCCGGACAGCTCGCATCTCGCCGCACACATGCGAGGGCCAAGTTCACAGATCAGCAACCGGGTGGGCGGGGTTGGTACTCGTGGACGAGGGTGCGGATGTCGTCGATGGGTTCGGCGGTGGCGGCCCATTTGGCGCGGATGCGATCGAGGTAGGAGCGGACGGTTGGGATGGCGAGGCCGAGGCGGCGGGCGGTGGCGGCGAGGGTGCTGCCGGTGCCGTAGAGGTACAGCACCTGCAGCTCCTGTGGGGACAGCTCGGGCGGGTCGTCGTTGATCAGGGTCATCAGCTCGGTCGTCAACGCGCGATGTCCACTATGGACGGCGCGGATGGCGTCGGCGAGCTTGTCGGCGTCGTCGTCCTTGATGAGGTAACCGTCGGCGCCCGCGCGGATGGTGGCGCGGACGTGGCGGCGGTCGCCGTGCACGGAGATCACGAGCACGGCGGCGCCGGTGGCGCGCAGCGCGGCGACGTTGTCGGCGGGGTTGGTGTCGTCCTCGAGTTGGAGGTCCAGCAGGACGACGTCCACGCTGACGGCGGCGGCCAGATGATCACCGACGCTCGTGGCCGTGTGCACGATGGTGATGTCCTCGGTACCGGCCAGCAGGGCACGCAGCCCGGCGGGCACGAGCTTGTCGTTGTCGATCACGGCGATGTGGATCATGCCGGCCACCGCATGTCGATCCGGGTGCCCTCGCCGGGATGACTGTCCACAGTGGCCACTCCCCCGACCTCGGTCATCCGGTCGATGACCGAGTGCCGGATGCCGTACCCGAACTCGGTTGTGCCCGGGTCGAATCCCTTGCCCTGGTCCACGATCGCCACGGTCACCACCTGGTCGGCGGCCATCGCCGTGAGCCGGGCACGAGTGGTACCGGCGTGCACGGCGACGTTGCTCAACGCCTCAGCGCTGGCCCGGCACAACGCGTCCACCACCTCGGCGGGCAGATCCTCAGGCAGGTTGGCGAAGTGGTACTCCACCCGCAGACCGAGCGCGGCGCTGTCCCCACCCGCCTCCATGAGGGCCAGCGAAAGGTCGGTGAGAGTACCGCCGGTCGAGTCGGGAGCCGCGCCACGTAACAAGTTCACGCTGACCGCACATTGTCGGCGCACCGCGGGATCGGGATGCCCGGCGGGCCCAGGGCCGGCGATCGCGGTGAGGATGCGCAGCGGTCCGTCGTGCAGGGCACGGTAGCGGCGCACCTCCTCGTGGAAGTGCCTGGTGCGTTCCTCGGTGTGCGCCCGTTGCGCGGCGACCCGTTCCCTGGCCGCGATCACCTGGGCGTTCGCGACGTCCACCTGACGGGCCACCCGCCGCAGCCGTTGGATGAACACCAGGCAGCAGAAGCCGATGCCGACCTCCCAGCCGACCGTGCTCACCATCGACACGACGTCCGCACCGTAGTTCAGCAGCGGCGCCTGCCCGACGACGAACGCCAACGCCAACGCCATACAACCCGCGGTGGTCTGCCACGCCGAACCGCTGACCAGCGCCACAGCCACGGCGACGCTCACCATGATCGGCTCCAGATACGGGTTGGCGAGGACCACGAACTCGTCATTGGACACCGCCCACGGCAACGCGACCACCACGACCACGGTCACCGCCACGTCCACCACCAACACCCACCCCGCGACCTCGGTCCGGCGAACCACCAGCGTGATCAGCACCGCGCTCCAGACAGCCAGCACCCCGTACACCGCGATCGCGAGCGGAACCTCGGTGTAGGCATGGACTTGCACCGCTCCGACAACGCTCAGCACGACCATGGCCAGGCTCGCCAGCCGGGCCAGCACGACAACCGCGGCGACAATGCCCCGCACTTGCCGATGCAGGCCCACCACACCGGACTCGTCGGCTTGTTCGAACGGGGTGTGCACCCAATCCAGCCTGGCACCCGGCCGCGAATACGTCCATGCCGCACAGGTGCGGCATGGACCGGCCGCGGCGGATCACGCCACGATTGGTCCACCACAGGGGAAGGGGTGTCAGAAGTGGCTGTCGGCCTGGTCGATGCGGCACCCGGGTTCGGGCCGTACCGGGTCGGCGTGCTGCTGGGGCAAGGCGGGATGGGAGTGGTGCACCGCGCGTACGACACGGTGCACCAACGGTTCGTCGCGTTGAAGCGGCTGCCCGCGTCGGTCACCGACCGGGACTTCCGGGCCCGGTTCCGGCGCGAGGCGCGGATCGTCGCGGACCTGCGGCATCCGAACGTCATCGCGGTCAACGACTTCGGCGAGATCGACGGTGAGCTGTTCCTGGACATGACGCTGGTGGACGGGACCGATCTGCGCCGTGCCCTCGCCACGGGCGAACTCGGCCAGGACCGCGCCATCGACGTGCTGACCCAGGTCGCCGACGCACTCGACGCCGCGCACGCCGCTGGCTTGGTGCACCGGGATGTCAAGCCCTCCAACATACTCATCGACCGAGACGGGCGTGCCTACTTGGCGGACTTCGGTATCGCCAGTGCGGTCTCGCCGGAGGCGACCGTGCTGACCCGGTCCGAGGAGCTGGTCGGGTCGTGGGACTACCTGGCGCCGGAACGGTTGTCCCGCGGGCAGGTCGCTGGCCGGGCCGACCAGTACTCGTTGGCGTGCGTGCTGTTCGAGTGCCTGACCGGGCGGCTTCCGCACCCCGCGCCCGATGCGGCCGCGAAGCTCGCCGCGCATCTGCTGCAGCCGCCGCCCGCGCCTTCCATGTTCGTCCCTGCGATCACGCCCGCGTTGGACCAGGTGGTTCTGCGCGGGATGGCCAAGGATCCGGCGCGCCGGTTCGCCACCGCGGGCGACTTCATGGCCGCCGCGCGTTCTGCCGCATACGCGGGAAACACTGTGCGCGCCGCCGTTCCAACGGAACCCGTGAAGCTCCGGGACCAGGTGGTGCACGCGATCCTGCCGTCCGGCGCCCGGCGAATGTCGCACGAGAACCCGCCGACCTGCCCTTATCCGGGATTGCGGTGTTTCGACAGTGCCGACGCCGACTGGTTCCACGGCCGTGATCGCGTGGTCAACGAACTGCGGACAAAGTTGACCGAACAAATGGACACGGGTGTGCCGGTCGTTCTCATCGGCGCGTCCGGATCCGGGAAATCCTCGGTATTGCGCGCTGGTCTGCTGCCCGCACTGGCGATCAGCAGTGCGCCGGGCTTCTGGCCGCGAATCGTGCTGACGCCGGGGCCGGATCCGATCGGCCGCCTGGCCACCGCGCTGGCCGAGCACACCACAATCGTCGCTGCCGACTGGGCGCGGGTGATCCGGGAAACCCCAGCCAGATTCGGCGATCTGCTGGCCCGGGCGGCGGGCGGCGATCAGGTCCGGCCGGTGATCGTGGTCGACCAGTTCGAGGAACTGGTCACCCACGACACGGCCGAGACCGACCGGCTCGCGTTCGTCACCGCGTTGGCGAACGCGAGTCCGGTGCTCGTGGTCATCGCGATACGCACTGACTTCGTCGAGCAATGCACATCTCTTTTCCCCCTTCTGTCAGCGTTGGACCCGCCAGTGCTGCTTGAGCCCATGGACACCGCCGAACTGCGGCAGGCGATCATGGCGCCAGCGCTCGACTCAGGCGTCGAGATCGAACCCGGTCTGCCGGAGCAGCTGATCACCGACCTCGGTCACGGCCCCGACGCGTTGGCGAGGCTTGCACACGCCCTCCGGGAAACCTGGAACCACAGCGAGGACGGCACTCTCACGCTCACCGCATACCGGCAGGCAGGTGGCATCGACGGCGCGGTGGCTCGTACCGCGGAGCAGATCTACTCGCGCCTCGACGCACCCGGGCAGCGGGCGTTGCGCACAATCCTGCTGCGGTTGTTCAAGAACAGCGCGGTAGGGCTGGGGCCGGACGAGTTCGCCGCGGTCAGCGACGGTCACTGGGGTGTGATGGACCAGTTGATCGCGGCTCGGCTGGTGATCGTCGACCCGACCGGGGCGAGACCGGCCCATGCGGCGCTGCTCGCCTCCTGGGCCCGGTTGCGTGACTGGATGAACGACGACGATGGTGGGATCAGCCCAGTTGTCCCGAGCACTCATCTCCACATCGCCGTCCACTGTCGGATCCGTAGGCTGAGTGCGCTGGTCGTCCTCCTGTTGGCCGCCGCCAACGGGTTGCTCCTTTTTGGGCAGACGACCAGTCCAATCGTGATGTCCGCGCCCGCACACATGCGCCTGCTGACGGTGCCGGTGGCGCAGTCGGTACGGTCTGGGCGTGGCGGTTTCGCGGCGAGCGGTGTTGTTCGGCGGCGCAGGGGCAGGCGTGCTCGGGCTGGCCGGCGTCGGCGTGCTCACCGATGTCCTTCCCGGTGGGCAACGGGTACGGCGTTTTCTCGGCATGACCGGGCCGGTAGGCACGGTGCCCGATGTCCCAGCCGGGCCGATGATCACCACCCGGATGGACTCGAAAGCACGCAATACGACGGTCACGGTCATCACGATGGCTCCGGACGGTTTCACAGCCGAGACCCTGCCGAAATGCGTGGCGTTGCACGGCTATGGCGGCGATGCCAACTGGATGGTCGATCTCGGCATGCCGCAGTTCCTCACCGCGGCCGTGCGCGCGGGGGTAAAACCATTCGCGGTGATCTCGGTGGACGGCGGTCAGGACAGCTACTGGGTGGAGAAGAACGGCGATGATCCACAACGCATGCTGACCAATGAGCTCGGGCAGGTGGACGCGGTTCTCGGAATCTCCATGGGTGCGTTCGGGGCGTTGTGTTTCGGGCGCCGCCGCCCTTCCCTGAAGGCCGTCGCCGTTGCGAGCCCGTCGTTGTTCCCTTCCTGGGAGGACACGCTCCGCCGCGGCAACCGCTTCTCGTCGGAGCAGTTCTGGGCGGACAACGAGCCCCTGCGGCACACCGACACGATCACTGGGTCGTCGTTGGGAGTGTGGTGCGGCACCGAGGATCCCACGCTCGAAGCCGCCCGCACCTTGATCAGCCGCACTCACCCCGCTCGCGCGGCCATCACGTCCGGCGCCCACGAGGACGCCTACTGGCGGCGGGTCATGCCGGAGATGCTGGCGTTCGTCGGCGACCGCATCACCTGAGGTATCGCTCCAGCCCGTCGAGCAGGCGTTCCAGGCCGAACTCGAACTGGTAGTCCAGGTCGAGCTCCATGTCGGCGGCCACCACCCGGTCCAGCAACGGGAACTCGCCGGTGTCGGCCAGGATGCGGTAGCCATCCTCCTGGGTTTGCAGCCACTCTTCGGTTGTCAGCCCCGAGTCCTGCTCGGCCTGGGCCTCGGCCTCGAGGTTGAGCGCGAGGCCCCGTACATGGCTGACCAGCATGGTGTGGATGTGCATCATCTGCTGGATGGTCAGGCCGAGCCCGTCCAGCGCGCGCAGCGCCCATTCGGTGTGCCGCATCCCGTTGACGATCGCCTGCGGGCGGGTGATCGACAGCGCCAGCGCGAGCCAGGGGTGGCGCCGGAACAGCTGCCACTGGATGCGGGAGGACAGTTCCAGCTGGGCCCGCCAGCCGGTGGGCGGCCGGGCGGGCAGCGGGTCCTCGCCGAGCACACTGTCCATCATGGACACCCGCAGCTCGTCCTTGCTGCTGACGTGCCGGTAGAGCGACATCGGGGCGGCGCCCAGCTCGGTCGCGATGCGCCGCATGGACAGCTGCGCCAGTCCTTCGGCGTCGGCGACCCGGATGGCCGCTGTGACGATCCGGTCGCGGGTCAGGTCCGGGTCGCCTTCGGTTCTTTTGGCTTTCTGCGGTGGTGCGGGCGGGCTCGCGACCACCGTGCCTCGGCCCGGGAGCGATCGGGTCACGCCTTCGGCGTTCAGGGTGGCGAGCACTTTCGTGGCGGTCGCCAGGGCGACGCCCCATTCGCGGGTGATGCCGCGGGCCGACGGGACAGGATCGCCGGGCCGTAGCCGGCCGTCGGCAATGCGGGCGCGGATCTCGTCGGCGATGCGCCGGTACGGCGGCTGGCTCATCAACCCTCCCTGTACTAGTACACCTAGCCGGTTGACTAGAACACATACCGTGTTCGCGTAGGTGAGTACAGCGTACGCGACGAGGAGGGATGGCAATGGTCAACCGGACGGTACTGATCTCGGGCGCCGGGATCGGCGGGCCGGCGCTCGCGTTCTGGCTGCGGCGGCACGGGTTCGCGCCGACGGTCGTGGAGGTCGCGCCCGCGCCGCGGCCGGGCGGGCACGCGGTGGATCTGCGCGGCGCCGGGCGCGAGGTGGTTTCGCGGATGGGCCTGCTCGACGCGGTGCGGGCGGAACGGGTGGACGAGCGCGGGTTCGCCTATGTGGACGGTCGGGGCCGGTGGTCCGCGCGGATGCCTGCTTCGCTGTTCGAGGGTGAGGGGTTGGTGGCGGAGATCGAGATCATGCGCGGGAACCTGACCCGGATCCTGTACGAGGCAACGCGCGATGGCACCGAGTACCTGTTCTCCTCGCGGATCACCGGGCTCGCTGAGGATGGGGACGGTGTCAAGGTCACGTTCGCCGATGGCGGTGCGCGGCGGTTCGACCTCGTGGTGGGCGCGGATGGGCTGCATTCCGGGGTGCGGCGGCTCGCGTTCGGGCCGTCGACGGAGTTCGTGCGGCATCTCGGCGGGTACATGGCGTACTTCACGGTGCCGGACCCGGGCAGTCTGGATCACTGGTTCCTGATGCACTGCGCGCCGGGCGGGCTGGTCGCCGGGATCCGGCCGGAGAACGGCGGCACAGCCAAGGCGATGTTGAGCTTCACGTCCCCGTCGCTGGACTGTTCGCGGCACGATGTCGCTGCCCAGCAGGAGATCTTGCGGGCCAGGTTCGCCGGGGTGGGGTGGCTGGTGCCGGAGGTCCTGGCCGCCATGCCCGGCGCCGAGGACTTCTACTTCGACTCGCTCAGCCAGGTCCACATGGGACAGTGGTATCGGGGGCGGACGGTGTTGCTCGGCGACGCCGGGTACTGCGGGTCGCCGCTGGCCGGGCTGGGGACCGCGGTCGCGCTGGTCGCCGCTTACGTGCTCGCCGGTGAGCTGGCCGCTGCCCCGGATGATCACTTGGCGGCTTTCGCCCGGTACCAGGACGCGATGCTGGCGTACGTGAAGCAGTGTCAGGCGCTGCCACCCGGCGGCATGAAGGGGTTCGCGCCCTCCAGCGCGCTGATGATCCACCTGCGGAACCTGTCGATGACCGTGATGACCCGCTGGCCGATGCGGGCGCTCACCGCCAGGCACTTCCACAAGGCGGACGCGATCACACTGAAGGACTACTGACCCCAGTCCACACCGGACTCGCGCTGGACGAGACTCGGTCTTGGGCATGGCTCGGTCCTGGGCACTCCTCGCACCCAGGACCGAGCCTTTCGGTCAGCCGATCGCCACGTGGATGTCACTGACGTGGACGTCCACCGCCGCGACATCCAGCCCGACGAACCCCTCAACGGCCTCGATCACATCCACCCGGATCCGCTCAGCCACAGCCTTGATCGCGTGCCCAAACTCAACAACCAACGACACCCCCACAGTCGCGACCCCACCATCAACCACAACGGAAACCCCACCCTCATCCAGACTGTGCACACCCTCAACCTTGCCGGCCACAAGGGTCACCACCTTGACCACGACCCCATCGCCCACCGTGATGTTCCCACGAGAGCCAGCCGCAGCCCGTCCCTCAACCGCAACCGGCTCAGCCTCAACAACCGGCTCGACCTCTGCGACCGGCTGCACCTCCGGCTCGACCTCCGGCTCAGCCTCAACAACCGGCTCAGCCTCTGCCGCCACCTCAGCTTCGCCAGCCACTGGCTCCTCTTCAACCGCAGCAGGTTCAACCTCAGCCACCACCGGCTCCACCTCCGCAGCCACCTCGGCATCGTCGGCCGCCACCTCATCAGCCGCAACCGGCGCGACTTCCGCCGCCACCGGCTCAGCTTCTACCGCCACCTCAGCTTCGTCGGCCACCGGCTCCTCCTCGACCGCGACAGGTTCAACCTCAGCGGCCACCGGCTCCACCTCCACAACCGGCTCCACCTCCGCAGCGTCGGCCGCCACCTCTTCAACCGCAACCGGCGCGACTTCCGCAGCCACCGGCTCGTCTTCCACCGCAACCGGCTCAGCCTCTACCGCCACCTCAGCTTCGCCAGCCACCGGCTCCTCTTCAACCGCCACAGGCTCAACCTCCGCCGCACCCCCACCATCGACATCGACGACCTCTGCGACAGCCTCCGGCGCCACCTCCTCGGCCACCTCGTCGCCGACAGCCACACCATCATCAGCGGCATCGCCATCGACGGCTTCCTCACTCGCCGCGTCCTGCCCAGCCGCAACTTCCTCGACGGCGCCCTCATCTGCCGCATCCTCGCCAGCGGCACCATCTTCAGCAGCAACCTCGGCAACGGCCTCTTCCTCCGCCGCACCTTCCCCAGCGGCACCCTCATCTACCGCATCCTCGGCAGCTGCGTCCTCGTCGGCGCCGTCCGCAACAACCGTGTCGTCGCCAGCGGCATCCGCATCGGCGGCATCCTCAACAACCGCTTCCTCGCCTGCCGCATCTCCTTCAGCGCCATCGTCTTCAGCGGCAACCTCAGCAACCGCCTCTTCGCCTGCCGCCTCTTCCCCAGCGGCATCCCCATCTACCGCATCCTCGTCGGCGGCATCTTCATCGGCGGCAACCTCGTCTGCCGCAGCTTCGCCAGCCGCGTCCTCGTCGGCGGCAACCTCGTCCGCTGCAGCTTCGTCAGCCGCATCCTCGCTCGCCGCGTCGCCCTCCGCCGCGTCTACGTCAGCGGCATCCTCAACAACCGCGTCTTCGCCTACCGCATCTCCTTCAGCGGCGTCCTCATCCGCCGCACCTTCGTCGGAGGCATCGTTGCTCGCCGCATCCTCGCCAACGGCATCTTCGTCAGCGACGTCTTCGTCAGCGGCGTCTTCAACAACCGCTTCATCCCCTGCTGCTTCTACATCGGCGGCCCCTTCGAGAGCGGCGCCGTCATCGGCCGCGTCCTCGTCGGCCTCGTCTTCGGCAGGAGCGTCCTCAACGATCGCTTCTTCACTGGCGGCGTCTTCGTCCGCGCCGTCATCGGCAGCACTGCCGTCGGCCGCATCCTCGTCGGCCGCGCCTTCTTCAGCGGCCTCTTCATCTCCAGAGTCTTCAGCTACAGCGCCGTCCTCGACAGCACCGTCCTCAGCCAAGGCTTCGTCTGAGGCATCCTCCTCGACCGCATCCTCAACGGCGGCATCCTCAACAGACGCTTCGTCGCTTGCCGCGTCCTCGTCGGCGGCGTCTTCCTCAGCGGCCTCTGCATCCGCCGCCACGTCTTCAGTGCCGTCCTCGCCGGCCGCGTCTTCCTCGGATGCCGCATCTTCGTCGACGGCCTCGTACTCGCCGGACCCAACAGCAGGGGCCTCGATCGCGGCCTCCGCAACGGGTTCGGCGCCGACAGCTTGATCGTCAGCGGTGTCGATGGCAGCCGGGGTGAGGTCGTCCGCCTCGAGAGCGTCCGGGGCCTCAACCGAGGCGGAGGCGGTCGTGAGGGCGGGCTCGATTGGGGTGGTGGCAAGGGTTTCGTCGGTGGCGACGGTGAGGGTGTCGTCCGTGGGGGTGGGGGTGGTGGTGTTCTTGGAGCGGCCGAAGAGGGCGCTGATGATCTCGGGCATGGGTGGGGATTCCCCTTTCGAGAGCGAGGAGTTCGGGGAAGGCAGGGACCAGACGGCGCCATCATAGGACGCCCGGACGTGACCGCGATCACCTCCCCCACTATCGAGATTTCCCTGTGTCCCAACAATGTTCAGCCCGAGACGAGACGGCCGCCCGGAGAGCGCTCCGAAGACCGGCGGGTGGTCGAGACCATTGCGCGAGCGCCCGCCGGAATGTCCGGGTCTACTTGTACCGAGGCGTGGAGAAAGGGAGTCGCATGGACAGGGTCGCGTTCCTCGGCCGCGGACAGTCGCGGTCGATCAGCCCGGAGAACTTCGACGGAGCCAAAGGCGGCGGCGCACGCGCCACCGAGGGCACCGGCGCGGCCGCCGCGCGGGAACTCGGTGTGGGATGGAAGGTATCACCGAGCATAGACATCCCGGCGGCCACCACCGCCGAACTCGCCGCCATCCAAGGGCCCGCGGTGATCACCCACATGTGGGTCACCACCCACCGCCAGAACTGGCGCAGCCTGATCCTGCGCGCCCACTGGGACGGCAGCGAGCACCCGGCGATCGAGACACCGCTCGGCGACTTCTTCGGCCAGGGCTGGTGCGAGTTCGCCCAGCTGTCCTCACAGCCGATCGCGGTGAACCCGCACGGCGGCTTCAACTCCTACTGGCCGATGCCCTTCCCCACCGAAGCGCGGCTCACGCTGGAGAACCTCGCGCCCACGACAGCCACCGTCTACTACCAGATCAGCTACGAGATCGACGCCGACGTCAACGGCACCGGATACCTGCATACCCAGTTCCACCGCAGCAACCCGCTACCCGCCCGCCAGACTCACCCGATCATCGACCGGGTGTCCGGCGCGGGACAGTACGTCGGCGCCTACCTCGCCTGGGGCGTCAACCGGCCCGGGTGGTGGGGCGAAGGCGAGGTCAAGTTCTACCTCGACGGCGACGACGAGCACCCCACGATCTGCGGCACCGGCACCGAGGACTACTTCGGCGGCGCGTGGAACTTCGACGTGCCCGGCACCGGCTACACCTCTTACTCCACGCCCTACCTCGGCCTGCACCAGATCCTGCGCCCGGACGGTCTTTACCAGAGCCAGCAACGCTTCGGCATGTACCGCTGGCACGTCCAGGACCCGATCCGGTTCCGCACCGACCTGCGCGCCGACATCCAGGCCCTCGGCTGGCAGTCCGGCGGCCGCTACCAGCCCCTCCACGACGACATCGCCTCGACCGCCTTCTTCTACCTCGACACACCCACCGCCACGAGGCCACCGCTGCCCGGGCTGGACGACCTGGCGGTAAGTCCCTGACCAGTGTCCACTTCAGACAAGGGACAGGTCGTCGTGGTGGATCATAAAAGAATTCGACGACCTGATTGGCGTGCGGCTCGATCGCACGGAATGCCACTGCCGCATTTGCACGGCATATTTCCCCGCAAGCCATCAGCATTTCCCAAGCAGTTAATTGGCGACCAAACAATTGGACCAGAACTCGAACGAGGATGGTCTTTCTCTCTAGCGCCAACAGATCCACGTGGCCCACTGTTCCGTTCGATCAGGATGAAAACTCACATAAGAACAGCCAGCATTCGACCATAACGACATGAACGAATCCATCCCACCAGGGCGGAGATACGCGGCTAGCCGACTGCTCACACGGCTCGAAGACCGCCTGGGCGAAAGCCTCGGGGTCATCGAACATCACCGTGTGGCCGGTCCCGGGCACCATCATCAGCTTGGCTCCACTGTGGACAAGGTGCTGCGCGTCCAGCAGCGGACCGGAATTGCCCGGCCGCAGGTAGGGTTCGGGGAATCCGCAAGCGGACCAGGCGTTGCCGGATGCCCGGGAACCGGCCGCCGCACAGTCCCCAGGCGGCTCGGTGCCCGGCAGTTCCACCCACCGCACCCGGTCACCAACCGGAGTAACCTTGGCCTCATACATCTGCGGCACCCCTTCCGTCGAACTCGGCAGCAAAGACCGGACGGCGCCCGGAAACGTGACGTCTTCCAGCCGAGGTCCGCAGTCAGCTCATAGGCACGCCAGCAGACGAACCGGCCAGGCCGCACCAGAGATGCCATGGCCACGGTTCCAGAACCATCCGGTGACCCGAACACATGCGCGCCTCGTGACAGTTCCGGGTGACCAGAACTCGTCATTCTCACCCCAGCGCACTCCCCCCACGATGGCGAGGACGGCGCTGAAGTCCACATCAGACAACGTTGTGGCCCACTAAAAGGGCACGGAATTGGACCACAGTTCCCACCCCCACAAGGGATATCGTTCCAGAGGGAGATCTTCTTCCCTTCCAATGGTTCCCGGCTCGTCAGGTGCACAGCAAAGCCCCTGGATCACACCTGATGAGCCGGGCCTCCGCCGAGGCCGGTCTCGATCGGGTGGTGACTCATGTCGCGGCTGCGCCTGATCACCAGCAAGCTCAAGTTGGTCGTGCGCACCCAGATCACGCTCTCACTGTTCGACGCTTTCAGACGGTCGCCCGGACCACCGCGCTCGCCGGACAGTCCGAAGTAGACGCTGAATGTCCGAAGTGGCCCACAACATCACGTGGCGACTGGCTCGAGCGCCTGCGGACGCATGCACTACTGTCCGTGTGGTGGCTGAACTCCGGCGTTTCTTCTTCAAAATCGGCTCGACCAAGGCGTACGCGGCGGTGGGCCGGTCCCTGGCTCCGATGGACCGGCTGCTGCTGCGGGTCAGCCGCGGCAAGTTCGGCGTGGGCGCCGCGGTCGGCCTGCGGACCCTGCTGCTGACCACCACCGGCCGGTCCAGTGGCCTGCAACGCCAGGTGCCGTTGCTGTATGTCAAGCAGGACAAGGGTTACGTCGTGATCGGCTCCAACTGGGGGGGCGAGAAGCACCCGGCGTGGTCGGCGAACCTGCTGGCCGAACCGAAGGCGGTGGTGGCCATCGGCGGCCGCAGCCTGCGCGTCGAGGGCCGGCTGCTGACCGGTTCCGAGCGGGACGAGATGTGGCGCGCGGTCGCGTCCTACTGGCCCGCCTACGATACGTACGCCGAGCGGGCCAGCCATCGCGAGATCCGCTTGTTCCTCCTCGAACCCGTCGGCTAGAACCCCGCCGAAAGCAGGCGGGACAACGCATTGAGGGCGCCGGGGCCAGCCGCTCGGCGACGGGGTGCCGAAGCCGATGATCAGCGCGTCACGGTCCTTGGGCACGGCCGGATGCCGGACTTGTCCAGACCGAACACGGCCAGTCGTCGCGCGCCGGCGCTGCACACGGTGGCGGCCTGGGCAGTTCGATCAAGGCGTGCAGTCCGGCCGCGATACCGGACAGACGAACGCCGTCGGATCCGGCGATCATGGCGACCAGTTCGTCCCGGCGCCGCCGGTAGGTGCTGCGCGTGGTGCGGACGTGCCGGTCGTAGCCGCCCGCGTCCAGCAGTTCGGCCAGCACGAGCTGCTCCACGCCGCCGATCACGCTGATCCCGCCGAGCACCGGTGGACGTCGGCGAGCAGCGACTCGGACACCACCATCCAGCCGAGCCACAACCCCGGCGCGAGCGCCTTGCTCGCGGTGCCCAGGTACACGACCTGATCGTGACCGAGGCCCTGCAGGGCGCCGATGGGTTTGCGGTCGTAGCGGAACTCGCCGTCGTAGTCGTCCTCGATGACCCAGTCCGCCGGTCGACCGTGCCCAGTCGACGGCCGCGGCCCGCCGTTCCGGGCGTAGGGCCACGCCGGTCGGGAACTGGTGCGCCGGAGTCAGCAACACCGCCCCCGATCGGTCCGAGCATCGGACCGGTCCAGGACCAATGGCGGGATATGCAAGCCCGCGCGGCCGAACAACTACCGGTGCAACGGCAGACCAACAGCCTCGACAGCGACGGTGTCCACCCCCGGGCCCGCAACATCGCGGCTAGCACGGTTAGACCATGCGCGACGGCCGCGCTGACCACCATCTGCCCGGGATCGGCGTACACACCGCGAGCGCGGGCCAGGTGGTCGGCCAAGGCGCGACGCAGTTCGATCCGCCCCTGCGGCGGGGCGAGCCCGAACGTCTCGCCGGAGTCGTTCGCCAGACTGTCCGCGACAGCCCCGCGGAGCCAACAACACCCACATCCGCACCCATCTACAGTGGACACGCGCCTGGCCCAAAGTCCGCCCACCAGGTGAGATCCCGATGAACCGATCGTCCCACCCCTTCGTGTGCAAATGAGCAGCTACCGGTCGACGGCGGGAGACATGGATGGGCCCCGGGCACTGGCAGATCATCCTGCCTGCCGTGTTGTTCCTGGTTGCCCTGGGTGGGCTGTACGCAATCCGTAGACCGTCCGGCAAACGGCGGCGCGGCAAGATCCCGGTCAGCGGCCGGTCGGTGCACAGCATCCGCCGCCGGATCTTCCGGGAACGTTCCCAGCAACGCTCTCTCACCGCCCCGACCGTCTACCTGCCCACCAACGGCACGCTGCCCCAACAGCAGTCGCCGCTCACCGGGCTGACCTTCCACCCACCCGATGTCCAGCTGATGCAACGAGTCCTGGACAGCCTGCGGCGGCTGCCCGAACAACGGCAGGCCCCCGAAATCAACAACGACGCCGAACGATGCTCAACGCCCGTACCCGCTTCGGGCGCTGACTAGCGGCTCACGCCGCGGTGACCTCGATCAGTCTGACACCACGCCGGGCATAGGTGTGTGCAGCCGTACCGTCCCGGAGCACCACTCGTCAGTGGACGGACGTTCCAGGCGTCCGCGAAGATCTCGAGCAGATCGGGTTCGCTGGGACCCAGCCGGGTGCGGGCCTTCTCACTCGAGGCCACGGTGATGATCGCGTCGCCGCCGCAGCGGGGCGCGAGTGTGACCGGAACCTCCCGCACGCTGTTCACAACCTGCTTGTTGTTGTAGCCATTGCCCAGGTTGAACACCTCATGCTGCCAGGCTGGATCGCCTCCAGCGCAAGCAAATGCGCCGCCGCGAGGTCCGCAACGTGGATCTAGTCCCACACGCACGTGCCATCCGGCGTCGAATAGTCATTTCCGTACAGCTTCAGCTCATCGCGGCGACCTGAAGCACGAGCGGGATCAGGTGACTCTCCGGTTCATGCCGTTCGCCCAGTTTGCCCACCGCGCCGAGCGCGTTGAATACCGCAGGCTCGTCGCCCCCAGCCCGAACGCGACCCGGCCACGTTCGCATGCCAGTAGACATCCGGGCGGCAACCGATTCGGCGACCTCGATCTTGCCCGCGAAGCGCAGCACACGACCACCTGGTGCCTGGCACCAATGCATGCGGTGCGCCGGTGGCCGGGCGCCAACAGGACGTCAATCGAACGTCTGCAGGGCTGTGGTGTCTTTGCGGGCATGGATTTCAAACTCGAGGTTGTGGTGATCCCGGTGTCCGATGTGGACCGGGCCAAGGACTTCTACGTGGGGCTGGGGTTCCGGCTGGACGCCGACTTCACCGCGGCGGACGGGCTGCGGGTCGTGCAGGTGACGCCGCCGGGGTCGGAGTGCTCGATCATCTTCGGCACCGCGATCACCACCGCGCCGCCCGGGTCGGCCCAGGGGTTGCACCTGATCGTGTTCGACATCGACAAGGCGCGCGCCGAGCTGAGCTCCCACGGGGCCGAGGTGTCCGAGGTCTTCCACGACGCAGGCGGTGTCTTCCACCACGCGGGCACGGTCGGCCGGGTCAGCGGTCCGCACCCCGACCGCGCCTCGTACGGGTCGTTCGCCTCGTTCAGCGACCCGGACGGCAACGGGTGGGTGCTGCAGGAGATCAAGACCCGCGCGCCGGGCCGATGACCGAGATCCTGCTGGACGCGTTGAAGAAGGCCGCCGCGGCGCACGGGAAGTACGAGGCCGACGAGCTCGGCGGCGTGTACGACGAGGACTGGCCGCAGTGGTACGCCCAGCACATGGCCCGCACGCTGGCCGAGAGCGGCTATCTGATCGTTCCCAGGGAGAGCTGATGGAGTACGACCTCGTCGTGCTGGGTGCCGGGGCGGTGGGCGAGAGCGTCGCCGACCGGGCGGTGCGGGCTGGCCTGGCCGCCGTCCTGGTCGAGCATGAGCTCGTCGGCGGCGAGTGTTCGTACTGGGCGTGCATGCCCTCGAAGGCGTTGCTGCGGTCCGGCCAGGCACTGCGGGCCGCTCAGCAAGTCGCCGGGGTGCCGACGGGTGAGCTCCACGTGCAGGCGGTGCTTGCCCGCCGGGACTCGTTCACCAGCAACTGGTCCGACGCCGGACAGGTGCAGTGGGCGGTCAACGTGGGCATCAGCGTGGTGCGCGGACACGGCCGGATCACCGCTCCGCGCGAGGTCACGGTGACCGCCTTGGACGGCGCGGAGACGGTCATCACCGCACGTCACGCGGTGGCCGTGGCGACTGGTTCGGACGCGTTCATCCCGGATATCCCGGGTTTGCGCGCGGCCAAGCCGTGGACGAGCCGCGAGGCCACCAGCGCGAAGGTGGTTCCCGCCAGCCTGGCCATCATCGGCGGTGGTGTCGTCGCGACCGAGATGGCCACCGCGTATGCGAGTTTCGGGTGCCGCGTGACGCTGATCTCGCGCACTGGATTGCTGACCGGGACGGAGCCGTTCGCGGGTGAGATGGTCGCGAAGTCGTTGCAGCAACGGGGAGTCACCGTGTTGCTCGACACGGAGACAGCCTCTGTCTCACGCACCTCCACCGGCGTGGCCCTTACAACCGGCGAAGGGTCGATTGTGACCGCGGACGAGGTCCTCGTCGCCACCGGCCGGGTGCCGCGAACCACGGACATCGGCCTGGAGTCCATCGGCCTCACTCCTGGTGAGTGGCTGACCACCGATGACACCCTGTTAGTGCCCGGTTTCACCTGGTTGTATGCCGTCGGCGACGTCAACCACCGCGCGTTGCTCACCCACCAGGGGAAATATCAAGCCCGAGCCGCTGGTGACGTCATCGCCGCACGCGCCAACGGCACCACCATCTCCGCCGAACCCTGGGGCACCCACGTCGCCACCGCCGACCACGAGGTCGTCCCACAAGTAACGTTCACCGACCCCGAAGTCGCCTCCGTCGGCCACACCGCTGCCACCGCCATCACAGCGGGTTACGACATCGATATCGTCGACCACCAGCTCGGCAACGTCGCCGGCGCCGCCCTCCACGCCGACAACTACGAGGGAATGGCGCGAATGATCGTCGACAAACACCGATCCGTCCTGCTCGGAATGACCTTCACCGGCCCAGACACCAGCGAACTGCTGCACGCCGCCACCATCGCCATCGCCGCCCAGATCCCCCTCCACCGTCTCCGGCACGCCGTCCCCGCCTACCCCACAACCAACGAGATCTGGCTGCACCTCCTCGACACCCACACCCACCCCACCCCCACCTGACCAGCACAAACCCCCAACCCACCCCCCGATTTGGGATGATCATCGTCCATCCGCTACGCTATGCGCATCAACAAAACAGACACCTAGTCCGGGTGGCGGAATGGCAGACGCGCTAGCTTGAGGTGCTAGTGCCCTTAACGGGCGTGGGGGTTCAAGTCCCCCCTCGGACACACGCACTATCTACACGAGACCAGGCTGTGGCATAAACGGCCTGGTCTTCTGCTGTGTAGACCAGCTCCAAGCCTACCTTCTGATACAGCCGCGCAAGCCCAGCGGGCTTCGCGTCCTTGATCACCGCGCCTACATCACCCAATGAGTCGATCATGGCGTAGACCTCGGCTCTGGAGATCTCCCCGCCGACCGGCGCCCGGTCGACTTCCACCTTCGCCGACGCGCGTTCGGCCTGCGCCTGGTTCATGACCTCGACCAAGGCCGCGGGGTCGACACCAGCGGTGATCGCGTCCTGGTACCGCCGTAGCCGCGCCTCAGCGTCCGCCAACCGCCGTTTCGCTGCGTCTCGCGGACTGGTAGTTGGCGCCTCCTGCGCGCCCAGTACCGCGTCCACCGTCTCATCCACGTTGTCCGGATGGAACAACCCGCCAAGCCAGCCATTCACCCGCTCCACCACGACGTCCTCACGCAGATTGACCGTCTTCGGGTGATCGGCCAGGGCCGCCGATCCCGGCGCCATCGTCCGGGCAGTGCACCGGTAGTAAGCACCGCTCCGGATCGTGGCACCCTGCATCTTCCGCTGGCACTTCCCACACCGCACCAGCCCCCGCAGAAGATACATCCGCGCAGTGGACCGGCCGCCCCGCTCCGCCTTGCGCGCCGTCGCCAAGCCCCCGGCGGACTTCGACCGGCGAAGCAACTGCGCAGCCGTGAACGTCTCCACCGACACGATCTCCGGGTGCGCAGGCTTCCGCGACCGCACGATTCGATCCGGCGCAGCCCGACGAAACCGGGTCGTGTGACCAGCTCCCACGTCTTCCGGATCAATCAATGTCTCATGTTTGGTCCACCGCCCAAAGATGGCGTAACCGGTGTACCGCGGGTTGTCCAAAATGGCCCGGACAGTACTTCCCTGCCAACCGTCCGCCTGCCGGTGCCGGTTCTGGTCCGGCCGACGCGCAGACGGACACGGGATGCCATCCCGGTTGAGCCCGTTCGCAATCGCCCGGTCCCCCACGCCCTCCAGATACTCCGCGAAGATCCGTCGCACCACGGCCGCCGAAGCCTCATCGACGGCCAACACCCGCAACCGGTAGCCCTCAGCCGCTTTCCGCGGATTGGGATGCGGTCCACCGTCAACCACCACGTAGCCATACGGCGCCCGGCCGCCCTGGTGCCGTCCCTCGTTCAGCACCTGCGCATCCATCGCGGCCCGCACACGGGCTTGGACGTGCTGACGCTCCGACTCACTCATCCCGCCAAGCACGCTCATCAACATCTTGTGCGACGGGTTGCGAGAATCGAACTTCCCGCCCAGCTCCGGCACCCACAGGTCCACCCCGTACGCCTCGAACCGAGGCGCGATCAGGGAGAACTGGTTGCCGAACCAACACCGCGTCCCCTCACCAACCACGATGGCGTTCCAGCCCCGCCGGGGATCCTTCAACGCCGCCAGCAACCGGGCGGCCTCCGGCCGACGCTCCCACGGCACCGACCTCGACTGACCCACGTCGAAGAAGTCCGCCACGATCTCGCCGCCCTGCGGCTCAACGAACTTCCGAGCGTTGCCCACCTGCCAACCATGCGACGTCTCCGGGTCCTGGTTGTCCTCGGTGGAGCAACGGCCGTAGCTCGCCATCGGCCCGATACCGGCGTCTACTTCGTCGCTGGACACCTCCACACCAAGGATCTTGTCCAACGTCGACCATGGGTCCTGGCTGATTTCAGCAGTCAAGACGACCCTCCCCGTCCAGCACTTCCACCGTGGTCAGCTCGACCAGTATCGCAAGCAGTATGCGACACACCTCCGGTGTTAGGACAGGAAGTCCCGGCGGAAGATGGATCGTGATCTCCTCCTCGCCACCTGATGCCGCACTCATTCCAGCTCACGTCCGACACCACCTTGCGAGCCGAAATCAGCAACCGCCGCCCGGATGTCCGCCGTCATGTAGCCACGCACGCGCCGTGTTCCGCCGTTCCCGTCCGGCACGTACTGCCGGACCGGCTTGCACCCAGACTCCGCCATCTCCCGCGCGAACCCGGTTGGCTCGACCTCCAGCGCCTCGGCAAGCTCGGCCGTCGGCACGAACTCCCGTTCGTCCAAGCCGTCACCGAGGTAGTCCACCACCGATGCCAACGGCTCCGGCAATCCCGGCTCCACTCCAGCGCCCAAGGCCTTGACCACCGCCGCCGGATCGATCGCTCGGGTCGTATCGTCGCCAGCCGCATGCCCACTGAGCGTCCCGGCAGCCTCCCGCAACGCCCTGCCACGGGCACAAATCACGCGCCACTCAGGGTTAGGCATGTAGTACGTCCGAACCGTCACGGCCAACACGTCCGCTCCAGCGTCCGTCTCACCGTCCGGCCGAAGAATGCCGACACCCTTGTGACTCGGCAGCAACGTGGACGCGTCGTACCCACGCGTGTTCATCTGTTCGCCCAGCACGATGTTGGAATCCCGCCAGTCCATCACCCGCAACGCGAACCGCGACCCCAGCACGGCCCGAAGCCGAGAAGGGATGGTATTCGAGTCTGGCCGTTGGGTAGCAAGGATAACCACGATCCCGGCGGCCGGCCCCTTCCGAACCAGATACGCCAACAGGTCCGCGATGTACGCACCGATGGTCGTCTTCTTGCCGCCAACCTCCTGCCGCATAGGGTTTTCAAGGAAAACCTGCACCTCATCGATGATCACCGCGGTGATCGGCATCCCCAGACTGGCGTCCCGTGAGATCGCGGGCGTGATCTTCGACTCCGGACACGTCTCGTCGTCCAAAGTAGCCATCCGCGCGTACCGACTTTGGACCTCTGCCACCAGTTCGACCAGATGATCTCGAACCGCCTGGACATGCTCCAGTTCATCCCCGCACACGAACCGGTAGGCCACCTGCTCAGCAGCGTCCCAGTCCTTACCGCCCTTCCCATCGAACACGTACAGCTGCGTGTACGGGTCTAGGATCAAGCCCGCAGTGGCGAGGCGAGTGGCGAACGTCTTGCCCTGCCTCGGAATCGCACCAACCAATAAGGACGTCCACACCAGCGGAAGATCAACCCGCCGGTTCCGGGCATCCCGCCCGAAAGGCACCGGTCGCCACGCATCCCAGACCTCGACATCCAACAATGGAGTGCGCAACGGCGGCCCCGCATACGGATCCTCATCAGCAACCCACAAGAACACTCGCCCGGCATGCCCGCCCCGGCCCCGCACCCGCTCCACGATCAGCTGAACCTCATCAACCGCCAGCGCAGAGGCCAACGCATCCCGATGCTTGATCACGTCATCTGCCTTGCGGGTCGCGGGCAGGTCGACCGTGACCGACCACCCATCACCCACCCGCGTCGCGCGCTCAACCAGTCGTAGGGACTCGTCCTTGCCAATCAGCTTCGCGTCCCGAAAAGCGTCCACGAGCACCTGAGGGTCCATCGTCCAGGTCAACGTCCGCGGCCCAGCAAGAACGGCCTTCCGCCCCGGCGAGCCATCCTTACGCCGACCCGTGACCGCCAACGCCACAGACCCGACCGCACCCACGATCCACAACGCCACAGACCCGTACACGAGATCCGCCAGAAACACCGCCACCACGGCGGCCCCCAGCACGACGCCACTCACCTTCCACCGGAATAACGTCAACGCCCGAATCTCCACGAACTTGTCCGCCAGCTTCTCCGCGTTCTCCGCGGCCTCCCGGTAGTCGCCAACTCGCACCCACCGACGCCAAGCCCGCACCACCACGATCAACCCACGCCCCACGGCACCCACGAATCGAAACGGCGCCCGCACGAGCCACGTAACCGCATCCTTAGACGCCTGCCGCGACCTGAACGCCTCCGGCACCCGCCGTGAACGCATCCACCAGTTCGTGAACCGCCCGCCGGACGCCCCAGCGATCACGGGCACATCGTCAACCAATTCGCCCTCATAGACCGGCTCAGCCGGCACGACATCCCGGCTACTCATGACTCCGCCTTGAGCGCAGCAGCCAACTTCGACGACAACCCCCGCGAACACCCCGTGACCTCACGAACCCACGCAGGCGTCACCACCACATCCCGTTTCCGCGCCGCCCGAGCAACCGCCAGGTATTCCGCGAACGACGTCCGCCGAACAGGCTCGGCCACCGCCTCCGGCACAGGTGCGGCGGCCACAATCGCCTTACCGAGCTTGTCTCGCAAGTCCGTCACAGCCTCCGCGGCAACGAACACGATCAACGGCGGAACCGAATGCAACACCACCAAAGCAGGCGAACCGACCGCGAACGCTGCCCAGGTGTTCATGACGTAGGTGGCTGCGAGCGTGAACCACTTCGCCGCCCGCACCCACCCACCGGTCCGCACCCCGTGCCGCGCCGTCACCTGCTCCGCCCGCAGAATCGCCAGCAACACCAACGAAACCATCGGATCAAGCAACCAAGCCGCACACCAAGGCAACGACCACGCCTGAGAACCGGCGGCCGCGAACCCTTGAACATTGGCCATCGTGAACGCGAGCCCAAGCAGAATCCCCGTCCAGCACAACCGATCTACCTGAGCCGCCACGTGCTCCACCGACTCAGCGCCGGTCATGACGACCATCCCGACGAGGCGCCTCGGTAGTAACGGTCAACGCCCGAGTCAGCGCATACGACGCGAACAGAGCCGGCGCGCCCAGCACAGCCAGCAGTGCCCACCCATGAACGCCCTGAGCAATCGCGACCCACTGAGCACCGACGATAAGCCCGGCCGTGAACAGCACCCTGCCAGCCAACGACACCAACCGAGCACCCGCCCGCGCCGCATCTGCAGCCGCCCGCGCCCGCCGAGACCCCGACCGCCACACGAGCAGCAGAACCAACAGCACACCCACGCCAGCCATGACCTGTACCGGCGTCAAACTGATCGTGGTCATAGCGCCGGACCTCCGTCCGCCCGCTCGCCACGCTGCAACCACAGCGGATAAAGCTCCCGCCGGTCGGCCTCACACAGCGCGCCCCACACGCCGACCGTGTCCACCCCGGCCGTCCGCAACTCCAGTTCCAAGCACTCGTCCTGCACCGGGCACCCAGAGCACAGCAGAGCCGCGAGCTTCCGATCCGTCAGGCTCTCGCTCTGCCAGACCGGCTCGCCCGACTCCCATTCCCACATGCACAAGCCGTCCCGCCGAACCAGGCGAGCCAGCGCCCCACGCGGCACCCACCGAAGCCGGTCGAGCCGCCAAGCCACACCCACCAGCCAGAGGTCAGTCACGATGACCCCCGACCGGCTCACCCAACAGCCGAACCAGCGCCGCCGCCGGAACCACTCGGCGACCACGCCGCCCACTGGTCCGAAGCGACCCAACCCTGATCGAACGCGACACCACGGACGGCGAAACCCCAAGAATCCACGCAGCCGCCCGAACCGAGTACGACGAAGAAGACATAGAAGTGCGCATCGAAAAAGTCCCAACCGTGACAGTCTGATGATTTCAACAACATGATGTTGATTTCAGCGCTAACAAGCGCGCAGAGAACGAAAGACAACCCCAGAAACGACGTGTCACCCCGCGGAATGACACCAAGGCGCTAATCTCAGCGCCGACGGCGGAGCGCGGAGGAATAGGTGTCGGAAGATTGGGCGGCAGTCGCCAAGGTCATCAACGAGCGGGTGAACGAACTCGGATGGCGCCAACGCGAACTGGCCGAGCGCTCGAACGTCTCCCAAGCGATCGTCCGCGAAATCCAGCACCACGTCGTTGAACGCCGCCGCAGCGCCCGCACCTTGGAGTCCCTGTCGACGGCCCTCGGTCTGCACCCGCAACACCTCGAAGCGGTGCTGCGCGGCAAGAAACCACCGGACGTCGACGAACCGGTCACCCGTGGCGAGACGACGCTGTGGTCCCGTTTGGACAGTCTTGAGCGCCGCCTGGACGACATCACCGACCGGTTGGACGACCTGAAATCCGACCTCGCCACGGTGGCTGACCATGTTCGCAAGAACAAGTGACCCGGTGCGCTTCGCTTTGTTTTCCATGCCACTAATTCCACTGCGAAAGCGGAGGAGAAACGATGCATGGCCAGTGCACAACCAGAGCAGAACCAGTGCAAGTCCGACGCACGACACGACATCGGAGCACGAATGAGCCTGGTCGACGGCTGGACGGGCCGCAGCGCGAGCGCACTCCAAGCCGCCTTACGGATGAGCAACGAGCTGTTCGCCCAACACCTCGGAATCGCCGTCCGAACAGTCGCATCGTGGCACCAAAAGCCAGACCTGCGCCCTAAATCCGAGATCCAACAAATCCTGGACACGTCGCTTGAACAAGCATCCTCGGCCGTCAAAGAGCGCTTCGGCGCCCTCATGTCAGGGAGCCCATCCAGTGGCCCCGAGTCTCGTCTAACCGACGACCCGAACATCACCGCGGCCCTGGACTGGCTGGACCACCACGCAGACCGCCCACCAGGCGCGAGCGGCCAGGACGTAGCCGCCCGCCTGCGCCAGGTCGACGTCCAGGGGCTGCACAACCGAGGCAGCCGCCGAGGCCGCGTCGATCAACGCCGCGTGGCCGATGCCCTCAGCGAGTACTACCGCGATCGCCCAGCGCCATACGGCCTGTACAGCGCGCGCTTCGGCGACACCGCCAAGGCCGCGACCAGTATCCTCACGCGCCCCGAATGGGTCGACCTCGCCTGCCCGCTCCTCCCTGCCCACGACCGTCTCACACTCACAGGCACCGAAGACAGGACGGTTCGCCTGGACGAACACGCTGCCGGACTTGCTTCTCAGCGCCTCGCCGAGACACTCGCCCTCGGCATCCGCATGGTGGACATGCCGCTCTACCAGCTCCGAGACGTCGACATCAGCCCTGGCGGCCCTGGCCGGCACGTTCGGCGTGACCCGGTTCGTGCACTACGCGTTGACGATGGACCTGTTGGAGGGTGAACTGGTCGACGCGTTGGCCGCTGATCAGCTCGCCCTGCCACTTCGCGCACGCTACCTGCCCGACGTCGCCGCCGTCCTCAACGTCTCAGACCGCCTCTGCGCCGGCGGCACGCTCGCCCTGACCGCAATCGCCCGACCAGTCGACCCCATACCGAGGCCCCGCGGACTACCTTCTCCTGGTGCAAGAACGCTCCGGCCACGTAGTCAACGCCGCGCGCCGCCTTGCCGTCATCCCGAAGGGCTTCCACCAGCCGATCAACGATTACCGCGCGGACACCCAGATCGGCGCCACCCTCCGCCGGGAGATGGAAGAGGAACTGTTCGGCCGCAACGATGTCGACAACACGGTCAGCGACCAGCGCAGCGCCGACCCAATGCACCCAAGCCGCCTATCCGAGCCCATGAGTTGGCTCATGGCTGCCCCAGACCGTCTGCGCATGGAGTGCACGGGCTTCGGCTTGAACCTGGTCAGCGGCAACTTCGAGTTCGCCGGCCTCATCGTGATTCATGACGACGAATTCTGGACCCGCTACGGCGGCCGAATCGAGGCGAACTGGGAGGCCACGACACTCCGCCAGTTCTCCAGCCTGGACAGCGATCACCTGGCGGACCTGGTACAAGATGTGGCGTGGAGCAACGAAGGACTCTTCGCGCTGCTCCAGGGTCTCCGCCGACTCCGCGAACTCGGCGGACCCCGTGTGAACCTGCCAGCGATCGAATGGGAGACGTACTAGTGCCGCATCAAGCAACGTTGGGTAGGTAATCGGGTCTGCGGATCTTGGAGTCGGCCGCGAAGTGTCGTTTCGGGGTGGCGTGCTTGTTGACCCAGCGGATGTAGCGATCGCTGTCTCTTGGGCGGTGTGGGACGGGTAGTCGCTGCCGTCCAGAGTGAAGTAGCGCAGCGCGGTGAACTCACACTCGATCCCGTTCAGCCACGAGGCGTTGGACGGTGTGAACACCAACTCCATGTTCTGCTCAGCGCACCAGGCTCTGACCTCCGCCTTCTGGTGTGCTCCGTAGTTGTCGCAGATCAGATACAACCGCCC
>NZ_JBFAPA010000003.1:0-505830 GCF_040675465.1 Actinocrispum sp. NPDC049592 | reverse complement strand
ATGACAGTGCTCACCGGCCAGCGGCTCGGCAACCAGCCTCACCCCCACCAACCACAATCGGTGGGAGGCCACGCCGATCAATCCCCATTAGGTGGTGACGGGCCGGATGGTCAGCTCGTCAACGAATCCGTCTGTGGTGGACAGTCGGCGGGTGATGCCCACGATGGACGCGGTCACGGTGGTGGGGTAGGCGAGAGTGATGGTGTCGGTCAGGACTCGGCGTGGGTCACCGGGTACGGGGATGCGGTCGTACACCGCGTTGGGGTGTGCCAGCTCATTGAGCAGTGTCCGGGCGAGTG
Source organism: Actinocrispum sp. NPDC049592 (assembly GCF_040675465.1). Lineage (NCBI taxonomy): Bacteria > Bacillati > Actinomycetota > Actinomycetes > Pseudonocardiales > Pseudonocardiaceae > Actinocrispum > Actinocrispum sp. NPDC049592. Next base: position 505,531 of record NZ_JBFAPA010000003.1, on the reverse strand, counting down.
CCTGGAACGGCTCGACCCGTTGCCGCCAAGGGCCGGAGGGCAGGTCCAGCGAGCGGCGCCGGTAGGTGGCGATCGATGCGTCGTCGGTGATGGTGTCGGTGCGGGTGGGGTCGGCGGTGACCACGGTCCCGGACACCCGAAACGCGGGCCGGGGTGTGGCTTCGTTGGTGGTGAACTGGACGGCGAACGCGTTGGAGTTGATGATCCGGATTTGGGCGGTGGTGCCGGTCAGTCGTCGCACGACGACCGAGACGTTGCTGGTGACCTCGGTGGTGGGCTGGTCGACCCGGACCATGCAGAATCCTGTTTGGACGTTGTCGTTCCAGTTCGCGCTCGGGACACGCACGACGATGCCGCTGGTGAGGCTGTTGAGCAGGCCGCTGAAGTTCACCGATCCTTCGGGTAGGACCACTGTGCGCCGGTCGGTGGTGTTGGCCGGGATGACATAGGACAGCGGGTCGGTGGACTCGATCAACACGCGCGGGGTGCAGGTGTAGGCGGGGGTGGCCGAGATCGCGATTTCGTTCCGCACGCTGTCCATGCTGGTCGTCGCGTTCACCTCGGCCAGGTCGTCCACGGTTACCCTGCCTGTGGGCGGTGCGGATTGGCGGGCGGCGATGGTGGCGCGGTTGAGAAACGAGAACCGTCCAGCCTCGTTGAATCCCGGCACCGCGAACTCGGCGCCGGCGACTTCCTTGAGCACGTCCCAGGAGTCCTGGCCGCTGATCGAGGGGAGGCAGGTGAATTCGTTGAGACCGGGGTCGATGTCAGCGGGCGGCGCCGGAGGGAGTTGCGGCCAGCCGCCGGGCGCGGGCGGGGTGGGCGACGTCCAGATCTGGACGCCGCTGATGGGCCGGACCACGGTGAGTGTGGCCAGTGCTGAGGGGAACTCCCCGCCCGCCAACACGTTGCGTGTGGTGACGGTGGTCGCGGTCTGCCCGTCGATGTACCAGTTCACGGTCAGCTGCGTGATGGACGTGGGAGAACCGGCGCTCCAGGAGACGTGGGCGGCGATCAGCCGCCACTTCACCGTCGAGTCCAGGACAATCGGGCAGACGGTGAACATGTCCGTCGGCGCGACGATTCTGACCGAGAAGGCGATGCCGCCGTTGGGTTGCAGGACCAGCCGCAGGCTTCTTTGGTCAGCGGGCAGGATTTCCAGTACGGGCGAGGTGGTCAGGCCACCGCCGAGCGGTGCCCCGGCCCCGTGGTAGATCCACGCGGCCATGCCGAACCCGCCGCCGAAGGTCACCGGGACCGGCCTGGTGCCGGTATAGCTGGCTGTGTAAGGCGGGATGCTCCCGCCGCCGTTCGGGGCGAGCATCCCGTCCGGGCCGTTGGTCCACAAGGGACCTGTGTAGGTGCCGGTGGTGCCGAGCGGCTGCCCACCGAAACCGATCTCCGGAGTGAGCGCGCCGTGCCCGGTCACCGACAGCACCGCGCCGGGCAGGGGCGCCGCTGCGGTCAGGATTCCGTTGGCACGCAAGACATAGTCCACGATCCACTGGCTGTTCATCCAGTACCGGTACGCGTCGCCATACTTGGCTTGCTGAAGGCCGTCCAGGCTGATCGCGGGCAGGGTGATCGCGGCCCGCAGCCGTTCGGCGCCGTCGGCGGCGGTGAGTTCGACCTGGCCACTGGACGCCCGCAGGGTGGTGGCCCGGACCACGCCGGTGAACTGCCGCAACATCACCGGCCCGACCTTGGTGAGCAGGCCCAGGTCGTAGCGCACACTGACACCCGCCCACAGCGGGTTTCCGGGTCGTTGGATGACCGCGTCGGTGATCGGTGTCCCGTCAGGGAAGCGGCCTTCCAGGCGTGCGGTGAGCTTGGCTGAGGCGTAGCCCTCGACCTGGGCGGTGCCCTCGGGCAGGTCCCCCGTGATCGCGCGTTCCACGTCGATCTCGGTGACCAGGCCGTTCAGATCCGACCAGGGATGGGCAAAGCCGCCGTCTCCGGCCAGATCCACCATGAGGCGCCAGATGGGTTGCCGGACGGGTTGGGCCAGTGCTTCGGCCAGGGCGTCATCCAGGGCCGGGGTTCCGGTCGTCAGCATCGCTCGCCCCTCTCACCGGTCTGCCGGATCGTTGGCGGCGGGCGCGGGCGGCGGCGTCCTCGGCCGCGCGTCGGCGTTCGCGTTCGGAGTCGAGTTCGGTTTCCAGTTCGGCGAGCCGTTGTTCCAGCGCGGCCAGCCGGACGCGCAGGCCGGCGAGATCGGCTTCATAAGCCGTCCGGACCGCCGTGAGTTCGCTCGCGTGCTCGCCCTCGCGGGCGGCCAGGGTCTTCTCGTGTTGCAGGCGGTCGCGGAAGTTCGACGCCAGCAGGTAGGCGATCACCAGGACCAGGGCACCGGTGATGCCGAGGCCGGGGAGATCGTGCACGGTTCATGCCTCCAGCAGGGTCAAGGTGGTCGCGAAGGAGCCGGGCAGGGGGTAGGTCACGCCGAGGGAATCCACCAGCACCACCGCCGCGCCTCCGCCCGCACTCCATGCCGTCGCGATCGATCCGGCTTCGACCTGCCATCCGGTTGTCGTGACGGTGGCGGCTGTCCCGGATGGCGCGGTCAGCGCGACCCGGCAGGCAGCCGCCCCGGCAGGAGGAGCAAGGGTGAGGGTCAACCTCGTGCCGGTGGGGTCAGGGGTGACCGGGTTGCTGTCGTGTGTGGACAGCGTGGTGCCGGTGGCGGTTTCGGTTGTGACGGTCAGCCGGAGGGATCTCGGAGGGGAGGGAGGCGTGGCGACGTAGGCGGAGAAGGTGACCGGCCCGGTGTCGGGGAGCGGGACACGGCCGGTGGCGTCCAGCCGTGCACTGTCGGCAGGCACTGTCCAGGCGACACCGCCCGCCGCTGGGAGCCCGCCGAGACCGGTAGGCGTCCAGGCGAGCGTCCCCGCGGTGGCAGTGGTTCCGTGGTGCGAGTGGTCGACCCGGTGGAGGCGACCGCCACCGGCAACCGGTTCGGCCGTTGCGGGTCGATCAGCCACACCGGGTCGGTGAGCAACCCCAGGTGCAGGGCGTCCAGGAAGGCGTGCGTGGACGGATCGAGGAAGGGCCAGGTCAGCCTCCACGTCCGGCGCGCGCCCAGCAGGTCGATGGTGGGCCTGCCGGACAGGGACCGGTGGGTGGCGCCGTACCGGGTGGTAGTCGCCTCCGGACCACTCCCCAGGGACGGCGACGGCAACGCTCGTAACGCCCCGAGGGGACCGAGCCAGAACACCGGCATCTCGTTCACCTCACCGTCGGGCGTTGCGGGCGTTGACGGTGTTGACCAGTCGGGCAACTCCAGCGCCGTCGACGGTGTTGACCAGTCGGGCAACTCCAGCGCCGTCGACGGTGTTGACCAGTCGGGCAACTCCAGCGCCGTCGACGGTCATGCGGGCGCCGTCCAGCGCGGCCAGGACCCCGGCGGTGACCGCCGCCGTCAACATGCCCGGATCGGCCTGCCACCCACACGGCCCGGCAGAGGGACCAGCCCCCAGGGATGCCCCGACAACCCCAGCAGAGGCACGAGACCCGGCCTGGACGGTCAGCGGCAGGCTGGTGGTCAAGTTGGTCAGATAGTCCCGGATCGCGGGTTCCTCACCCTCCAAACCGGACAGCAGCCCTTGCATGATCAACCGGCCGTTCGGGGCCAGCAGCACCTTGTCCCGCGCGGGCGGACCTTTCCACGAGGTGATCCAGTCCGTGAGTTCACCGAGCTTGTCCTTGACCCAGGTGAACCCGGCCACGATGCCGTCGACCAGGCCCCGGATGATGTTCTTTCCGGCCTCCAGCAACAACGAGCCGAGATCACCGAGGGCGCCGAGGATGCGGCCGGGAATGCTGGCGAAGAACTCGACCAGACCGCCGATCATGTCGAGTGCGCCCTTGAGGATGCCGCCGAAGATCCCCGACACGAACTCTTTGATCCCGGTCCAGACTTTCGACCAGTCGCCCGAGATCACGCCCATGACGATGTCGATCACGCCCTGGATCGCCTTCATCGCGCCCCCGGTGATCTCGCCGATTCCCTTGAACACGTCGGTGACGACCGTGAGCAGGTCACCGAGTATCGGAATGACGTTCTGCGCGATCAGAATCACGAACGGCGTGACCGCCTGGACCAGCGCGGCGAAGGTGTTCGCGACCTCAATAACCACCGGGGCCAGCGCGACGATCAACCCGGTCAGCGGCGGCAGCAGCGTGGAGATCAGTTCCAGCAACGGCGGCAGCAACGGCAACAAGGCGTTGACCACGTTGAGAAACGCTTCGGCCAGCGGCGGGATGATCGGCACCAGGGCCGTGATCGCTTGCGCGAGGATCTGCCCGAGCAGGGTGCCGACCTGGGCCAGGATCGGCGCCGCGGCCGAGAGCGCTTGCGAGATCACCCCGGCCAGCTGAGTGATCACCTGCACGACCACCGGCAGGACCGGCATCACGGCTTGCAGCGACGCCAGGAAAACCTGACTGAACACCTGGGCCAGCTGGCCAAGCACAGGCAACACAGCAGCCAGCGCTTGCAGGAACGCCCCGCCCAGTTGGGTGATGATCGGCGTCAGCTGGGTCAACAGCTGCGCCAGGATCGGTCCGAGCGTGCGGAACGACTCGGCCAGCAACTGGCCAAACTGGACGATCAGTGGCGCGGCGGCCTCGGCCAGTTGCTGCAATGCCGGTGCCACAGCGCGGATCGCGTCACCGATCGCACCGCCGAGCAGACCGGCGACCTCAGCCAGCGCGGGCGCCAACGCTTGGACCACTGGCGCCAGCGCCTGGACGGCGGGCACCAGGATCGCGGCGAACGCTTGCGCGACCGACCCGAGCACGGGTGCCAGGGCGGCGATGATCTGGCCCAGTGGAGCGATCGCGGGCGCCAGGGCGCCGAGCGCTTGGCCGAGCATCGGCCCCAGCTGCGCGATCGCCGGAGCGATCGAGTTCACCAGCAGCGGCCCGAGTTGCGCGAACACCGGGCGCAGGCCCTCACCGACCGCGCGCAAGCCGCCGAAGATCTGGTGCAGCGCGTTCAAGCCCTCGGCCGAGCGCAGGAACGTCACCAGGCCGCCGGTCAGAGAGACCAATGTGGACAGCAACGAGACGCCGCCCGCGTTGGCCGCGCCGAACACGGTCATGACGATCTTGACCAGGTTGCCCAACAATGTGAACAGCTGGCCCAACGCCGCGAGCCCCTGGGAGATCCACTCTTTGAGCCGCCCGGTTTCCCGGGCGTGGGCGATGAACTCTGCGAACTTGTTCGCGCCGTCGGCCAGACCGGAGGCGAACTTGGGCAGGAACTCCGACCCGACCGCCGCGATATCCCGGAACGCCCGCAACAGCGGCGCTACCGCGCTGGACAGCGACCCCATCGACTTCGCGGAGTTGTCCAGGATGGTCCGCAAGTCGCCGACCGTGCGGGACTCGCGGGCGAACTCGCCGAAGCCGCGGGCACCAGCGTTGAGACTGGTCGCCATCTCGCCCAGACCGGTCCGCAACACCGGCAGATACAGCGCGCCCAGGTCCCGGACCTGTTGGCCCAGCCCGGAAAACAGTCTTTGTTGAACGTCCAGGCGAAGCTCTGTCCACGCAGGCGCCAAGCTGCGGACGGCCTGTGCGGTGTCCCGGGCGGACGGGGCGAGCTTGGCCAGTGCGTCGGCGAACTTCTGCGGGTCGGTCTCTTTCAAGACGTCGCTGAAGCCCTGCATGCCCAGCTTCGCGGTGTGCATCGCGACGGCCAGCGCGATGCCCGCCGAGAGCACCAGCAGCAGCGACCCGGACGCGGTCACCGCCGCAGCGCCGACCGCGTGCAGCGCGGCGATGGCCTGCCCGACCCCAGCGGCCAGCACCGCGTACTTCAGGGTGGCCGCGCCGACGCTGGCGGTCAGCCGGGTGAATCCGAGCGCGGTCTTGTCGACCCCGGACGACACCGCACCCAGGGCGCTCGCGACCTGGGAGAGCGCGGAACGGTCGGCGTTGACCTTGACGTCGACCGACTTGCCCGACAGGCGCCGCAGCAGCCGCTGAAACTGGGTTTCGGCGGGGACCGCGTCCAGCTCGGCCAACAGCCGGATCGCGGTCTCGTCGCCCTCCCGCGCCGCTGCCCGCAGCTGCTCTTTCAGCAGCGCGGTCTGCACCTGCGCGGTCAGCGAGATCGACGGAGCCGAACGCTCGGACTCGCGGATCTGGTCGCGCAGGTGACGCCCCAGGCCCTGCAACGAGGGCATGATCTTCAGATAGGCGTGGCCGACAGCGGTGATGGCGACCACCACCCACACCGCAACCCGTTACCAGGACTGGGAAACGGGACTAGTGGCCGCGCATCATCAGCGCCATCTCACGCAGAGTCTTGGTCTCCGGCCTGGCCTCACCCCCGCCCGCAGCGGCAGGCCGGTCACTGCGACCGATCAGGGCGTCTACTGGGCTGGCCACCTGGTCCTCGGTCAGCGTGTGACCGAACGCGGCGGCGACCGTCGCCCACAGCAGGGTGACCCGCCGTTCCAGCGCGACCAGGAGGTAGTCCGTGCGTGGCCATCCGGCGTCCCGGCCGGCGGAACGCCAGACCGCCGCGTCGTCCGGCAGGTGGGCGACGATGACGCAGACCCGCCGGAAGGACATCCGGCCCCGGTAGAGATCCAGCAGATCCAGCCCGAGGCGAAGGAAGTCGGTTTCCAGCGCGCCCGCGGTGGTTTCGTCGCCCAGCAGCCGGACGACCGTTAGGGGTTTCCCGGCCCCAGCTCCCGCATCACCTTCGTGGAGAAGTCCTCCGCGTCGGCCGCCGTGGAGGCCAGCGAGCGGAACGTGGCGTACTGCTCGACGCCCAAGATGAGCTTGAGCGCGGTCAGGTGCTTGCCGTCCTCCTCGGCCTCCAACGCTTCCAGGGGCATCTGGTCCGGAGTGGGCAGCGTGAACCGCTTGCCGCGCCACATCACCGCCGGACCACCGGAGGCGGCGGGTTTGCGCGTGGCTTCGGCGCGTTGGCTGGTGCTCACTGGGTTGTCTCCTCACTGAACGGTTCGATGGCCGTGAGCGCGGGCGGGGTGGCCAGTACTGCCGGGTCGTCGGTCAGCCACACACCGAGCACTGTGGACCCGCCGACCGGTGCGAGCGCGGCGAACGTCATCCCCCACCGGTTTTCCTGGCTGCGGCTCCACTGCGCGTCCTCGGTCTCGGAGACCTCGGCGCGGGGGAGGTAGAGCCGATGGTGGTAGACCTCGGTATCGCTGATGAAGTCGGTCCAGTCCACGCACAGCGCGCGGACGTCGCTGCGCGGGACGCTGGAGATCTCGGCACGGTACTTCTTGCTGCCCTGCGCGGTTTCCGCGAACCGCAGGCCGCCGAAGTACGCGCCGAGCACGACCCCCTTGCTTTCTTGGAATGACGACGCGACGGTGAGTTCCTGGCCCTGGTAGATGTATCGGGCGGGAGTCAACTGCTGCCAGTGCTCCGTGCCCTGTTTGTCCACCGACCGCCGCACCGTCACGCCGTCCGATGTGGACAGCCCGAGACCGGACCAGGCTGCGGTGAGTGGAGTGGTGGCGTCGGAAGGTTCCGGCGTTCCCACCGGGGCCAGCGAGACCTCGCCGGTTCCGGCGACGCGAACAAGGGCACTGTTGAGTGCCATAAGTTTGGTGACCTCCAAGCATGATGAGGAGGTCAGGGCCTCGCGCGGGACGCCAGAGGCGCAAAACCTCCAGAGCGAGAACGTGTTTATCGGCGGGTGGGAGTTCGTGCGAGCACCGCGACAGCGGCGGTAGCGAGGGGCTTGTCGGTGTAGGGGTCGGTGCCGCTGATCGGGCCGCTCACCGGCTCGGCCGACCACGGGCGGCCAGCGCCCGGGGCGCAGAGCACGGCCATCGCCAGGGCGGCCAGTGCGGTGCTGCTGTGTGCGGTGCGGTGCCAGCAGGTCAGACGGACGGTGACGCGTTGGACGGCGGGCCAGTCCCAGGTGTGGCCGTCGTTGGCGACCAGCAGCCACGGCAAGGACGGTGGACCGCCGGTCGGGCCGCGCCCGGTTTCGGTGGACACCTTCACCCCGGCGGCCTCGGGCTCGGGTCGCTCAGCCAGCAGCCGCCGCAGGGCGCGCACCACCAGCTCGGCCACGTCGAGCGGAACAGGAAGAGTCATCCGCCATCACGCGCCCGTCGCCGTGGCAGCGGGGTCGGGATGTCGAGACCTTGCACGTCCAGGCCGGCGGCGCTCGCGGCCCGCTTGAGCACGCCGTGCCAGGCTTCCATGCCGACCCCGGCCGCGTGCGGCACGGCGACCGTGGTTCCGGCTCGATCGGTGCCGGGGTCGTCGTAGACCTCGATCGGGAGTGGTTCGCCGGAGGTGACCCGGTGGCCCTGGGCGCGGGCGGCCTCGGCGACCTGTTCGGCAGCGTCGCTGACCGCATCGGCCACCTCGGGCGAGTTCAGGATCTCCTCAACCCCGGCCCGATCGATCTCCAGACCATAGAAGTCCGGCAAGACTCAACCCTCCACAGTGGATAGTGAGGCTTCATAGTGGGTACGGCCAGGACGCGGCGCCCAAGCAGCGGGCTCGCCCTGCACATCGAGCGTCCGGCCGTTCCACTCGACGCGTTCACGGGCATGGATCGGTGAGAACGTGAACAGCCGCCACGACGAGATCACCGGCTGACGGCCGGGCTCGGGGTCCTCGCGCGACCCGGTGGGTTGCAGCTGGCCCCAGATCTCCCGCCGTGGCGCGTCCGGCCCATAGTCCAGGCGCGGCGTGGGGTTGTCGTACTCGTCGGTCTTTTCGGTCGGGGTGATCACGATCAGCCGGTGCGGCAACTGCATCAACCACCCCCGGTCTGCGTGGACGGCGCGGGCGGGACGGTCCAGATCGAGAACGCGCCGCGTGGCTGCGACCTGGGCGGACGCAACAGATCCAGCTCGGCCTCGGTGAAATACAGCCCGCCGCCCTCGTGAGCGACGGTGCGGGAGTAGCCGCCGACCGTTTCACTGCGGATGCCGTCCGCCGGGCTGGCCAGCGCCCGCAGCACGGCGGTACACACCACCCCGACCGCTGTCGGGGGTGGCGGGGTGGAGATGTCCGGCACGTAGGTGTAGGCGATCGCGGCTGCGTCGGCAAGCAGAGCCGTGGTACGTGACCGTTCCTCATCAGTCAGGGGGTGATCAGCGCGGGCTTGGACGTCCTCGACGGAGGCGAGTGAAACGAGAGGAGGCATCGATGCACCTACCTGCCCCGTCACTCGAACGGGTGATGTGCCCCTGAACAGGCTAGACGCCCGTGACAACCCCTAGGCGTAGGTATATAGTCACATGCGCATCTATTGCTTGGTCACGACACCCCTTGGTAACTCGATTGGTCGTGACCATCAAATGAAGAGAAAGGTATGAAGATGTTTCATCTTTACCCGCTCCGCCGCTGATGTTCGCCGGTGCAGTCGCCAGAAAGGACGGGTGATCGGCGCACGGCGGAGTGGCGTTTTGGTCTATACCCGGGTGACTGACCATGAGGTTCGTTGTTGCCGGACTGTTCGCCCTGTTGGCGGACCTACTGAAGCCCCTGGGAGCAGTCGGCGGGGTCGCCGGTCTCCTGCTCTTCCTCCTCACGTACCTACTCATAGCGTTGTTGCTGAACGCAACGCGGAAGTTCCTCAAGTTCGTCTGGCGCCAGGCGTGTCAGAAGGTCTTCCGCCGGAGGTTCTGCAACAAGGCCGAGACGATGTTCAAGGCGATCAAGAAGATCGTCTGGTGGGTCTGGCGCAAGGGCTGGTTCTAACCCAACCCGATACGGCTCCCACAAAGCCTGGCACAGCCCCATTAAGTGCCACGGCTGCATTGCCGCCTCCCCGAGGTGAGACTCGGGCAGGCCCCGGGGCCTGCCGACATCGTGCAGGCCCCTTTTTTCATCGTCGGAAACTGCTAGCTACCGTGCCTCGGCGTCCCGCACAGGACGCCCACCCGCAGCGCGCACGCCCACATCGGGCGGGAGACCGCGCAGGGCTTCGATGGTGGCCTTGTCGGTCACCTCGGCTTCGCCGTCGACGAAGGTGACTTCCAGGTCGTGGACGACCAGTTGGGGATAGCGGGTTGACGTGAACTTCATCAGGACCCTTCCTACGCGGTAGCCAGGTTGGTGATCTTGCCGTGGGCGATCTCCGGCCCGTACTCCAGCGAGATCTCGCCGTAGATCTGGGCCTTGTCCGACGCGCCGGTCTTGCCGAGCGGTTCGGAGAACAGGAATCCCCGCCCGGAAGTTTCCAGCAGGACCGGGGCGCACTGGTCCAGGCTGGCAACCTGGACGGTGTCGGCGGGCATGTAGCGATTGAGCATGATCCCCAGTCGCCCGAAGTCAGTCTCAATGGTGGTCACACTGACGCCCGCAACGTTGCGCGACTCTTCCCGGTACTGCTTCTTGGTGATGAACTCGTTGGTCAGCACGCGCTTCTGCCAGCCGTTGCACATCAGCACAGCGGTCTCGGAGACCTGGATGCCGCCGCTCTCCCAGACCTTCTGCAACAGGTCGAGGACCATCTTCTCGGTCAACGCCGTGGGGTTGGCATTGGTGATGACGTTGGTCTTGGTGGCGTCGATGATGCTCTTGGTCTTGCGGACCGTGCTGTTGTCGGTTGGTTCCTGCATCTTGCCGACGAGGAATCCGACCTCGACGTCCCGGGCGATCTGGACCAGGGCTTGGCGGGTCTGCCAGTCCATCTCGTTGTCCACCGCGTTCGTCCCGCCGATGGCAGCAGCGTTGGGGTTCGGTGATCCTGTTCCGGCGAACATGGTCTGGGCGGCCTGGCGGGTGTAGGTGACGCCCACGGTTTCCTGGTGGATCTCCAGGACGTTGCGGTCCTGCCCGCGCACCCGGGTTTCCGGGCTGGGCGCGTCCGCGCCTTCCGGGCGCTGCCGGTTGGGGTCCGGCGGTCGCAGGTCGTACACGCTCCAGGTGTGCACGATCCCGTTGGCGCGCTTGCCGCCGGTCAGGCCGCCGATCGCGGCCAGGAACGGTGTGTCGGTGGGGGTGAGGGCGAACAGTTCGCCGACGAAATTGGGGCTGTTGTAGGTGTTGGCGATCGCGGCCACACCGGGCATGAGCAATACTCCAAACAGGACAAGGAAAGGACAGGGGAGCGGTCAGCGCTGCTGGCTGGCCTGTAGGGCGAGACGCTGGTTCTTCAGGCGGATGGCGGTGGCCCAGTCGCCGGTGCGCTCGGCCTCGGCGATCTGCGCGTCCAGCCCGGCGGGGCCGTTGCTGCGGGCGCCCTGCGAGGGGTCCGGCGCGGGCCGCCGCCCGCCGGCGTTCTCGGTCTCGGTGGTGCGGGCCAGGTGCGGGCGGGTCAGCAGGACCGCGGCGAGGTCCGCGGTGATCGCGGCGGTGTCGACCGTCCCGTCCGCGGTGAGGTACTTATCGCGCTGGTCGAGGTAGCGCGGTGCGTCGGTCGGGTCGGCCCAGTTCGTTGCGGCTGCGCGGATTTCGGCGTCCACGGCCAGGCGGCGAAGCGCGGTGATCTGCTGTTCGGCCGCCTCAGCGCGGGCTTCGGCCTTCTGGGTGTCGGTTAGCTGGGTGGCCTGGTACTCGTCGTACTTCGTGGCCTTGTCAGCGTGGTCGCGGGCGGTCTGCTCGGCGGCGGTCAGCCGGGCGCTGGTCTGCTCGTAGAGCGCCTTGTAGTCCACTGTGCCCGGCTCGCTGGCCGGAGGCTGGTCACTCGGTGGCGGGATGGTGGGTGGTGGTGGCGCGGGCTCGGGCGGTGGGACGGGTGGGGTGGCTGGATTGGTCGGGCTCGGTGTGTCGGGCACGGGTAACCAGAACTCCTTTCACGACAAGCAAATACGGTGGGATCAGCGCAGGTAGCCGAAGCGGCGCAACAGGTCGGCCAGTTCGATCTCGTCGCGTGCGCTGTTGACCAGCTGGGCGGCGGTGGGCCTCGCGGTGCGGGTGGAGCGGTAGCGGTCGCCGCGTTGACGGGCCAACTCGCCCATCTCGCGGCCTGCGCCACGCACGGTGACCGAGTCGCGGGTGTACTCGTGCCCGCCCGCGACATACAGCGCGCCAGGGCGGCGGGCGTTGACCACACGGGCGATGTCCGCCCCGGCTCGGATCGCCGCCGCGTCGCCCTTACCGAACGCCTTGTCCTGCTCGGCGTGGGTCATCCCGGCGAACAGGGCGCGGGGGTTGTTGTCCCGGTGGGACTCCCACTGTGTACGGGTGACCGGGCGCATACCGCAGTCACAGCGCGGATGCCGGGCGAACCCGGTGGAGAACCGGTAAAGCCGACCGGCCAGCAGGATGCACCGGCCGCAGGCCGGGAGGTGCACGATCCGCTCGTACCCGGCGATCCGTGGATCGGCCACGGAGGCGGCCGTGACGGCCAGCCGGGCCGTGTCGCTGATCTCCGTGGCCGTGTAGGTCAGCAACCGCGACAACCCGATAGCGCTGGCCTCACTCTCGGGCACGCCCAGGGCGAGGGCGCGACGGTAGGCGCCGAACGCGAGATCGAACAGCGCGGCCAGCGGTAGACCGTTGGCGGCGTAGCCGGCGAATGCGGCGGCCACCAGGGCGGCGACCGGGGCCGCTACCAGGCCAGCGGCCAGCAGCACGGCGGCCACGTACACCGGGGCCAGCGACGCGGTCTCGGCTTGGGCCTGCTCGACGGCCGCGACCGTCTGTGGCCGGACCTGCTCGGTCCACGACCCCACCGGGTCGCCTTCGTCGAGCCCGGCCCAGGCGGTCTGGACCTGCTCGACGGCCTGCCGCGTCGCCTGCTGGTATGCCTGGTAGAACTCGATCTCCGCGCCCGCGCTAGCGGGTGCGGTCACGCCACCACCCGCCCAGCCGCCACGGGTTCGCGGAACTGTACGGCCCGTGGCGGACGCCCGGTCCGTGTCGGCGCTGGTTCGTTGTCCGGTGTGGGATCGGCGGCCATCGGCGGGCGCGGCTCGGTCGGTTTCGGACCGTATTCCGCTGCGAGGTCCCCACCCGCGACGCGGGCGTAGGCTTGTTGGTCTTCAGCTTCCATGTCCCGGATCTGCGCGTCCGAGTAGCCCAGGGCGCGGCGGGAGGCCCGGCGTGGCAACAGTTTGTCCGCGCTGTAGAGCTTGACCACCCCGTCGGCCTGGGCGGCAAACGTGGGCGTCGCGGCGTCCACCCACTGGGTCTCCACCCGCAGCGCCTCATCCGGTACCCGGCCGTCGCGCACGTGCAGAATCCGTTGAGCCACTTGGTTCCAGCCATCCCCGAAGGACCGCTGACGGCGCTCCGCGCGCTTGATGTGCCGGGCCTCGGACGAACGGATGCCTTCCGCGCTCGCCGGGTTTTCAGTGGCATAGCCCAGAAAGTGCGGCGGCAGACCGGAAATCGACGCGACCAACCGAGCCAGGGCGTTCAGGGTGTTGTGGAAGTTGGACAGATCCGCTTCCGGGAACTGCCCGACGGCGACCCCGTCCTCCTTGGGCGACTTTGACGAGGCCCACAGCACACCTGCGACCGCTTCCCATGGGGTGAGCGGTCGTCCTTGTGCGTCAACGAAGTCGTCCTTGTCGAACCCCAAGGCGTACCGGCGGGGCATCGCGTGGAACTCCGCGGAGACCATCATGTCGGTGGCGACTTTGTTGGCCGCGTCCGACAACGGCAGCACGCTGGCCAGCTCGGACCGGCCGAGGCGCGGTGGTGTGGTGCGGCGTCGCCGGATGCGAGGCCGGTTGATCAACGGCACGACCGGGACCACGCCCATGCCGTGCTCGTCCCGGTCGTACTCCTCCCACACCGCGCCGCCGCTGTCGGAGCTGTACCAGATCGTCTCGTTCGGCAGGTACAACGTGGCCCACGCCTCGGACAGGTCCCCGTCGCCGTCCTCGGCGTACTGCCGCTTCAACGCCGCCCGCGCCTCACGGGTCCGCGGGTCAATGTCCACGTGCACGTCGAACGGGGACTCCACCGTGACGATCGGGAACGCGGGGCGCTTCTCGTTCGTGCCGACGATCGCGAAGGACCGGCCGAGCACCAAGGCGTCGATGTGGGCTTGCTCGGAGTGCAGGCCGAGCCGGTTGGCCTGCCAGATCTGCCACAGCTCCCGGTCGGCCGCCTGCTCAGCGCCGAGCCGGAACCCGGTGATGTCCAGCCGCTCGTCCAGCGAGTCCACGACTAGCTCAGGCCAGTTGATCACCACCTGGCGTACCCGGTTGTCCAAGCGCCGCAACAGTTCCGGGTGCATGTACGACAGAGGCTGCTCGCCTTCGTAGTAGGAGTCCAGCAGCTCCAGGTGCGGACGTTGCGCGTCGTGCTGACGCGTGATGCGGGTGATCCACTGCGCCGGAGAGAGATCGAGTGGGTGGGCGCGCCGATTTGGCAAGACCTCGGACCAGTGGAAAGAATGGTGGGCGGCTAATGCTGACGCCGAATCATTCTATTTCATGGGTAAGGACAACATCACCTTTCATGCTCAGATCTGGCCGGGCGAGCTTCTTGCCTACAACGGTCAAGGATCGAAGGGTGGGCAGCCTGGCGAGTTCGGCGAACTTGCGTTGCCGACGGAAGTGGTTTCGAGTGAGTACCTGACGATGGAGGGAAAGAAGTTCGCAACCTCACGAGGACGTGTGATCCTTGTGCGCGATGTCTTGCAGCGGTACAGCGCAGACGCGTTGCGGTACTTCATCGCGGTTGCGGGACCTGAGTCGTCTGATACTGACTTTACTTGGGATGAGTTCTACCGGCGTAACAACACCGAGTTGGTGGCCGGTTGGGGAAACCTGGTGAATCGATCCGTTTCGATGGCGGCCAAGAATTTCGGCGCTATCCCGGCGGCAAGTGATCTGACACCAGCCGATCAAGCACTTTTGGACTCAGCCAAGGCCGCGTTCGGGACGGTAGGCGACCTGATTGCTCGCCACCGGCAGAAGGCTGCAATCGGCAAAGTAATGCAGGTTGTCGGCGAGGCCAACAAGTACCTCTATGAGCAGGAACCCTGGAAGATCAAGGACGACCCTGTCCGCATGGGCACGATCTTGCATGTGACTTTGCAGGTGGTCAGCGACTGCAACACTCTCCTGACTCCCTTCCTGCCACATGCGTCTCAGAAGATCCACGAGTTGCTGGGCGGCACAGGCGTCCACGCTCCGATGCCCGTGATCGCCGAGGTTGAAGACCTCGATGGCGGTCCGGCGTACCCGATCCTCACAGGTGACTACACGGTTGGCGCACGTTGGGAGTCCGTACCACTTGAAGTGGGTCGTGAGCTCTCCCCGCCAAAACCCGTATTCAAAAAGCTAGACCCCTCCATAGTCGAGGAAGAGCTGGCCCGAATGAGCGCTTAGGCGCAGTAGGTATCGAGGCGCGATGGACTTTCGCGCCTCGATACTGCGGGTCCAAAATCTCGACGCTTCGCATTTCACACGGAAGTGAGATGGTGCACGAGTGGATCCGAGAGACTTCTTAGGCCATAACGGCCTTCCATACTCCGAAGCGCAGAAACTGCTGCGTAGGGTCGTGGATGTGGGATTGCGATTCAAATATCGCAAGCCTTTCGGTGCGCCTCCATCCCGAGAAGCGCTCGACTTGATCGCCACGGAGCCCCTTCCGTTGGAAGGCCAGCCAGTAGACGAGCTTCTCACGGCACTTGCGGACAACTACCTGCCCCACATGCCTAACTTCGCGTCGACGGCGTTCGCCGGTTTTCCGGACGCAGGCAATAGTGTTGCTGGTACTGCTGGTGCGCTTCTCGCAGAGCTTCTTAACGTCAATATGATCAACGCCGAATTCTGTTCCAGGGGCGCGACTGAGATGGAAATCGCTCTCATTCGCTGGCTTCGAGAGCTGATTGGGTACACGATCGCCCCAACGGCGCCCATGTCGGCTACTGACGTTGGCGGGATACCAACCGCCGGCGGGACGAACGCAAACTTTGCTGCGGTTCTGCTGGCGCGCACGCGAGCGAGCGCGGACGTGCGTCAAAAAGGGCTTGGTCGCTGGAACCAAAGGCAGCGAGTGATACTGCCTGAACATGTGGGGCACTACACCGTAGGTGCGTCGCTTGCGTGGTCGGGCCTTGGCACTGATGCCGCTCTCTACAGTCCGGTCAAGGATTTTCGATACGATCTTCCTCGTTTGCACGACACGTTGAGTGCGGCGCAGGAGCGTGGCGACGAAGTCATTATGGCTGTCACATATGCAGGGGACAGCAGGACCATGACGATCGACGAGCTAGGCGAAGTCGCCGCGACTGTCCGTCAATACTATCCAGAGGCTTGGCTTCATTGCGACGGATGTCACGGCACGAGCCTACTCTTCTCTAGCAGTCAACGTTCCCGACTTGACGGGCTTTCTGAATACGACTCGGTCATGATGGACCCTCACAAGGTCCTGACCGTTCCCTACTCGAACTCGTTCTTGCTTCTGCGGGATCCAGCCGACGCCGCGATGATAAGCACCGAATCCGAGTTGATCCTCCGACAGGCTAGATCATTCGGTCAGGTCACTCCCGCCACTGGCTCTCGGGCATTTCACAGCCTTCGCACATGGATGCTTTTGAAATCCCTGGGTGTGCAAGGCGTGGGGTCTATGATCGACCGCAGGATAGACGCCGCCCGGAGATTTGCTGAGATCATCGACGAAAGTCCATACCTAATTCGCCTCAACGACGTGAGCATAAATTCTGTCATGTTCACGCTCGATCCCGTAAATAACGGCGCGCCATTCGGTGCGGAGGCGGCTGAAGTCTCGGCTCGCGCAACGGAGAAGGCATATCAGGCGATCTTGCATGACGGAGCTGCGTATCTTCACAGCTTTCTGATTGCGGATACTGGTGACCGCCTTGGGCTCGGAAGATCTTACCGGCACCCGGTCCTGCGCTTCATGTCGGGAAACCCGCTGATCCAGGATGTAGATATGTTTGACCTTGTTGAACAGTGCGTCGACCTTGCGAAGCTGCACCGCACTCTATCTCATACGCAATAGCGTTAACTCATCTGGGAGACCCGTTGATGACTGCACGGGCAATATGTGACGACGCGCTTAGCCGGTTATCCGAAGTGACGCTTGCCAGGTTAGATGGTCCGCGGTGTGTCATTATCTACGGATCGCACGCCGTTGGTATGTCGCAAGCGAAATCCGATCTCGACGTTCTCTTTGTTGGGTCGAGCGTGTATGGAACTGTGTCGCCTCTTGTGGATGCAGTGGTGCGTTTCCATCGAGAGTACGGCTTGACGTTAGACGCTGAGGTTCCCTACGAGAACAAGATTCTTTGTGGATGGGATGAGCTAGAAATGGCGGCGAGTTGCCGAGTGTTTACGCAAGGGTTGGACGGGCGTCGCTTGACTCCTGTGAGGCGAGACCCAACTTACCTGAGTTCTCACTCCATGCGCGAACGGCTCCTCGTCAACATTCTTTGTCAACCGATCGTCGTTTGGTCTGAAGATCAGCTACGACTTGACCGGCTGCGCAGAGTGGCAAGGCAAGAGCTTGTCCAGACCGCTAGCGAGACTCTCGGACTAATGCGTGAGGCGCGCTCCGTTGATGCGATCGTTGAAGTACTTATGCGGTCGAACGGGGTTTCGGGTAAGGACTATCTAGGTTTCGGTACTGACTCCACGACTCAGGCCCATTTGCGCGCCATTGTTGCGTCCGAGTTTGAACGCCAGTGTTCCGCATCACCGATAGAGGGGCGAGGATGAACATTCAGCCAGATTTGCAAGCGTTACACGAAGCCTATCCGTGGCTACTTCGCGCGCCCAATAGGCATTCTGACTATCTCAGGCCTGAGTACTACGATCAGCTGCTGCCGGAGTATTCGTTTGGCGGTTACTCGGACCTCGATCTACTCGCCTCCTTCCTTCGGGGCCTCCAAGCACGTGACGGAATGAGGGTGCTTGAGTTGGGATGCGGCTCGGGACGTGCCACAGACGTTCTGTTCCGAGAAATGTCAGACCCGGCAGCGGTCGACCTCGTCGACCTTAGTCCGCAGATGGTCGACTTCTGCCGAGGGCGGTTCCAGCAACAGTCTCCGAACTTGAATGTCTATCAGTCCGACAGCCTCAACTACCTGCGTGGCGCTACTTCGGAATACGATGTGATCGTCAGCCTGTGGAATCTTTCCCACTCTGTTCACCAACACATGTTGCGCGACGGTCGCGCAGCTGCGGAGAGCAGGGTGCGAGGGGCCATCGAGAAGTTGATCACTCATCGCATGGCTCCCGGCGCATCTGCCTTCCTCATCCACTATGACATCCAGTCTCCCGAGCAGAAGCTGATCAATCCGTGGCGGAAACTGCTCTGGCAGGACGCGGACCCTGATTATGAGGTGTCCGGGCAAACTCCCTCGAAGATTATCCTGGACGAGGTTCTTACGCGGGCGCAGGACGAGGGATACATCGCCTTCAATTGCACCCATCACGAGGGTGATCCAATTGAATATGACTCTGTCGACCACGCTTTGGAAGTTTTCATGAACTTCCACATGGAAGGAATCTTCAACAGTCACGACCGGTTGGTAGACGTCCTTGCCAACTTGCAGGCGGGCCTCGACGAGCACACCCAGGATGGCATGGTGGCCGTTGCTCCGGGATGCTTCACGTACTCGATCGTCCGGTTGTAGACCACCGGCCTGCGGACTGGTACCAGTCGTAACGGTGTGGCTGGCAGAGTCTGGCCACCCACACCGGCACGACTGTGTGACTTAGGAGGAACTGCACATTCCCAAGTGCCCTCAATCATGGACTACTACCAGTTGAGAGGGTTCACTCACTTGGGCTCATGACCTTCTAGGCATACCCGAAGGTCGATGAGATGTCTACGATGCACGACACGCCGGAGGGGGTAATCCAAGCGCCGAAGTGCGCGGATGATACCATCGCTCAGTCAATTTGCGTCAGCGAGCAGGGAGCGCAGTGAGCACCACCGCGGAGAACAAGTTCGGCCGTCTGTCCGATCTAAGCAACGAAGCCACCGTGGAACAGTTCTTTGTCAACCGCTTGCTGTCCGACCTTGGATATGTCGATAAGAACATTCGACCGAAAGTCGCACTCGACGAGCTCGCAATTAGCCTGGGTCGCAAGAAAGTCAAGTACCGTCCTGACTACGCTATGCTAGTCGGGGGGAAAGTGCGCTGGATCTGTGAGGCTAAAGCGGTCGACGAGAATCTCGATGACTGGGTATCGCAATGTTCAAGTTATTGCCTCGAGCTCAATAAGGAGCATGCGGAGAACCCTGTCGAGTACTTCCTGCTAACGAACGGTGTCACGACTCGTTTGTACCGATGGGACAGTGGAAAGCCTCTCGTAGAAGCAAGTTTCCACCATTTCGTCGACGGCAACCAACAGTACGATCGGATTCGGGCGATATTGAGTTCGACCGCGCTTCGCGTAAGGCCGAGCCAGCGCAACATGCAGCAAACAGATCGATTTGTACTCCGTCGTAAGACGGTATCCGAGCTGAATGCCGATTTTGCTTGGGCTCACCGTCAGATTTATAAGCGGGAGCATCTCAGCTATGCGGCAGCTTTCATGGAGTTCGTCAAAATAGTATTCCTGAAGCTTCTCTCCGACCGGGACGTACATTCTTCGGCGAACGCCATAGAAGAAGAGGATCAGGTCACTGTACCGATCGACGAGGTGCGCTTTTCTCGAAGGTGGATTGAGATCCGAGAGAAGGATACATCGAATCCGCTTGATTCCATCCTGTTCCAGGACCTTCTGTCAAACTTTGAGACAGAGATCAGAGAAGGCAAGAAGAAACGCATCTTTAATCCTGGAGAACGGCTCAACATATCGCCAGACACTATTAAGGCGATTGCAGAACGGTTTCAAAATATTGACTTGATTAGCATTGACGCTGACTTGAATGGGAGGATGTTCGAGACCTTCTTGAACTCGACCCTGCGAGGGAAAGCGCTTGGACAGTATTTCACACCGCGCAGCGTCGTAAAACTTGCTGTGGGACTTGCCAACCTGGATGTTGGACCTAAGCGCGTTGACGTCGTGATGGATGCCTGTTGTGGGACGGGCGGCTTTCTTATCGAGGCCCTTGCTGCTATGTGGAGTAAAATCGAGCAGAATTCCTCGCTTTCGAATAAGCAGCGCGAAGAACTGCGTGCTCGGGTCGCGACCGAGTGTCTCATTGGTGTGGACGTCGCCAGAGATCCGGCTTTGGCCAGAATCGCTCGGATTAATATGTATCTCCATGGCGATGGGGGAAGCAGCATCTATCAACTTGATGCTCTCGATAAAAAGGTCCGCTCGGGGTCCACAGATTCTCCTGAGATCCGCCAAGAAAAGACCGAATTTCGGAAGAGGATAGAGGCATCTGATGGCCTCGCAGATGTAGTTCTGACTAACCCTCCTTTCGCAAAAGACTATAGTCGAGAGCAGTCGTCGGAAAGCACTTTGCTTGATGACTACGAGCTGGCCTATGACCACAAGGGGGGATCCTTGAGGCCGCTTGCGACAGTCAGCTCCATGGTTATGTTTCTGGAGCGTTATCATGATCTGCTCAAGCCTGGTGGTCGCCTCATAACGGTCATTGACGACAGTCTCCTAGGCGCAAATCGGTATCGGCCCCTTCGGGATTGGATTCGTAGGAACTGGCTGGTTAGGGCCGTCGTTTCCCTTCCTGGCGATGCGTTCCAGCGATCGCAGGCTCGTGTAAAGACGTCTGTCATCATGCTACAGAAACGATTGTCGCAGGAGGAAGAGCAGCCAGCGGTCTTCATGTATTACTGTACCGCGGTTGGGATAGATGACCCGCCGAGACAACGAGTACTTCCGATCGACGAAATTAATCGGAAGAAGGCCATTGATGAGATTAGACGTGTAGGTAAACTCTACGAGGAGTTTTTCGAAGGCAAACCAGAAGCGAAGCCTTGGGCGGTGCCTGCTAGCGCCATCGGTGATCGTATGGATGTTAAAGCGTGCTTGATGCAGCCTGGCCGTAGGGTCAAGGAATGGGAGGAAAATGGGCTAAGCGTCGTGACGCTGCAGGAGCTGATTCGGCCTGTTTATCCTAAAAACAGCATATCTCTCCGCCCGGAAGATGTAATCGATACGGCGGAATCTGATGAACTAGTTACATATTTGCGAGTCCGCTACGATGGTTTTACCGAGGCTGGCGACGAAGTTTGGACGTCAGACATCTCTGGCCAGAAAATGCATAGAGTGAGGACCGGTGACATAGTTATCAGCCACATCAACGCTATTCATGGGGCGATTGGTGTCGTGCCACCGGAACATGATGGTCTTGTGGTTACTAGCGAATATACTGTGTGCACGACTGTGAGTGGTATGGATCCCAAAGTTGTTTGGACCTTGTTGAGGTCACCTGAGGTGCGTGCAGAGCTCCTGATCCTGGCTACGGGAATTGGACGTACTCGGATCACTTGGGATCAGGCAAGTAAACTCATGCTTCCAGTTCCTGACAAGAATCTCAGTTCTACTTTGATTGCCGACTTAACTCGCGCTGAGAATGCAGAATTGGATGCAAGGAATACTCGAACTGCCGTGCGAACTAAGGCCGAGTCAAAGTTGCAATTGGGTAGTTCAGCGGCGCAGGAAATTCTTGCAGCATTCAAGCCTCCAAGGTGAGTAATGGACAAGGAAACTCGTAAGTTTCTAGATGCCGTCACTCTTCAATCAGGGCGTTCCGCGAGTGCAATCCTAAGAAACGTTCTGCATATAGACGGCTTAACGGAGTGCGCCGAGTTTCGGCGTATATATAGCGTATCAAACCAGCATGTAACTAGTCTTATCAAGTCGCTTGACTGGAATCTGCGCGTATTGAATCCGGGTTTGCATTATGTATTTCGGAAGGAGTTCATTGGTTTCCGTCGAGAACAAGGAGTGACTGCTAGTACCCGTGGTGAGCGCTCACAGATATTTCTCTGTGTCGTTGTGCGCTCAGCAAAGGTGGTGGTCACACTTCCTTTGCAACCCCACAAGTTCTTGACCTTCCCAACTGCACGTGATGTAAGTAAGGTTGGACACCAAGGAGTTGGCGACCTTGAAGTTACGCTGTCAAGTGAGGCTGATGTGAGCAACTTTCTCGAATATTTCTTCAGCTGGCTTAAGTCGTCAGATAGCCATCTATGACCCGTCGAGATAACAGTCGATTCTGATTGGATAGCCGTATTCTTCTATGCTAGATGGTCGAAATGTATTGGTATGTGCGAGCCCAAACACCCGCGCCATTAGTGATGTCCCTGGCATTCTCTCTCCGGAATCAAGTCTTAGTGCTTAGTATTGGGTGTCAGGCTCGGCGCCCTCATGACCCACGACGGTCCCAGCACCCGCTCATCGGCACGAGAACGTGCCGCTGTTATGTCAGGCGCGGGTTCGCACCGATTGGATATGCACTTCCGGGCCATCTGCCAGTACTTCCTGGTTCTTATGCTGACACGTTAGGTCCACTCGGGGAGTCCCACGTCGGTGCTCGCAAGCTCGCACCTTCGCGGGGCTCCTTTCGGATTGTTTTGGGGGGGCCGAGCCCCCCATGGGCGCCGCAGCGCCGCGGAGCGGCGCGGGCGCCGTTGGCGCGGAGTGCCATAGGCGCAGGGCGCCGAGGCGCCGTAGGCGGGAAGCCCGGAGCGCGGGGCGCCCGTTGGCGCGGACCGTCATAGGCGTCTTTGGCGCCAGGGGGCGTGCCCCTTGTGAGGGCGATGTCTCAGTTTCGGTCGTGGGCCTTCTTGGGTTTGTGGGTTTGGTCGTAGGTGTGGCGGGCGGTGTGGACTTTTTGGAGGTTGGGGGTCCAGGTGGCGAGGGCTTTGAAGATGGGGACGAGGGTTTTGGCGAGGGGGGTTATTTCGTACTCGACCCGTGGGGGGACTTCGGGGTGGTAGGTGCGGGTTATGAGGCCGTCGCGTTCCAGGGCGCGGAGCCGTTGGGTGAGGACTTTGGGGGTGATGGTGGTTATTCGGTGTTCCAGTTCGCTGAAGCGTTGGCGGCCGTGTTCGTTGAGGGTCCAGAGGATGGGGGTGGTCCAGCGGCTGAAGACGAGGTCGACGACCGGGGCGATGGGGCAGGCCTGTTCCGGGGGTGTGGGCTCGGTCACTTTGAGGCCGCTTTCCTGTAGGTACCTACTGTCATGGGGATAGTAGCTTTCGCCGCGTACCTAGTGCGATGGGAGCGGATGATGATCTTGGTGACTGGGGCTACGGGGAATGTCGGGCGGCCGCTGGTGCGTGGCTTGGAGCAAGCCGGGGTGGCTGTGACGGGTGTGTCAAGGCGGGATGGGGTGGATTTGACGCGGCCGGAGAGTTTGCCGCTGGATGGGGTCGAGGCGGTTTTCTTGATGACGCCTGCGGAGTTCCTGGCGGGAGGGGATCTGGCGGCCGTGATGAAGGTTGTGGTGGCGGCCAGGGTGAGGAAGGTTGTGTTGCTGTCTTCGCAGGGGGTGGGGACCGGGCGGCATCCCGGGGATTTGGAGGATGCGGTCACCGGGTCCGGGATCGCGGAGTGGGCGGTGTTGCGGCCGAGCAATTTCGACTCGAACGCGTTGCAATGGGCGCCGTCGATCAATGGGCAGCGAGTTGTTGCGGCGCCGTTTGGGGATGTCGGGTTGCCCGCGGTGGATCCGGCCGACATTGCTGAGGTTGCGAAGGTTGCCCTGGTGGGGGACTTGAATGGCGTCGTCACGTTGACTGGGCCGGAGCTCGTCACGCCCAGGCAGCAGGTTGCGGCGATCGCTGATGCGCTGGGGGAGCCGGTGCGGTTCGCGGAGCAGAGCCGGGCCGAGGCGCGGGATCAGATGCTGCGGTTCATGCCCGAGCCGTTCGTGGAGACGACCCTGGAGCTGCTCGGCAGGCCGACCGCGGATGAGCAGCGGGTCAGCCCGGATGTCGAGCGTGTGCTCGGGCGGGCGCCGCGGACGTTCGGTGAATGGGCGGAGCGCTCGGTCGGTGCGTTCCGGTAGGCGTTAGTGCCAGCGGATGTCCAGGAGGGCTCTGAGCTTTTGGTGTTCCGTTGGTTGTTCGGCCAGGAAACGGTCCAGGAACGCTATTACGTCGTTCGCCGTTGAGGTCCGGGGGTGCAGCGGGCGGATGATCGGCTGCGGGACGTAGGCCGGATCGGCCAGGATTCGGTCGGTCGCGTTGTCCGGCCAGTCCAGGGCTCGTTCGATGCCTCGCTGCGTTGCCGCGGATATCGGCGTGTCGTGTTTGTTCAGGGCCCGGCGGAGGGTGGAAAGGCGGACCTTGCCCTTTTCGGCCAGATCCTGAATCTGCATTCCTTGTTCTATTCTCGCGCTGTGCACGAGGCGTGTGAGCCGCCGGCGGGCTTCAACCTGCTCATGAGCGCTCATTGGCGCACATTAGCGCAACTTTCCGGGGCGTGCGCGTTCCGATTTGTTGTGAGCGCTTATTGGCGCTAATGTCCGCTCATGGCTCGCCGTCCGCTCACCCTGCCGTTCAGTGGAGCCCGGCTCCGCGCCTGGCGGGAGCGGGCCGGGCTGACCCAGCGGGAACTGGCCGAGCGGACCGGGCTGTCGAGATTCCGGATTTCCCGATGGGAAACCGGGGAGACCAAACCGCAGCCCGGTGCGCTGGAACCGTTGGTCCGCGGGCTCGCCGCGGCATTGCGGCGCCCCGAGTTCGGCCTCGACGACCTGCTGGACGAACCGCCGCTCAGGACCGATGAACCTGAACAGGACCGACTGTGATGCTGACCAGCAGGCCGATGGCCACGATCGCGAGCGTGGCCAGCACGATCAGCAGGCCGGCCCGTAATGTCGCCGGCCAGCTGGCCAGCACCGCCGTCAGGAATCGAATCCATGGCGTTCCGCGGTTCATGAATCTCCTTTGTCGGAAATACGGAATTCAGCAGAACTCCGGCGAAGGATGAATGGCGGCTCCCCTTTGCGGCAGGGGAGCCGCCGCCAGACAGTAGTGGCAGTAAGGCCGCGGGCGAACACAATTCATGCGTAGTGGCGAATCCTCGGGAATGTTGATTCGTGGTTCTCGAAACCTACTTTCGTCTGGACCGCTGAACGGAACACCACTACGCCCACAAGGTGGACAACGTTGACACCCCGAACCCGTCTGCTTACTTTCTGTGTGTGGTGACGTCGAGCCAAGCAGCGCCGGGGGCGTTGGCGGAGTTGTTGGCAGATGGGCCCTTTCATGTCGCATTGCGAGCGGCGATCAGCTCCAGCGGGCTGGCCCTTGACCGCATTCGGTACCGGTTGCGGTTACGTGACGTAACAATCAGTGTTCCGACGCTCAGCAACTGGCAGTCCGGGCGCAGACGGCCGGAACGCCCGGAGTCGCTGCGGGCGCTGGCCGAACTCGAAGACGTGCTGGACCTGCCGCCCGCCGCGCTGCGGTCGCTGCTGGGCCCGCCCAGACCCCGGGGCCGCGCGGCGCACCCGAAAGGGCCCGGCGCGATGGTCGAGACCTGGGGACCGGCGGTGGAGCGGCTGCTCGGTGGCGTGGACATGGCGTCCGACGGGCGGCTGACCAGGCTGAGCCAGCACGACCAGATCGAGGTCGACGACAACGGCAGGCTCGCCGAGGTGGCCAACCGGCTGGTGCTGCGGGCCAGCCACGACGGCGCCGACCGGTGGATCCTGGTCTGGGACGCCGGGCACGCCGAACGCATCCCCGAGGTGATCGCCGGCCAGCACTGCCGGCTGCGGCGGCTCAACGTCGACTGGGACACCGGCCTGATGGTGGGCGAGCTGCTGTTCGACGCCCCGCTCGCGCGCGGTGAGACGATCATCATGGAGTACCGGATCGTGTACCCGATCCAGTCGACCACCAAGTCGGACACGTTCGTCCGCCGGTTTCACCGGACCACCAGGGACTACGTGTTGCAGGCCCGGTTCGACCCGACCGCGCTGCCCGCGCGCTGCGTGCGGCTCGGCGGCGGGACCGGCTGCGAGCTGGTGCCGGATCCGAGCGGGTCGGCGCACCTGGTGGAGTTCAACGTGGCCGGGACGGTCGGGATCGTCTGGGATATGTGATCCTCGACGGCGTGACCGAACTGGTGGCGCCCATGCAGGGCACGGTCGTGCTCGTCTCGGTGGGCCCCGGCGACCGGGTCCGCGCCGGGCAGCAGGTCGTCGTGCTCGAGTCGATGAAGATGGAGCACGTCGTCGCGGCGCCCGAGGCCGGCCAGGTGCTGTCCCTCGCGGTCGCGGCGGGCGACACCGTGAAACGCGACCAGCCGCTCGTGGTCATCAAGCCGGGTGAAGCCGAGGAGGTCGACGAGCCGTCGGCCGACGCCGCCACCGGTGCGGAGCGGGCCGACCTGGCCGAGGTTCTGCGGCGTCGCGCGGCCACGCTGGACGAGAACCGGCCCGAAGCGGTGCTCCGCAGACACCGGGAAGGCCGCCGAACCGCCCGGCAGAACGTCGAGGACCTTTGCGATCCCGGGACGTTCGTCGAGTACGGCGCCTTTGTCGTCGCCGCGCAACGCAACCGCCGCCCGCTGGACGAGCTGATCGAGAAGACGCCCGCGGACGGGCTGGTCACCGGGACCGCGGAGATCAACGGGATGCCCTGCGTGGTCGTCGCTTACGACGCGACCGTGCTGGCCGGGACTCAGGGCGCGTACAACCACGCCAAGAAGGACCGGATGTTCGAGCTGGCCGCGCGGCGCGGGCTGCCGGTCGTGTTGTTCGCCGAAGGCGGCGGCGGACGCCCTGGGGATACGGACATCCCGGTCGTCGCCGCTCTGGACGCGGCCGCGTTCTCGCTGTTCGCCCAGCTTTCCGGTGTCGTGCCGTTGATCGGGATCGTCGCCGGGCGGTGTTTCGCGGGCAACGCGGCCCTGCTGGGGTGTTGTGACGTGATCATCGCGACCGCGGACGCGAACATCGGCATGGGCGGGCCGGCGATGATCGAAGGCGGCGGTCTCGGCGTGGTCACCCCGGAAGAGGTGGGGCCGCTCGACGTTCAGGTGCCCAACGGGGTCGTCGACATCGCGGTGGCCGACGAGGCCGAGGCTGTTCAGGTTGCCAAGCAGTACCTGTCCTACTTCCAGGGCCTAACACGGTGGTCCACTGTGGACGCTAGCGGATTGAGGAGCGCCGTTCCGGAGAACCGAGTGCGGTCGTATGACGTGCGGGCGGTGATCGACTTGCTCGCGGATCCCGGTTCGGTGCTGGAGATCCGCCGCGAGTTCGGGGTCGGGATCATCACCGCGCTGGTCCGGGTCGAAGGCCGGCCAATGGGGTTGATCGCCAACAACCCCACGCATCTGGGCGGCGCCATCGACCGGGACGCGGCCGACAAGGCCGCCAGGTTCCTGCAACTGTGCGACGCACATGGGCTGCCGGTCGTTTCCCTTTGTGACACACCGGGGTTCATGGTCGGCCCGGAGTCGGAGAGGACCGCGACCGTCCGGCACTTCAGCCGGTTGTTCGTCACCGGTGCGAACCTGACCGTGCCGCTCTGCGCGATCGTGCTGCGCAAGGCGTACGGGCTCGGCGCGATGGCGATGTTCGGCGGCAGCGCCAAGCTTCCGCTCGCCACCGTGGCCTGGCCGACCGCTGAGTTCGGTGCGATGGGCCTGGAGGGCGCGGTCAAGCTCGGCTTCCGCCGAGAGCTGGACGCCATCGAGGACCCGGTGCGGCGCAAGGAGACCCTGGACGCGATGATCCAGGCCGCCTACGAGCAGGGCAAAGCGCTCAACGCGGCCTCGATGTTCGAGATCGACGACGTGATCGACCCGGCCGACACCCGCCGCTGGATCACCGCCGCCTTGCCGGAAACCGTTGCGCGGGGCCGGAGGCCGAACATCGACACCTGGTGATCACTGGCTGCGGAAGGCGACCGGCGCGCTGACGAGACCGGCGACGAGGTAGCCGCCAGTCACCGAGGCGACCGTGGCGAACGGCGTCAGCGCAGGCCACAGGCCGATGAACACCCCGCTGGCCATCGGGCCCAGCATCGCGACCAGCCAGCCGTGCGGGAGCCCCGAGGACGTCAGGACGAAGTGCCCGAGCAGTGCGCACACGACCAGCAACGCCGGATACAGCAACAGGACCACGCCGAGGCAGCCCTCACCGGTGCAGAAGACGTCGGCCTCGAACAGCCGGTTGATCAGCCACCAGGTCAAGCCCAGGGCCAGGCCGACGGTCGTGCACGTGGCACTCCGTACGGCCAGCTCGACGCCTCTCGACATGGGCATATGGTGACGCACCAAGGCTCCTGGTGTCCCGTGATCCGGTCCCGCTGGCAAAAAGTGATATCACTTTGCTATGGTCTGGGCATGACCACTGAGATCCCTGCCCCGCGAGTGCGGGAGCACGCTGCCAACGAACGCGCCGGCCTGGGCATCCTGCTCGGCGGAATCCTTGTCGAGCTCGCCGGCGCCGGTGCGTTGATCGGTGGCGTCATGGCCACCGCGAGAGGCAACCCACCGCTGGGCATCCCGCTGATCGTGGTGGGCACGCTCGCCGCGCTGTTCGCGGTGCTCATGTTGGCGGGCCTGACAATCGTGGCCCCCGGCGAGTCGCGGGTGCTGCAGTTCTTCGGCCGCTACACGGGAACCGTTCGCACGGCGGGGATCCGTTGGGTCAACCCGTTCACCACGCGGGCGCGGGTGTCCACCAGGATCCGCAACCACGAGACCTCCGTGCTCAAGGTGAACGAGCTGGAGGGCAACCCGATCGAGATCGCGGCCGTCGTGGTGTGGCAGGTTCAGGACACCGCGCGGGCGATGTTCGAGGTGGACAACTTCGTGCAGTTCGTGAGCATCCAGACCGACACCGCGATCCGGCACATCGCCAACAGCTACCCGTACGACTCTCACGGCACCACAACGCTTTCGTTGCGGGACAACGCCGACGAGATCACCGAGCGGCTCTCGCTGGAGATCGGTGCGCGGGTGGAACCCGCTGGTGTCAAGGTGATCGAGTCCCGGCTGACCCACCTGGCGTACGCGCCGGAGATCGCGCATGCGATGCTGCGCAGGCAGCAGGCCACCGCCGTCGTCGCCGCCCGCCAGCAGGTGGTGGAGGGCGCGGTCGGCATGGTGGAGATGGCGCTCGACCGGCTCGCCGAACGCGAGGTGGTGGAGCTGGACGAGGAACGGAAGGCCGCGATGGTCAGCAACCTGCTCGTGGTGCTGTGCGGCGACCGCGACACCCAGCCGGTGGTGAACACCGGGTCGCTCTACACCTGAGGTCACTGTGCCGGAACGCAAAAGCGTCCTGTTGCGACTCGATCCCGCGGTGCACGACGCGCTTGCCCGGTGGGCCAACGACGAGCTGCGCAGCACCAACGCGCAGATCGAGTTCCTGCTCCGCCGGGCACTGGCCGACGCGGGCCGGATGCCCGACGAGGCCGGGCGGATCCCCAAGCGCGGCCGTCCACGCAAGGCCGACGAGTGACGTTTGCTACTTTCCGCAATAGGTGCACTGTCCCGCTTGGGCCGACCGGGCGTGGATCTGACTTTCCGTAACCTGGCCGAAATCGGTATACCAGCATCCCGATACCTCCTGACACCCTGTGTGACCAGGGATTTTCCACCGTTTGCCATTCGATCCCGAGGTCGTCTTCTGGGACAGTTGATGGTGGGAGGTGGTGCGCTGTGTCACCGTCATCAAGCGATCGTGCGCACGTCCGCGCACTGTTGCAGCCAGGAGAAGAGATCAGCTACTTGTTTCCGGCGTCGATGGTCGGCGGGCCCTACAGTTCGTCGCATTTCCTCGTCGCCGTCACCGACTCGTCGATCACCGTGCTGGACACCGGGCTGGGTGGCCGCACGAGGCCCAACGCGGTCTGGCGGCGCTACCCGCGCCGGACCAGGCTCGGACCGGTGGACCTGACCGTGATCCCCGAGTTCCAGCTGGGTGGCCGGGTGTACGAGGTGGATGAGGAGTATGTTGCGGAGATCAACGCGGCGGACGCGGAGTGGTCCGCGGATGCGATGCCCCCGGACCCGCTGCCGCACCTGTAGGTAGGTAGATTGGGTCGGGTGGACGACGAATCCGGGCGGGGTGAGCTGGTCGACGACCTGATGTTCGAGCCGGACTCGGACGGGTCTGCCAAGCAGGACAGGCAATGGGTGCATCGGTTGCGCATGTTCTGGCGCGCGGCCATCCGCTGGCCGCTGTGGCCGGTCACGGTGGTCGTCACCGCGGCCGTCGTGGGCGTGCTGATCTACATCGCGGTAGGCCTCATCGCGGGGTTCTTCTCGGGGATTGTGGAGTAACGGGCCAGTCGTGCTTCGGGTAGCGGCCACGCAGTTCCGCGCGGACCTGTGGATAACCGTTGACCCAGAACGACTCCAGGTCGTCGGTGACGGCGGCCGGGCGGCCCGCGGGTGACAGCAGGTGCAGCTGCACGCGGACCTGACCGTTGACGATCAGCGGTGTCCGCGTCCAGCCGAACGCCTCCTGGAGCTTGAGCCGGAGCACGGGGCGGTCGCCGGTGTAGTCGAGCGTGAACTTCTTGCCGGACGGGACTTCCAGGCGTTCGGGGGCGAGCTCGTCCAGCCGTGCGGCCTCGGGCCAGGGCAGGAGTGCCTTGAGGGCGTTGGTGACGCTGACTTTCGCGAGCTGTGCGCGGTTCCTGACGCGGCTTAGGTCCACTGTGGACAGAATGCGGTCGTCGGTGGGAGCTGGCCAGGGTTCGCCGAGGGTTCGGTGCAGCAGGGTCATGCGGGCGCGGAGGGACTCCGCGGTGTCGCTCCACTGGAGGATGCCGATGCCTTCGGTGCGGATCCCGGTGCGGATGGCGGCTTCGACGCTTTCCGGGCCGGGGTTGGTGAGGGCGCGTTCGGACAGGGTGATCGCGCCGATCCTGATGACCCGTTTCGCGGTGACGTCGCCGTCCCAGGTGACTTCGTCCACTGTGGACGGTGGAATGATCGCCTTCGCCAGTGCCTCGTCGGCTTTTGCGGCGAGGCGGATCCGGCCGTGTGCGTCGCCGGGGCGCCGGTCCGCGACCGCGACGGCGAGCCATTCCTGGTCGTTCAGGCCGGTTCCGGGCGGCAACTCGACCGCGGTCCCACCGGCCATCAGGTAGATCGCCGACCCGGGCGCGCGGCGGCGGGCCAGGCGCTCGGGATAGGCCAAGGCCACGATCAACGCCGGATCCGGTGCGCCAGCACGGTTCCCAGCCACCAACCCCGCCAGCCGCCGAGCCTCCCGCGCCCACCTGTCCCCACCGGCATTGCGGAGGGCCAGGTCGAGGTCGACGTCGTCGGTGTGGGCGTCGTTGTCGAGGAATGCCACGACATCCGCGGCGTTCTGCGCGCCGACCTGAGGTGCGCCGTCGAGCAAAGCCCGCGCCAGCCGCGGATGCAGCCCGAGCTCGGCCATCCGCCGGCCACGGTCGGTCGGGCTGCCGTCGATCACGGCATCCAACGCCCGCAACACGCTCTGCCCGGCCCGCAGCGCACCCTCGGGCGGCGCGTCCCACCACCGCAGCCCCGTCCCGTCCGGCGTCCCCCAGCACGCCAGCTCCAGCGCCAGCCGCGTCAGATCGGCGACCTTGATCTCCGGCTCCGGATACCGCGGCAAGGTCGCGTGCTCGTGCTCCGGCCAGCACCGATACACCCGCCCGGGTGCCTCCCGCCCGGCCCGCCCCGCACGCTGCGCAGCCACCGCGGCGGACACCCGAACCGTCGCCAGCCCGGGCAGACCCCGCCGGTGGTCAACCCGAGGAACCCGCGCCAGCCCGCTGTCCACAACCGCCCGCACCCCGGGAACCGTCAGGCTCGACTCCGCGATGGCGGTCGCGAGCACCACCCGTTGACTCGAACCCCGCCGAAGCGCGGCATCCTGCGTCGCGGAAGACAACCGGCCGTGCAAGGTGACGACGTTCACCCCATCGAGCATCGCCCGCACCCGCGCGATTTCCCCCGCGCCAGGCAGGAACACGAGCACATCACCGTCCGTTTCGGACAGTGCGAGCCGGGTCGCGCGAGCCACAGCCACCTCGATGCGCTCGTTGCGCACCGGAGGGGCGTACACGGTCGAAGTCGGGAAAACGGGAGCCTCGACCGTGAGGACAGGCGCGTCCAAGAGCTGGGCCAGGCGATCCGTGGCGACGGTCGCGGAGGTGGCCAGCAGCTGGAGGTCCGGCCGAAGCTCACGGGCGTCGGTCAGCAGCGCCAGCAGCAGATCCGCGTCGAGGTGGCGTTCGTGGCATTCGTCGAGCAGCACGGTGTCCACTCCGGACAGTTCCGGGTCGTGCTGCACCCGTCGCACAAGCAGCCCGGAGGTGACCACTTCGATCCGCGTGCGCGCCGACACCCGCCGCTCGCCCCGGATCGAATAGCCCACGGTCTCGCCGACCGGTTCACCCAGCAGCGAAGCCATCCGTGCGGCGGCGGCCCGCGCGGCGATGCGGCGGGGTTCGGCGACCACGACGCGGCCGCCCAAGGCCAGGGGCACGACCGTGGTCTTGCCGGTCCCGGGCGGGGCGACGAGGATCACCGCGCCGCGTTCACGCAGCGTGCGGGCCAGCTCGTCGACGATGGCCGTGATCGGCAGGTCAGGCAGGTTCATGCGGGTGGGTGGCGTCTTTTCGGTCACGGCGGGAACTCACCCGCCGATTGTCGGTGCTCAGGCTGTCCTCAGTTTGCCCGGGTAGCCTCGGCACCGTGGTTCGACCGTCACCCCGTGTGCTGGACGGCGTGGGCACGGTGGCCAGGCTCGGTCTGGCGGCCGTGTGGTTCGTCTCCGGCGGCATCAAGGCCAGCGACCTCAACCAGACGTACATCGCGGTGCAGGCGTACGACGTGCTGCCCAGCGGTGTGGTGAGCGTGGTCGCGTCCGCGGTGCCGTTCCTCGAGCTCGCCCTGGGCCTGCTTCTGCTGCTCGGCCTGGGCACGCGGCTCGTCGCCGTGCTGTCCGCCGTGGTGCTGCTCGCGTTCATCGCGGCCATCTCGCAGGCGTGGGCGCGCGGGCTGTCCATCGACTGCGGCTGCTTCGGCGGCGGCGGCCAGGTGGCCGCCGGGCAGACGGCGTACCTCCAGGAGATCCTCCGGGACATCGGGTTCCTCGTGCTGGCCGGCTGGCTGATCGTGCGGCCGCGGAGCCTGTTCGGACTGGACGGATGGCTGACCGGCCGTCCGGCCGCGGTAGTCGGGAAGGAATAGGGAACGTGGGTGGAGCCGAGCGCACGGCGCGCAAGCGGCGGCAGGAGATCGCCGCGAAACGGGCGGTCGCCGCGGCACGCCAGGCCAAGAGCGACCGCAACAAGGTCATCATCACGGTCGTCGTGCTCGTCGTGGTCGCCGCCGCGGTCATCGTCGGCGTCGTGATCAGCAACAGTCAGAAGAACAAGACCGCGGACGCGGCCATCCCGACGAAGTCGGTGACCCTCAGCTCGGGCGTCACGGCCAAGCGGGACGGCGCCACGGTGCTGGTGGGCAAGGACACGGCGAAGACGACCGTGGACGTCTACGAGGACTTCCTCTGCCCGGTCTGCGGCAACTTCGAGTCCACCTATGCCCAGCAGCTGGAGCAGAAGGTGAACGACGGCACCATCAAGATCAACTATCACCTGGTGAACCTGCTCAACGACCGGTCCGACCCGGTCGGCTACTCCACGGACAGCGCCAACGCCGCCCTCTGCGTGGCCGACGCGGCACCGGACAAGTTCATGGCGTTCCACGCGAGCCTCTACGGCACGCAGCCCGAGGAAGGCGCCCGCGGGTACGACAAGAACCAGCTGATCAAACTGGCCCAGGACCTGGGCGTGAACTCGCCGACCCTGTCCTCGTGCGTCAACGGCGGCAGCTACAACCAGGCCGTCAGCGACGCCTACCAGAAGGCGCGCACCGACCCCGCCCTGGCGCAGGAGGTCGGCGGCCAGACCGGCTTCGGCACGCCGACGGTCCTGGTCAACAACAAGCTCGCTGACTGGCAGGACCCGAAGTGGATGGACGCCCTGGTCTCACAGTCCTAGCAGCGGCGGCTCGCCCGACTGCCAGCGCGCCAGGCGGCGTGCCTTGCCGACTTCGGTCCGCGGCACGCTGCCTGGTGTGAGGACTTTCACCACACAGGTGATGCCCAGGCGTTCCCGCAACGCGTTGACGAGGTCTTTCTCCAGCTGCTCGGTGTCGATGCCGTCGCTGAACGGCTCGGTGGCGATGCGCAGCTCGCTGCGGGCCGGGTTCCGGCGGTCCTCCACGATCAGGTAGTGCGGGCTGACCCGTTCGTCGTTGAGCAGGACCGCCTCGATCTCGGTGGGGAAGACGTTCACACCCCGGATGACCAGCATGTCGTCCGTCCGGCCCTTGAGCTTGGACATCCGCTTGAGGGTCCGCGGCGAGCCGGGCACCGGGTCGGCCAGCGCGGCCACGTCGCCGGTGCGGTACCGGATCAGCGGCATCCCGGTCTTGGTGAGGGTGGTGAACACCAGCTCGCCAGGAGTGCCGTCCGGCACCGGGTTGCCGTCGCTGTCGATGGCCTCGACGTAGAAGTGGTCCTCGGCGACGTTGAGCATGCCCTCGGAGTCCAGCGACTCGCAGGCAACGCCGGGGCCGATGATCTCGGACAGGCCGTAGATGTCCAACGCCTTGAGCCCCAGCAGGTTCTGGATCTGGGTGCGCATCTCCTCGGTCCACGGCTCGGCGCCGAACACCCCCGCCTTGAGACTGGTCTCCTTGCCCTGCAAGGCTTCGCCGAGGTGGATCGCATACGACGGGGTGCACGTGAGGATATCCGGGCGGAGGTCCTCGATCAGCCGGATCTGCCGGTCGGTCATCCCGCCGGAGACCGGGATCACCGTGGCGCCCAACCACATCCCACCGTGATGCACGCCGAGCCCACCGGTGAACAAGCCATAGCCGTATCCATTGTGGATAGTGCTCGCCCTCGTCGCCCCGGCCCCACCCAACGCCCGCGCCATCACCCGCGACCACACCTGCACGTCATTCGCGGTGTACGGGATCAACGTCGGCCGCCCACCCGTCCCAGACGAGCCGTGCACACACACGATGTCCTCAGCGGACGCGACCCGTAACCCGAACGGGTAGTTCTCCCAGATATCCGCCTTCGAGATCAACGGCAACCGGCCCAGATCCTCGAGCGACACATCCGCGGCCCGGCTGACCCCCATCGCCCGCAACCGCTCACCCTGCAGGTTCCCCGGAGCCTGCAGCACCCGGTCCACCGTCAGCCGCAACCTATCCTGCTGAACCGCCCGCCGAACCTCAGGAGCCCCACCCTCACCATCCGGCTCAACCAGCTCGACAAGCCCGTCATCCCTGATCACCACCATGGTCTAGCACGCCGCAGCCCCCGAATCGACCCCCCGGTGAAACCCGTTTGACCCCGTCAGGTACGGTATCCAAGCACTCGAAAGAGCGCGGCGGGGCTGTAGCGCAGTTGGTAGCGCACCACACTGGCAGTGTGGGGGTCAGGGGTTCGAATCCCCTCAGCTCCACCTTAGAGGTCTTACTAGAACAAGTGCCTGAATGACGGCCGCGAAGTAGGACCGCGACGCCTGAAGGTGAACATGGGCCACCCGCATTGCGGGTGGCTTTCTTGTTGGTGGGCAGCTGGCTGGTTGCTGTGGCCTTGACCTGGTCGCCCTGGATGGCGTGGAGCAGCCCGAAGGGTTCGCGGAGTTCACCTTCTGTGATCTCCTCGTCCTCGATGTAGGGGGCTTGGAAGATCGCTTGGTTGAGCAGACGCCGTTGTTGGTCGTTGCAGCGTCGGTACAGGTTGTCGGGCTGTTCGAGCAGAGCGAGGCTGGCGTTGACGAGCTGGGCGCTGTCGGTGAGGTCGGCGTTCGCGGTTTCGAGGCGCCCTTCCAGCTTGCGGCGCTCGATCGCGATGTCGCGGAGCCTCTCCTTGACCTTGGTCCGCGGAAGGGTGCTGTCCGCTGCGAGGTCGGTCAAGTTCTCCTCCTTGGTGTCGAGTTCCTTGAGCTGTGCGGTGATCTGCTTGCGCAACAGCCGCGCGGACTTCTCCTGATCGCCGATTACGGCATCGACTTGGTCGCGCATGTCGGCGATGAAGGACTGGCTGAAGCGAATCGCCGCGTAATGCCGCTCGACGGCGTCCTCGATGAGTGCGACGTTGATGTACGGGGCTTGGCACGCCTCCTTCTGTCGGCCTCGGCAGAAGAAGTACGTGTACTCGGCGCCCTTCGAGTTGGTGGTCTGCTGGATGATCACCCGCCGCTTGATGCCCTCGCGCCGACAGCGCCCGCAGAAGAGCGATCCTTTCAGGTAGTGGTGATACACACGGCGGAGTTCTTGAGCTGTCATTCGCGAGTCGAGGATCTCCTGGACTGTGTCGAAGAGGTCCTCGTCGATGAGCGCTTCGTGCCGCCCCCGGATTTCTTCGCCGTCGTAGTCGACGTAGCCGAGGTAGTAGCGATCGTGCAGCATCTGCGAGATCTTGTTCTCGGAGACCTTTTTGGCCGGATGCCGGCGGGTGGCCCTGGTGCGGAGACCGCGATCGCAGAGTTCGTCGGACAACTCCTCTTGCGTCAGGATGGCGACCGCAGACCAAGCCGCAACTGCCGGAATCACCCGGCTCGGGCATTGCGGCGTGCAGCGTGCGCTGCGAGTGTTCGGGTTGGTCTCTGGTGGCCGGCATTCGGCGGCGGAGGGGTGCCGGACACGCGCCCGGCGTGGCCCGCCGATGAGCGTTCACCACCCAGGCTGACCGGTCGACAGATTCGGTGCCGCTCGACGGGAAAGGCTGCTCGTGGATATTTCGGCGTTTCTGGACCAGAAGCTGTCGCGCCGCTTCCGCACCTACGACCGGGACGGTGACGGCTTCGTCGACCGGGAGGACTTCGTCAGCGCGGCCGCTCGGCTCGGAGCGGAATTCGGGCATGCCCCGGACTCCCCGGTGCAGCAGCGGATGACCACGCTGTGCCTGGGAGTGTGGGAGCACCTGGTGAAGGTCGCGGATGTCGACGGCGACCAGCGGATCAGCGAGGCGGAGTACAAAGCCGCGTTCGCCGCCGGGCTGCTGGAGACGCCGGCTGCGTTCGACGCCGGCTACCAGCCCTTCCTCGCCGCCATCATGGACATCGCCGACGCCGACCACGACGGCTGGTTGACCGAAGACGACGAGGTGCGCTGGACCGGTGCGCTGATGGGCTTGCCCGAGGCCGACGCCCGGGCTGCGTTCCAGCACCTGGACCGCGACGGCGACGGGTACATCACGACCGGTGACCTGCTGGCGGCCATCCGCGCCTACTACTTCGACGAAGCTCCCGGCTCGGCGGGCAGCTGGCTCCTCGGACCCTTGGCCCCGTGATGGAGCCTGCAGCCGTCTGAGATCGCGGAAAGTAATGAAGCTATCACCAGGTCGAGGCGTGGCAGCGCCCGAACAGCGCTAGCGCCGACCTTCGGCTTTCGATGAGGCTGACCCGATGTCGGAAGGCTTGATCGGGCGGCGGGCGGGTTTGTCCGCTCTCGAAACGCTGAAGTACCAGGGTGACCCGCCGGCGGACGCCGTCATCGCCGATCTGGTGGCCGGTGGGCGGACGGGCGTGGTGAACGAGGTCCTGGCCCGGTTCCGGGACAACGATCAGCCCGTTCCCGAGGATTTGCCGGACTCGGTGCGGCGGTACCTGATCGACACGGACGTCCCGCCGGGCTGGGCGGATCTGGACCGGGTCGCGGGTGCGTACGAGTTCTTCGTGGACGATGGCGTGCACGTCGCTTCGGTGCTGTCCTTCGGGGCCATGGTGAACTGTTACGCCCAGCCGCGGCCCTCCAGGGTCCTGTCGCTGACCCATCGGCTGAACCAGCCGCATCGGCGGTTGTCGGAGACGTCGCAGTTCGTGTTGCATCTGATGGGTCCGGACCCGTTCGGTTCGGGCGGCAGTTTCGTGCCCACCATCCAGAAGACCCGGCTGATCCACGCCGCGGTGCGGTACTTCATCACCCGGTCCGGTGAATGGGATGTCGAGGCGGACGGTGTCCCGCTGTGCCAGCAGGACATGCTCGGTGCGCTGCTGATCTTTTCGGTACAGGTCATCGACGGGATGCGCCGGATCGGGATCTCGGTGACCGAGCGCGAAGCCGAGGATTACTACTACATCTGGCGGGTGACGGGGGCGATGCTCGGCATCCCGGCCGGGGCCATGCCCGAAACGCTGAAGGCGGCCCGGGAACTGAACGCGGAGCTCGTCGAGGCGACCTACGGCCCGTCGGCCGAGGGGATCGAGCTGACCCGCAACCTGCTGCGCCTGTGCGAGGAAATGGTGCCGGGCAAGGCGTTCGACGGGGTGGTCGCGGCGATGGTCCGCCAGGTTGTCACCGAGGAGGTCGCCGACTGGCTCGAAGTGCCGGACTCGCGCGGATGGCGCCGCGTGGTCGGTGCGGGTGTGCGGGTGACGCGGTTGCTGGAACGTTCGGAGGACCGCAGCCGCACGGCTACGGCGGTGCTCGACAAGGCAGGCAGCCTGCTGCTCGGCGGCAGCGTCCGGACGCTGACCAACGGCCAGCCGACCACACTGACCATCCCGGCGGACCTGCGGGAGAGGTGGCTTGCCGCCGGCGTCTGTCCGGTGGCGCCCCATCGCACATGACGCTGCGGCAGCTTCCGGAACCGTGGACCATCGGGTCGGCCGAGGGGTGAGCGCCAGGCGGTTGAAGCGTTGACGACGATGGCGACAGCAGTTGCCGAGTGCAGTCCGGCCGTGCGCCGACGTACCGACCTCTACGACGAGATCGACGGAGACGTGCATCCCTGCCAGGCCCCGGTTCCGCATGATCTCCGCGGTCGTGCGGCAGCGGAACCCATCCCGGCGCGACAGCGGACCGACGTGACGCATGATGTGGTGGCGGTGTGCCGAGCCGGGAACGTCGGCACCGGTCGATCTGAGTGAGACGGGGATACCTTGCGACTTTTTGCTGTCACGAGCCTGCTGAGCGTCGCCGCGCTGACAGCGGCAGTGGTGTCGCCGACTGCGGCCTCCGCCGCGTCGGCGGACTTCTACCAGCCGCCGTCGCCGCTGCCCGCCGGGCCGCCGGGCGCGGTCATCCGCACCCAGCCGATGCCGGCACTGGCGACCGCGTTGACCGCGACGGCCACCACGGTCATGTACCACTCCCGCGACGCCCACAACGCCGACATCGCGGTCACCGGCACGGTCTTCACACCAAGGCTGCCCTGGCTCGGCAGCGGGTCCCGGCCCTGGGTCGACCTCGCGGTCGGCACCCAGGGGCTCGGGCCGCAGTGCGCGCCGTCCAAACAGTTCGCCACCTCCACCGAGCAGGAACTGGAACCGGTCACGCTCCTGCTGGCCCAGGGCTGGGGCGTCGTGGTCAGCGACTACGAGGGCTACACCACCGGGTCCACCCCGACCTACGTCGCCGGGGTCTCCGAGGCGCACACCGTGCTGGACATGGCCCGCGCGGCCGCCTCCGTTCCGGGAACGGGCATTTCCCCGGCGACGCGGTGGGCCACCATGGGCTACTCCCAGGGTGGCGGCGCGTCGAGCTGGGCCGCGTCCCTGGCCCCGGCCTACGCGCCGGACCTGCGGCTGGTCACCGACGTGTCCGGCGGTGTGCCGGCCGACATCGCGAACGTCGCCGAATCACTGGACGGGAGCCTGATCGGCGAGGGCTTGCAGCTGTACGCGCTGATCGGCCTTCAGCAGGCATACCCCGGCCGGTTCCCCCTTGATGACTCTCTCAATGCGGCGGGTAAAGCCACCGAAGCGGCACTGAAGACCCAGTGTGTCGTGCAGACCCTCGCCGGTTTTCCGCTGAAGAGGTTCAGCGACTACTCCACCGGAGAAACGATCCAGCAGTTCGACGCACGTCCGGACGTCGCTGCCGTGTACGCGGAGAACAACCTGACCACCCGGCCGGCGCCGACCGTGCCCGTGTTCCAGTACCACGCCGCCCTCGACGAAATCGTCCCGCTCGGCCAAGCGCAGGCCCTGAACCGCGCCTGGTGCGCCGCCGGCGGCCGCACCGTGTTCGCGCTTGTACCGGGTGACCACATCGCCGGCGAGACCGCCGGCCTGCCCGCCGCACTCGCCTGGCTGGGCGACCGCTTCACCGGGCGACCCGCACCCACCACCTGCTCCTGACCTCACCGAACCAGCCACCCGCGCGGCTTTCGCCGAGCTGAGCTATGCCCACATCGCCGAGTTGCGGCTGGTGCTCGTGGAGCCTGACAGTTCGGCCGGCAGCAACTTGGCCGCAGATCGTGATAGCGCGCCGATCGACCACCAGCGACGG
The DNA here is from genome assembly GCF_040675465.1 of Actinocrispum sp. NPDC049592. Taxonomy (NCBI): domain Bacteria; kingdom Bacillati; phylum Actinomycetota; class Actinomycetes; order Pseudonocardiales; family Pseudonocardiaceae; genus Actinocrispum; species Actinocrispum sp. NPDC049592. The sequence continues at coordinate 465,494 of NZ_JBFAPA010000003.1, read as the reverse complement.
CCCGCAGGGCCGGTTCTCTGGGAAGAGGCACCGGGTGAAGCCCTTGGGCTCGGACCGCGAAAGGAACGCTCTCAGCGGCCGTCCATGAGCTTCGGTGGGTCAACTCCCCAGCCGGGAGATGGTGGTACGGCTGTCTTCGGGGCCGATCCAGGTTTCGGTGCGTTCGTGGAGCACCGCTGCGCGGGTACTTCGACTTCAGCCAAAGCGTGATCAGACGATCCTGGACGGCCTGGACGGACGCAAGCGGCACGAATGCAACCATTGCCATGCACCCCCAGAACAGCCGCCGGTCATGCCAGCGTTCACCGACTGCCGGAGGTGCTGTGACTGCCTAATTCGTACGGATCTGCTTACGACAGAAGCCCGGGAATGACTCATCGAAATCATTCCCGGGCTGGTTGGCGGAGCTCAATTATTGGCCAGCGTCCACCACCACGCCCAGGTAAGTCGTGAACGATGCTGGTCATGGACTGCTGCGGTTGAGCGTCGGTCCTAGAACGGTACCCACGCACTCTGGTCACACCTGAATATTACGGACGGCGCAAAGACTCTTAGAGCAAGAATGGGGCATGTGTCAATGATCGAGGCCGGGTAGTGTCACGGTTGCCGCCTGATGTCGAGCGATAAGTTCGCAAACCGTGCACAGTAGCCGACCTTCGAAACGTAGCTGACTCAGTGGCATGTACTGTCGGCCAACCTGAACCAGGCGCTACTGTGACCGTTTCCGTGGCCGAAATGGTAGGTAACACCGTTGTAGACGATAACTCCGCCGTCATCTCGAATGCCGCCACCAGCGGGTACGGTGTACACCCATGAGCCCCCTGGTGAAGTCCAGAATGGAGCCCCTCCGCTCCGCGCTGAGCAGAGTTCACCAGCCGTCGCATTGGCTGGTCCCACAGTTGCCGTAGCGATGGCGGCGGCCCCAAATACTATCGCAGCCACTCGCCTCTTGATGTTCCCCATGCGCATCCTTCGCTAGATCATGCATCTGGTTCGTATGGCCACTACAGTTTTCAGGATGACGACATGCCTGGTAGAGCATCACCTCCTCGTCTTTTGACCCACCAAGAGATACCAACCCGTGCCAGGCAGCGCAAGAACGGTTTGGATGAGCACTCGTTCGGCCCAGCGGTCATTCATTGATCAAACACACAGGACAGTTGGTGATCACGTATACGGTCTGCGCTTCTCAGGGCTCAGCAGAAGTGCTACGGGGGTTTGCGGGCCGGCCGCCTGTCGCACTCCCAACGCGGCTGGGAGCGACTTGAGCGTGTCCGCCGTGGCCTTGTCGGTAACGTCGACCTCACCATCCACGAAGGCCGCGTCCAGGTCGTTCACGACCAGTTGCGGGAACCGAGTGCTGGTGAACTTCATCAGAACCCCTTTCTGCGAGGTGGCCAGTGTTGAGGGGCTTGTGAGGTGGGGGCGGCGCGGAGGTTGTTGAGTTTTATCCGAGGGTGGGTGGAGTTTCGTTGCCTGATGTGGTTGGCGCGCGGTATGAGGCGATGATGGTGGGTGGAAGTGGTGTCGGAGGGGTTTGCGGGGTTTTTGGAGTACTTGTATGGGGAGTTGTCGCGGGCGGTTTCGTCGGTGGATGGTTGAGGTTACCGGGCGGTAACTTATTGTGGGTGTATTGAAAACTTGATACGTGGTGGTAACGGGGGGTTGGGTTGAGTTGGGGGTATGAGCTACAGCGAGGCGGGGCGTACTGGGGTTCGTTGTGCTGGGTCGGTGGCGTCTTCTGCTTTTCCTGCTGGTTCTGCTGTGGGGATCACTGTTTATGGGTGTGGGCAGGATGAGGCTTCTTTGTTCCGGGAGCTGGCGCCTCGGCTCGGTGTGATGCCTACCCTCGTCGAGGGGGCGGTTTACGAGGGCAATGTCGAGTTGGCGGCTGGGAACCGGTGCGTGAGTGTTGGGCACAAGACTCCGGTCGCGAACTCCACGTTGCTTGCGTTGAGCCGGGCAGGCGTCGAGTATGTCTCCACGCGGAGTATTGGGTTCAACCATATTGACGTGGAGTATGCCGAGAGTATTGGGATTTCGGTCGAGAACGTCTCTTATTCGCCGGACAGCGTGGCTGATTACACGTTGATGCTCATGCTGATGGTCATTCGGCATGCCAAGGCTGTCGTTCGGCGGGCTGATGTTCATGACTACCGGTTGAATGATGTTCGTGGGAAAGAGCTGCGGGATTTGACCGTCGGGGTCGTGGGGACTGGCCGTATTGGCGCGGCTGTTGTGGACAGGCTGTGGGGTTTTGGGTGCCGGATGCTGGCCTATGACACCAATCCCAAGATCTCTGCCGACTATGTTCCGCTCGATGAGCTGTTGCAGCGGAGCGATATCGTCACGCTTCATACGCCGCTCACCGAGGGGACTCACCATCTCCTGCATCGCCGGCGTATTGAGCAGATGAAGCAGGGCGCGTTCGTCATCAATACCGGGCGCGGTTCGCTTCTTGACACTGCGGCGCTTGTCGCGGCTTTGGAGGGCGGCCGGCTGGGTGGTGCGGCGCTGGATGTCCTCGAAGGGGAAGAGGGGATTTTCTACGCCGACTGCCGGAACAGGCCGCTGGAAAGCCGGCTGTTGTCGCGGTTGCAGCGGATGCCAAATGTGATCATCAGCCCGCACACCGCTTATTACACGGATCACGCGCTGCGTGACACCGTTGAGAACTCTATTGCCAACTGCCTGAGATTCGAAAGCAGGAACCAGCGTGGATAGATTGAGGATCGGCATCTTGTTCGGGGGCTCTTCGGAGGAACATCCTGTCTCCGTCAAATCCGCGCAAGAGGTCGCGAAACATCTCGACACCGACAAGTACGAGCCGTTCTGGGTCGGGATCACGCAGAGCGGTGCCTGGCGCCTTTGTGACGGCCCCGGCGCGGCCTGGGAGGACGGCTCTCGCCAGGTCGTGCTGTCACCCGACAGCAGCATCCAGGGGTTGCTGGTCCTGGACCAGGGGCGCTACGAGACGATCGGCCTGGACGTGGTGCTGCCCGTTCTGCACGGCAAGCTCGGCGAGGACGGCGCGATACAGGGCCTGTTGGAGCTCTCCGGCATCCCCTACGTGGGCTGCGATGTGCAGAGTTCCGCGCTGTGCATGGACAAAAACCTGGCTTACCTCGTGGTGAGCAACGCCGGAGTCGCCACGCCCAATTTCTGGACCGTCACGCCGGACGAGAACATCGACCCGGGTTTGTTCACCTATCCCGTGTTCGTCAAGCCGGCCCGTTCGGGTTCGTCTTTCGGGGTCACCAAGGTGTCCACGCCCGAGGAACTTCGTAGTGCGGTGGAGATCGCGCGGCACTATGACCCCAAGGTGTTGATCGAAGAGGCTGTCGTCGGCAGTGAGGTCGGCTGTGCGATCCTCGGGAACGATCTGGATGTGATCGCGGGTGAGCCGGATCGGATTCACCTTTCGCATGGTTTCTTCAAGATCCATCAGGAGGACAATCCCGAAAGTGGTTCCGAGAACTCGACGATAGTCGTGCCCGCTGACATTCCGGTGGACATGCGCGCCCGGGTTCAGCAGACGGCGAAAGCCATCTATCGTGCGCTGGGATGCCGCGGACTCGCCCGGGTCGACATGTTCCTGCTGGACGACGGCACGGTCATGCTCAACGAGGTCAACACGTTCCCCGGGATGACCTCGTACAGTCGTTACCCGCGGATGATGGCGGCCGCCGGACTGCCGCTTGGTGACGTGATCGACCGGGTCGTGTCGCTTGCGTTGACGGGGAAGGCCCAATGAAAGACGACTTCGTCTTCCTGGACGAGTTCGTTCCCGGAATACGATGGGACGCCAAGTACGCCACCTGGGACAACTTCACCGGCAAGCCGGTGGACGGATATGCGGCCAACCGGATCGTCGGCACGAAGGCTTTGTGTGCGGCTCTGGAGAATGCGCAGGAAGAGGCCGCGTCCCGTGGCTTCGGCTTGCTGATCTGGGACGGCTATCGCCCGCAACGCGCCGTGGACTGCTTTCTGCGCTGGGCGCAGCAGCCGGAGGACGGCCGGACAAAACCCCGGCATTATCCCAACATCGAGCGAGCCGAGATGTTCGAACAAGGATATGTCGCCACCAAGTCCGGTCACAGCCGGGGCAGCACGGTTGACCTCGCACTTTATCACCTGGCCACCGGTGAGCTCGCGCCCATGGGCGGCGACCACGATCTGATGGACTCGGTCTCCCATCATGGCGCGCCAGGAATTACGCAAGTCGAGGCGGAAAACCGCCAGCACCTTTGTTCCATCATGGAGATCTGTGGTTTCAGCTCGTACGACCGCGAGTGGTGGCACTACACGTTGAAAGACGAGCCTTATCCGGACACGTATTTCGATTTTCCCATCACCTAGCCGGAGAAGGCATGCAGATCAGACTGGTACACACCGCCGATGCTGCGGCAGTCAATGAGTTGCTCCACCAACTGGGTTATCCACAAGACGACACCACCGCGACGGCAACGCGAATCCAGGACTGGACTGACGACCACGCGAGCGCGGCCTATGTGGCCGACGCCGATGGCGACCTGCTCGGCCTGATCGCCGTCCACACAAGCCCGTTTTTCGAACGCGCCGGCTCCTGGGGACGAATTGTGGCTCTGGTCGTCTCGGATCAGGCGCGCGGCCAGGGCGTCGGCGGTCGGCTTGTCGCGGCGGCGGAGTCGTTCGCCGCGAGCCGTGGATGCGTGCGCATGGAAGTCACCAGCTCGGACCGCCGCGAGGACGCCCACGAGTTCTACCGGCGCCGCGGTTACATCGACCGAGCAGGCAGGTCATCCCGGTTCCTCCGCGATCTCGACGGCGCCGACCGTCAGCAAGATCAACTCGTACAAGGCAAGGGGCAGGCGTGACGGCACCACGCATCGTTGTCGCCGGTGGCCATTCGGCCGGGCACATCGAGCCAGCGATGAACTTCGCCGACGCGGTGCGCCGACTGGAGCCCAGTGCCGAGATCACCGCTCTCGGCACCGTTCGCGGCCTGGACACCACGCTCATCCCGGCCCGCGGCTACCCGCTCGAACTCATCCCGCCCGCGCCGCTGCCGCGCGAACTGAGCCGCGCCCTGCTGCGGACGCCAGGCAAACTGCGCGACTCGGTGCTGGCGGCCGGGGAAGTGCTCGATCGCGTTCGAGCCGAGGTCGTGGTGGGTTTCGGCGGCTACGTGGCCCTGCCGGCGTACCTCGCCGCGCGTAGGCGGGGCCTGCCGATCGTCGTCCACGAAGCGAATGCGCGGCCCGGCGTGGCCAACCGGCTGGCGGCGCGGATGACGACGCATGTGTTCACCGCCTCGCCGAGTGTCCGGCTGGCGCACGCAACCGCTATCGGGATCCCGTTGCGTCCGGCGATCACCGGGCTCGATCGGTCCGCGCTGCGCGACGCCGCCCGGCAGCGGTTCGGGCTGCGACCCGACGGGCCGGTGCTGATGGTGACCGGCGGTTCGCAGGGCGCCCAAACGATCAACGACGCGGTGTCCGGTGCGGCGTTGGCACTGCGGGCGAACGGCGTGCAGGTGCTGCACATCACCGGGCCGCAGCGCGTCGTCGAGGTGCCGGACGGCGACCCGCCCTATGTCGTCGTTCCCTACGTGGACGAGATGCAGTACGCCTACGCTGCGGCCGACTTCGTGATCTGCCGCTCGGGCGCGATGACCTGCGCCGAACTGGCCGCAGTCGGTTTGCCGGCCGCGTACGTGCCGCTGCCACTGCGCGGGGGTGAGCAGGGGTTGAACGCCGAACCGGTCGTTGCGGCGGGCGGGGGACTGCTCGTCGACAACGCGCACATCGACCCGGCTTGGATCGAGGCAGTCCTGATCCCGGTGCTCACCGATCCCACTCGGATCGCCGCGATGTCGGCCCACGCGTGGGCGTTCGGCGCCGCTGACGCGGACGTCGTCCTGGCCCATCACGTGCTCACGACGGTCGCCGGACGCCGTGGGGCGCTCCGCTGATCTTCATAGTGGCGCGGCCGGGAGTCGCACTGTGACGCTGAGACCTCCGGCCGCTCGCGGGACCAGAGTGAGAGTGCCGTCGTGGGCTTGGGCGATGCTTTTGACGATGGCCAGGCCGAGGCCGAATCCCGAATGGTCGCTGCGAATGCGTTGGGTGCCGCGCTGGAATGGTTCGGCGAGTGTCGAGACGAGTTGCGGGGAGAGCTTTTCGCCGGTGTTCTCGACGGTCAGCATCGCGAAATTCGGGTGCATGACGGTGGTGACCTGAACGATACCTTTTTCGGGGATGTTGTGGACGATCGCGTTGTGTACGAGATTCGTGGTCATTTGCAGTAGAAGGGCGTGTGAGCCGCTGGTGGTGGCCATATCGCCGGAGGTCTCAATGGTGAGGCCGTGCTTTTCCGCAAGCGGGAGGAGCGTTTCGGTGGCTTCCTCCGCTATTAGTGAGAGGTCCACTGGTTCCCGGTGGAAGGATCGCTGGTCGGTGCGGCTGAGCAGGAGCAACGCCTCGGTGAGGCCGATCGCCCTGGCATTGACGAAATACAGGCGATCGACGAGTTCGCCGGTGTCGTGGTTCATGTCGTTGCGCGCGACCTCGAGAAGAGTCTGCGTGACGGCAAGCGGAGTGCGCAGTTCGTGGGAGGCATTCGCCGCGAATCTTTGCTGTTCGGACACGTGGGCTTCGAGCCGGGCGAGCATGGTGTCGAAGGCGTCGGCGAGCTCGCGGAACTCGTCGCTGGGACCAGGTAACCGGATTCGGTGGGAGAGCGTTCCGTTCGCGGCCAGGCGCGTGGCGTCGGTGATCCGGGTCAGCGGGTCGAGCATGCGGCCGGCGAGCAGCCACCCGCCCAGCAGGCCGAAGATCAACAGGAACACGAGCGTCCACGCCGCCGCCGGGAGAAAGGCGTGCACCAGGTCGTAGCGGTTCGGTCCGCTGCCAGGGACCCTCCTCGACTCGGTGCTGGGCACGTAGCGCAGCAGGAACACCCACACGACCGCGAGCAGCAGAGCGCCCGCGACCATGAGGAACCCGGCGTAGCTGAGGGTGAGTTTGAGGCGGACGCTCATCCCTTGCGGCCTCACCTGTGAACGCTTCCTCGCACAAAGGGCTCGTTTTCGACGGCCAGCAGACGCATACCCCGAGGTTATGAGCCGACCCCTATCGTCGGCATATCAAAAACCGTGAACGGCCCCGCAACACATCAAAGTCTCAACTGTAGGCATGCCCTACAGCGAATCGGCCATCCGACGGGCTCTCGGCAAGGCACATGGCGCCGTCCCCGACCCTGTGACGGTATTCGACGACTCGACTCCGGCCGTGGCCAATCTCGATCCCGATCTGCTCGGTGCCCTGCGCCGGGCTGCGACTGATGCCGCGCGCGACGGGGTCTTTGTCCTCGTCAATGGTGGCTGGCGTTCCCCGGAGTACCAGGAACAACTATTGCATGCGGCGGTCTCGAAATACGGCTCGGAAAAGGAAGCCGCTCGATGGGTGGCCACTCCCGCCACATCGGCACACGTATTGGGACACGCCGTCGACATCGGACTCGCCAACGCCCGGATGTGGCTGTCCGAGCACGGCGCCAAGTACGGCCTGTGCCAGATCTACCGCAACGAACCCTGGCACTACGAACTACGCCCTTCGGCCATCGAAAACGGCTGCCCACCCATGTACCCGGACCCCTCCCACGACCCAAGAATGCGGCGGTGACCTGCCTTCGTTATGTGATCGGGGCACGGGTTGCGCAGTTCAGGTAGGGGGAAGTGTGACCGCGGGGACGGTGCGCCGGGCTCAGTCGGCGGGCGCTGTACAGCGGTTATGGGCATTTGGTTCCGCGCCTGCCGCAGCGTGGGCGGTGGTGGATCCGTTGCGCAGGAACACGTTGGCTGTCGTGGTGGTGCTCGCGGCTGCTTCGTCGAGTCCGCTGGTGATCCTGGTGGTACCGGCTTTGTGGATCCGCGCCCACCAGGGCCAACTGCACAACTGCACCCTGAACCGAACCAGCGTGCCCCGCCCATGACCCGCATCATCCTGCTCAGCCGCAACGCGCGCTGGGCCCTGCTGGCCAACGCATGGACACTTGGCAGGATCAGTTCGACTGTGTTTCGGGCCGGTCGTTGATGATGAAGTACGGCTTGCCGTGGCGGTGTTGGGCTTCGCGTGCGATGGGGATCAACAGTGCTTCGTTGGCGGCGTCGACGTACATGTGCCGGACCCAGCCGTGGTCGTTCAGCTTGATGCCGGTGGGGTCTCCGGCCATCGGGGTGGTCGCCCAGCCTGACGATGGGCTGCCGTAGGCGAAGGTTCTGATCTCGTTGTCGTTCAAGAGATCCGTCGCCTCGGCAGCGGTGATCCACCGCCCGCCGGGAGACAACGGATCGAGCGGGTCGTTCTCGTTGCGGTAGGTGATGACGTACCCCTGCCCGCGCCGGATCTCGTTCGCCGCCGTGACATAGGCGGGGTATCCGTCGGGGTCCGCTTTGGTCGGGCGATAGATGTATTTGCCGTCCTGCCAGTTGTTGGCGTAGATGAACGTGACGGTTCCGTCGTGTTGCTTGGTGATGCTTTTGATCTCGTGGGCTCTTACCAGCGCAAGCATCTCGTCCTGGCTGATGACCCGGTCGAGCTTGCGTGCGCTCAGCCGTTCGTGCAGGAAGCCGACGATGCCGAGCGCGCTCAACCCGAGCAGCACGCCACCCAGCACCCCGGCCACGATCCGGATCGGCCCGGTCAGCAGGCCGCTCAACCGAATGCCGCAAAAACCACCGATGTAGGTCAGGACGTATGCCGCCAGGTAAACCGGCGCCAGGCCGAGCTGGATGATCTCGGTTCCGGATTTTCCGGCCCGAGCCATGAGCCGCAGCCGGATGGTCACCACCATGACGAAGCCGTTGGCGGCAACGGCGAGGACGAGGAAGAACCACATCGCGTCACATCCAGGGATCAGTGGGCCGCTCCAGCATGCGGATGGTCGGACATGTTGTCAAGACAGTGTGTCCGACACTGTGCCGGGTTACCATCTCGCCAGATGCCGACGCTGGACTGGAGCTGTGCATGCCGTCTGTGACCCGGGGCGCCCATGCGAACCGGCAGAGCCGCCGGGAGTCGATGGAGCGGCGCCTGTTCGCGGCGGCCGAGCAGCTGATCAGCGAGGGCTCCACGTTCACCGAGCTGAGCGTCGAGCGGCTGGCCGCCCAGGCGGGCATCTCGCGGTCGACGTTCTACGTGCACTTCCAGGACAAGGGCGAGCTGGTCCGCAAGCTCACCAGGACGTTGCTGACCGAGCTGCGTGACGTCTCCGGCCAGTGGTGGGAGACGGCCGAACGTGCCGAGCGCGCGGACCTGGCGGCGGCCGTCACCGCCATCGTGGACGTCTACCGGCGGCACGCCGCCGCGTTCACCGCGGTCGTGGAGACGGCCACCTACGACACCACGGTTGCCGAGGAGCTGCGGGCGCTCGTCCAGTCGATCATCGACGCCACCAGGGCGGCCATCGAGCGGGGACAGGCCGCCGAGGTCATGCGCGAGGTCGCCCCGGCGGAGACCGCCGCCGTGCTCACCTGGATGGTCGAACGCGCCGGCTACCAGCTGGTTCGCGTGTCCGACCCGGCCGGTGACGCGAAGATCGTCGACGTCCTGACCGACATCATCTGGACCACGCTGTACCGGGCACCCGCCTGATGGTGGACACCTTTTAACCCGATAGGTGGAACCAACCTAGGCTGGGGCGCATCAGTCATATGGGGGGTCCGCTAGAAGGGGCGTGGCGTGGAGTTCGTAGAGCAGCTGGACCAGACCGTCGAGAAGATCATCGATGAGGCGATCGACTTCTACATGTACACGCGGGGCTGGTACCGCGTGGAGGGCGGCAGCTTCTACAACCTGACCGAGATGGGCTGGGAGATCACGCCGCCGGGCAAGCCGGCGCGGACCACCGGCGGCCAGGTGACGCACGACGGCGCACCCGCGGAGTGGGGCTTCGAGCACGGCACCGGCACGGACGCGGGCTCGCAGGTCTACGGCTACTTCGAGCAGACCATCCGGGACATGTTCAGCTGGTGGCGGTCGATCCCGACGCCGAAGGACTTCGACCAGTACATCGACTACCTGCGCGAGGCGGCTTGGCGGATCTCGCTGACCAGCCAGAGCGACAAGGTCGCCGACGTCAGCAACCCCGAGCTCACCGCGGTCGACTTCCTGCAGAAGAAGATCGGCGGCGACGACATGGGCGGCGAGCTGATCCTCACCTTCGACCAGAACTTCTGCACCCCGCTGCCGACGGTCATCCACGGCCAGTACGCCGTCACCCTGCTCGCCGGTACCACGCTGGCCGGTGAGAAGCAGATCTGGGAGAAGGCGCAGAAGGACCTGCTGGGGATCGCCGACAAGATGCTCGCCGCGATGAAGGACCGCGGGTCGTCCCAGGTCGGACCGCTGGACCTGAGCGTCGTCACCGCGCTGGTCGGCCTCGCCGGGGTGTTCACCACGCCCGCCAAGCCGATGCTGGACACCGCCGGGTCCGTGCTCGGCGCGCTGGACTCGCTGCTCAAGCTCGGCCAGCCCACCAAGCCGACCGTCGAGTTCGCCGCCGACCAGACCGACGGGGTCATCACCAAGGCCCAGGCGGCGCTGAAGAAGCTGGCCGAGAGCATCCGCGGCCAGGAGGACGACATCGAGAGCAAGCTCAAGGACGCGATGCACACGGTCACCAGCCGGTCCGGTGCGTTCGACATGCCGAAGCCGAAGCTGCTCAGCGAGACGCAGATCGACGGCATGAAGGTCGACCTCGGCGACCTGCACTTCCTGGCGACCGACACGTTGCCCAAGATCGAGAAGCAGCTGCACCAGTCGTCGGACAACGCCTTCTACGGCGGCATGTGCTCCGACGCGTGGTACCGGCCGGTCGACATCGGCGTGGGCAACACCGCCTACGGGCCGTACGACACGTGGTCCGCGGTGGCCTCGCTGGCCGAGAACCTCACCGCGGACTTGGCCTGGGAGGTCAAGGAAAGCGGCGTCCACCTGGACATCGCGTCCGACCGGATCGGCCGGACCGAGGACGACATCGAGGCCGACATGCGCCGGCACGCCGAGAAGATCAGCGCCGGCAGCGGACACGACCCGATCGGCAACGCCAACGAATGGGTCAAAGAGCACCCGTAAGCGTTCCCGGAGGACGAGCGGGGGAGGCCGTGGTGCACCGGCCTCCCCCAAGTGGTTTACGGGTAGTCGTTCACGTAGACCGGCTGGCCGACCTTGGTCGTGTCCGCCGGGCCGCCGACCCCGTTGACCACGTGGTCGATGGTGCCCGCGCTGAGGTTGACGGTCATGATGTGGTGCAGCTTCACGCCCGGCGTCTGCGGGGCCTCGAAGCCGTTCTCCGTGTGGATGGCCGGGTTGTTCTGGTTGAACACGTACACGCCCGCGCCGTACAGCTTGTGCGTCTTCACGCAGTCACCGATCTTGTAACCGGCCCAGCCTTCGACGTTGCCGTTCATCCAGTCCGCCTGGGTGGGCGGGTCGTAGGGAAGTTCGTTCTGGTACAGGATGGTCGTGCCGTCCTGGCCGTTCCAGACGGTGTTGTACTGCTGGAAGTGCTCGACGAACAGGCCCGTCGCGGTCACGTGGTCACCGTTGATGACGGCGCCGTTGCGGCCGAGGTTGGTGTTCCAGCGCTGGGTGTCGGTGAGGCCCTCGATGCCGTGGTCGGCGCGCCACACCCAGGTGTGGTCGATGAGGACGTTGTCGCTGTTGACTTCCAGCGCGGTGGTGGTCTTGCCGATGTGCGGGCCGCCGACCCGGAAGTACACATCGGACAGTGTGGTCGGGTTGGCGGGCGAGCTCCAGCCGTGGCCGCGGCCGACGCGCAGCAGGACCGGCGACTTCTGCGGGCCGGCGTCGATCGTGACACCGGCGACGATCACGCCCGGCACGTCGGCGACGTCCAGCGGGATCGAGCCCTTGGCCGCGGTCAGCGTGGCGTGGCCGATGCCGAGCACGACGGCGTTCGGGTGGCGCACCTCGATGCTGCGGTCGATGTCGTAGACGCCCGGGGTGAGCAGGAGGTTCTTGCCGCGCGCGAGCTGCGAGTTGATCTCACGCACCGGGGTGGACGGCTTGGCCACGAAGAAGTCCGACAACGGCACCGTGCGGCCGGCGGTCATGCCGTTGGCCCACGAGACGCCGCTGGTGTTGCGCCGGGCGTCCGGCACACGGACGTTGTACTTGCCGTTGGCGTCAACGAACAGGTACGGCTTCTCCCGGCTGACCGGGGTGGTGTCGAGCGTGGTGTACGGCGGCGACGGGAAACCGGTCTCCGCCGGGGCGCCGACGACACCGGAGAACACCTGGTTCCACACGCCGTTCGACCAGCCGGCCACCTCGCTGTTGCGGGTGATCCACTGCTGCTGCGAACCGTTCGTGGTGGCGGGCAGCTTGGAGTCGGCGATGAACCCGCCGGACGCGTACTGCGGTCCCGCGGTGCAGTAGTCCATCAAGGACAGGTTGCCGCCGGTGATGTTCAGCCGCCGCAACGACACCGCCTGGGACACCGCCCAGAAGTTCGCCGTGGAGCGGCATCCGTCCTGACCCGCCGCGTTGACGTTGATGGACAGGTTGGACAGCGTGCGCCAGAAGTTGACCAGCGCGAGGCAGTTGCTCGTGCCACCGTCGCCCAGGCAACGGTTGTAGACCTCGACCTTGCCGTTGATCACGACATCGGTGGGCGAGGCGCCGAGGCCGGCGATCTCGGTGTAGTAGCCGACCTTGACCTGCAGCGGGTGCTCGGTGGTCCCGTAGGTGCCCGGCTTGAAGAGGAACGCGTACCGCTGGGTGCCCATCTCGTTGTCGACCTGCTGGGCGTTGGTCGCGTCCAGCTTGGCCTGGATCTGGTCGACCGGCATGCCCGGATCGAAGACCGTGACGTTCACGCCGAAGTCCGGTGCGGCGGCTGGGGGAGCGGGCGGGGCGGCTACCGCGGTGGTCGCGGCGGCCGTCAGCAGCGTGACAGCGAGCGTTAACACCCGAGGGAGCCGGGCGCGCACACCGTTGTGACGTTGGGAGAGTCTCATCGACCTTGCCTGTTCACGTGGGATGGAACGGCCTGACACCGGCAGTACCCGAGAGAGCGCTCTCAAGCTGGCCACTGGTATCAAGCAGTGGACGGACTGTGGGTGGGCTATTTCTACCCCGTGAATCGTTCCAGCGCCATGGGGCCCGGACAACTGCCTGAACCGGCACCCGATATACAACGCCGTCCGGCTACCCCAGCCGGCTACTGCACCCTTCCGGTCAGCCAAAACGCGGCCTGGTACACCCATATCCCGTTTACTTCCAACCGAATCCACTCCACACAACGAAAAACCCAATCAATCCCCAGCGTTCGGTGAACGCCGTACACTTAAGTCCACAATAGACATTCGATGTGCGGTACCCGGATGCGGTTTTCGATGTGAGTGGACGAAGTGGGGCGTCAGGGCTGGGACGGGAGTCGAAGTGCGTTCACTCCTGGCCGGACCACCCCAGCAACGGACCCAGCCGGGTGGCGATGTCGGTGAGGATCTGGATGTAGTCGGCGTGCCCGAAGGTGAACGGCAGGGCGAAGGCCACTTCGGACACCTGCTGGAAGCCCAGGTGGGCTTGGAGTTTGGCGGCGATCTCCTCGGACGTGCCGATGATGTCCGGCGCGAACATCATCCGGCGGGGACCGTGGGTTGTCGCGGTGCGAGGGGTTCGGGTGTCGACGTAAGCCTGGTACTTCGCACGCTGTTCCGCGGTGGCTGAGTCGGTGGGGATGACGACAAGGCCTTGCGACACGCGGGCGTTGGGACCGGCGGGGTGGTGGGCGCGGAAGCGGGCGATGTGGGAGAGCTGGATCTCCGCGAAGTCCGCCGACCCCTCGGCCTTGACCACGTTGCTGACCAGGAAGTTCATCCCGTGCTCGGCCGCCCACTGGGCCGAGCCCAGCGATCCGCCGCCGTACCACATCCGGTCGATCAGACCGGGGCTGTGCGGCTGGACGCGCGGGGAGAAGACCTCGATGCCTTCCACGCCACTGAAGTCCGACGCGACATCGCCGCGGATGAAGCCCAGCAAGCGATCCACCCGCTGGTAGGTGAAGTCCTCGATGTCGGCGGTGTCCGGGTACAGCGCGGCTTTCACCGAGTCGTAGTGCATCGGCGGCCCCACGCTCACCCCCGGGTTGAGCCGGCCGCCGGTCAGCACGTCGACGGTGGCCAGATCCTCGGCCAGCCGCAACGGGTTCTCCCAGCCCAACGGGATGACGGCGGTGCCGAGCGCGATCCGGCTGGTGCGCTGGGAAGCCGCGGCGAGGATCGAGATTGGCGAAGAAATGCCAAACTGCAGATGCCGGTGGCGCACCCACGCGCTGTCGAACCCGAGCTGCTCGCCCAGCTCGATGATCTCCAATGTGGACTCGTGGCCCGCACGCGGGTCGTCCTCGTCGAACAGGCCGATGGTCAGGAAACCCAGCTTTCGCAACGGCGCCACAGGATCCTCCTCGTCTCACCGCCCATTGTCCCAGGCTGCGGGCGGTTCCGGCGCCGATGACCCACCTGGTGAGACTCATCGTGATCACTTGACAACACTTCGCCAGTCACTTGTGACCGCGCTCAATGCGGGGCCAAGCCGGGCCGGGGACGAGCGATCTTCACCAGCTCGGGGCAAGCAGAACACCGACGGCGTCCCGGTTTTCGGTGCTCAGGTCGTCCATGACCTCGACCAGAACGGGCTTTGGTCACCGCGGTCGGCAAGACCAGCGAGCGCCGCACGGGGTCCTTCCCAGCCGACAAGGCCGCCGCGCACAACCAGGCCAAGAACACGGCAACTGCGGCCGTGCACGCCAACGGTGTTCGCATCACCGGCGTCCAGGCCTACTGGTATGACGCGAGTCTTGGCGGTGGCGATGCGAAAGCGGTTGCCGTGCCTACCTTCTTCGTGCAGCTGAAAGCGGCGGAGGAGTCGCGTACACGTCGACCCGGTCCGAGGGCCAACCGGCCACGGGTATCGCGGATGTCGACCAGCAGGGCACGAAGATCACGCAGTGCCCGTGGGAGAACGCGTTCTGGGACGGCGAGCAGATGGCGTTCGGCGAGGGTCTGGACACTTTGGACGTTACAACAACAGCGGGGCCGAACCGGCGTGGGCACGTCGACGCCCTGGGGCTGGACAAGACCGCCCCTCGTGCGTGGTTGTGCCGGTGAGAACCGGCACAACCGCTCAAGCGGGGCCGCGGGCTGGGGACAGGGGTGGGTTTCCGCGTTTGCGGGCCCGGTAGGCGGCGGCTTTCATTTTGTTGCCGCAGGTCTCCATGGCGCACCATTCCCGGCGGAAACCGCGGGACAGGTCCAGGTAGACCTGGGTGCATTCCGGCCGGCCGCATTCCTTGAGCAGGTGCGCGTGCGGGCCGCTGAGGATGTCGATGGCCACCCGGGCCACCGTGGACAGCCCCTGGATCGCGTCGGCCTTGTCCGTGCGTCCGGTGAGGCTCAGCTCGGGTACTGCGGGTGGGAACCGGGCCGCGCGGTTGACGATCTCGATCGCCGCAGAATCCAGTTCGTACTGCGCCATCCTCGCTGAGATCAGCGAGTAGATCGCTTCCCGCAGGGCGAGGGCGCCGGCGAGGTCGGCCGGGCGGGTGCCCGGGTCGACGTCGGTGATCCCGGCCTCGGTCAGCCAGGCGTCCAGCATCCGTGGCGAGGTGAGCATCTCGGCCGGAGCTTCGTCCCGCCGGGATTTCAGCGTGCCGACGAAGTCCAGCGCCAGGTTGCCACAGGGGAAGGCGTGCACGTCACCAGGTTGACAGGTGACGAATCGGCATGCAAAGTCCGTCACCGTTCTGACAGGTGACGGATAACCAGAGAATTCAGCGCGGCTCTCGGGGTTGCAAAGCGCTGACCACACCCGTACGCCAAGCCCAGGCGGCGATCTCGACGCGGTTGCGCACGGCCAGTTTGCGTTGCACGTTCGCCAGGTGCGTCTTGACCGTCGCCAACGTCACGTACAGCTCGGCCGCGACCTCGTCGTTCGTCTTTCCCTGCGCCACCAGCCGGACCACGTCGAGTTCGCGCTCGGTCAACGGCTCCAGCGGCGCGGTCTCGGGGATGGTCTCGTCGGTGCGCTGGGGTGCGAGGTGGGACAACAGGCGCACAGTCACCGTGGGGGAGATCAACGTCGTTCCCGAGGCGGCCGCGCGTACGGCCTCGACGAGCAGCGCGGGCGACATGTCCTTGAGCAGGAACCCACAGGCCCCGTTGCGCAACGCCCGGTACACGTACTCGTCGAGGTCGAACGTGGTCGCGATCAGCACGTTCAACGGCTCCGCCACGCCCGGCCCGGCCAGCAGCCGGGTCGCCTCCAGCCCGTCCAGCCGGGGCATCCGGATGTCGAGCAAGCAGACGTCCGGCCGCAACCGGCGGGCCTCGGCGACCGCGGCCTCGCCGTCGCCGACCGACGCCACGACCGCCATGTCCGGCTGCGAGTCCAGGATCATCCGGAACGCCGAGCGCATCATCTCCTGGTCGTCGGCGATCAGCACCCGGATGGTCATGCGGTCGATGATGGCAGAGCCAGCGTCAACGGCAGGACGGCCGCCACCTGCCAGCCGCCGCGCACCGGTCCCGCGGTCAGCCGCCCACCGGCCGCCTCGACGCGTTCACCCAGTCCCACCAGGCCGAACCCGCTGCTGGACGGGTCCGGCTGGGACCGGCCGTTGTTGCGCACGACGATCTCCAGCTGCTCGTCCGGCCGGCGGCGGGCGCTGATCTCCACGTGCGTGACGTCGGCGGCGTGCCGGAGCACATTGGTCAGCGACTCCTGGACCACGTGCTGAGCGGCGTCCAGGGTGTGCGGTGCCAGGTAGGTCTCGGCGAGACCGTCATCCAGGTGGGTGACGGCCGGGGGACCGACGAAGTGGTCGACCGCCTCGGACACCACCTCGCCCAGCGTCCTGCGCATCGGCGTCTTCTCGTCACCCCGCAGCACGGTGATCATCCCGCGCATGGACACCAGCGCCTGCGACCCGGCCTTCTCGATCCCGGCGAGCATCTCGTCCAGCGCGTCCGGGGAGGGCTGCATGCCCGCGGCCGTGGTGAACCGGACGGCCTTGGCCTGGGCGACGATCGCGGTGACGTGGTGCGCCACGAAGTCGTGCAGGTCCCGGGCGTAGGCCAGCCGCTGGGACTGTTTGGCCAGCTCGTAGGCGTTGACCTTCTGCCGGTCCTGCAGCCGCAGGTACATCCCGACCAGCACGATCAGGCCCATGCCCAGGACCAGCACCGCCTCCATCAGGCCAAGGATGTAGCTGCCCTGGTCGGTGAGCCGGAACGGCAGCGCGACACCCGCCACGCCGATCAGCGGCACCAGCAACAACGACTGCAACGGCCGCAGCTGGATGATCACCCGCACGGCCAGCAGGGCCAGCGCGACCAGCTCGACCACGCCGAACGTGTTCTCCGGCCGGTCGGGCAGCAGCCGGCAGGTGATCGTGAACCCGATGGACAGCAACGCCACCCCGGCGACGACGCTCGGTGAGCTGGGCACGAACAGCGAGGCCAGCGCCACCAGCCCGCAGACCACGAGGCCGACGGCGGTGGGCGGGGCCGGCGCGGTCAGTCCTTCGAGCACGACGAGCACCGCCGCCCCGGTCAGCGTCGCGCCCACCGAGATCCGCTGCCCCCAGGACATGCGCTCGAACATCGCCAGCATGGTGGTGACGCTACGACAGCATTAGGACGCTCGCCCTCATTCGTTCGGCGGAGCGCCGCCGCATTCACTCGTCAGTCTGGTGGAAGTGCGGCCACCCCTCGTCCGGTGATCATCGTCGCCGAGCCTGAGATCGAGAGGGATGAGGAATGAATGAACACGTTGCCGCTGAAGTCGAGCACCTCGGCAAGGTCTATGGCACGGGCGACGCCGCCGTGGTCGCGCTCGCGGACGTCTCGGCGCGGTTCCGGCGCGGGGAGTTCACCGCGATCATGGGCCCGTCCGGGTCCGGCAAGTCGACCTTCATGCACTGCCTCGCCGGACTGGACACGCCCACATCCGGTCAAGCGCGGATCGGCGGGACCGACCTCGGCTCGCTGACCGACGAGAAGCTGACCCAGGTCCGCCGGGAGAAGATCGGCTTCGTCTTCCAGTCGTTCAACCTGCTGCCCACGCTCAGCGCCTGGGAGAACATCATCCTGCCGCTGTCGCTGGCCGGGCGGAAGCCGGACCGGGCGTGGACCAAGCAGGTCGTCGACGCGATGGGCCTGCAGACGCGGCTCGACCACCGGCCCGCCGAGCTTTCCGGTGGCCAGCAGCAGCGTGTGGCGTGTGCGCGGGCGTTGATCACGCGGCCGGAGATCGTGGTCGCCGACGAGCCGACCGGCAACCTCGATTCCCGTTCTGGCGCGCAGATCCTGTCGCTGTTGCAGGCCTGCGCGCGGCAGTGGGGGCAGACGGTGCTGATGGTCACGCACGACCCGATCGCCGCCGGGTACGCCGACCGCGTGCTGTTCCTGGCCGACGGCCGGCTGGTCGACGAGATGGCCCGGCCCACCCCCGACCGGGTGCTGGACCGGATGCGGCGGTTCGACGCGCAGGCGGTGCGCTGATGTTCCGGTTGGCAGTGCGGTCGATCCGCGCGCACAGGGCCCGCTTTCTGTTGCCCACCCTTGGTGTTGTGCTCGGTGTGGCGTTCGTCGCCGGCTCGCTGCTGTACGGTGGCGCGGTCCAGACCGCGGTCGATCGCGCTCAGGCCAAGGCACAGGCCGACATCGCGGTCACGGTGACACCACAGCTGATCGACACGCCGCTGAGCGAAGACCTTGTACAGAAGCTTCGTGGCGTGTCCGGGGTGGCGTCGGTGCGGCCAGTCGCCGATGGGCGCGCTTTCCTTGTGGGTAAGGATGGTTCGCTCGTTGGGGTGCCCGAGCGGGCCGGTGGGGTGAACTTCGACCCGGCTCGGTTCGGGTTGAGCGCGGGGAAGGCGCCGGCGAACGACACCGAGGTGGCGATCGACTCGTTCGCCGCCGAGAAGGCCGGTTTCCAGGTCGGCGACCAGATCCGGGTGATCGTCAACGGCGTGGTGCGCCAGGTTCGGCTGGTGGGCGTGTTCACCGCCGAGGACGGGCGGGTCGCGGGTGGCGGGACGCTGATCGCGTTCGACACGGCTACCGCCCGTGCGGCTTTCTCTCCCGGCGGATCCAGCTACACCTCGATCGGACTCGTTGCGGCACAAGGCGTCGGCGAGGCTCAGCTGGCGAAGAACGTGACTGAGGTACTGCCCGAGGGAGTGGACGCGGCCACCTCGGCCACGTTGAACTCGTCGCCGAACGACAGCAAGCTGACCGAGATCCTGCTGATCTTCGCCGCGGTGGCTTTGTTCGTCGCGGTGTTCTTGGTGGCCAACACGTTCACCATGCTGGCTGCGGCTCGGGCTCGCGAGAACGCTTTGCTGCGGGCAGTTGGGGCTTCGCGCAAGTACGTGTTGCGGACCGTGCTCGCTGAAGCTCTGGTGCTCGGGCTCGTGGCCACCGTGGTCGGGTATGTCGTTGGGATCGGCGCGGCTTTGCTGCTGAGCAAGGTGTTCGCGGTCGTCAACGGACCCGCCGTGTCCTTGCGGGTTTTCTCTCCCAACGCCTTGCTGGCCGCTCTGGTGGTCGGTCTGGGCGTGACGCTGGTGGCTGCTTACGTTCCCGCCCGGCGGGCTGCCGCGGTGCCGCCGATCGCAGCGCTGCGGACGGGGTTGCCGCCGACTGGGAAGTCCTTGCGGCGCAGGAATATCGCCGGGGTTGTGGTGACTCTGCTCGGGGCCGGTGTCACCGCCGCCGCTACTCAGACCGAGGACTTGATCTACCTGGGTGCTCCGCTGTTGTTGTTGGGACTCATTGTGCTGACGCCTTGGTTCGGCATGGTGCTGACTCGGCTGCTGCGTGGGCCGTTGACGCGGATCAGCGGCATGCGGGGGACTTTGGCGGTGGAGAACACCCGCCGCAACCCTCGTCGGACCGCCGCGACGGCCGCCACCCTGATGATCGGGCTGTCTGTTTGCGCTGCCGTGACCGTGCCAATTGCTTCGGTGGCCGCCAAGGACGCCAAGGCATCGGAGACGGGCGACAACGCGGACATCCGGCTGACGCCGATTCCGTTCGGCACGCTCAACGCGGACACTGCCACTCAGGTCGCCAAAGTCCCTGGCGTGCAAGCGGTCACGCCGTTGTTCCCGGCGCGCCTCAAGCTCGGCGAGACCTCCCTCTACCCCACGGCGGTCAATCCCGACCGCATCGCGGACTTCCTGCCGCTGACCGTTGTCCAGGGTTCGTTGTCGCACTTGGCCGGTGGCCTCGCGGTGTCCGCTTCGCTGGCTTCCCAGCATGGGTGGACCGTGGGCACCAAGGTATCCGGCGCACTGGCGTCCGGTGCTCCGGTGACGCTGCCGATCGTGGCGATCTTCACCACGTCGAGCGGCGAGAGTGCGTTCGTGTCCACAAAGGATGTTCCGCCGACGCCCGGCATGTACGGGACCATCCTGGTGAAGGCGAACGGACCGGCGAAGGATGTCCGCCAGGCGATCCAGAAAACCCTTGACAACCCCACCGTTCTCGTCCAGACCAAGGCCGAAGCGGCCGAGGCCGCGACCTCGCAGGCGGAGGTGTTCCTCAACATCCTGTACGCGTTGCTGAGCGTGTCCGTTCTCATCGGCGCGCTGGGCGTGGTGAACACGATGACCATGTCCACTTTGGAACGGGTCAGGGAGATCGGGCTGCTGCGTGCGGTGGGTCTCGGGCGCAAGCAGGTCGGGTCGGTGCTGCGGCTGGAGTCGGTGATCATCGCGTTGCTTTCAGCGGTGCTCGGGGTGGTCGCCGGATGCGCGATCGGGGCAGTGGCGGTGCTGAGCCAGAAAAGCCTGCCCCTGGTCCTGCCCTGGGACCGGCTGGGCATCTTCGTGGCGGTCACCGCCGTGATCGGCATCCTGGCGTCGCTCTGGCCGGCCCGGACGGCGTCCAGGATCCCGATCCTGACCGCCATCCATGCGGACACCGAATAACCGTTCGGCCCTCGTGAGTGGCACCGGTCACTCACGAGGGTGTCAACCGGGAGCAACCGGACGCGGTAGGTTCGCGTCTTGAGGGGTGAGTTCTGGTAAATCCGTTTGTGGGGGATCTTGTGGTGACGACTGTCACCGCGGAGGTTGCGCCTGCGCGCACACGTTCCGCGGCTGTGAAACTGAGAGCCGGGCTGCCCTGGGGGGCGATCGGGTCGATCGCGGCGGGGACGGCGGCGATCGCCGCGCACGCCTCCCGCTTCGGCAGCTGGATCGTCGACGACGCGGCGATCACGTTCGCTTATGCACGAAGTGTCGCATCGGGTCTGGGGCCGGTGCTGCAGCCGGGGGCGGCTCCGGTCGAGGGATATTCGAACCCGTCCTGGCTGGCCCTGCTGACAGTGGGCCGGTGGCTGGGGTTGTTCGACCACGGTTCGCTTTTCGGGATTCCCGACTATGTGTTCTACCCCAAGGCGCTGGCCTTGTTGTGCTGCATCGGGATCCTGATCGCCATCTACCGCGCGGCAGCCGTGGTCACCAGGCGCGCCGCACTCGTGACCTTGTGTGCGGGACTCCTGCTCGCGCTCATTCCCTCGTTCGTCATCTGGAGTTTCTCCGGACTGGAGAACTCGCTCTTCGCATTCCTGGTGACAGCGCTGGCCTCCTTGCTGATGCGAGCGGTGGTCGAGCACCGGATGCTCACCGCGAAGGTCGCCATCCTCGCCGGGGTGCTGGCCGCGCTCGCCGCGTTGACCCGGCCGGATGGGCTCATCTACGTCGCCGCGTTCCCGATCTTGGCTCTGTTGCGGGTGACCAGGCCGACGCTGGTGCCGGTGATCAAGTACTCGGCGCTGTCCGGGCTGGCGTTCGCCGTGCCGTATGGCGGATACATCGCTTACCGGCTGGTGGAGTTCGGGCAGTTGCTGTCGATGACCGCTGTGGCCAAGGGACAGCAGCCGCCGGACACCCAGACGCTGATCCGGGTCAGCGAGGTGATCGGGTACGGCGGTGCGCTGGCGGCGCTGGTCGTCGTCGTGTGCCTTGGGATTGTGATCATCCACCCGTCGAAGCTCCGGCTGGGCCTGGTCGCGCTGCTCGTCCCGTTGTCGCTCGCGCTCGCCGCGCACTCGGTGCTGATGCCGGACTGGATGGGCGAACAGCGGTTCGCCACCCCGATCTGGCCGCTGTTCGCTTTGCTAGCGGCGCTAGCCGTCGGAGCGGCGACAGTTCAGCTGAACCTCCGGGCGCGTGTTGTCCTTGTGCTCGCGGTGGTTGTGGCGTTGGTGCCGTCGGTGTCGACGTTCAAGGACAAGTCGGCCCTCTTCCGGGCCTCGCCGACGTTCCCGATGTGCTTCGTCGCCGAACGGATGGGGCACACGTTCGAGCACTACGCCGACCTGTTGGGCGTGCAGCAGGGCACGGTGCTGATGCCGGACATCGGCGGCTCGGCACTGACCACCCGCATGGTCATCGTCGACACCGCCGGGCTGGCCGAACCCCGCATCGCCAAGATGCGCGGCGAGGGCACGGTCGAGCGTGACCTGGCCAACTACGTCTTCGACGAGGCCAAGCCGACCTTCATCCACGAACACCCGGCCTGGGACCCGAAGGACATGGCCAAGGACCCCCGGCTGACCCGCGACTACGTGCCGATCTACAACCCCGAGTCGGTCCAGGGGCACAACGACTGGGTCCGCCGGGACGCCGTCAAGGACCCGAAAGCCCTTGAGGCGGCCCGTGCCTACGCGACCGTGGTGGCGGGCGCCGCATACGTGACCACCGCCGAGAACCCACGTCGCAGCTGCGGGGACACGCTGAGGCCTCAGTGAGGCAGGAACCCGGGCACGCGACGGGCCGGCTGAGCGCGTTCGAAGGCGGCCGCCAGGGCGAGCACCTTGGCGTCCGCCCACTGCCCGGCGAAGAACGACACGCCGATCGGCAGCGGGCCGGCGAACCCGGCCGGCACCGAGACGTTCGGGTAGCCGGCCACCGCGGCCGGGCCGGACGAGCCGAGCACGAACGCGTCCCCGGCGGCGTAGTCGGTCTTCCAGGCGGGGCTGTTGGTGGGCGCCATGATCGCGTCCAGCTTCAGCTTCGCCAGCGTCTCGTCGATCGACCGCCTGGCGGAGGTCGTCGCGATCTGGCGTTGCTTGAGGTAGACCGGATCGGTGGGCGCGGGCGCGGCCGCTGACTGCTCGAACAGCTCCTGGCCGAACTTGGACAGCTCCACCGGATCGTTGCGGTTGAACACGATCAGGTCGTTCAGGGTGTCCGGCGCGCCCGGCCGGGCGGCCAGGTAGGCGTTGAGATCGCGGCGGAACTCGGTCAGCAGCGCCGGGAACTCGTTCTCGTTCACCTCTTCCTGGAACGGCAGTTCGACGTCGACCACCGTCGCGCCTCGCGCGCGAAGCGTGGCGACGGACGTGTTGACCACCCGATCGACGTCAGCGTCCAAACCGGACAGTCGCCACACGCCGATCCGCGCCCCTCGCAGCGCATCCGGCCGCAACCGAGCCGCGTAGTCGCGCGGCTGGTCAGCGGGGATCCTGAGGGTGGCCGGATCGCTGGCGTCGCGCCCCTGCAGGACCGACAAGGTGATCGCGGAATCGATGACATGCCTGGTCATCGGGCCCGCGGTGTCCTGCTCGGCGGAGATCGGCACGACCCCGGTGCGGCTGACCAGGCCGAGCGTCGGTTTGTGCCCGACGACATCGTTGGCACCGGCCGGGCACACGATCGACCCATCGGTCTCCGTGCCGATCGCGACCTGGGCCAGCGTGGCAGCGATCGCCGCGCCCGACCCCGACGACGAGCCGCATGGGTTGCGGTCCAGCACATAGGGGTTGTTGGTCTGGCCGCCGACGCCGGACCACCCGGACGTCGAGTGCGTGGACCGGAAGTTCGCCCACTCGGACAGGTTGGTCTTGCCCAGGATCACCGCTCCGCCACGATAAAGCCTGGTCACCAGGCTGGCGTCGGCCGCGGGCCGGGTGTTGAGCAACGCGCGGGAACCGGCTGTGGTGGGCAGGTTGCGAGTGTCCACATTGTCCTTGAGCAGCACCGGGATGCCGTCGAGCGGGCCGAGCGTGTGCCCGGAGCGGTGCCGGGCGTCACTGGCCGCGGCCTCGGCCAGCGCCCGGTGGTTCACCGCGATGACCGCGTGGACCTTCTCATCGACGGTCGCGATCCGTTGCAGGTACAGGGAGGTCAGCCGCACGGAGGTCAGCCGGTGCTGGTCCATCCGGTGCTGGAGATCGGGAATGGTCGCCGCGTCCAGGTCGAACCCGGGCACGGCCTGATCGGCCCCGGCGGGAACCGGTCCGGCGGCGAAGGCGGCCAGGGCGAGCAGCACGAGCATCCGGCGCATACCCCCACCCCACTCCCGTCGCGCTGATCGAATCAACCGTTCTTTCGTAGGCATTCCGGCGCGAAAATACGATTCTCGGCTCGCGATTCCCTTGTTCTAGAACGGGTTCCCGCCCCGAGCAAGCGCTTTGTTTGTGTTCGGAGCACAATCGAAGCCCCTGACCTGCTGTTCGAATGTAACGACGTGAATGTTACTCGCAAGTATCTAGTGACTTGATCGGTCATCGGACGTATAACTTGTTCTAATCCCTCAACGGTGAGGAATGTCACATGACCAAAGATCCCTTGCGTAACAACGTATCCGGCAGTGTCAGCCGGCGGGCCCTGCTCGCTGGAACGGGTTCTATCGTCGGTGCGCTGGTATTGGGCGTTCGCACCGCGGGCGCGGCCCCTGTCCCCGCGCCGATTCCCAACGGCGCCCACGTTCCCGTCCTCATCATCGGCACCGGCTACGGCGGATCCGTTGCCGCGCTTCGGCTCGCGCAGGCCGGAGTGGACGTCCACATGGTCGAGATGGGCATGGCCTGGGACACCCCGGGGCCGGACGGGAAGATCTTCGCCAACACCACCACCCCCGACAACCGTTCGTACTGGCTGCGCACCAAGACAAAACAGCCGCTGAGCAACTTCCTCGGCTTCCCGATCGACAAGGACATCCCGCGCTACACCGGCATCCTGGACGCCGAGGAGTTCGCCGGCATCATCGTCTACCAGGGCAGGGGCGTCGGCGGCGGCTCGCTCGTCAACGGCGGCATGGCGGTCACGCCGAAACGGGAGAACTTCGGCGCGATCCTCCCGACGGTCGACGTGAACGAGATGTACTCCACCTACTACCCGCGCGCGAACGCCACCCTGGGCGTGAACAACGTCGACCAGGCCTGGTGGGAGACGGTGGACTGCTACCAGTACGCCCGGGTCGGCCGCAAACAGGCGCAACGGTCGGGTTTCCCGTTCGTGTTCGTGCCCAATGTGTACGACATGGAGTACATGAAGCAGGAGTCGGCCGGCACGGTGCCCAAGTCCGCCGTGGCCGGGGAAATCCTGTACGGCAACAACTACGGCAAGAAGTCCCTGCAGAAGACCTATCTCGCGCAGGCGAAGGCGACCGGCCGCGTGGCGATCTCGACCCTGCACCGCGTCACGTCGGTCACCCCGCGCGGCGGTGGCGGCTACGACGTCACCATCGAGCAGATCAACACCAGCGGCGACCTGGTCGCCACCAAGATCGTGGCCGCGGACAAGGTGTTCTTCGCCGCGGGCAGTGTCGGAACCAGCAAGCTGCTCACCAAGCTCAAGGCGACCGGTGCCCTGCCCGCCTTGAACGACGAGATCGGCAAAGGCTGGGGTGACAACGGGAACGTCATGGTCGGCCGCGCGAACCACATCTGGGACCCGACCGGCTCCGTGCAGTCGTCCATACCCACCGCGGGTATCGACAACTGGGCGGCCGGCGGCGCGTTCGCCGAGGTGGCACCGCTGCCCACCGGCATCGAGACCTGGGCGTCGTTCTACCTGTCCATCACCAAGAACCCCAACCGGGCCCAGTTCAGCTGGAACGCGGCCACCGGAAAGGTCGACCTGAGCTGGCAGACCGCGTGGAAGCAGCCGGCGATTGACATGGCCAAGACCATCTTCGACAAGATCAACGCCAAGGAGGGCACGATCTACCGCACCGATCTCTTCGGTGTGTACAAGACTTGGGGCGACCACCTCACGTACCACCCGCTGGGTGGCGCGGTGCTCAACAAGGCGACCGACAACTACGGCAGGCTGGCCGGCTACACCGGTCTGTACGCCATCGACGGGTCGCTCATTCCGGGCAACACCAGCGTGAACCCGTTCGTCACGATCACCGCGCTCGCCGAGCGCAACATCGAGCGGATCATCGCGACCGACCTGTAGGTTCCTTCCCGGGGCCGTGGCGCGCGGCCCCGGTCAGGGTCCTATTGCGACTGCATCCGGCTGGGCAGAACGCAGATCGCGTCCAGGCCGAGGACGTGGTTGAGCCGGCCGAACGCCAGCCACGAGCCGATGCTCATGCTCAGCTCGACGATCTCCTGCTGTGTATAGTGTTTCGACATCCGGCCCCAGAACTCCTCGTCCAGGCCGTGGTGGTCGACCGCGTAGCGTTCGGCGTACTCGGCGGCCAGCCGGGTCCGGTCGTCGAACGCATCCGTTGTGCGCCAGTCGGTCACGGCGTCGATGAAGCTCTCCTCGACCTTCTGGCCGTCCTTCTCGGTGCGCCAGTCCATGCAGAACATGCAGCCGTTGATCTGGGCGATCCGCAGCCGGGCCGCCTCGAACTCGCGCAGCCCCAGCGTTGTGTTGGCATACACGGAAAGCGAGAAGTTCGCCGCGGCCTGGCCGATGCCCGGGACCATCTCGCCCCACACGTACGCGATCGGGTCCTTGCCCTCGGGAATGTCGATCCGCATCGCTACTTCCTTCCGAGCTTGCCGGTCACGGGCCGCAGGGGCACGTCGAGCGCGTCGTAGAAACCCGGCCCGGCCTCGGCGAGCCAGCCGATCGCGTTCACCAGCCGTCCCACCGCGGTCGCGTTCCCGCCGGCGGAACGGTTCTCGCCCTCGTCGGTGGCCTCGACGGTGATCTCGATCCGCGGGCGCCCCTCGATGATCACGCGGTGTGCCCCGGCGCCGCTGGGCGGTTGCGGCCAGTCCGGCGCACAGCCGGGGTGGATCCGGGTCACGTGCTCGATCACGATTCTCGGCTCGCCTTCGACGATGCCCTGCACCTCGAACCGGATCGCGCCCTGCGTACCCGCCTCGAACTCGCCCATCGTCCTGGTGGTGACGGTCTTCTCGAGCGGGCGGCGGTCCACGGTCTCCTTGATCTCCTGGATCTCGGCGTTGAGCGCCTTGGCGATGAGCCGGATCTGCCCGCCCCACACCATGCTCGGCACCATCGGCGCCAGCATCGGCGGCTGGTAGTCCATCGGCTGGCCCATCCCCACCAGGTAGCGCACCGAGTCGGGCTGCTCATAGGTGGAGTAGTCGAAGATCTCCTGGCACCGCACGACATCGATCGTGCTGGCCAGACCGGTCATCAGCACCGGCAGGATGTCGTTGCCCCAGCCCGGGTCCACGCCCGACACGAACAGGCTGCCGCCGCCCTGCGCGATGGCCTCGTGGATCGGGTCGGTGAACTCCTTGGGCGCGTTGCGATGGTCGTAGAGGGCGTACACACTCGGCGAGACCACCACCGCGCCCGCCTTGACGGCCTTCGCGATGTCCGCGATCGCCTCCAGCGGCCGGACCTCGCCGGACGCGGCGTACACCACCGCGCGGGGGCTGGCGGCCAGGACCGCGTCGGCGTCGCCGGTCGCGGTGACCCCCAGCTCGTGGTGCAGACCTGCGAGGATGCCCGCGTCCTTGCCCACCTTGTCCGGGTTGTTCACCACCACCCCGGCCAGCTTCAGCCCTGGATGGGCCTCCACCGCCCGGATCGCAGCACGGCCGACATTGCCCGTACCCCACACCACCGTGGCAATCATGGGCCGAGCCTAACAAACGCTTGGTTGCTCGCTGATCGGCCGATTGGGGCAACCGGGGGTGTGTAAAGGTTTCCGGACAGGGGTGAGGCGGAACCTGGTGAGCCTCGGTGGGAGGTGAGGGTTGTGCCCGGTCCTCTGGACCCGGAGAAAGCTTCAGGGGCGCCACCGGGTCGGCGACGCCCCTGAGGGACAGGGTCCTTGGGTGCGTTAGATGATGCCGCGGGAGTGGAAGGCGGCGGTCACCTTGGCGGCGTCCGTGGTGCCGAAGAGCTTCTTCGCGGTGGCGACGGTCGCGTTGGCGGCCTGAGCCATGGTGGTGTTGGGCTTGTAGGTGAAGTGGGACTCGAGGATGAGCTTGGCCGACTTGTCGCGGCCGAAGGCCTTGTAGATGTCGAAGAGGGCGCGGCTCCAGATCTGGCCGTCGTCGTGGACCTCACCGTCGCGGTCGGCGTAGGTGAGGTTGGTGTCGGTGCGGCGCAGGCAGTGCGGGGTGCCGGAGGTGTAGGAGGTGGCGTCCCAGTCGGCGATGCAGGCGATCGGGGTCGTCGCGGTGTCCTGCTGGACGGCGGAGGACATGATCATGGCCCACCAGTCGCCGAAGCCCTCGCCGATGCTGCCCGCCTCGACGGTCGAGCCGAAGCCGGGGACCTGCGCGTCCTGGATGGCGTGGCCGTACTCGTGCCAGATGACCTCGGCGTCCTCGGCGTCGTCGACACCGCCGGTGCCGAACGTGATCTGGTCGGTGCTGGGGTCGTAGAACGAGTTGTCGTCCGACAGCCCGGTGGTCTTGAGGTCCTGGGCCTCGTTGTTCACGTTGGTGAAACCGAGGCTGTGGATGTACTTCTGGGTCTCGGTGACGCTGTAGTAGGCCATCACCTGCTCGAAGAAGTCGTTGTTGCGCGTGTAGTTGAAGGTGTTCGTGGTGGACTTCGGCTGTTTGTTCTTCGGGTCGGTGATCTTGGCGTAGCTGCCGGACAGGTAGCCCGAACCGTCCAGATCGGTCAGCGAGACCGACTTGTACGCGGTGGACGGAACCGCCGAGTCCTTGTCGTTCTGGTCGGTCAGCGACTCGTTCTGCAGGCTCGCGACCGGGTTGGGGGAGAACACCTTGCCGGTGCCGTTGACGTGCTTGACCAGGCTCTGCTCGTTGAGCACCTGGCCAGACTGAGCGTCCACAATGGTGCGGACGGTGCCCTTGCCGGTGTTCTTCAGCACCGAGTACACCAATTTGCCCTGCCACACCGACACATCGTTGGGCGCGGCCTGGTCGCCCGCGGCTGCCGCGGCCGACGCGGCGGAGACGGACGGCGTCTCGGCGAGCTTGCCCACGGCCTGGCGGCCGTCGTCGATGCTGACCTCACCGGTCCTCTTGTCGACGTGCTTGACGTAGTAGCTGTCGAGGACCTTGTGACCGGCGTAGGTCTGGACGTACCAGTAGTGCGTGGCCAGCAGGGAGTCGCGGACAGCGACCAGCTGCAGACCCTGCTGGGCGTCGACGGGGGCAGCGTGGGCGGTCGCCCCGAACAGGGGAGCCAGCAGGGTGGCCGAAGCCACCACCGTGGCGAGGCGACGCAGGGGCATGGGGTCTCCCGGAACTCTGGGACCGGCTCGGGCCGCCGGATCCATGCCTCCGACGCTATGTAACGGCGTCGCGCCTGATTAGGGCCGATGGGTGGGAGTTCGTTCCCGGTTGCCAGAAAAACGGCTACCCCCGCGTTGCTAGTCTTCGCCTTGGCAAGGCCGTAGCGCAGAGGTCGACGCGCCCAAGCTCTCAACGCTGGAGGACGCCGGTTCGAATCCGGCCGGTCTTGCCCCGATACACGGTGGAGAGATGACACCCGACGAGGTCAACAGCTGGTTACGCGTGCGGCGTCACGCCGTGCCCCGGTCGATGATCGACGCCGTCACCGAGGCGCGGCGGCAAGGCGACTGGCGTGCCGCGTGCGCTGCGGCCAATGTGGACATCGAGGATGTTCCGGACGAGTTCGCCGAGCCGGGGTTCGCGCCCGACCTGGTCCGCTGGCACCTGCCCCGGGTGCTCGGTGGCCGGGACAGCCTGGTGCCCCGGCTGTGGATCGTCCTGGTCACCCGGCCCGAGGGCGAGCTGTACCTGCGCACGCCGTCCAGGGTGGACGGACACCAGCGGCTCACCCTCGCCTTCGGCACCATGGAACCCGAGCGCCAGCAGTCCGTTCTGGACTGGACGGACAGCAGACACCTCTGGCACGCCGACCACGCCGACGAGCTGCGGATCCGGTGTGGTGGCGGCGATCGGGCGCCGTTCTTCCACCGCGACGGCACACCAGCCGAACTGCCCGAGACCGACCCTGGCACCGATGACCCGGCGGCGTACACGGAGTGGCTCGTCGTCCTGCAGCGGCGCGGCCAGGCCGAAGCCGCGTTCCGGGCGGTCGGCAAGGAACTGGACCAGACGGGCATCCGGCGCACGTGGCCGTGGTACACCCCGCGCGCGGCTGAGGATCTGGCCGAGCGGCCGCTGATCCTGACCCGGCTGCCGCGCGAACGGTCCTCGGCCCAGCTCGCCGGCTCGACCGGCCTGTTGCTGGACGGCCCGATCGCCAGAGTCCTGCCCGTCAACGACCTTCGCCGTATCCCGGACGCGAACGCCTACCTACTGCCGGATCTGGAGCTGATCCGGCGCGGCAAGCTGACTCCCGGCGAGCTGCATCCGCTCGTCCGGGAATCGCTGTTCCCGGAGTGGACCGGCGAGATCCCCGAGCCGCAACCGCTTGAGCTGTCTGAGGTTCGCGTGCGCTGCCAAGGGGAATGGCACGTCGTCGCGATGCGGGACGGTGTTCTCAGGACCCCGCACACCGAGGCGGAACACCGTCGCGAACGGGCGCTGAAGGCGTTCGGCGGCCAGATCTCCGGCTGCTTCGAGGCGCAGGAACGGTTGCGGGACGGCAAACGGCCGCACAAGGCCCTGCGCCTGCAACGCGACGCGATGTTCACGCGGATGCGGCACGGCGACACGGCCGCGGTGCTCGCGTTGCTGGACATGGGGTTCGACCCGTTCGTCCGCAATGGACGCAAGCAGACGCTGCTGCATGTGGTGCATCACGTGGACTTCGAGCAGGTGTTGCCGAGGCTGCTCAAGGCGGGGCTCGACCTGGAGGCGCGGGACCACGAAGGGCGCACACCGCTGCATGTGGCGGTCGGCGACGGCGGCTCGGCCGCCCTGGTCCGGGCGCTGATCGAAGCGGGTGCGCGGACCGACGCCACCGACGACCTCCGCCGCACCCTCGGCACTCTCATCCACTGGAACAAGCGCACAGATTTGCCTTTCATCGATGTCGGCTGACCCGTTGGCCGCTGCCGACCAGCTGATCGCGCGGCTGAGCGCCACCCGGACCGAACCGGCCACGAACCCACAGCACGAGGCACTTGCGCTCGCCGTCGCCGCGAACCTGCCTGTGTTGCTGTGGGGCGAACCTGGCATCGGCAAGTCCGCGGGCATGGAGCAACTCGCGCAAGGCCTTGAGGTTCCGCTGGAGACCGTGATCGCCAGCGTGCACGAGCCGTCGGACTTCGCTGGGTTGCCTGTGGTTGGCGAGAACCCGGCGAACACCGGTGTGACCATGGCGCCGCCGGACTGGGCGGTCCGGTTGTCCGGCGCTGGACGGGGTCTGGTGTTCTTCGACGAGCTTTCCTCGGCCCCGCCGGCGGTTCAGGCCGCGCTGCTCCGGGTTGTGCTGGAGCGTCAGGTCGGCAGCCTCCGGCTACCCGGCGAGGTTCGGGTGGTCGCCGCGGCCAACCCTCCCTCGAGCGCGGCCGACGGCTGGCACTTGAGTCCGCCGTTGGCCAACCGGTTCGTTCACCTGGACTGGACGCACGATCCCCGGACGGTCGCGCGGGGCATGGCCGGAACCTGGCCCCAGCTCACGATTCCGGTGGTCGACCCGGCGCGGATCACCGGCGCGCTGGCGCAAGCGCGCGGCTCGGTCTCCGGATTCCTCAGCGCACGACCGGGTCTGGTACACCACATGCCCGCCGACGCCGAAGCACGTGGCCGGGCCTGGCCTTCGCCGCGGACGTGGGCGATGGCGTTGCGGCTGATGGCCGTCGCGTACTCATGCGACGCGTCCGGTGAGGCGCTGGCGACCGCTCTGGTGGGCGCGATCGGTGATGGCGCCGGTCTGGAGTTGGTGTCCTATGTGGATGAACTCGACTTGCCCGATCCGGACCTGGTTCTCGCCGATCCCGATGCGTTCGCGCTTCCTGGCCGGGGCGACCGGCAGCTGGCGTTCCTGACCGCCGTCGTCGCGGCGGTGCAAGGGCGGCTCACCCGGAAACGCTGGGAAGCCGGGTGGGCCGTGCTCGCCAAGGCCGTCGACGCGGGCGTTCCGGACGTTGCCGCGAAGGCCGCGA
The DNA here is from genome assembly GCF_040675465.1 of Actinocrispum sp. NPDC049592. Classification (NCBI taxonomy): domain Bacteria; kingdom Bacillati; phylum Actinomycetota; class Actinomycetes; order Pseudonocardiales; family Pseudonocardiaceae; genus Actinocrispum; species Actinocrispum sp. NPDC049592. The sequence goes on along the minus strand of NZ_JBFAPA010000003.1, from coordinate 433,228 downwards.
CGGATCTGGCTGTGCTGCGGGAACCCGCGTGGCCGGTACCGTCCAGTATGGACGCGTTCCTGGAGTTGCTGGAACTGTCCGGCGCGCTGCGATGACCGAGCTGGACCGGACCAAGCTGCTCGCGGCTCGGTACCGGGCCGCGAAGGACCGCCCGTATCTGGCGGCCGCTTTGTACGCGCTGACTGTTGTGCCGAGCGAGCGCGTGCCGACGATGGGCGTCGACAAGCGGTGGCGCTGCTATGTCTCGCCGGATTTCGTGGCCAGGACAGCCGTCGAGGAACTGGCCGGGGTGTGGATCCACGAGGTGGCGCATCTGCTGCGGGACCACCATGGCCGGGCCGGGCGGATCGACGTCGCGGATCATCGCCGGGTCAACATCGCGCAGGACTGCGAGATCAACGACGACCTGATCGCCGATCACCTCCACCTGCCCGCGGACCGGGTCGTCCCGGCGGACTTCGATCTGCCCGACGGCCTGCTGTTCGAGCAGTACCTCCCGCGCATTCCGGCCACCGAGCACGGCCCGGACTGTGGATCGGGCGCCCACGGCCAGGCTTCGCCGTGGGAGACCGAGGGACGGGGAGTGTCCGATGTGGAGGCTGAGTCGTTGCGGCGGCAGACCGCCGAATCGATGCGCGCGCACGTGCGCAGCCGGGGAACCCTGCCCGGGGGCTGGAAACGGTGGGCCGAGGAGATGCTGGAGCCCGTGGTCGACTGGCGGGTCGTGCTCGCCGGTGCCGTGCGGGAGGCGGCCGCTTGGGCGAGCGGTGCGGTGGACTACACCTATCGGCGGCCGAGCCGGCGGAACCTGCCCGGGATCGTGTTGCCCAGCCTGCGCAGGCCGTTGCCGAAGGTGGCGATCGTCGTCGACACCTCGGGGTCGATGGGCGAGGACGAACTGGTGGCCGCGCTGGCCGAGATCACCGGTGTGCTGCGGGAAGTCGGCATTCGCGGCAACCGCGTGACCGTGTTGTCCTGTGACGCCGACGTGCATGCGGTGCGTCGCGTCACGTCGACCGACCAGGTGATTTTGTCCGGAGGCGGCGGCACCGACATGCGCGTCGGTATCGAGGCCGCCTTGGCCGACCGGCCACAGGTGATCATCGTCCTGACCGACGGCTACACGCCGTGGCCTGCGGAACTGGCGTCCTGCCGGGTGGTCGCGGGCCTGATTGGTGCTGGTCGACCAGACCCGCCCGCGTGGATCGAGACGGTCCGGATCACCTGACGACCCGGAAACTGATGTGGGTCGCGGCCGGCGTGACCACCGCGTTCGTGCGTTCGAGCGTGATCGACTTGTCGAGCGCGCCGAACAACGGCGTGCCGCCGCCGACCAGCACGGGGACCACGTGCACGCGGATCTCGTCGACCAGGCCGAGCGGGAGCGCCTGCTGCATGACCGTGGCGCCGTGCAGGCCGACGACCTTGTCACCGGCGGCGGCCTTGGCCTGCTCGATCGCGCTCACCACACCGTCCGTGACGAAGGTGTACACAGCCGGGTAATCCTGAGTCGGTTTGTTGTGGGTCACCACGAACACCGGCGTGTCGCCGACCGGGCCGCCGTCACCCCAGCCGCCGTCGCCTTCGTTCTTGTCGAAGGACTTGCGGCCCATGACCACGGCACCGCAGTTGTCGATGGCGTCCTGCAGGATCGCCCGGTCCGCGTCGGTCGCGCCGGCGAAGATCCAGTCGTGCAAACCCCCGGCGCCGTCACCGAACGGGTTCTCGCGGCTGTCGTTCGGGCCGGTGACATACCCGTCGAGCGAGATCGACATGTCGCAGATCACGAGTGCCATGGTGAGCGTCCTCTCGTCGTTGGCTCACCACTGCGTCGAACCCGCCGACGGGTTTTCGACACGATCGGTCAGGGAACCAGCACGATTTTTCCGCGCGTGTGGCCCTTGGCCAGTTCGGTGTACGCGGCGCGGACCTCGCTGAGCGGGTAGGTCGCCGCGATCGGCACCTCCAGCTCACCGGCGTCGACCAGCCGGGCCAGCTCGGCGATCTCGTTGATGTCACTGGCCGACGCGCTGCCCTCACCCTTCACGCCGTACTCGGCGATGGCCGGGAAGTCGGCGATGGTGTTGATCCGGTCGGTCGGCAGACCCAGCTCCAGGGCGAGCTTCACGTAGCCGCTGCCGTACGTGTCGATGAACGCGGTGATGCCCGCCAACGCGGCGGCAAGGCCGTCCCCATACGCCACCGGCTTCACCCCGTGCGACGCAAGCCAGTCATGGTTGGCCGGACCCGCGATCCCCACAACCTCCGCTCCGGTGCGCTTTGCCAGCTGCACAACCAACGAACCGACACCACCCGCCGCACCCGACACCGCCACCGTGTCACCCGGCTTCAAGTCAACAGCCCGCACCGCCGCCACCGCCGTCGACCCGGCCACGAACAACGCCCCCGCAACCTCCCACGGCACATTCGCGGGCTTGGGCGTCACATTCTTCCCCTCGACCACCACATACTCGGCATGACTGGCCCGGTTGTCGGTGAACCCGATAACCTCATCGCCAACGTCGATGCCGTCCACAGTGGACTTGACCACCACCCCGGCGAGGTCACTGCCCTCACCCGACGGGAACGTGGCTGGCCACCGCGAATGCATCAACCCCTCGCGGATCTTCGCCTCGCCCGGATTGATCGAAGCCGCCTTCACCCGCACCACAACCTGACCGTCCCCCGGCTCCGGCACCTCGACATCCACCACCTGAAGGACATTCACGTCGCCGTACTCATCGAACCGCACAGCCTTCGCCATCTTGATCCGCTCCTCGATCGGCATCGCTCATGAGGCGGAACGCGGCCAGGGCGGGTTCTGATTCCCGGGCTCGTGGCTGGCGGGGCGGGGTGGGCCGGGTTTGTGCGGGTTGCAGTGCAGAACTGATCTGGTCGCGGGCGTGGATGGCGAGGTTCTGCCACGGGGCTGATTCAGGTGCCCGGACTGTGGGCGGGCTTGGATCGGGACGAGGGCTGGAGCCGAGATGAGCGGGGACCCGCGGGTGGTCGCGGTCCGGGCCGGGGCAGTGTGCGGATTCTGGGTGGGGCTGGAGCCAGCGGGTGATCCCGGGCGTGGTTCGTCGGCAGGGTCGGTGGGCCGAATCCCAGGAGATGTGGGTTTGTGGAGCGGTTTGGCCAGGCCCCAGACCTGAGGTACATGAGGCAACCACTCGTCCCGGAGTGACTGGGGGAGGGTGCGTGAACCCGGGAGTTCGTGGGGCGGGATGGAGCGGCGGACGAGCCGCGCACCAAACCCCACCATCCCCGCACACCCCCTGTGCGCACGCCGCAACGAGGGTCCCCTCCAGGGGATCCCCGAATTTCACGCTAACAGTGAAGGCGGACGTTTTCGGGTGGGTGGGGATGGGTTGTGCACAGGGTGGGTGTGGTTTTGCCGGTCGCCACCCGTTACCCCCACGGGTGGCGACCGACAGGTGGACGACGAGACGCTGGGTCGTCGCCGGCCATGTGACTGGGTCGTGCGCCGTCCGTGCCGAACCGCTCCCTCCGCGGCGCCTGTCACACCCCCATGTGACCGACCAGTCCTTGCCCCATCCCCACGATCAAGTTCACCACAGTGTTCTGACGGTGCTCTTACAAACCACTTACAGTTGATCTTGAAACGCGGTTCGGCGGTTTCCAACCCCCGTGACCCTGTGCATACTCGGGGTCGGATTTTCGCTGACGGTGAGGAGTCGGTGACGTGGTGTCGAGGGCGGTTGTGATCGGCGGCGGCGGGCACACCGGTTTCGGCTGGCAGTGGGGGGTGATCACCGGACTGTGGGAGTGCGGGGTGGATCTCGCCACGGCCGACCTCGTCGTCGGCACCTCCACCGGCTCGATGGCGGCGGTCCACCTGGCCGCCGACGGCACCCCCGAGGCGATGATGGCCCACGTCACCGCCCCGCCGAGCGGGCACGACCCGGAGTTCGACTCCCCCACGAACACCTTCGGGCTCGAGCTCGGCCGGATGATCAAGTCCGGGTACACCGCCGAGGCGATCCGCGCCGAGATGGGCCGGATCGCGCTGACCGCCGAGGCGCGCTCCGAGACGTTGATGCGCGAGATCAGCGGCACCTACCTGCCGCACGAGCAGTGGCCGGCCCGCCGCGTGCTGATCCCGGCGATCGACGCGGAGACCGGCGAGTTCGTGGTGTTCGACCAGGAGTCCGGGGTTCGGATGGTCGACGCGGTATGTGCGACCTGCGCGCTGCCGGGTGTGTGGGAACCGGTGACGATCAACGGGCGCAGGTACATCGACCCGTTCATCCGCTCACCGATCAACGCCGACCTGGCCGCCGGGTTCGAGCACGTCGTGGTGATCGCGTCCATCGCGGAGATCCGCGGCCTGCCCGGCGGCAGCCTGGACGAGCAGCTCGCCCCGGTCCTGCAGGACGGCAAGGTCACCGTGATCGTGCCCGACCAGGCCGCGATGGCCGCGATCGGACGCGACCAGCAGGACCTGTCCCGACGACCGGCCGCGGCCAAGGCCGGTCACGCCCAAGCACCCTCCCTAGTCGCGGAATTGGGGGACTACTGGCACGACTGAAGAACGCTTTCTATCAGCTCGGCCAGGGTGTAGCCGCCGAGCAGCTTGACCACGGGCAGGGCTACGCCGAGTTCGGTGGCGGCCCGGTTGCGGATCTCGATCGCCAGCAACGAGTTCAGGCCCACCTGGTTGAGCGGTTTTCGCAGGTCCAGCCGTTCGGGTGGGATCTCGAGCATGGCCGCGAGCTGGTCGACCAGGTATCTGGTGAGCTGCTCCCGGGGAACCTTGCCCGCCACCGCGACCGGCCGGGCAGGCCCGGCGCCGATCCGGCGCAGCAACGGCGAATGCGCGGTGTGTGGGTGCGCACGCGTCAGAGTTGCCCATTCGGCGATGAGGACGGCTGCCTGTGTGGCATCGGCGCGGAGCAACAACTCCAGGATCTCCAGGCCGTCCGCGGCCGGGAAGCCCTGCAGGCCCTCGGGCATGATCGGCAGCGAGCCCTGCTCGGCGCGCGAAGCCATGCCCACGGACTCCCACACGCTCCAGTTCACGCTGAGCGCCACCTCGCCGCGCTGCCTTCGCTTGTGTGCCAACGCGTCGAGGAACGCGTTGGCGGCCGCGTAACTGCCCACCATCGGGAAGCTCAGCAGCGACGCCAGCGAGGAGAACAGCACGAACACGTCGAGCTGGTCGAACAACCGGTCCAGCACAAGCGAACCCTGAACCTTCGGCCGCAACACCGCCGCCAGCGAGGCCGCGTCCAGCTCGGCTGTGAGTCCGAACTGGACGACACCGGCGGTGTGGAACACGCCCCGAACCGGTGGCCAGTCGGCGTTCTCGGCCAGAACCGCCCGCATCGCGTCCTCGTCGGCCACGTCCGCGACCCGGTAGCGCACGTTCGCGCCAGGCAGATCAGGATTGCCCTCGGACCGGCCGGTGAGCAGCAAATGCGTTGCGCCCTGGGCGATCAGCCACTGCGCGACCTCGAACCCAACCCCGCCAAGGCCGCCGGTGACCAGGTACGTCACGCCCGGCCGGATCGGCGACGGACGCTCGATCGTGGGCCGGTACCGGTCCAGGACCGCGACGAACCGGTCCTCACCGCGCAACGCGATCTGGTTGTGCTGGCCGGTCGTGGTCAGTTCGCTGTACAACGCGTCCACCGACACGTCCGGATCGACGTCGACGAGAGCCGGCCGCAGTTCGGGGTGTTCGGTCATCAGAACCCGCCCCAGGCCCCACACGGTGGCGCCCAGCGGCTCCAAAGCCGTGTCTGACACGGCTTGTGCCGACTGCGTGACCAGCCACAGCCGTTGCGCGGTCAGGTCCGGGAGGAGGTCCACCACCTGCGAGCAACCCGCCGCGGGATCGTCGATCGCCCGGAGATCAACGACATTCTGCGCCGAGTCGACAGATGTGACGCGGTCGCCGTCGGCTTCGAGCCGCTCCCGCAGCCGAGCGGCGAGACCGTTGGCATCGCCGAGAATGGCCCAGCTGCTGGGTTCCATAGTGGACTCGAAGTTGGGGCTGGGCTCCCACTGGACCTCGTAGAGCCAGTCACGCAGGTCCGGCGGCCGGTTCGGGTCGCTGAACTGCATACCCCGTAGCTCAAGCAGGCAATTTCCGTCCTCGTCGTAGGCCAGCACGTCACCGGCGAGCCGTCCGCGGCCGGGCGAGGGCTCCAGCCGCGCGTGGCTCCACAGTTGACGTCCCGGGCGTCCGAACAGCCGGACCTCGCGGATCCCGCTGAGGACGAGCGTGGTCCGCACGTCGTCGGCGGCCGCGACCATCGCCTGACCGCACGCGTCGAGCAGGGCCGGGTGGAAGTGGAAGTTGGTGAGATCCAGCGACTCCGGGCACTCGATCCGGGCGAGCGCCTCCCCGCTGGACCGCCACACCTCGGCGATCCCGCGGAACTGGTCGCGCCACTCGTTCCCGCTCGTGGTCATCCGCTGGTAGACCTCGTCACCGGACAGATGCTCAGGACAATTGTCCTTTATGGACGAAAGTGTCGCCTCCGCCGAAGGCGGCCGGTCGCCGACCTGAACCCACGCGGTGCCGTGCACGGTCCACGAGTCGAAGTCGCCGAACCGGCTGGACACCTCGGCGTGCCAGCGCGAATCGTCTTGCGGGACAAGGCGGACGCGCATGGTGGGCGGCTGGTCGCGGATCAGCAGCACCCGCGTGATCCGGACGTCCTCCAACGTGATCGGGCGGTCCCCGATGAGTGACCGAGCCGCGGCGACGGTCAGCTCGCACAGGCCCGTACCGGGGAAAGCGGTCATCCCCTCGACCTGGTGCCCGGCCAGATAAGGGTTCCGGTGCAGGTCGAGGCGCGCTTCCCAGGTCCGTTCCTGGCCAGAGGCGGGAACCGGACGGCCGAGCAGCGGGTGCTTGGGCAGGTTCTCGGTGCGTTGGGTGCTGATCCAGAACCGCTCACGCTGCCACCGGTAAGTCGGCAGCGACACCAGCCGGGCCTCGTTGCCGTACAGGCGGCGCAACGGAACCGGGTAGCCGAGAGTGTGCAACGCGCCCAACGAGGACAGCATCGACGCCTTCTCGGGCCGGTCCCGCCACAACGACGGCACGACGGCGCCGTCCAGCTCGAACGACTCCAGGCACTCCTCCAAAGCGGGCACCAGCACCGGATGCGGGCTGATCTCCACGAAGATCGTGGTTCCCTGGCGGAGAACGGTGTGCATCGAGTCGGCGAACCACACCGGCTCACGGAAGTTGCGCACCCAGTAGTCCGCGTCCAAAGCGGACCCGTCGACGACCTCATTGGCCACAGTGGAATGAATCGGCACCTTGCCGGGAGACGCGGAAACGTCCGTCAGGCAGGCCCGCAGCTCGTCGCGAAGTTCGTCCACCTGGGGGCTGTGCGCGGCGAACTGAACCTCCAGCCGCCGGCAGAACACCCCACGATCATCCATTGTGGACAAAATGGCGGCGATCGCGTCGGGATCGCCGGAGATCACGGTGGAGGCTGGGCTGTTGACCACGGCGATCGACACCCGGTCGGTGTAACCGGCGATGGCATCGGCTGTTTGCTCGGCGGACAACGAGATCGCGGCCATCGCGCCCCGCCCGGAGTTGCGCGCGGCCAGCTGGCTGCGGCGGCAGATCACCGCCGCGGCATCGCGGAACGTCAAGGCACCGGCGACGGTCGCGGCGGCGATCTCGCCCATGCTGTGTCCCAGCACCAGATCCGGCTCGACGCCCCAGGACCGCCACAGCTCGGCGATCCCGACCTGGACCGCCCACAGCACCGGCTGGACGAACTCCACGCCGCCCAGCGGTTCGCCGCTGGTCAGCTTGCCGAACACGGACCAGCCCGCCTCCCGGCGCACGGCCTGCTCGCACTGTTCCACCGCGGCACGGAAAACCGCGGAGCGCGCGAGCAGTTCCCGGCCCATGCCGATCCATTGCGCGCCCTGGCCGGGGAAGACGAACGCGATCCGGGGCGTCCTGCCGAGGGGCTCGGACCGCGCCGCCACCGCGCGATCCGCTTTCCCGGCAAGCCAGTCGCCCAGCCGCCCGGCCATCTCCGTGTGACTGGCACCCGCCACTGCCAGACGGCTCGGCTGGTGTTGCCGCCTGGCCGCGCTGTAACAGATGTCCCGCAACGCCACCTCGCGGCCGTCGCCGGTCAGGTAGTCCACATAGGCCGAAGCGAGGTCGCGCAATGCCTGAGGGCTGTGTGAAGACAATGTCAGCAACCGGGTCTCGCCCGCGCGTTCCGGTGCGGCGGCCGGACTTCCGGCCTGGGACAACACGAGGTGCACGTTCGTCCCGGAGATCCCGAACGAGTTCACCCCGGCCACCCATGGCCGATCGCGCTTGGGCAACGGGGTCAAGGACGCGGGAACCGTCACCGGCAGCCGCGACCAGTCGATCCCGGGGTTGGGCTCGTTGAGGTGCAGGCTCGCCGGGACTTCCCCGTGGTACAAGCACAACGCGGTCTTCACCAGCCCGGTCACCCCGGCCGCGGACTCGGTGTGCCCCACGTTCGTCTTCACCGATCCGACCAGGCACGGCCGGTCGCGGCCATGCCCGAGCGCGGATCCGAGCGCCTCCAGCTCGACCGCGTCGCCGACCGGCGTCCCGGTCCCGTGCGCCTCGACGTAGTCGAACTCCGAGGCTTTCACCCCGGCCTGCTCGAAAGCCTTACGCAGCACCTGTGTCTGGCCGCTGACCGACGGGCGGCCCAGGTAACCGCCGCCGCGGCCGTCGTTGTTCATCGCGCTGCCCAGGATCACCGCGTAGATCCGGTCGGAGTCGGCCAAAGCGCGGTCCAGGGTCTTCAACGCGACCAGGACCACCCCGTCACTCCGCACGAACCCGTCCGCCCCGGCGTCGCCGAACTTGCAGCGCCCGTCCGCCGCGAACAGCCCATACCGCGACAGGCCGAGGAAGTTCTCCGGTGCGAGAACGATGTTCACGCCACCGGCCAGGGCGAAGTCCGACTCACCGGACCGCAGGCTCTGACACGCCGAATGCACGGCCACCGCGGACGACGAACACGCGGTGTCCACCGACATGCTGGGTCCGCGCAGGTCGAAGACGTGTGAGACGAACCCCGACATCAGCGCGCGGATGCTGGCGAGCGCCGCGTACGCGTCCATCAGGCGCTCGGACTCCTGCATGTCCCGGTAGTCCGCGGTCGCGTGTCCAATGAAGACACCGGTCGCGGTCCCGGCCAGCGCTTCCGGTGGCTGGCCTGCGTCCTCGAGCGTCTCCCACGTGGTTTCCAGCAACAGCCGCAGCTGCGGGTCCATCCGGGTCGCCTCCCGCGGGCTGACCCCGAAGAACGACGGCTCGAACAGGTCGATGCCGTCGATGAACCCGCCGCGGCAGCCGGCCAGCTCGGCCACGGTGGCCTCGTCGAACGCGCCCAGCCCGATGCGTTCGGCGGAGATCGCGGTGACGCCGTCGTGCCCAGCGCGTAACCGGTGCCAGAACTCTTCCGGGCCATGGGCTCCGGGCAGCCGGCACCCGATGCCGACGACAGCGATAGGCGGTGGACTCTGGCTGGTCATCCAACCTCCGGCCCTGGGATCAGGTGGTGGTGCCGAGCAGCGATCTGAGCTGCTCGGCTTCTGGCGTCCCCAGTTCCGTGAAGATAGCCAATGCGTCCGGCCAATGTGGATGGACTGCCTGATCTCCGCGCAGCTGCCGCTCGACATGTCCGAGCGTGCGCAGCGTACGGGCCTCCCCTAACCGGTGCCCCACCTGCCGGTGAACCGGCAGTGCCTCAGTGGCGTGTTCGAGCGCGGTCTCGTGTTCCCCCGTCTCCAGGTGCGTGTCGGCCAGCGAGGTCAGCGCGACCCCGGTGGACTGCCGGAACTGGCTCTCCCGTGCCCCCTCCAACGCGTTCGTGGCCAGGCTGAGCGCGTAGTCGTGCTGGCCCTCGGTGCGGTGCACCGCGGCGAGGCCGATCATCGCGTCGATCTCGTTGCGGCGGAACCGGGTCTCCCGGGCCACCTGTACGGCTTCGGTGCCCAGGGTCCGGGCGTCGCCCAGCCGGTCGAGCACCAGATACGTGCCGGACAACACCGTCATGGCCAGGCTCGCCCCGCGCGGATCGTTGAATTCACCCGCCAGAGTGAGGGCGCGATGCCCCCAGTCGAGCGCGTCGCTGGTCTGACCAGTCTCCCGGTGGATCGCCGCGATGTTGGTCAATGTGGACGCTTCGTTGTAGCGGTAACCACTTTCGTGGTACAGCTCCAAAGCCCGCTGGCACAGCTGCATGGCCTCGGCGAACCGGCCCAGCTCGATGTAGGCGATCCCGCGGATCTGCAGGCAGGCGGCCTCGCCGAGCTTGCCGCCGATCTCCCGGTGGATCGCCAGCGCCTGGTCGTTGTACTCGAGCATCTCGTCGAGCCGGCCCCAGTCGGTGAACGACAGGCACATCCCGTTCATGCAGGTCGACTCGCCGGTCCGGTTGCCGCTCTGCCGGTAGAGATCGCGGCCGCGGGCGAACGCCTCCAGCGCGTTGTCCAGCTCGCCCAACGGCCAGTACGCCAGGCCGAGCTGTTTGTAGATCTCCGCGTCCCCGGCCGGGTTCTCGGCCTCCCGGTGCAGTTCCATGGCGCGCAGGCCGAACTCGACCGACTCGCGGTACTGGCCGAAGGTGAACCGGGCGCGGGCCAGGCCGTGCAGCATCGCGGCCTCGCCGATCCGCTCGCCGGTGTCGTGCGCGGCCTGCAGGCCCAGCTCGGTGATCTCCAGCCAGTCGCCCCGGTACATCCGGCCGTAGAAGTAGCCGGACAGCGAGTCGGCCAGCTGCCAGGTGAAGTCGCGCGGACCGTGCTCGGCCGCGTGTTTGGCCGCCGCGACCAGGTTGGGGCGCTCGGAGTCCAGCCAGTGCAGCGCCTGGGTCGAGTCGCCCAGCGCGAGCGTCCGCGCCCGGATCCCCTGCGGCTTGCTGACCAGGTGTTCCATCCCCGGGTAGAGCCGGGTGGTGGCCGAGTCCGACGTGCCCAGGTACATGTCCAGCAGGCGTTGCACGGCCTTGTCGCGTTCCTCGGCCGAGTCCTCGGCCTCGGCGCGTTCGCGCGCGTACAACCGCAGCAGGTCGTGCAGCTGGAACCGGCCGGGGTTGGCCCGTTCCACCAGGTGCGCGGCGGCCAGCCGGTCCACGATCCGGGCGGTCTCCTCGGGCGAGGCGTCGATCAGCGCCGCGGCGGCGGGCGCGGTGAAGTCGGGTCCGGGCAGCAGGCCCAGCAGCCGGAACAACCGCGAGGCGGCCGCGTCCAGCGTCTGGTACGAGAGGTCGAACGAGGCACGCACGGCGACCTCGCGATCCTCCTCAATCGCCAGCTGCCCCAACCGGTTTCCCTGGTTCAGCTCCGCCAGGTACTCGGCGATCGGCCGGGACGGGTGGCTGGCCAGGTGCGCTGCCGCGATGCGTAGCGCCAGAGGTAAGTAGCCGCAGGCCCGGGCCAGCTCCCGGGTCGCGTCCGGCTCGGCGGTCACCCGCTCCGCACCGACGATCCGGGTCAGCAGGGTGTGGGCCTCGTCCGGCGACAACACGTCCAGCACGAGCCGGTGGGCGCCGTGCAACGCCGTCAGCCCACGCAGGTCGTCGCGGCTGGTCACGAGCACGAGACAGGTCGAGCTGCCGGGCAGCAACGGCCGCACCTGGTCGGCCGCGGCCGCGTTGTCCAGCAGTACCAACGTGTGCCGGTCGGCCAGCAGGGACCGGTACAGCGCGGCCTGCTCGTCCTGCTCCAACGGGATCTGCGCCTGCGGCACGCCCAAGGCGCGCAACAGGATGCCCAGCGCCTCGGTCGGCACCATCGGCGGCGTGGGCGCGTACCCGCGCAGGTTCACGTACAACTGCCCGTCCGGCAGGCGGTTGGCGATCCGGTGCGCCCAGCGCAGCGCCAGCGCGGTCTTGCCGACCCCGGCGACACCCGCGATCGCGGAGATCACCACCGCGGGCTGTTCGGTCTGCAGCTGGCTTTCCAGCAACGCGTCCAGCTCGTTGAGGTACTCCTCGCGGCCGGTGAAGTTGGCGACGTCCGCGGGCAGCTGCCGGGGCACCAGGCCGGTCAGCGACACCGTCGGCGCGGCGGTCGGCGAGGGCACGTCCAGCGCGGGGTCGCTGGCCAGGATCTGCTCGTGCAGCTGGCGCAGCTGCAGGCCGGGCTGGATGCCCAGCTCGTCGGACAACAGCCGGTAGATGTCCTGGTACGCGCTCAACGCGTCGGCCTGCCGCCCACTGCGGTACAACGCGAGCAGCAGTTGACCGCGCAAACGTTCGCGCAACGGGTGCGTGCTGATCAGCGCGTTGAGGTCGGCGATCAGCGCGGCGTGCTCACCGCGGGCGAGCCGGACGTTGATCATCTCTTCGGTGACCGTCAGCCGGGTCTCGTTGATGCTGTTCGCGTGCCCCTGCGCGGAGCGGCCGGTCACCCCGGCCAGCGCGGGACCGCGCCACAGCGCCATCGCGGCCTGGAACCGGGTCACCGACTCGTCGAGCTGGCCGGCGGTGTTCGCCGCCCGGGCCTGTTTCACGTGCTCGTGGAACGTGTCCAGGTCGAGCTCGCCCGGTTCGACGCGGAGCAGGTAGCCCGTGGACTGCGTGACGATCCGCTCGCCGCCGCTGGGCTCCACGTCGTTCAACGCGCGCCGCAGCCGGGAGAAGCTGGTGTGCAGGGCCGCCGTCGCCGCGTCCAGGGGATCGTCGCCCCAGGCGGCCTCGATCAGCGCGTCGACGGGGACGACGTGGTTGGCCTGGACGATCAGCGCCGACATCAGCGCGACCTGTTTGGCCCCGCCGAGCCTGGCCCGTCCACCCGTTCCGTGGACCTCGACCGGGCCCAGGATCCTGAACTCCATCACAAACCCCGGCATCTCGGCTGTGTGCTACAGCTTGCGTGACGGTCCCCGGGACGGTGAGGACCCCTGTCGAGCACCGTATCGACGCCACTGCCTGGAGGTCCTGTGACCGGCCCGGATTCACTGTAGAGGACTAGTAGCGTTCCGGAGTCGTCCGATGTCAATTCAGTGACCTCCGGGCGCTTGCACGGGCGGCAGGTCGTGCGGGCACCCGGCCGCGCCTGCGGCTCTGGCCTGCCGGTACGCCAGGTACGGTCCCGCGATCTCCGCCCTGGACGTGCTAGCCAGCGCGAGCACAGCGTCACCTGCGGCCAGGGTTTGTGCGCGCATTCGGGTGAAGTCGATAGCGTCCTCGCCGAAACTCGGTGCCCAGAGTGACCATGGTCCGGAGATCATCGCAGTCGACGGGACCAGGTGGCTGTGCAGGTGCGTGCCCAGGCCACCGAAGGAACACTGCGGTGGCACGCGAGCCGGGTTCGGTACGTCGATACCCGGCAGGACGGCCACGCGGTCCACACCACGGTTGGCCAGCGCCGTTGTCGCCGCGGTGGCCAGCTTCGGGCTGCCCGCGAACCAGGCCGCGAACTCGCTGAGACCGGTCGGCCTCAGCTCCCGGCCTTTGTCGGTGGGGACGGCGACGAACTCCCGGGTGCCCAGGTGTTCGACCGCGAACGCGAAGGCCACTGTGCCCTTGTCGTAGTCGGCGTCCAGTTGGCGGGCCAGGAACTCTGTCCCCTCGGTGGGACGGTTCAAGTGGCCTGTTGCGAACACGAACTGGATCGTGCGGGGGCGGCAGGCCAGCGGGAGCCTGGCGAAATACCTTGCCAGGGCGATGAGAGCGGCGTTTCCGTTGTCCTGCACCCACGTGTTGCCGTCGGTGTTGGTGTCGAAGACGATCCGCTCGTCGCTCTGGCCGGGGAGGGTGGCGATCAGTGACCTCGTTGTCGCCTTTTCGGTGTAGGCCAGGACGGAGATGCTGGCTCGTTGACCCACTCGTTGCTTCAGGTCTCGCGCTTCGTCACCGCCGACGAACACACCCGGCACACGATAGTGGGTTCCGGTGTGCGGGTCGTAGTAGCCGCGGACCTGCTCACGGGGCAGGTCGAACGCGATGATCAGGCCCGCCGCCCCGGCGATTCCCGCCGCAATCAGGTCTTGGTCCAGCAGGGACTCGGCCGTGTAGCCGCGGTCCACCGGCGGGAAGTCGCGGATGACGATCCTGCCTTGGGCGTTGTCCTTGGTGATCGGCTCGGTCGCCGGGAGGTAGGTCAGCTTGCCGGTTCTCGCGAGGGCGGGCTGGGTGTACGGGATCGCGCCGGCGATCTTGACCCGGTCGGCGCCCGCGGTGAGGAACGCTGAGGTCTCGAGGTTGTGCGTGAGGGGTTGCCAGCGTTGGATCTCGAACTTCCGCGACGTCGTTTTCAGGCCGTGCACCTGACGTTCCAACCAGTTGATCATCGCCTTGTGCTCGGGGCCGCCGGTGATCCGCAGACCGAAGCCCGCGATGGTCGCGTTCATCCGGTGCAGGTCAGCGGTGGTGGCGAACGCGCTTTCGTCGACTGTGGCCGGGCAGCTCTGTGGTGCGGCTTGGGCAGCGGGCGGGACTACCGCTGCGAGCACGACGGTCAGCAGGGCGGGTAAGGCGACTCGCATCAGGCTCCCTCGCTGGGCAATGCTCTTGAGTATGAGTGCGTTCGGGGAATGGACCACCGCCGAAGGGACGCCCGTTTTCACCTACCGGGTCACGAATTCAGCCTGGGATCCCATCATCGACCCAGTGTCTTCCCGGCACGTCGTGCACCTTGGGAACCGGCGGATCACTCTCGTTGCCGGGAGTGACGGGTTGTGCAGTCTGTGGGACGAGTATCGGGACTGCCGGTGGTTGGCCGAGTCGACTGGGGTGTGTCGGCTGGGGGCGGAGGTTGTGTCTGGGGCGGCCCTCTTTGGGCCGACCTTTTGGCGGGTCTCGTGGGGCGAAGATCTTGGTTCGATGTGGTGCGGGGCCACCCCGCACAGAATCGAACCAAGATCATCGCCATCGGGATCGGGGTCGGGGTCTACGACCTCAACCCCTGCCGACTCGATGGGTGACGATCCTGAAGCGGCGTCGGCTGAAGTGGCTGAATCGGTGGGTTCCTTGGTGGGAGTTGGGGTTGAGCGGACGGTGTTGTGCCCGGAGGGGGAGTGGCCGTGGGTGCTGGTTCGCGTTGAGGTCGTGAACTCCGGGGATGCTGTGCTGCGGTCGGTGGTGAGCGAGGAGTGGGAGGTTCATCAGCGGGTGGTGAGCCTGGAGTTCGGGCCTGCGCGGGATGAGGCGCCTGCGGATCCGGCGGTCGTGTGTCTGGAAGAGGTTGGGGGAGCGCGGGTTGGGGCTGTTTCGGGGCCCTTGTCCGTGTCGGTGGATGTGGAGCTGGAGGTTGGGGAGCGGCGGGTGTTCTGGTTCCGGTTCGGGCTTGAGCTGGGGGAGATCGATCCGGAGGCGGTGTATTCCCAGAGCCTGGCGGGGTTGCGGGCGCGGTTGCCGTCTGTGAGCGAACCTCCCGAGGCTGTTGTGGAGATTCCTTGGCATGCGGCGATGTTGACTGGCGCCGCTTGCGTAGATGGTGTTCTGGGTGGGCATACGCTTGATCAGGGGTCCGCGTACTCGTTCCGGCATGGGTTCAACGGGGCCGCGCGGGATCCGTTGCAACATGCGCTTCCGTTGGTGTACCTGGAGCCGGATCTGGCGTTGTCGGTGCTGCGCAACACTTGTGCGTGGGGCAGTCCGGATGGTGACTTGCCTTATGCGTTGGATGGGCGGAAGCAGCCGTGGACGCAGTTCTTCCGGCCGTCCGACTCGAACTTGTGGGCGTTGTGGCTGGCGGCGGAGTACGGATTGGTGACTGGGGATCTCGGCGCGTTCGCGCAGCCGGTGGGGTATCACCCCGTGCACGAGGCGGATCCTGTGTCGTTGAAGGAGAACCTGCGGCGGCAGTTCCGGTTCTTTGTGGACAGTGTCGGTGTGGGTGAGCACGGGCATGTGCGGATTCTCAACGCCGACTGGAACGATATGGCGATCACCGAGTCCGGTGTGGACCGGGACGAGATGATCGGGCACGGCTCGTCGGTGCTCAACTCCGCGATGGCCGCGTGGGTTCTGCCGGTGTACGCGCGGTTGGCGGAGCGGCTTGGGGATACCGGGACCGCTGCGGAGGCCCGGGAGTATGGGGCCGAACTGCGGGAACGCGTTGCGGCGGAATGGAATGGGCGATGGTTCCGGCGCGCGTATGGGCCTGGGGCGGTGGTCGGGGACGACTCGCTGTGGCTGGAGGTTCAGCCGTGGGCCATCCTTTGTGGCGCCGCCGACGATGATCAGGCGCGCGAGTTGCTGTCGACGATCGACAGGATCTGCCGCACGGGCTCGCCGTTGGGCGCGCGCGTCCGGGAGGGCGGGCCGATCTGGTTCTCGATCAACATGACGTTGGTGTGGGCCGCGGCGAAGTACGACCGGGAACTGGCGTGGGACGAGTGGCGGCGGATGACGTTGCACGCGCATTCCGAGGCATATCCGGGGATCTGGTCGGGGACGTTGTCCGGGCCGGATGCGTACCTGCCGCCGGAGAGCGACCGGCCGGGGGAGACGTGGGCTTGGCCGGACCTGGGGATCGCGATGCAGGCGTATCCGGTCGCCAACCTGCACAGCCACTCCCAGCCGTTGCTGGCGTACTTCCGCCTGCTGGGCCGGGAACCCTGATAGTCCGCTGAGAAATACGGCGAACCCGACACTTCCGGCGGGGTCTTGTGCGTTGTACCCGGCAGGAAGGATGGAGGAGTTCGCCATGAGCGTCATCGGAGCCCTGATCGGGTACGCCCTGACGTTGTTCATCGTGTTGCTGATCGTGCGGATGGTGCTGGACTGGACCGGCGTGCTGGCCGGTGGCCCGTACTGGGCCCGGCGCGCCCGCCAGGTCACCCATGCGCTGACCGAGCCGGTCATCGCGCCCGTGCGGCGCGTGCTGCGGCCGGTGCGCGCGGGTGGGATCGCGATCGACCTGGCCTTCACGGCCGTGTTCGTGCTCGCGATCATTCTGCGGTCGGTGGCGTTCAGCTTGTAGGGTCAGCCCTACCATGATCACGCCTGCGCACCGGATGGCCCCGGTCCGGTGCGCGGGAAATGCTTGGGGCATGCGAAAAATCGTTCAGGTCTCGACCATCGCGGCGGTGGCCGCGAGCCTGGTGACGCTGCCCGTGGCCCAGGCCGCGGGCACGAACCTCACCTGGAGGCCATGCGGGACGCAGGAATGTGCGACCGTGCGCGTCCCCATGGACTACGACCATCCTGGCGCGCAACAGATCTCGCTGGCGGTGTCCCGGATCCGCACGGCCGACCCGAAGCTGCGGCGCGGTGTGCTGCTGATCATCCCCGGCGGTCCGGGCAACTCCGGGCTGAGCAAGCCGTCGGCGGTCGTACCCAGGCTGCCCAAGGACGTGAAGGACCGGTACGACATCGTCGGGTTCGACCCGCGTGGAGTCGGTGCCAGCACGCCGGTCTCGTGCGCGTTGACGCCGGAAGACGCCGATCCCAAGACCTTCTTGCCGTTCCCCGCCCCGGATGGGGACATCTCCGCCAACGTGGCCAAGGCCGAGCGGGTCGCGCAGGCGTGTGTCCGCAACGGCGGGGAGTTGATGCGGCACATCAACACCCGCAACGAGGCCAGGGACATCGACCAGATCCGCAAGGCCCTCGGTGAG
Organism: Actinocrispum sp. NPDC049592; assembly: GCF_040675465.1. Classification (NCBI taxonomy): domain Bacteria; kingdom Bacillati; phylum Actinomycetota; class Actinomycetes; order Pseudonocardiales; family Pseudonocardiaceae; genus Actinocrispum; species Actinocrispum sp. NPDC049592. The sequence goes on along the minus strand of NZ_JBFAPA010000003.1, from coordinate 415,659 downwards.
CGGAAGCTCTCGTACTGGGGCACTTCGTACGGCACGTACGCCGGAGCCACCTATGCGCAACTGTTCCCCGGCAACACCGACCGCGTTGTGCTGGACAGCAACGACGATCCCAACCCGAAGCTGGTGGCCCGCCAGTGGGCGCGGAACTTCGGGGTTGGTGGCGAGGACCGGTTCCCGGACTTCGCCGCCTGGGCCGCGGCCCGCGTGGGCACCTATGACCTCGGATCCACTCCTGCCGAGGTTCGGGCCACGTACATGAGCCTCGCCGCGCAGTACGACCGTGCGCCGACCCCGTCGATCACCGGGAACTACCTGCGCACGGCCATGTTCCAGTCGATGTACGGCGACTCGGCGTTCCCGTTGCTGGCAGCGACCTTGCAGGCGGCCAAAACCGGCACCGAACCGCCCGTTTTCCCGGTCCCGCCGACGGATCAGTTCCAGAACACCATGGCCGTGTCCGTGGCGACCGTGTGCAACGACGTGGCCTGGCCGCGGGACGTGAGCTACTACCAGCGCGAGGTCCTGGCGAACCGCAAGGCGTACCCGTTGACGAACGGCATGCCCGCCAACATCTTCCCGTGCGCTTTCTGGCCCGCCAACCCCGCACCGGCGGTGCGGATCACGCCGAACGGCCCGGACAACGTGCTGCTGGTCCAGAACCTGCGCGACCCGGCGACCCCGTACTCAGGCGCGTTGAAGCTGCTTGACGCGTTCGGCCACCGGGCCCGCATGGTCACGGTGAACTCCGGCGGCCATGACTCCTACCTCGCCAACGGCAACGCCTGCGGGGACGCGGCCGTGACCGACTTCCTGGTCAACGGAACCCACCGCACCACCCACTGCTAACCCGCGTGTCCCCCTTTCCTCCCTCGCGTGTCCCCTCTTCCTCCGGTCCGTGTCCGCCTTTCCTCCGGGGGACACACCACGGAGGAAGAGGGGACACACCACGGAGGAAAGGGGGACACGCGGGTCAGGTGGTGGGGACGATCTCGGAGCCGAGGGGGACCAGGGAGATCGGGATCATCTTGAAGTTCGCGATGGCCAGGGGGATGCCGATGATGGTCAGGCACAGCAGGAACCCCGTGACCAGGTGGGCGATGGCCAGCCACCAGCCGGCGAAGATGATCCAGATGATGTTGCCGAGCACGGAGGCCACCCCGGCGCCGCGCCGCGGCTGGATGGTCCGGCCGAACGGCCACAGGGCGTAGTTCGCGATCCGGAACGACGCCAGGCCGAACGGGATGGTGATGATCAGGACACAGCAGATGATCCCCGCCACCAGATAGCCGACGGCCATCCAGAACCCGCAGAGCACCAGCCAGATCACATTCAGGATCAGTCGCACACCCTCCAGTGTGGACCACATCCGGGCCGGATGGGCGGTCAGGGGCACCCTGACCGCCCATTCTCAGGCTCAGATCAGGAAGGCCTGGAACTCGGCGATCCGGACGGTCTGGGCCACCGTCGGGTTTCCGGTGGTGCAGTCGCTGTTGGAACGGGGGTCGTTGTGCTGCTGGCCCGCGTACTCAGGGGCTCCGGTGCACTGGTTGGTCAGCACCCGGACCATCAGGTGCGTCGCGAACGTCGGCGGGATGCGGAACGAACGCTCGGACAGGTCCGGGGCGGTCGGCCGCGGCCGGTTCGCCGGGAACGCGTTGGCCGGCGAGGTGTAGACGTGCCGGTAGTTCGCCGGGTTCGCGCAGTCCTTGCCGAACACCGAGTTGCACGACAGCACCTCGAACTGGCGCAACGCGGTGAACCGGTTCTGCGTCCCCGGGTCCGCGTCCCCGGCGACCGGCGGCCGGACGAGGGCGCTCACCTGCACGCGGGTGACCAGCTGCGGCCGGTCGCCGGCCAGATCGACGCGAACGCCCTTGCCCGCCACCGGACTGCCCAGCGACGCCCAGTCCGTGCCCTCGGTCTCGTCGATCAGCTTCTCGAGGTTGACGCCATCGCCAACGGCAGTGGCGCCCGAAGCCGAAGCGGCCACGTTCGGCACCGGCAGCGTCCGGATCTGGCTCTGCTCACCGGCCCGGACCTTGCGGTGCAGGCGCGTCGAGCCGAACCCGTTGGCGGCCACCACGAACGAGTACTCACCCGGGGTGATCTCGGCGGTGTCCGGCAACGGCGTGGCCGGGTCGGTGTCCGCGACCGGGACGGACCGGGCCTCGTAGTCACCGACGTACAGCCGCGCGTTCGGCGTGGTCAGCTTCAGCGTGGCGTTCTTGCTGAACGCGGAGGCGAAGCTCGGCTTCGGGTGCTGGTCGTTGGAGCCGTTGCTGGCCGCGTCCCGGCCCAGGCCGTGCTGTGCGAAAGCGTTCCACAGCACCGGCAGGTCCGCCCCGCCGTACCGGATCTGGTTGGCCGCCAGCGTCGCGTCGCGCATGTCGACGTAGCTGACCGCACCCGAGGCGCTGAGCAGCAACGCGTCGAACGCCTGCTGGACCCAGCGCCGGTTGCCCGGGCACTGCTCCACCGGCACCTGGCCGTCGGCGCACTTCCGTTGCAGCTCAGGGGTTCCCAGGCCGTACTTGTCGATCATCGCCTGGCGCACGTCGAAGCTCGTCGCGCTCCAGATCTCGCCGTCCGCGTGCACCTGCGAGCCGACCAGGTCGTAGGTCACGTTGCTGTAGTTCAGCGGGCTCTTGCTCATGTCGTAGTTGCGAATGCCCGCCGTCTTGTCGCCGGTCACATACCCGCCGACGACGTACGGGGTGTCGCCGCGCGGGCGGAACCCGTACTCGTACAGGTACTCCATCGAGAACAGGTCGGAGTGCGACTCGTTCATGGCGCCGGCCTGTGAACCCGACCAGCCGCTGTTCGGGCCCGCGATGAGCCGGCCGCTGATGGCGTGGCTGTACTCGTGCCCGATCACCGACATGTCGTAGTCACCGTCGACACAAGGCCCGTAGAACGCGGCCGGAACCGCCTGCCACAGGTACATGTTCGACACCGGCGCCACGCCGTCGGGCGGGCTGGACTGGTTGGCGTTGTTGCGGGACAGGAAGTCCGGCGGCGCACCACCGGCGCGGCCGCCCGACTGGGCCTGCCCGCGTTCCTGGTCACCGCCCAGGCCGCCGCGGTCGCCGTTGCTGGCCTGCAGGTTCCACGTCTCCTCGGTGAACCCCAAGTGGTACGACCAGTCGTGCATCCGGTTGTGCATGGCGAACAGGTTCGCGATCGCCGCGTCGATGTCGTTCTGCTGCGGCGTGCCGAACACGGCCGGGTCGCAGCCCGAGTCGTGCCACTGGTTGGTCCAGGGGTAGGTGTACTTGCGCTCGGGGCTGGCCGTGGAGGTACGGGTGCCGAACGTGCCGCCGTTCAGGTCGTCCCACTTCTCCGTCGCCTTGGCGGAGTTGCCCGACGAGGTCAGGCTCGGGGTCCCGTTGACGTCGTCCCACGCCACCCCTCGGTCGGCCGTGCTGACCGTCCGCTCACAGCCCGGCCCGGCCGTCAGGCACCACTTCACGCGGGTGTCCTTGGTCGAGTAGTCCGCGGGCGGGTTGGCCGGGAACGCGGCCCACTCGGGGTTGTCCGAGTCGTGGTCGACGATGTCCTCGCGGAGGAGCACCTTCCCAGTCCGCGCGTCGATGTACGTCGTGAAGCCCTTGCCCTCGCCCTGCAGGACGACCTGGTAGGCCAGCCGGGGCGCGCCGTCCGGCATCGGGACCGGGCCCAGCTTCGCCTGCGCCACCTCGGAAATCCTGGCGTCCCTGGCCGCGGCCTGGACCGCGTCCTGCTGGGAGAGGGTGGCCGCCTCCGGCGCGGCGCGGTCCGGGCTGAGCGTGGAGCTGAAGTACGCCACGGCGCCGTCGCGGATACCGAACACGGCGAGCCCGTCCAGCAGCGCCGGGACGCCGCCGAACTTCTGCCGCAGCATGACGTAGTGCCCCTGGCCCATCGGCCGGTTCACCAGGACTTCCATGTCGCCGACAGTCTGGGCGGAGACCTTGAACGCGGCCTGGTTGTCGGCCAGGTAGGCCCGCGCGATGGCCACCGGATCGGCGGCCACTTTGCGCTTCTGTTGCTGTAGCTCGATCTTCGGCACCAGCGTGCCCGGTGTGCCGTACTTGTTCCACCGGACCGTCGTGCTGCCTTGGGCGGCGGTCGCCACCTGTTCCCTGGACGGCTCGGCCGCCGCCGGGCGGTTGTCGACGTCCCCGCCGTGGTCCGCGATGTCGCCCTGGACGGACGACGATGGTGCCCCAGCCGCCGGGGCCGCTTCGGCCGCCGGCGCCACCAATCCGATAGACAATGTCCCCACTGCGGCTAGGGCAGCGCCCCGCCACACAGCTCGTCTTCGCATCCGCCCACCCTTTCGGGGCGCGACCGGACGGGGTAGCCCCATTCGTCTGGTTCGCCGGAATGCGATCACCAGCCCGGGCCACGTTGCCCGGACTGGCGAGAAGATGCCGGATCCGTTACCCGGCAAGGGCCTTCGCGATGGACTCGGCCATTGGCTCGGTGGGCCGGCCCAGCAGCCGGGCCAGCTCGCCGGGCGTGCCGTTGAGCGCACCGCGGCTGATACCCGCGTTGGCGTCCACCAAGATCTCCGCGTACCCGGCCGGAAGTCCGGCGGCCACCAACAAGTCCTGCTGCTCCGCGTCGGTCACGGTCTTGTGGACCACCGCGGTCCCGGCCTGCTGGGCCAGCTCGGCGGCCAGCTCCGGGTACGACCAGGCGACGTCGCCGCCCAGCTCGTAGGCCTTGTTGAGGTGACCGTCCTGGGTCAGCACGGCCGCCGCGGCCGCCGCGTAGTCGGACCGGGGCGCGAAGGCGATCCGGGCGTCCGCCGTGACGTTGTTCACGATGGCGCCGTGCTCAAGGAAAAGGCCGGTCATGCCGGTGAACAGCTCGGTGTACCAGTTGTTGCGCAGGAAGGTGTGGGGCAGCCCGGACTCGATGATCTTCTTCTCGGTGGCCTGGTGCTCCTCGGCGAGCCGGAAGTCCGCGGTGTCGGCGCCGAAGATGCTGGTGTACACCAGTTGCGCGACTCCGGCAGTTGCCGCCGCGTCGATCACCGCGGAGTGCTGCGCCACCCGGCTGCCGACGGCGTTGCTCGAGATCAGCAGCACCCGGTCGCCCGGCTGGAACTCCCATGTGGACGGTTCGTCGTAGTCCGTGACCAGCAGGCGGATCCCTTGGGCGGCAAGGTCGGCCGCCTTCTCGGGGGAACGGACAGCGGCGACGATCTCAGCGGCCGGCACGCCCGCGGCCTGCAGCGAGGAGATGGTCAACCGTCCAAGATGGCCAGTGGCCCCGGTGATCACGATGCTCATGCCGTCGACCGTACGGCGTCCACTAACCAGATGAAAGTACCCACTTTGAAGTGGGGTACTCACCTACGGGTAATCACCCAGTGTAACCGTCTTAGCCGGAATATCTCCGGGGGTCCCGCCGTTGAGAGGGACATGAAGGTTCGCCAGTCGTTGAGGTCGCTGAAGGCCAAGCCGGGCGCCCAGGTCGTCCGCCGGGACGGCAAGGTGTACGTCCTGAACTCCAAGGATCCGCGGTTCAAGGCCCGCCAGGGCTGAACAGCAGGAAGGGCACCCCGTGGTGGGTGCCCTTCGTCATGTCCGGGTACGGCGGAGATCCACTAGCGCGGCTGGGATAATTCCCACAGGCGGGCACGGGATGAGGGGATGCCCGGCCGTGGTGACTCCGGAGGGAATGTGGATACGCGGATCGAAACGCTCGAGTTCCAGGCCGAGGCGCGGCAGTTGCTGCAGCTCATGGTGCACTCGATCTACTCGAACAAGGACATCTTCCTGCGTGAGCTGATCTCGAACTCGTCCGACGCGCTGGACAAGCTGCGGCTGGAGGCGTTCCGGGACAAGGACCTGCAGGTCGACACGTCCGACCTGCACATCGAGCTGGAAGCCGACCAGGAGGCCCGCACGCTGACCGTGCGGGACAACGGGATCGGCATGTCCCGGGCCGAGGTCATCGACCTGATCGGCACCATCGCCAAGTCCGGCACCGCGGAGCTGCTGCGCAAGCTCAAGGAGACCAAGGAGTCCGCGTCCGACCTGATCGGCCAGTTCGGCGTCGGGTTCTACTCGAGCTTCATGGTGGCCGACAAGGTCACCCTGCTGACCCGCCGGGCCGGCGAGACCGAGGCGACCCGCTGGGAGTCCGCGGGCGAGGGCACGTTCACGATCGAGACGGTCGAGGACGCCCCGCAGGGCACGTCGGTGACCCTGCACCTCAAGCCCGAGGACAGCGAGGACCACCTCTACGACTACACGGCCGACTGGAAGATCCGCGAGATCGTCCAGCGCTACTCCGACTTCATCACCTTCCCGGTGAAGATGCAGGTCGAGAAGCCGGCCGCGGAGGAGGGCGGGGAGCCCACCCGCGAGTGGGAGACCGTCAACTCGATGAAGGCCCTCTGGGCGCGCACCCGCGACGAGGCCTCCGAGGAGGAGTTCAACCAGTTCTACAAGCACATCAGCCGCGACTGGACCGATCCGCTGGAGATCATCCAGATGCAGGCCGAGGGCACGTTCGAGTACCAGGCGCTGCTGTTCATCCCGTCGCGCGCCCCGCTCGACCTGTTCAGCCGGGACCGCAAGCGCGGGGTGCAGCTCTACGTCAAGCGCGTGTTCATCATGGACGACTGCGAGGAGCTGATGCCGGAGTACCTCCGGTTCGTCAAGGGGGTCGTGGACGCGCAGGACCTGTCGCTGAACGTGTCCCGCGAGATCCTGCAGCAGGACCGGCAGATCCAGCTGATGCGCCGCCGCCTGGTCAAGAAGGTGCTGTCCACGGTCAAGTCGCTGGCCGCGGAGAAGTACGCGACCTTCTGGAAGGAGTTCGGCGCGGCCGTCAAGGAGGGCCTGGTCGCCGACTTCGAGAACCGCGAGGCCATCCTCGACGTCGCCTCGTTCGCCTCCACGCACGACGCCGAGAAGCTCACCACCCTGCGCGAGTACATCGAGCGGATGAAGGACGGCCAGGAGCACATCTACTACCTGACCGGGCACTCGCGCAGCGCGATCGAGAACTCCCCGCACATGGAGGCGTTCCGCGCCAAGGGCTACGAGGTGCTCGTGCTCACCGACCCGATCGACGAGATGTGGGTCGAGTCGGTGCTGGACTACGAGGGCAAGCAGTTCCGGTCCATCGCCAAGGGCCAGGTCGACTTGGACACGGAGGAGGAGCGCAAGGCCGCCGGCGAGCAGCAGAAGGACTTCGCGGAGCTGGTGTCCTGGCTCAAGGAGACCCTCGCGGACACCGTGAAGGAGGTCCGGCTGTCCTCCCGGCTGACCACCTCCCCGGCCTGCATCGTCGGCGACGCCAACGACATGACCCCCACCCTGGAGAAGATGTACCGGGCGATGGGCCAGGAGCTGCCGCCGGTCAAGCGGATCCTCGAGCTCAACCCGGGCCACGCCCTGGTGACCGGCCTGCGCAAGGCGCACGAGGAGCGCAAGGACGACGCGGCCCTCGCCGAGACCGCGGAGTTGTTGTACGGCATGGCTTTGCTGGCTGAGGGCGGCGAGCTGGCCGACCCGCCCCGGTTCACCCGCCTGCTGGCGGACCGCCTAGCGCACACGCTCTAGCCAGCAGGTATCGCTGCTGCGGTGGGCTCAGGGTCAGGCGCGCGGCCTGTTCGTACGACGAACGGGCCGCCGCCTTGTCCCCGGACATCTCCAGCAGATGCGCTTTCACGGAGTGCAGACGGTGGTCCTTGGCCAACGGCTTCTCCAAGGGCTCCAAGAGAAGCATTCCCGCGGCCGGGCCGTTGGTCATCGCCACGGCGACGGCGTGGTTCAACCGCACCAGGGGTGTGTCCTGGATCCGCAGCAGGACTTCATACAGCGCGACGATCTGCGGCCAGTCGGTGTCCGCGGCTGACGGGGCTTCGTCGTGCACGGCGGCGATCGCGGCCTGAACCTGGTACGGCCCAGTGGGTCCCACCGGCAGGGCGGCGCTGATCAAGGCCACGCCCTCGGCGATGAGCTCCTGGTTCCACAGGGACCGGTCCTGCTCGTCCATCGGGATCAGCGAACCATCGGGGCCACTGCGCGCGGGCCGCCGGGCGTCGGTCAGCAGCATCAACGCCAGCAGCCCCGCCACTTCGCCATCGGAGGGCACGACCCGGTGCACGATCCGGGTCATCCGGATCGCCTCGCCGGCCAGGTCCGCGCGCTGCAGCAACGGCCCGGAAGTACTCGCGTAGCCCTCGTTGAAGATCAGGTACAGCACGTGCAGGACCGCGCCCAGATCTCGGTCCGCGGGCATGCCGAAGGGAATTCGGCTGTCCTTGATGGACTGTTTGGCGCGGGTGATCCGGCGGGTCATCGTGCTCTCCGGCACCAGGAACGCCCGCGCGATCTCGGTCGTGGTCAGGCCGCCGACCGCCCGCAGGGTCAGCGCGATCTGGGACGCGGGCGACAAGGTCGGGTGACAGCACATGAACAACAGCACCAGCGTGTCGTCGAAGTCGTCCACCGGTGCGGGCAGCGGATACCGCGCGACCGTGTCCTCCCGACGCAGCCGCGCCTGCTCACTGCGCAACAGATCCGTGAGCCGCCGCGAAGCCACCGTGATCAGCCACGCCAAGGGCCGGTCGGGGAGCCCGTCGGACGGCCATTGTGTTGCCGCGGCAAGGAGAGCCTCCTGCACAGCGTCCTCGGCCGTGGAGAAGTGGCCGTAGCGGCGCACGACCGCGCCGAGGACCTGCGGCGCCAGCTCACGCAGCAGGCCCTCGACCCCGGTCATTACACGAGGTCCTCGAAGCCGCTGACGATCGGCCGGATGTCCACGTACCACTCGTGCGCCAGCTCGGCGTCGGCCGGATGCGGGGTGTTGGCCAGCTGGGCGGCGATCTCGGTGGCCCGGTCGAAGCTAGCGCACTCCACGATTGTGTAACCGGCGAGCACTTCCTGTGTCTCCGCGTACGGCCCGTCGGTGACCACCGGCACCCCGTCCTTCAACGCGACCCGACGAGCGTGCGCGGGTGGCGTGAGGCCCTGGGCGTCGACGAACTCTCCGGACTCGACCAGGGCCTGGTTCCACTCGCCCATGAACTTGTGCATGGCCGCCGCGTCCTGCGGCGCCCAGCCCGCGATCATGTCGAAGTCCCGCTGCGAGCCGGTCAGCATGATCATGTACTTCACGGTCGTCCTCCTCGGTGGGGCGTGTTCTCAGCAGGGACGTCGGAGCGGGTGGGCGCAGGCGGACACGGTCTCACCAACGAGCGTGCACGAGTTCCCGGATGTACTTGTCGTAGACGCCGGAGATGCCCGCGAGAGTGGCGCCGTCCAGCGGCTCGAGCTCCCCGGCGGCGGAGTTCGCCCTGGCCTGGGCCACGTTCCGGGCCCCGGGGATGATCGTCGAGACCCCTGGTTGCTGCACGATCCACTGCAACGCCATCTGCGCCGGAGTCACCCCTTCGGGGGCCAGCGCGGCGAACTCCTGGGCCGCGAGCACGCCGGTCTCGTAGTCGACGCCGGAGAACGTCTCGCCCACGTCGAACGCCTCCCCGTGCCGGTTGTAGTTGCGGTGGTCGTTCTCCGGGAACACCGTGTCCTTGGTGTACCGGCCGGACAACAGGCCCGAGGCGAGCGGGACCCGGGCGATGATCCCGATCCCGGCCGCGGCGGCCCTGGGCAGGACCTTCTCCAGCGGCCGGGGGCGGAAGGCGTTGAAGATGATCTGGATCGTGGCCACCCCAGGGCGTTCGATCGCCCGCAACGCCTCCGCCACGGTCTCCACGCTGACCCCGTACGCGGCGATCCGCTTCTCCTCGACCAGCGTGTCCAGCGCGTCGAACACCGAGTCGGTGTCGTAGGCGCCGGTCGGCGGGCAGTGCAGTTGCACCAGGTCGAGGGTGTCCAGGCCGAGGTTCGCCCGCGAGCGGTCGTTCCAGGCCCGGAAGTTGTCCAGGTTGTAGTTGGCGACTTCCTGGGCCATCCGGCGGCCCATCTTGGTGGCTACGAACGGCCGGTCGGCCTTGCCGTGAATGAACTTGCCGATCAGTTGCTCGCTGCGCCCGTCGCCGTACACATCGGCGGTGTCGAAGAAGGTCACCCCAGAGTCGACCGCCGCCGAGAGCACTGCCAGCGCTTCGTCCTCGCTGACCTCGCCCCAGTCCGCACCCAGCTGCCAGGTCCCCAGGCCGATCACCGACACGTCCCGGCCGAGCCGGTCAATCCGTCGTTTCTGCACGTCACGTGAGTCTAGGCGGCATAATCCTTCAGCTCGATCCGAGACGCGAAGTTGTCGGTCATCTTCAGCATCAGCTCGAGCATGAGCTTGCTGTTGAACATCCAGTCGCGCATCCGGATCCGCCACTTGCTGGGCGGCGCCAGGAACGGGCCGGCGTTGGCCTTGCGGTTGATCGACGCGTAGGTGTGGAAGGCCTCCTGGTAGGCCTGGAACGCCACGCGGTGGTCGCCGCCCGCCGTCAGCAGCTCACCGGCCAGCACGTACGCGCCGACCAGGGCCAGCCCGGTGCCGAACCCGGCCAGGGTGTTGCCGTACGCGGAGTCGCCGAGCAGCACGATGCGGCCCTTGAAGTAGTGGTCCATGTGCACGCGGCCGATGGAGTCGAGGTAGAAGTCCCGGGCGCCGGGGATCATGGCGATGACCTCGTCGGTCCGCCAGCCGGCGCCGCGGTAGGCGTCCATCACGATCTTCTTCTGCTGCTCGGGGTCGTAGCGGTCGTAGCTGAGCTGCTCCGAGGCGAACACGAAGAAGGTGCCCGCCTTGGGACCGCCCACCGCGACCATCCGGTTCGGCTCGTTGTACATCTCGGCCCTCCCGGACCAGCCGATGTCCGACAGTGCGTAGTAGTGCCCCAGGTGGGTGACGTAGTCCGACTCCGGGCCGAAGGCCAGCCTTCGCACGTTCGAGTGCATCCCGTCCGCGCCCACCACCAGGTCGAACGTCCGCGGCGCGGTCCGCTCGAAGGTCACGTGCACGCCGGTGGCGGTCTCGGTCAGCGAGGTGATCGAGTCGCCGAAGATGTACTCGGCCTGGTCCTTGGTCCGCTCGTAGAGCAGCTGCGCCAGGTCGCCGCGGTGGATCTCGATCTCGCCGCCGGTGAACTCGCCGGGGATGACCGACCGGGTCCGGCCGGTGCTGTCGACCAGGTACTGGTCCAGGCCACCGGTCTGACGGCGGCGGACCTCGTCGAGGATGCCCATCCGCTGCAGCACGGTCCGGTGGATGTCGCCCTTGAAGTCGACCGCCTGGCCGCCGGGCCGCAGCGCCGGGGCCTTCTCGACCACGGTCACCGAGCAGCCGTAGCGGGCCAGCCAGTAGGCGAGCGACGGGCCGGCGATGCTGGCGCCGGAGATGAGGACTGTGGTGCCGTTCAGGTTCTTCGTCATGGCGATGACTCTGCGGGCGGCGCTGACCAACTCCTGACAAAGCCCTGACCGACTAGAGATGATGACTATCATCTCAACCATGGCGAGGGTATCCCCAGAAGAGGCGGCGCGGCACCGCGAGCAGGTCGTGACCGCCGCCGCGCGGTTGTTCCGCGAGAAGGGCGTCCAAGGCGTCGGTGTCGCCGAGTTGATGGCGGACGTCGGCCTGACGCACGGCGGCTTCTACCGGCAGTTCGCGTCGAAGGAGGCGCTGGCCGCGGAGGCGGTCGGGCGGGCGTACGGCGAGCTGAGCGCGTTCCTGGACAGCGTGGCGGCCAGGCATCCGGGTGACCGGGACGCCGCCCGGACCGAGCTGATCGAGTTCTACCTGTCGGAGCGGCACCGCGACGATCCCGGCACGGGTTGCGCGACCGCGGCACTCAGCGGCGAGATGGCGCACGAGGCGCCGGACAGTGACGCGCACCAGGCGTTCCGCGAGGGCGTGGCCGGGTTCATCGACGGGCTCGGCGAGTTCATCCCGGACCGCCGGGAGCGGATCACCACGTTCTGCACGATGCTCGGCGGCCTCGTGCTCGCGCGTGCCTTGGGCGATACCCCGATGTCCGACGAGATCCTCACCACGGCACGGGAGAGTGCGCTTGACGATGAATGATGATGACCATAATCTTTAATCATGACCGACATCGCAGTGATCACCAGCGCCTCGGCGGGCATGGGCGCGGCGTACGCCGACCGGTTCGCCCGCCGCGGCTACGACTTGCTTCTGGTGGCCCGCGACGAGGCCAGGCTCCGTGCTGCCGGGCGCGGTGCGGACCGCGTTCTGGGACGGTTCCGGTCTGGAGCTGGCGAACTTCCCGGCGCAGATCGTCATGGAGGTCGACGACGCGGTGGACGCGGCGCTGGCCGGTCTGGACAACGGCGAGGCGGTCACCATCCCGTCGCTGCCCGACGAGCGGGAGTGGACCGACTACGACGCGGCCCGGTGGCTCTCGCGCGGAAGACATCCCTGGCAACTCCCGCGGACCGCTACAAGGTGTGATTTGAATTCGAACAACCCGGAGCTAAGCTCGGTACATGGCTGAGACCCGGTGGCTGGATGAGCGTGAACTCGCGGCGTGGGAAGGGTTCCTGACGCTCGGCGCGGTGCTCAACCGCCGGGTCGAGCAACAGCTCAAGGACGACGCCGGGCTTTCGCACCAGCAGTACGAAGTGCTCACCAGGCTGTCCGCGGCTCCTGGTGGGGCGCTTCGGATGACCGAGCTGGCCGGGGTCGCGCTGACCTCCAAAAGCGGCCTGACGTACCAGGTCGGGCAGTTGGAGAAGGCGGGACTGGTGTGCCGCAAGGCGTGCGCGTCCGATGATCGCGGCGTTGTGGCGTCCCTCACCGAGCAGGGCTGGGCGAAGCTGCGGGAGACCGCGCCCGGGCACGCGACCCTGGTCCGCGAGCTGTTCCGGGACGGCCTGACCGACCAGCAGTTCGAGGGGTTCGCCGCCGGGATCGACGCGCTGCTGGCCCGGCTCGCCCCCTGCCCGGGCGCCTGATTCACTGCTCCGGCTACTCGCAAATCACTGACGTATTGCCGTGGCATTCGGATGCTTTCTGGCAATAGGCCTATGGTGGCTGCTCGGTGGTGCATTGCCCGTTGCGGAAAGTGGAGTAGTCGTCGCAGTCGGCTGGCGCCGATTGTTTCCGGGTGGTACCTGCGGATCTGTGGGGCGGACTCGCCCGCATTAGTCCAGTCGGCCTAATTCTTTGTATTCGCGCTCCGGAGCTGGGACCCTACGAAGTGTGACGGGGGAATTTTCTTTCAAGAATTCGGAGAATCTCGCGTCAGTACGGCGGGGGAGCTGAGTCCCTCCACTGACTCAGCGCCGGACTTGCGGGGAGATGTCATGGGTGATGCACAGGCGCTCGACCAGATTCTGTCGTCGATCCGCCCAGTGATCGTGCGGTACTGCCGGGCGCGGCTCGGCAAGCGGGACCATTCGTTCGCCCACGCGGACGGGGTCGCCAAGCAGGTCCTGCACGCGGTGCTCACCGCGTTGCCGGCCAACCGGCGGCCGTTGATGGAACTGGTCTACAACACCGCGGTGCGGATGGTCGACGAGGCGCTCGGCGGGCAGCCCGGGCGGGTCGACCTGGGGGACGTGCTGGTGCCGTGGCTGCTCGACGAGCTGCCCAGCCACCAGCGGGAGATCATCGTGCTGCGGGTCGCGGTCGGCCTGAGCGCCGAGCAGACCGCCGAGGCGATGGGCAACACCGCCGCGGCGATCCGGCTCGCTCAGCACCGCGCGCTCAACCGCCTGCGCCAGGCCACGGCGGCGATCGGCGACGTGATCGACACCGTGCCCATCCAGGTCAGCACCGCGCCCGGACAAAGTAGCCCTGGCCCACGCCCGTTGCGTTCCGTGCAGCCGCGGGGAACGGCCACCTGTTGAGCGCCGTGCCCACCTCACTGATCAGCACCACGTCCGCCCGCCAGCCCAGGGGTTCGAGCAGCTCCTCCGGCTGGTCGGTGCCGAACCGCCAGGTCATGTCGTGGGCCGCGAACAGCTCCAGCATCGGCCGCAGGGCCGGACTGTCCAACAAGGACTGCCCGACGAAGTCGGTGAGCAGCAGGCTGCCCGCCGCCGACAAACCGGTGACCCGGTCCAGCAGCGCCGCCACATCGACGGCCGCCAAGTACTGCATCACCCCCTCGGCCAGCCAGCAGGTCGGCCGCCCCTGCTCGAAGCCCGCCGCCAGCAACGGCTCCGCCCAGTCCCCGGTCAGGTCCGCGCCCACTGACACGCGCCGGCAGACCGGCGCCTCGGTGATGAGCGAGTCCTTGAGCCGCAACACCTCGGGACGGTCCACTTCGTACAGTTCGGCGTCCTCCGGCAGCGCCAGCCGGAACGCGCGGGAGTCCATCCCGGCCGCCAGGATCACCAGCTGACGAGCTTCCGCGGCGGTGATCACATCGTCGAAGAACCGGGTTCGCACCGCGATCGTCGAGTTGTCACCGAACTCCGCCAACAGTGCCGTGCCCGCCTCACCGGCGAGCCGCGCCGCGAACGGGTCGGTGAACAACGCATCCGGCCGCGCCGACTCGCGCGCCCGCAGCGCCGCGGTGAGCCGGCTGGTCTGAGCCACTGGGTCCAAGGTCATGTCCGCGAGTGTTTCGCAGGCGCTGACGCCATGGCCTCCTGATAGAGCCGCTGGTGGAGTTTTTCGACATCCGAGTCGCTCTCGTGCGAGAAAAATCCATTTCGAGATTCTCGTCGATCCGGTCGTGGCCCGTTCGACGACTAGGTGTCCACGCAAGATCGAGCAGGGAGAGACACCATGGGCCGGATCGTCAACAACACCTACATCACCCTCGACGGCGACATCACGAACATGCAGGACTGGCACTTCGACTACATGGGCGCGCTGATGGATGAGGCGCGCACCCAGCTGTGGGCCGCCGGCGCGCTGATCATGGGCCGCGCCACGTACGACGGCTTCGCCGGTTCGTGGCCGCAGCGGGACGGCGACTTCGCCGACCGGATCAACGGTCTCAAGAAGTACGCGGTCTCCACGACGCTGACCGACCCGGAGTGGAGCAACACCACCGTGTTGAGCGACAACGTCGTCGAGCAGGTGCGCAAGATCAAGGAGGAGACCGAGGGCAACATCGTGCAGTACGGCTTCGGCTCGGTGACCCGGCTGCTGCTGGACGCCGGCCTGGTCGACGAGGTCCGGCTCTGGCTGCACCCGGTGCTGTCCGGCAAGGCCAAGCCCGCGGACCTGCTCTACCGCGACGCGGTCCAGACCAAGTTCACCCTCAACAGCGCCGAGCCGCACGACAACGGTGTGGTCATCCTCTCCTACACGCCGATCGGCTGAGCATTTCCGGCCCGAAAACCCCTTGAGGCAGTCCACTCGGGCCTTTCGCGTGATTCGCTCCCTTGTGGCGCGGACGGGTGATATCGTCCGCGCCTAGAAGGGGCAGGGAGTGCCATGGGGGAGTTCTTCGGCGCGGTTCTGGCGTTTCCGGCCGTGCTGTTCACGTTCCTCCTGGCCGTGCTCATCGGCTATTGGCTGCTGGTGCTCGCCGGCGCGCTGGACGCCGACGAGGACGGCGGGGATCTGTTGTCCGGCTTGGGGTTCGGCGGAGTCCCGCTGACCATCGTGCTGAGCCTCACAGTGATCGTCGCGTGGCTGACCGCGTTGGTGGGAACGGTCCTGTTGGACGGTTCCCCGGCCGGCATCCGGATCAGTCTGGGGATAGCGGTGGCGCTCGCCGCCATTCTGCTGGGGTTGTTCGTGACCCGTTTGCTGGTAACGCCGCTGCGGCGGATTTTCCACACCGCCCCGGCGGCGTCGCGGGCCGATTTCGTCGGCCGCACATGTGTGATCAGGACGGGCACGGTGACGACCGACTTCGGCCAGGCCGAGGTGCACGCCGAGGACGGGTCCTCGGCGGTCGTCCAGGTCCGCCAGACCGGCGCGGACGAGCTGCGCGCCGGGACGATCGCGTTGATCTACGACTACGACACCGAGGGCGAGTTCTTCTGGGTGGCCCCGGTGGATACTCAGGTGAAGGGCTAAGGCATGGACGCTGTCGGAATCGGTGTGGGCGTGGCGATCGGCGCCGTGCTGCTCGTCGTCCTGGTGATCCTGTTCGTGGTCAGCCGGTTGTTCCGCAAGATCGACCAGGGCAAGGCGCTGATCATCTCCAAGGTGCGCAAGGTGGACGTGACGTTCACCGGCGCGGTGGTGCTGCCGGTGCTGCACCGCGCGGAGGTGATGGACATCTCGGTGAAGACCATCGAGATCAACCGGGCCGGCACCGAGGGCCTGATCTGCCGGGACAACATCCGCGCGGACATCCGGATCACGTTCTTCGTGCGGGTGAACAAGACCGTGGAGGACGTGGTCAAGGTCGCGCAGGCGATCGGCACCGCCCGCGCCAGCGACGAGACCACGTTGCAGGAGTTGTTCAACGCCAAGTTCTCCGAGGCGCTCAAGACCGTCGGCAAGCAGCTGGACTTCGTCGACCTCTACACCAAGCGCGACGACTTCCGCGACCAGATCATCCGCGTGATCGGCACGGACCTGAACGGGTACTCCCTCGAGGACGCGGCGATCGACTACCTCGAGCAGACCCCGATGACCCAGCTCGACCCGGCGAACATCCTGGACGCACAGGGCATTCGCAAGATCACCGAGCTGACCGCGATCGAGCACGTGCGCACCAACGAGTACCAGCGCAACGAGGAGAAGGAGATCACCCGGCAGAACGTCGACGCCCGGGAGGCCATCCTCGAGCTGGAGCGCCGCCAGGCCGACGCGGAGGCCAAGCAGCGCCGCGAGGTCGAGACCATGAAGGCCCGCGAGGAGGCCGAGATCGCCAAGGTCCAGGCCGAGGAGCGGCTCAAGGCGCACACCGCGCAGATCCGCACCGACGAGCAGCTGGGCATCCAGGACCAGAACCGGGCCCGTGAGGTCGCGGTCGCCGAGAAGAACCGCGAGCGTGTGATCGCCATCGAGACCGAGCGGATCGAGAAGGACCGCCAGCTCGAGGTGATCTCCCGGGAACGCGAGACCGAGCTGTCCAAGATCGCCAAGGACAAGGAGCTCGAGGTCGAGAAGCGGGCCATCGCCGAGGTGGTCCGCGAGCGCATCGCCGTGGACAAGACCGTTGCGGAGCAGGAGGAAACGATCAAACGGCTGCGCGCGGTCGAGGAGGCCGAGCGGATGCGCCAGTCGCTGATCATCCAGGCCGAGGCCGAGGCGCAGGAGAAGCTGGTCAAGGACATCAAGGCGGCCGAGGCCGCGGAGGCCGCGTCGAAGTACGAGGCGCGCCGCGAGCTGGCCCTGGCCGAGGCCCGGCAGCAGGCCGCGGAGCTCGACACCCGCGCCAAGATCCGCCTGGCCGAAGGGATCCAGGCCGAGGCGGCGGCCGAAGGCCTTGCCTCCGTCCAGGTTCGCGAGCGGGACGCGGAGGCGATCGAGAAGGTGGGCCGTGCGGAGGCCGCCGTCGAGCGGGAGAAGGCGCTGGCCAAGGCCGAGGGCGCGGAGAAGCTGGGCCTGGCGGAGACCGAGATCGAGCGCCAGAAGGCGATCATCATGGCGGACGCGTTGCGGGACAAGCTGAAGGGCGAGGCCGAGGGTCTCACCGAGAAGGCCGCCGCGCTGGCCGCGATGACCGACGCGACCCGCGACCACGAGGAGTTCCGCCTGCGGCTGGAGATGGAGAAGGACATCCGGCTGGCCGGCCTGGAGGCACAGTCCAAACTGGCCGCCTCGCAGGCCGAGGTGCTGGCCGCGGGCCTGGAGAAGGCCGACATCGACATCGTCGGCGGCGACTCGATGTTCTTCGACCGCCTGGTGGGCGCGGTGTCGCTGGGCAAGAGCGTGGACGGGTTCGTGGACCACTCGCAGACCGCCCAGTCGCTGGCCGGGCCGTGGCTCAACGGCACGTCGAACTTCACTGACGACATCACCAGGGTTCTGGGTGGCCTGGACACCAACGATGTCAAGAACCTGACCGTGTCGGCGTTGCTGCTCAAGCTCATCGGCTCCGGCGGCAAGGAATCCGGCAAGCTGCAGGAACTTCTCGACACCGCGAACCGGCTGGGGATCGGTGACCACTCCGTCACGGCGCTTCTGCCTCCCCAGAATGTCCGATGACACAGTCGGCGATCGCGCTTGACGCGGGTACCTACGAGGTTCTGCGGGCGCGGCTGGCGGAGCACGCCGCCGCGCTCGCCGCCCGCGCGGAGTCGCTGAACACGCAACGGCTGGCCGTGTTCGGCGGTACCGAGCTGCGGCTGATCGGTACCGAGCGGATCCGCACCGAGAACAACTGCGTGCCGCGGGACATCGTGTCGGTCAACGGGCTGATGCTGTTCGGGTACAACGTGTTCATCGGACTGCGCCCGGAGACGAACGTCGACGACGTGTTCTCCCTGCACCGGTTCGCCCGGGAAGGGGACGCGTTCCGGTTCGACGACGCCGGGCCGGACGAGCTGCCGGGACTGTTGCGGGACGGTCAGTTCGAGCGTGACTTCGCCGAGCTTTACCGGTACTACAAGGAGACCCGGCTGCTGCAACTGCGCCGGGTCGAGGGCAAGCTGCTCGCCGTCTTCCAGACCGGCGCCGGGGCCTCGGACATCCGGGTCCTGCGCTGGGTCGTCAACGTGGCTGAGAAAAACGGCAACACGGTGTCCTATGAGGACGGACGGGGCGAGCGGGATCACGTGTTCCCGCCGTCGCACGACTTCGAGTGGACGGAGACCACACGCGAGAACCACGTCCTCGGGCGGCACCCGCATGTGTCCATTGAGGACATGGTGTTCATCGAGACGGTCGGCGGCGACCTGACCATCAAGCTGGAGAACAACACCGAGACCGGCGAGGGCATCTACGCCGAGCCGGTCGACGAGCCGCTGCAGAGCCTGGCCGACGCGGACATCTCGTACGCCCGGATCGGTGCGCTGATCCTGCTGAAGATCCGGCCGTACAAGGAGTCCGGCTGGCGGTACCTCGTCTTCAACACGCGCACCAAGGGTGTCGTGCGGCTGGACGGGATCGGCCAGGCCTGCCAGCGCTTGCCTGAAGATCAGGGGATCATCTTCCCCGGCGGCTACTATCTCGCGACCGGCGTGTCCAAGACGTTCGACACCGATGTGGCCAGCCTGGAGTTCGAGCGGTCGATCCGGTCGAACAACGGTGAGGACGTGCTGTACGTCTTCCACGCCCGCGCCGAGGGCCGGTACTTGTTGTTGCCGTACAACGTGATCCGCAAGGAGGTCGGCACGCCGATCCCGTGTCACGGGTGGTCGTTGTTCGACGACGGCACGCTTGTGGTGTTCCGGGCGATGTCCGACGAACCGACTCGCGTGCACCCGATGCAGGTCTGGCAGACGCCGTACCAGTCGGACACCTATGCCGCGGCGCGAGAAACCGGCACTGGGCCATTGGACCGCGTGGGCAATGCCGATCTTGTGCGCGGGATCTCGGACTGTCTGTCGATCTCGCGGATGGTCGGTGAGATGGCACCGTCCACTGAGGTCTTCGAGGCGCTGATCGCGGCCTGTGACCGGGCTTTCGACCACTACCACTGGCTGGGCGAGCGGGAGCTGGGTGACCTGCGGACGCCGCTGTCGGAGGTCCGGGCCACCGCCGAGCAGGTCCTGGACGAGTTCGAGGGCGTGCAGGCGCTCACCAACCAAGCTGCGACCGCTCTCGGCAAGGCGGCCGACGATATCGCGTCCTTGGTTCGCCGGGTGCGTGGCGAGGCGCCGAAGTCCGCTGATGAGTGGGTCGCCCAGCTGGCCGAACTCCGTCGCTCGCAAGGACATCTGGTCACCCTGCAGGAGCTTCGGTACGTCGGCACGGCTCGCATCAACGAGCTGAACGCTTTGCTGGCCACCGAACTGGACTCGGCCGCGAAAAGGGCGGTCGACTTCCTCGGCGGGGCCGATGCTTTCGCCGGGTATCACGCCGAGGTGGACCGTCTGCTGGCCGAAGGCTCGGCGATCAAGACCGTCGCCGAAGCCGTGCCCGTGCAGGACCGGTTGAACGCTCAGGCGGACGGTCTGGAGCTGTTGACGCAGGTGGTCAGCTCGTTGGACATCGCGGACGCCACTGTGCGCACCGGGATCCTGGAGCGGGTCGGGAAGGTGCTCGGCGGGATCAACCGTGCCAGGGCCACTGTGGACGCTCGCCGCCGCGAACTGGCTTCCGCCGAGGGGCGGGCCGAGTTCGCCGCGGAGTTCGCGTTGCTGGGTCAGGCGATCACCGCCGCTCTGGCGATGGCCGACACCCCACAGCGTTGTGACGACCAGCTCGGCCGATTGATGCTGCAGCTGGAGAACCTCGAGTCGCGGTTCGGCGAGTTCGACGACTTCCTGTCCGAGATCGGTGCCAAGCGGACCGACGTCTACGAGGCCTTCTCGGCTCGCAAGCAGGCTCTGCTGGACGAACGCGCCCGTCGTGCCGACCGTTTGGTCGAGTCGGCGACCCGCATCCTGGCCACGGTTCAGCGCCGCGCGGCGACACTGTCCAGTTTGGACGAAGTCAACACGTACTTCGCCGGCGACCCCATGGTGGCCAAGCTCCGGTCGGTCGTCGAGGACCTGCGTTCGCTGAGCGACCAGGTCCGGGCCGAGGAACTGGCGGGCCGGATCAAAGCCGCCCGCCAGGAGGCCGGCCGGGCGTTGCGGGACCGGCTGGATCTCTACGCGGACGGCGGTGAGACCATCCGGCTGGGGCGGCATTCCTTCGCCGTCCACACGCAGTCGATGGATCTGACGCTGGTGCCGCATGAGGACGGGCTCGCGATCGGCATCACCGGCACGGACTTCAAGGACCCGGTGTCGGATCCGGAGTTCGCTTCCACCAAGCCGTTCTGGGACCAGCTGCTGGTCTCCGAGTCGCCCGAGGTGTATCGCGCCGAGTACCTGGCGACCTCGGTGCGGAGCGTCGACGAGCTGCGCCAAGCGTTGGACAGCCGATACGACGAGGGCTACGAGCGCGGAGTGCACGACCACGACGCCGCCAAGATCTTCGAGGCAGTGCAACGCCTTCAGGCCGGGGCCGGGACTTTGCGTTATCCGCCACGGGCTCGGGCCGCGGCCACGGTCTTCTGGGCGTTCGGGCCGGATGAGCAGGCCAGGACCGTGTGGTCGCGCCGGGCAGGGTCTTTGGCCCGGGCGCGGCTCGCTTTCGGGCACGTCGAGGCGATCGCCGTGCTGGCCGGTGAGCTGAGTGACGCGATCACGTCGTTCTTGCGGGCCAATGAGCTTGAGCTGGACCACCCGTTGGCGGGGGAGTACCTGTTCGAGGAGCTGGCCAATGCGCCTTTCGGCTTTGTCACCAGCGCCGCCGCACGCTCCCTTGTGGACAGGTTCCGGCGGGCCCTGGGTGCCCAAGCCAAGTCGGCGCAGGAGTTCGACGACGATCTGCGTGCCCTCGGCGACGACCTCGGGGCCCGGTACCAGCTGATCTCGGCGTGGCTGTCGGCTTTCCTGGTGAGCACCGGCGAGACTTCGTTCGAGCTGCTCGAAGCCGTGATGATCGAGCTGTGCCGGGAGGTTCCCCGGCATGACTCGTCGGCGACGCTTGAGGCCACTGTGGACGGTCTACTCGGGGTGCATCCGCGGGTCTCCGGCGGCAAGCTGACCTTCCGGCTGGATGAGCTGCTCGCTCGTACGCGTTCGTTCCGGGCTGAGCGTGTTCCGGCTTTCCGTGCGTACCAACGCAAGCGCACTTCGCTGGTCGCGGCCGAACGCAAGCGGTTGCGGTTCGACGAGTACCAGCCCAAGGTGATGAGCGCGTTCGTGCGCAACCGGCTGCTGGACGAGGTGTACCTGCCGCTGATCGGCGACAACCTGGCCAAACAGCTTGGCACGGCGGGGGAGGACAAGCGCACCGACCAGATGGGCCTGCTGCTGCTGATCTCCCCGCCCGGGTACGGCAAGACGACGCTGATGGAGTACGTCGCCGACCGGCTCGGCCTGGTGTTCGTCAAGGTCAACGGGCCCGCGCTGGGGCACTCGGTGACGTCGGTCGACCCGGCCGAGGCGCCGAACGCGACCGCCCGCCAGGAGATCGAGAAGATCAACTTCGCCCTGGAGATGGGCAACAACGTGTTGCTCTACCTGGACGACATCCAGCACACCTCGCCGGAGCTGCTGCAGAAGTTCATCTCGCTGTGCGACGCCCAGCGCCGGATGGAGGGCGTCTGGAAGGGGCAGACCAAGACGTACGACCTGCGCGGCAAGCGGTTCGCGGTGTGCATGGCCGGCAACCCTTACACCGAGTCCGGCCAGCGGTTCCGCATCCCGGACATGCTGGCCAACCGCGCGGACGTGTGGAACCTCGGCGATGTGCTGTCCGGCAAGGAGGATCTGTTCGCGCTCAGCTTCGTGGAGAACGCACTGACCTCGAACCCGGTCCTCGCGCCACTGTCCACAAGGGATCGTGACGACATCACCAGGCTGGTCCGCCTGGCGCGCGGCGACGAGTCGGTCCGCCCGGACCAGTTGTCCCACCCGTACTCCGCGGTCGAGCTGGAGCAGATCCTTTCCGTCCTGCGGAAGCTGCTCGTTGCTCAGCGGGTGGTGCTGGCCAACAACGAGGCCTACATCGCCTCGGCCGCGCAGGCCGACGGATCCCGCACCGAGCCGCCCTTCCAGCTGCAGGGCTCCTACCGCAACATGAACAAGCTCGCCGAGAAAATCGTCCCGGCGATGAACGAGGCCGAACTGTCGGCCGTGATCGACGATCACTACCTGGCCGAAGCCCAGACCCTCACCACCGGCGCGGAAGCCAACCTGCTGAAACTGGCCGAACTCCGCGGCAGGCTGACGGACGCCCAAGCCACCCGCTGGGCCGAGGTGAAAGCCGCCTACCTGCGCGAACGCGCCCTCGGCGGCACCGAAGACGACCCCATGAGCCGAGCCGTGGGCGCCATGGGCCTGCTCGCCGACCGAGTCAGCTCCATCGCCACCGCCATCCGCGACACCACCCCCCACCCCTAACCCCCGCGTGTCCCACACTCACCGCCCCCGTGTCCCACGTTCGCGGACCCCGAGTTCTCCGTCCCGCCGGACGAATGTGGGACACACCCCGCTCGAACGGGGGACACGGGGTGGACGAACGGGGGACACGCCCGGGCGCGGGGTGGCAGACTTGGGGTGATGCATCAGCGGCCCGCAGTACACCGGACGATCCTCGTGGTCGATGTCGAGGGGTTCGGTGACCAGCGCCGGACCAACCCGAACCAGCTGTCCGTGCGGGACGGGTTGTACCGGTCGTTGCGCATTGCCTTTGACAAGGCGGACATCGCCTGGTCGGAGTGCCGGACCGAGGACCGCGGCGACGGCGTGCTCATCCTCGCGCCCGCGGCGATGCCCAAGGCGCCGTTCGCCGAGCTGCTGCCCGGCGCGCTGGTGGCGGCGCTGCGCGAGCACAACGCCGAACACCCGGAGGTGGAACGGATCCGGCTGCGCGTCGCGATGCACGCCGGTGAGATCAACTACGACGACCACGGCGTGACCGGGGCCTCGATCAACCACGCGTTCCGGCTCTGCGACGCGCCCCAGCTCAAGACCGCGCTGGCCGAGTCGCAGGGGATCGTCGCGGTGATCTCGTCGTCCTGGTTCTTCGACGAGGTGATCCGGCACAGCGCGGCGTGCGACCTGGCGTCGTACCGGTCGGTCAATGTCGCGGTCAAGGAGACCAACGCGGTCGCGTGGATCTGCCGTCCGGACGACCCGTTCCCGCCGCGGGCCACCACGTTCGGCGGCGAACCGGAGTCCGACTTCGAACGCCGCTACCTCAACTTCGTGATGGCGGAGACCTCCACCTTCGAACTGTTCCAGGTCACCCGCGGCGGCATGCCGGTCGGGTCCTCGTTCGACGAGTTCTACGTGACGCCGCCGATCATGCGCAGGGGCGCCACGTCCGAGCTGACCGGGGCCGGAACCGACGCGGGTAACGCGATTGCGGAGGCCCGGCGGGTGCTGTTGCTGGGCGGCGCGGGCGCGGGCAAGACGACTTTCCTGACCTGGCTGGCATATCTCGCCGCGGACACCCGCGACCAGGAGGGACCGTGGCGCGGGGTGGTGCCGTTCTTCGTGTCGTTGCGGCACTTCACTGGCGCGATGCCGCAGCAACCGGGCAAGCTGCTGGCCGCGGTGGCGCCGATGCTGACCGGGGACAAGCTCGACGAGTGGGCCACCGGGCTGTTCGTGGCCGGCCGGGCCATGCTGCTGGTCGACGGGCTGGACGAGCTGGTCGCGGAGCGGCGGCACGAGGTCAAGCGCTGGCTGGAGAAGTTCGTCCGCGCGTACCCCGAGGCGCGGTATGTGGTGAGCACGCGGCCCTCGGCGGTGGACGACGGCTGGTTCGTCGACGAGCCGCGCCGGGTCGGGCTGATCCGGTTCGAGCTGCTTCCGTTGAGCACCAGCGGGTTGCGCCGGGTGATCGAGCGCTGGTACGCGGCCGCGTTGAAACAGGAGGCCGATCCGGCGCAACGCGAGTGGCTCAAGGAATGCCGCACGTCGTTGTGGGAGAACCTGTCCGCCCGGCCGAACCTGCGAACCTTGGTCGCCAGCCCGCTGCTCGCGGCCTTGCTGTGCGCGTTGTACCGGCAGAACAACCAGTATCTGCCACGCACCCGGCGTGAGCTGCTCGACCAGGCGCTGGACCTGTTGCTGGGCCGGTGGGACGACGCCAAGCCGAGTTTCACGCCGGCCGACCGGATGACCAAGGCGGAGCAGCTGATCCTGCTGGAGCGGTTCGCCGCGCCAATGGTCCGCGGTGCGGAGCTGATGGTGTCGCACAGCGATGCGCAGCGGCGGCTGGAACGCGCGATGATCGGGTTGCGGTCGCAGGGCCTGGAGGCCGACCGGTTGCTCGAACACATGCTGGTGCGCACTGGTTTGCTGCGTGAGTACCCGGCCGACCAGAAGATCGAGTTCATCCACCGGACTTTCCGCGACTACCTGGCCGCCGCCGACATGGTGAAGGCGGGCGAGCTGGAAGCGTTGGTGGACAACGCGCACAAGGACTCGTGGTTCGAGGTCGTGTTCATGGCCGCCGCCCAGGCGCGTGAGCGGGAGGTCGCCGACCTGCTCAAGCGGTTGCTCCGGCATGCCGTGCAGCACAAGGAGAAGGACGTCGCCGACCGGCTGGTGCTGGTGGCCGCGGCCTGCCTGGGATACGCCGATGTCGTTTACCCGGACCAGGTTCGGGTGGACGTGCAGAACGCGGCCAAGCGGCTGATCCCGCCCGCGGACTTCCACGACGCGGAGATGCTGGCCAAGGCCGGTTCGTTCGTGGTGGACCTGTTGCCGGGGCCGGACGAGGCCGGGCCGGAGCTGGCGCCGTTCGTGATCCGGACGCTGGCGATGATCGGCGGCGAGGAGGCGTGGGAGAAGATCCGGCCGTTCACCGCGCTGCACCAGTCCACTGTGGTCGACGAGTTGCTGCGTGGCTGGCGGGAGTTCGACTTCGCGGACGACTACGCCCGGATCCTGCTGTCCCAAGTGGACTTCCAGGACCGCGCTTTGGAGGTCCGCCGCTGGGGTCTGCTGCCTCGGTTGCGGCACCTCACCACGTTGCAGTCGCTCAAACTCATCGGCAACGTCAGCCTGGCTGACTCCCGCGCGGGCCTCTACCCGCTCGCCGACATCCCACAACTATCCACTTTGGACATAGTGGCGAACGAGACCATCCGGCATTTGCGTCCTTTGGTGCGCTGCCGGTCGTTGCGTACTTTGCGGATCTCCGGGTACAGCATGCTGACCGATCTGTCCGCGCTGGCCAGCTGTTCCGTTGACGACCTCACCCTGCTCGCCGTGCGCCGGACCGCCAACCAGCCCCCGATCGACCTCAGCAGCCTCACCGGCGCCCGCCTGACCGCGTTGACCATCCAGCACCGGGCCCTTGCCGACGGCCTGCATGTGCTGCCCGACCTCCCGTTGGTCGAGCTGACCGTGAAGAACCGCGCCGATCAGCGTTCCCTCGCGGGCATCGAACGCTGGAAGACCCTGGAGATGGTCACCTGCACCGGCGTTCCCCGCGAACCCGAGGTCGAGGCCCTCGCCGAACTGCCCGCCCTCCGCCACCTCGTCATCCACGCCCCCACCCCCGCCAAGGACCTCGCCCGGATCCGCCCCCTCACCTGGTCCCTCGACGTCCTCGACCTCCACGACGTCGACGACCCCACCGCCGCCCTCGACGCCATCGGCCCCGACACCGACGTCGACATCCGCTTCTTCCCGTAGGACCGGCTAGTACTCGTCGTGCAGGCGGATCCACGACATGGTCTCGTCCTGGGGCCAGCCCGCCGGTGAGTCCTCCCAGACCTCCTGGCGGCCGAGGGGTGTCAGGTCGAGGAGGTTGAAGTCGAGGCGGAGGCGGTCCACGCCCCGGCCGGAGGTGTAGTACGTGCGGAAGACGTCGGTGCCGTACCGCAGGAACACGCTCAGCCCGAACCCGTCGCCCAGCCCGAGGTCGTCGTGGAAGGCGCTGCCGTACGAGGAGTACCAGGGCACCGACCATTCCATCCGGGTGCGCACCGGGTCGATGTCGTCCTGGGAGGCGCGGCTCATCAGGATCAGCCGGGTGTCGCGGGCGTTGAGGTGGGACTGGTCGGCGATGTTGTCGGTGAACGAGGCGCAGCCGCCGCAGATCGAGGTCTGCCCGGGCGCCAGCATGAAGTGGTACACCACGAGCTGGCGGTACCCGGCGAACAGGTCCGGCAGGCCGACCACGGTCCGGTCCGGCGCGGTGAACTCGTAGTCGGGCGACAACCGCACCATCGGCAGCCTGCGCCGCTCGGCCGCCAACGCGTCCAGCGCGCGGGTGTACTCCTTCTCCTTGACCAGCAGGGCATCCCGCGCGTGCGCCCACTCCTGCGCGGAGACCACTTCAGGCCGGTTCATGCGACCCCCATCCGAGAACGTTCACTCCACCCAAGGACGACCGGACCCACCCGGTGGTTGCTTCGCGCCATTGCGCAGCCGAAAGGGCCCTTTGCCTGATCCGCCGCCAGGGTTCTCGTAGGCTGCGGTCCGGCCGTGCCCTTTTTCGACCCTGGAGTGTCCATGAGCAGCGCACCCGAGCTGGCCATCCCGGCTCGCCTGGAGAGCCCGGTGCCGCCCAAGCCGCCGCGGCACGGCTTCGCCCGGTGGCTGCTGGCCAACCGCGTGCAGCCGGTCGGCCCGGAGGCGGTCGAGGACCACGCCAAGCCGCAGGCCTGGTGGAAGGTGATGTGCCTGACGGGTGTGGACTACTTCTCCACCCTGTCCTACCTGCCGGCCATCGCCGCCCTGGCCGCCGGCGCGTTGTCGCCGCTGGCGACGCTGCTGATCGTCGGCCTGACGCTGCTGGGCATGCTGCCGATGTACCGGCGGGTGGCGCGCGAGAGCTCGCACGGCCAGGGCTCGGTCGCCATGCTGGAGGACCTGCTGCCGTTCTGGCGGGGCAAGATCTTCGTGCTGG
Source organism: Actinocrispum sp. NPDC049592 (assembly GCF_040675465.1). Lineage (NCBI taxonomy): Bacteria > Bacillati > Actinomycetota > Actinomycetes > Pseudonocardiales > Pseudonocardiaceae > Actinocrispum > Actinocrispum sp. NPDC049592. The sequence continues at coordinate 388,332 of NZ_JBFAPA010000003.1, read as the reverse complement.
TGCTGCTCGGGTTCGTGGCCACCTCGTGGATCATCACGATCACCCTGTCCGGCGCGGACGCCACCGTGCACCTGCTGGAGAACCCGGTCGCGCCCGGCTTCCTGCACGGCCAGGAGGTGATCGTCACCTGTGTGCTGCTGCTCATCCTCGGCGGGGTGTTCCTGCTCGGGTTCAGCGAGGCGGTCGGCGTGGCCATCCCGCTGGTCGCGATCTTCCTGGCGCTCAACGCGGTCATCGTGGGTGTCGGCGTGGCCGACATCATCGCCGACCCGGCGGTGATCGACGGCTGGACCAACAGGCTCACCGAGGGCGGCGGGAACATCCTCGTCCCGGCCATCCTGGCGTTCCCGCTGCTGGTGCTGGGCCTGTCCGGGTTCGAGACCGGCGTGAGCATGATGCCGCTGATCGCCGCCGATGGTGAGAACGCCGAGCAGCGCATGGAGAGCCGGGTCCGCAACACCCGCAAGCTGCTGACCACGGCCGCGGTGATCATGTCGGTCTACCTGATCGCCACCAGCTTCATCACGACCATGCTGATCCCGGCGGACAAGTTCAAGGAGGGCGGCGAGGCCAACGGCCGCGCCCTGGCCTACCTGGCGCACGCCAAGCTCGGCGAGGCGTTCGGCACGATCTACGACCTGAGCAGCGTGCTGATCCTGTGGTTCGCGGGCGCCTCGGCGATGGCCGGCCTGATCAACATCATCCCGCGCTACCTGCCCTCGTACGGCATGGCGCCGGACTGGGGCCGCGCGGTCCGGCCGATCGTGCTGGTCTACACGGCCATCTCGATCCTGATCACGATCATCTTCGGCGCGGACGTGAACGCCCAGGCCGGCGCGTACGCGACCGGGATCCTGGCGATGATGGTGTCCGGTGCGATCGCGGTGACCATCTCGGCGATCCGGCACAGGCACAAGTTCGCCGGCATCGGCTTCGGCGTGCTGACCCTGGTGCTGCTGTACGCGCTGGTCGAGAACGTGCGGGAGAAGCCGGACGGCATCGCGATCTCGGCCGCGTTCATCGCCGGGATCGTCGTGGTCTCGCTGGTCTCCCGGGTCAGCCGGACCACCGAGCTGCGCGCCGACCACATCGAGTTCGACGAGCAGGCCCGCCTGTTCATCACCGAGTCGCTCAAGCACAACAACAAGCTCGACATCATCGCGAACAAGCGCCAGGCCGGCGACGACGCGGAGTACCTGGACAAGGAGCGCGAACAGCGCGGGATGAACCCGGTCGACGACAGCGCGGACATCCTGTTCCTGGAGGTCGAGGTCACCGACCCGTCGGAGTTCAGTGAGGTGCTGGAGGTGCGCGGGGCCGAGGTCGGCGGGCACCGGATCCTGCGGGTGCAGAGCCCGGCCGTGCCCAACGCGATCGCCGCGATCCTGCTGGCTCTGCGCAACGCCACCGGTGTGCGGCCGCACTGCTACTTCGAGTGGTCCGAGGGCAGCCCGCTCGGCCACCTGTTCCGGTACCTGATCCTGGGCCAGGGCGACACGCCGCCGGTGGTCCGCGAGATCCTGCGCACCGCCGAACCGGATCCCGCGCAGCGGCCCGGAATCCACGTAGGCGGCTGATTCACCCCGCGAGAATTTGTGGCGGGCGGGCGGTGGCGTCGGGATACTGGGCCTCATCGAGATGTCCGTGGCACACGAAGCGCTTGCGACGTCTGTGGCGGCCGGGGTGCCCGTGTTGTTGTGGGGCAGCCCCGGGACCGGCAAGACGTCAGTCGTGCGCGCCCTGGGCGAGTCGTTCGGCTGGCCGGTCGAGGTGGTCGTCGGTTCGATCCGGGAGCCGACGGACTTCGCCGGGTTACCGGTGGTTGTGGACGGTGGCGTGCGCCTCGCCGCTCCCGCGTGGGCGCGGAGGCTCGCCGAGGCCGGGCAGGGCCTGCTTTTTCTTGACGAATTGACGACAGCTCCGCCGGCGGTCCAAGCTGCGATGCTGCGGATCGTGCTGGAACGAGTCGTCGGCGACCTTGAGTTGCCGCCCGGGGTGCGCGTGGTCGCCGCGGCCAACCCGCCCGAGCAGGCCGCCGACGGCTGGGATCTGGCGCCGCCGCTGGCGAACCGCCTGGTCCACTTGGACTGGCCGGTGGACGCCGCCGCGGTCGCGCAGGGTCTCGCGGTCGGGTTCCCCAGACCGGAGACCAACGGCCACGCCAAGATCGACGAGAACCGCCGGATGGCCGCCCGCGCGGCGGTCGCGGCGTTCCTGAAAGTCCGGCCCGCGTTGGTGCTCAATGTCCCGTCGGTGGCCGCGAAGGCCGGGCGGGGCTGGCCGAGCCCGCGCAGTTGGGAGACGGTGGCGACGCTGCTGGGCATGTGCGACACGGTCGGGGCGAACGAGGACGTGCGCTCGTCGTTGATCATCGGCGCGGTGGGGGAGGGCGCGGGCATCGAGTTCCTGTCCTGGCTCGCGCACGCCGACCTGCCCGATCCGGAGGCCGTGCTGGCCGACCCGGACTCGTTCGAACTGCCCGAACGCAGCGACCGCGCGTTCGCCGTGCTGACCGCGGTCGCGTCGGTCGCGATCGCCCACGGGGACGCCGAGTCCTGGTCACAGGCCTGGAAAGTGCTGGCCAAGGCCACCCGCGCGGCGCCGGACGTGGCGACCCTCGTGGCCCAGTCGCTGGCCGGGGCCCGGCCGCCGGGGGCCGCGCTGCCGTTGGAGGTCTTGCACCTGACGCCGATCCTCAAGGCCGCGGGCCTGCTGGGGGACGACGATGGACAGTGACGAGCTGCGCCGGAAGTGGGCGGCGGCCCGGGTCTGGACCGCCCGGCAGGCCCCGTACCTCGCCTCGGCCGTGCTCGCGCTGGAACCCGTTGTGGTGGAGGAGAAACACGACCTCCGGGCGTTCCCCACGGATGACGCCTGGCACATCTACCTCGGGCCGGACGTGGTCGAGACCACCCCGGTGCCGGAGATCGGGTTCTGGATCCTGCACCAAGTCACGCATCTGCTGCGGCACCACGGCGACCGTTGCCCGGGCGAGGATCCGGCGCGCTGGAACGTCGCCGGGGACGCGGAGATCAACGACGACCTGAACACCGCGCAGCTGAAGGTGCCAGCGGACGCGGTGACTCCGAGCAAGTACAACATGCCCGACGGTCGGATCGCCGAGCAGTACTGGGAAGACCTGCCCGAACGTCCACAGAGGCCACACGACTGCGGGACCGGCGCCGACGGCCAGCCCCGCGACTGGAACTGCGGACGCCCCGGGTTGTCCGCGACCGCGGCCAAACTCGTCCGCCGGGACACGGCCACGAAGATCAAGGAGCACCAACAGTCCCGCGGCGACGTACCGGCGGGTTTCCAGCGCTGGGCGGAGGAAGCGCTCGACCCGGTGGTGAACTGGCGGCAGATCCTGCGTTCCGCGGTCCGCCGTGGCCTCGCGGAGATCGCCGGCCGCGTCGACTTCACGTACCGCAAGCCATCCCGGCGCGCGGCCGCGTTCCCCGAGGTGATCCTGCCCAGCCTTCGGCAGCCGCTGCCCACGGTCGCGGTCGTGATCGACACGTCCGGCAGCATGAGCGACGGGATGCTGGCCCAGATCCTCGGCGAGGTCGGCGGGTTGCTCAACAGCCTCGGCGTGGCCCGCAATCGCCTGCACGTGGTCTGCTGTGACGCGCAAGCCTATGAGGCGCAACGGGTTCTGAACGCGCACGAGGTGCGTCTGCTCGGTGGCGGCGGGACCGACATGGGCGCCGGACTGGCGGCCGCGGTCGAGTTGAGGCCGCGGCCGGACCTGGTGCTGGTGTTGACCGACGGGTTCACGCCGTGGCCGTCGAAGCCGCCGGGCAAGGCCAAAGTCGTTGTGGGGCTGATGGATCCGGCCGGGACCGTGCCGGACTGGGCCACCTCGATCGTGATCGACGCCGAGACGGTGACGCGATGAGCCGTTTCGAGGAAAGCGAGGAACCCGAGGACCTGACCGCGTGGCTGCACGTGGGGTTCCGGCGGGTCGAGGCGAAGGCGTGGCGGCGCTGGAACTTCGACCTCAACGAGGCGGTGACCTGGCTCAAGTCCGGGATCCGGGAGGCGCTGACCGCCGCGCAGTGGCAGGCCGCGGGCGCGACCCCGGCGACCGTCAAGGAGTGGATGAAGGCCGGCATCAGCCCGAACGACGCCGTGCGCTGGCACGAGTTCGGCTACACCCTCGAACAGGCCCGCGAGCACGTCAAGGAAGGCCGCGGGCCGGTGGACGCCTACGAGCAGCGGATGCCGACCTCGATGCGGTTCACCGCATCGGGTGGCGGCGGGATCGCCGGGATGGTCCCGGTCGGCCCGGACCGTCAGCACATCCAGCGGTTCCTCAACGGTGGCGTGCCGCAGGAGGTGATAGGCGGCTACCTGGAGCGACGGTGGCTGGACGACGAGGCGTACGCGTGGGCGAAGCAGGGTGTGCACGCGACAGACGCCCGGATCTGGTGCAAGATCGGCCTCATCCCGGCCGAGACCAAGGACCTGTCGAACCCGCTGGACGTCATCGAGGAGTGGTGGCGCGCGGGCATCCCGTTCGACGAGGTCGCGGACTGGCTGGGCGCGGGCCTGACCGCCGCCGAGGCCGTCGAGCAGAAAGCCGCCGGAGTCACCCGCGAACAAGCCGCCGCTCTCCGAGCCCTCCGCCGCGGAAACCCCTAACCCCTCCCGCGTGTCCCCCTTTCCTCCGTGGTGTGTCCCCCGTTCCTCCGTGGTGTGTCCCCCGTTCCTCCACCCCGTGTCCCCCGTTCGTGGCCCCCGTGTCCCACATTCAGGCACCCCGAATTCTCCGTTGGAGACAAGGGGGGACACGACCCGGACGAACGGGGGACACGGCCCGGAGGAACGGGGGACACGGCCCGGAGGAAAGGGGGACACGCCGAGGGGTGGGCGGGGTTAGGGCTTGCGGGCCACGCCGACGTAGACGCCTTCGACGGTGGGGTCCTGGACGCCGTACTGGGGGTGCCACAGGGGAGCGCTGACCACGCCCGGCTCGACCAGGTCGAATCCGTCGAACAACGCGCTGACCTCGTCGAACGACCGGAAGAACATCGGGTCGCGGCTGTTGCGCATGGCCTCGACCACACCGGCCATCTCGTCCGGCATCTGGTCCGCGGTCAGGTGCGACAACGCCAGCAGACTGCCTGACGGCAACGCATCCCGGTACCGCGCGACCACTCCGCGGGGGTCGCGTTCGTCGGACACGAAGTGGAACACCGCGACCATCAGCAGGCCGACCGGCTGGGTCCAGTCGATCATCTCGCGGACCGCCTTGGCCTTGAGGACTTCCTCCGGCTGGCACAGGTCCGCGTTCACGATGACGGCGTTGTCGTTCGCGCCCAGCATCAGCTCACTGTGCGAGACCGCGACCTCGTCGTAGTCCACGTACACAACGCGCGCGTCGGGGTGCAGCTTCTGCGCGACCTCATGCACGTTGCCCACGGTCGGGATGCCCGAGCCCAGGTCGAGGAACTGCGTGATGCCCTGCTCGAGCATGTAGCGCACCGCCCGGCGCAGGAAGGCGCGGTTCGACCCGGCGATCTGCCTGCCGTTCGGCTGGACCTCGAGCACCTTCTGCCCGACCATCCGGTCGGAGGCGAAGTTGTGCCCGCCGCCCAGCAGGAAGTCGTAGACACGCGCCGCGCTCGGCAGCCCCTCATCGACATCTGCGGGAACCCACGAGGGCCGATCAGTCACGGCGCATATCGTCTCACGGGCATACATGAGCCGCATTCGCACGATCGGTGGTTCAAACGGAGTAGTCAGCCCTTGTCGATGACGCAGAAGATGTTGCCGTCCGGGTCGGCGAGCACGACGAAGTCCGCGTTCGGTGGATACCGGTCCCAGTCAACGCGGTGCGCCCCCAGCCCGACGAGCCGCTCGACCTCTCCGGCCTGGTCGGCGGTGTACAGATCCAGGTGGACCCGCGGATGTTCCGCTACCGGGCTCTCACTCAATGCCAGCGACAACCCCGGTCCCTCGCCCGATCGGGGGACCAGAACCACCCAGGTCTCGTCACCGGGCTCTCGCGGCACGTAGTCGAGCGCCGCCGTCCAGAACGCCGTGGCCCTCGCGACATCCGACACACCCCAGACAATGCTCCCCACCCTGAGATTGCTCATGCACAAGCAACCTAGTTCGGCGGCAACACCAGTGCCCGCCAAAGATGGTCGAGCTGCTGCTCGGGGTCCTCGGTGAGCCCGGTATGGGTCGGGGAGGTCTGCAGAAGCGTACTTCGGGGGGCGGTGAGCCAGCGGAAACGTTGGCCCAGGGTGGTTCCGGCGATCGGGGCGTTGGTGGAGCCGTCGCAGGAACCACACCACAGCCGGAGGCTGGACTGGACCAGGTCGAGGTCGATCCTGGGGTCCAGGGCCAGCAGGCGGTCGGCGTCGACATGGGTCTTGCAGCGCAGGAACTGCCTGTCCGCGCAGTAAAGCAGGACGCCGACGTTGACGAACTCGCCGCGGTCCTGCCGGGGCACGGCCCGCAGCAGGGCGTACTCAAACACGTGCGGCACGAGCGGCCTCCAGCGTCTCGATCCACTGCGGGGCCGAGGCCAGCCGCGCCTGGAAGAACTGCACGTACCGGTCCTTGTCGCCGGGGTTGAGCCAGTCGCCCGGCACCAGGCCGAGCACCTCGTCGAGCAGACCCGGGGTGATGGCGGCGGCCAGCGAGTTGTCGATCGGGCCGGCGGCCGGGAGCATGACGTGGTCGCCCGCGTCGAACCGGTAGGTCGCCGCCGGTTTCCACCCCGCGCCCCAGCCATGGTGGAAGTACAGCGACGCCCCGTGGTCGATCAGCCAGACATCTTTGTGCCACAGCAACAGGTTGGGGTTGCGCCAGCTGCGGTCCACGTTGAGCACCAACGCATCCAGCCACATCACCTGTGCGGCCAGCTCCGCGCCCGGGTCGCGCACCACCGGGTTGAAGTCGAACGCGCCGGGCAGGAAGTCGAACCCCAGGTTGATGCCGCCGCTGTTGGCCAGCAGCTCCTGCACCTCCTGGTCCGGTTCGTTGCGGCCCAGCACCGGGTCGAGGTCGACGAGGACGATCTCGGGCACCCGGAACCCCAGCCGCCGGGCCAGCTCACCCACGATGACCTCGGCGGTCAGCGCCTTCACGCCCTGCCCGGCGCCCCGGAACTTCAGGACGTACATCCCCAGGTCGTCGGCCTCGACCAGGCCCGGCAGCGAGCCACCCTCGCGCAGCGGGGTGACATACCGGGTGGCGGAGACGGTCCGCAACGGTTGCACCCGAGAATCATGCAACGCGGTTCGCGGGCCCGTGACCGGGGTACCTCCTGAGCAGGTACAACATGGAGGTCAACGTGATCGGCTTCTTGGTTCTGCTGCTGGTGATCTGGCTTGCACTGTCCGTGGTCGGGTTCGTCGTCAAAGGCCTGGTCTGGCTGGCCATCATCGGCGTGATCCTGTTCCTGGCCACCGCCGCGATCGGGTTCGTCCGGCGCAAGAGCGTCGGCCGCTAGACCCGCCGCACATCCCGTCGTCACGCGTCCACAATGGACTTGGTGGCGGTGATGCCCGTCACCGGATCGCCTTTGACGAGCACCAGGTCCGCCTGGTAGCCGAGGGCGATCCGGCCACGGTCCGTCAATCCGAAAAGGTGCGCTGTCGCTCGCTGTTCGGCGGGAACAAGCCCATGTCCAGTTACTAGCCGGGCAGCTTCTAACCGGCGAGCTACAAGCGGGTTAGCAGCTAGCCTGCTAGTAGCTAGCCGACTAGCTGCTAGCCGACTAGCTACTAGCAGGCTAGTAGTTAACCTGCTAGTAGCTAACAGGCTAATAGCTAACTAGTTAGCTATTAGCAGGCCAGAAGCTGCAGTTGTGCTGCCTGGCGAGGTCGACGTGGTGGATGTCGTTGGGCGCCAACGACACCGAGCCGACCCACCCCGGGTAGCCGGACCTGGCGAACCTGCCCCACGCCCTGATCAGCTGGTCGGCAAAAGCCTGCTGCTCAGGCGTGAAGTTCGGCACGAACCCGGGCATGTCGAACAGGTACGGCAGCTCGGAACTGTGGAAGGCCCCGGGCGGCAGGTCGGCAGGGAATGGGAAGTACCCCGTCGGCGCGTTCCGGTCGGCGAACGAGTATGTGTACACCGGCGTCCGGCGGCCCAGGTTCCGGTCGTCGATCAGTTGCGAGCACACCCACACCGAGTCGGTCAGCACCGCGCCCCACGCGACCCTCGGCGCGTTCCCGGCCGGATACTCCCGCTCGACCCGCGAAGCCTTCGCGGGCCCGAAAGCTTCCGTGAGCAGATCCCGGTACTCCTCCACAGTGGACGGACGTGGCGCGGCCGCGGTCAACCGTCCCTCATCACGGGTGTTCCCGGAGATCACCGGAACCCGGTTGAACCGCCCGGAGGCCAACGCCTGAGCCGGAGCCACAGGCAGAACACGGTTGCCGTAAACGACCGGGGTCGAACCGTTGTCCACGGCGACGAGGTCGGCTGCCGGGATCCGCCGCAGGCAAGCAGCATCCGAGCAGCCGTGCGCGGAAGCCAAAGCGACACCAGCGGATTCGCCCGCAGCCTTGCCAATGAACGCTGCACTGGCTGGCTTTCCGTAGATGACCCCGTTGTCCGGCCAGGATGTCGTGCACCCGCCGCTCTGCATGATCGCCCGCTGGAACAACCCGGCCGCACCCGGCGAGGTCAGCTGCCCGCAGACGTCGAACGACCCACCGGACTCACCGAACAGCGTGACATTGTGCGGATCCCCGCCGAACGCGGCCGCATTCCGTTGCACCCAACGCAAAGCCGCCTGCTGGTCCTCCAACCCATAGGCGCCCGAGTCCGGCAACCCCGGATGCGCAAGGAAACCGAACACGCCGAGCCGGAAGTTCGTCGTCACCACAACGACGTCTCCGCCCAGCGCGAGCCGGTGCGCGTCGAACTCCGCCGCGGTCAGGTAACTGTTGCCGCCGCCGTGCAGCTACACCATGACCGGCTTGCGGTCGCCGCGCTGCGTGGGGGTGGTCACGTTGAGGTACAGGCAATCCTCGGTGGTGCTGCCGTGCTGGGCACCATTCGACTGAGCACAGGGGCCCGTCGGTGTGGTGGCGTCGCGGATGCCGGTCCACGGCTGCACCGGTTGCGGCGAACGCCATCGCAGGTCGCCGACCGGCGGCGCGGCGAACGGAATGCCCTGGAACGTCCGGTACCCGGCCGAGACCGTGCCCCGGATCTGCCCGGAGTCCGTGCGGACCACGGACGAGTCGCCGGCGGCGGCCACCGCGGCCGACCATAAGAACAACCCCGCTGTGAGCAGGGCAAAGACACGCTTGCGCATGGGAGTCCCCTCAGTGAGTCGGCGAGTCACGACAGTAGGTCGGAGCCGTTTCGCCGTACCCGACACAGATCTTTCACAACGTCTGCGGCAGATCGAACGCCTTCAACGTCGCGGACGGCCCGAACGTCGTGATCTCGGCGATCTTGCCGTCCGCGACACGCAGAACGTCCATCTTGAACACCCGGAACACGGTGTCCCCAGGCCGCCGCAGGTAGCTCGCCGAGCACGGCATCCGGTTGGCCACGGTCGGCACGAGCTTCCAGTCGCCGTCCCGATCCGGCCCGAACGCCCGTTCCAGCAGGGGTGCGAGCTGGTCCAGACCGTTGAAGCACATCGGTGCGGGCGGCATGGTGACGCGGATGTCCTGGGCCGCCGCCGCGATCGCCGCGGCGGCGTCACACCGTTCGTGCGCGTCGATGAACCTGGCCAGCAGGTCCCGTTCCTCGTCGCTGAGCTCGGCCGACGTCCACTCCGAACGCCGCTCGGGCAGCTTCTCCTGCATGGTCGCCCGCGCCCGCTGCAGCGCGCTGTTCGCTGCGGCCACGCTGATGTCCAGCAAGGACGCCGTTTCCTTGGCCGACCAGTCCAGCACGTCCCGCGCGATGAACGCGGCGCGTTGCCGCGCGGGCAGCAGTTGCATGGTGGCGATGAACGCGAGCTCGATGGTCTCGCGGTTCACCACCACCGCGTCGGGTTCCTCGTCGCTGGGCAGCATCCGGTCCGGGAACGGCTGCAGCCACGGCACTTCGGCGAACGAGTTCATGGTCACGACCTGCCGGGACGTGCGCCGGATCATGTCCAGGCACACGTTCGTGGCGATCCGGTAGAGCCAGGCGCGGAACAGGTTGTCCCCGTCGAACTTGTCCCAGCCGCGCCAGGCCTTGAGGAACGTCTCCTGCACCGCGTCCTCGGCCTCCTCGTAGGAGGCGAGCATGCGGTAGCAGTGGACGTGCAGCTCGCGCCGGTGCGGCTCGAGGTCGGGCATGGTCATGACTGCGGCGGCACTTCCTGGATCAGCCACTGGTTACCGTCCGGGTCGGCGAAACTGGCGAACGTGCCGTACTTGGCGCGTTTGGGGTCGGGGCCGGGCTGCTGCCGGCCGTCGACGAAGTGGTACGTCTCAGTGATGTCCAGGCCGCGACCGGCGAGCTCATCGCGCGCGGCCACGGCGTCCTCGACGACCATGTGGTTGCCGAGGATCGAGCCGGCCTTCTCGGCGTTCTCGCTGAGGATGATCGAGCAGGCCGAGCCGGGCGGGGTGAGCTGCACGACCCGGAAGTTCTCCGCCTTGAAGTCGACGTCCAGGGCGAACCCGGTCTTCTCCACGTAGAAGTCCTTGGCGCGGTCCACGTCGGTCACCGGGATCATCACGACTTCCAGCTTGTAGTCCATGGTGGCTACCTCCTGGTCGGGGTTTGTAGCAGGTGTAACGACGGGTCGCCGGAAAACTCATCGGTGCCGCGATGAGTCCGAATATGCGAACATGTGTTCGTGTCTTCTGATGGGGCGACCATCCTGCATGCCGACCTCGACGCGTTCTACGCCTCGGTCGAGCAGCGCGATGACCCGCGGCTGCGCGGGCGGCCGGTGATCGTCGGCGGCGGGGTCGTCCTCGCCGCAAGCTACGAGGCGAAGGCATACGGAATCAAGACCGCGATGGGTGGCGCCCGTGCCCGGTACCTGTGCCCCCACGCGGTGGTCGTGCCGCCGCGGATGAAGGCCTACTCGGACGCGAGCAAGGCCGTCTTCGAGGTGTTCCGCAACACAACACCGCTGGTAGAGGGCCTGTCGATCGACGAGGCGTTCTTGGACGTAGGTGGCCTGCACAAGATCGCGGGCACACCCGCGGAGATCGCAGCCCGATTGCGCCAGGACGTTCGCGCGCAGGTCGGCCTGCCGATCACCGTGGGGGTCGCGCGGACCAAGTTCCTGGCCAAGGTCGCGAGCGGGGTGGCGAAGCCCGACGGACTGCTGGTCGTGCCACCCGACAAGGAAATGGAGTTCCTGCACCCACTCGAGGTGGAGCGGCTGTGGGGCGTCGGAAAAGTGACGGCGGCCAAACTCCGGGAACATGGGATCCACCGGGTCGGCGACGTCGCCGAACTGCCGGAATCAATGCTGCGGTCAATGCTCGGCCGACATGTGGGACGGCATTTGTTCGGGCTCTCGCACAACCAGGACGCCCGGCGAGTCCAAACCGGCCGCCGCCGGAGTTCCATGGGCGCGCAACGAGCCCTGGGCCGATCACTCATCACGCCGGAAGCCATCGACGCCACCATCGTCGCGTTGACCGATCGGGTCACCCACCGCCTGCGCGCGGCCAAACGCGTGGGCCGGACCGTGGTGTTGCGCATGCGTTTCGACGACTTCACCAGGGCAACCCGGTCGCACACGTTGCCGCAGCCGACAGCCACCACGGACGAGATCCTGCTGGCTCTGAGATCGTTGGTGGCAAAGGCAATGCCGATCATCGACCTGCAAGGCCTGACCCTGATCGGCATTTCCGTGGGCAACCTCGACAACGAGGACTCGGTCCAGTTGATGCTGCCGTTCGACGAAACCCCCAACGCCCTCGACACGGTCCTCGACAGCCTCCACGACAAATTCGGCTCCCGCGCCATAACCCGCGCGGTGCTTTTAGGCCGCGACCCAGGAATCGAAATGCCCATGCTCCCCGACACCTGAGGCTGTCACCCGTTCCAGCGAACACCGTGCGAACGGCCCGTTCGCACGGCAAAACCCCTGTCCGGCCCCTCCATCCTCGATAGACTGGCATCGGGGAGCCCCCCGGAGAGGGTGGGGGCTGCCCATTGGGATGGGGTTATTGGATCGGGAAGGGCGCTGTGCTCGTCGGCGGGCAGGCGCCAGACCTGCCCCTTTGTGTCTGCCCGTGCGCCGCAGGGGTTCCCACACAAAAGTCGAACCGGAACCACGCTACTGGATCGGGAACAGGACCCCGTGCTCCTCAGCGGGCCGCGGGCCGAAAATGCGCCGATCGGCTTCGGTGATCTTCAGGTCGTTGATGCTCGCCTCCCGACGGCGCATCAACCCCTCATCGCTGAACTCCCACAGCTCGTTGCCGTACGACCGGTACCACTGCCCGTCCTGGTCGTGGCACTCGTATTGGAACCGCACCGCGATCCGGTTGCCGGTGTAGCTCCAGAGTTCCTTGCGCAGCGCGTAGTCCAGCTCGCGTTCCCACTTCTGGGTGAGGAACTCGACGATGGCCGCGCGGCCGGTGACGAACCGGTCGCGGTTGCGCCACACGGAGTCCTCTGTGTACGCGAGCGACACGCGCTCGGGGTCGCGGGTGTTCCACGCGTCCTCGGCCGCCTGGACCTTCTGCTTGGCCGTGTCCTCGTCGAACGGCGGGTAGGGCGGGCGACCGGTCATTGGTCTGGCTCCTTGTCGGCGGGAGAACGTGCGTTCTCCGGTATCGTAGAGAACGCTCGTTCTCTAGGCTAGGGGCATGGAGACCCAGGTACTCGACGCCGCGGAGGCGCTGTTCTACGAGCGGGGCATCCACGCCGTGGGCATGGACGACATCCGCGCCTCCTCGGGCGTCTCGTTGAAGCGGCTGTACCAGCTGTTCCCCTCCAAGGAAGCGCTGGTGGTCGGGTATCTGGAGCGCCGGGACGAGCGTTGGCGCGGCCGTCTCGCCGCCTACGTGGCCGAGCACCAAGGGCAGCCGCTGCTGTTGATCTTCGACTGGTTGTACGAGTGGTTCACCGAGCCGGACTTCCGGGGGTGCGCGTTCATCAACTCGTTCGGCGAGATGGGCACGTCGTCCGAGCCGATCATGCGGATCGTCCGGCACCACATGGCCGAGCTGCGGGCGTATGTCATCGGGCTCGCCGGGGATGTGACCCTGGGTGAGCAGATCTTCCTGTTGATCGACGGAGCGATAACCATCGCCGCGATCACCAACGATCCAGCCGCAGCTCACCGCGCAAAAACCGCAGCGGCCGCGCTGATTGGGTAGTTTCACCGCATGGCCAAGGAGGCGGTGGAACTCGAGGTCGGCGACCGGACGGTGCGGATCTCCAGCCCGGACCGGGTGTACTTCCCGGCGCGCGGCGAGACCAAGCTCGACCTGGTCAACTACTACCTGTCGGTCGGCGACGGCATTGTGCGCGCGCTGCGGGAACGGCCGTGCATGATGCACCGGTTCCCGTCCGGCGTGTCGGGCGAGAAGGTGCACCAGAAACGCGTGCCCTCCGGCGCGCCGCCCTGGCTGGAGACCGTGCGCGTGCACTTCCCGCGCTACGGCCGGCACGCCGACGAACTGTGCGTCACCGAATTGGCGCACGTGATCTGGGCGGTGCAGATGTCCACAGTGGAGTTCCACCCTTGGAACTCCCGCCGTGCGGACACGGAGAAACCCGACGAGTGGCGCATTGATCTCGACCCGATGCCGGACTGCCCGTTCTCGCGGGTTCGCCGGATCGCCCATGTGGCGCACGAGATCCTGGACGAACTGGGCATGACCGGCTTCCCGAAGACCAGCGGCGGCCACGGCCTGCACATCTACGTGCGGATCAAACCGACACTAGGGTTCAAGGAGGTGCGCCGGGCCGCCCTCGCCTTCGCGCACGAGGTGGAACGCCGTGCCCCCAACGATGTGACCACAACCTGGTGGCGCAAAGACCGCGACCCAGCCCTCCTTTTCGTGGACTACAACCAAAACGCCCGTGACCACACCATCGCGAGCGCCTACTCCGTCCGCGGAAATCCAGAAGCCACAGTGTCAACCCCTATCCGCTGGGACGAAATCGACGACGTCAACCCCAACGACTTCACCATCGCCACGGTCCCATCCCGCTTTGCCGAACTGGGCGACCTCCACGCCACCATCGACGACAACGCCTACACCCTCGACACCCTCCTGGAATGGGCCGACAAACAAGGCCTTGAAGCCCCCGAGGACTAGCGGTCCGCGAAGGCGCGAGCGTGGGTGAGCAGTTCGTCGACGGTCCATTGGTCGTAGGCGTGCGTGCCATGTTTCGAGGCCAGGACCTGGCCGGTGGGGGCGATCAGGAAGTCGGCGGGCAGCCCGAGGCGGCCAGCGTGGGCTTTGGGGGCGGGATCCTTGCGGCGCAAGGTGCGTAACGAACCCGCGAGGATGGCACCGATGGTTTTGGGGTGGAGTAACGCAAAGCGCGAGGTCTCCACGCCGAACTCGCGGTACAGCTTCTTGGTGGGGTCGGCGATGATGTCGAACGGGAGGGTGTACTCGCGGAGGTCCTCGGCGGGGGAGTGGAAGACGACGACTTCACGGATGCCCGCCGCCTGGATCTCCGCGTGTCTATCCACAATGGACCTCAGGTGGAGGTTGCAGATCGGGCAACCGGCGAACCGGCGGAACTGCAGGTGGGTCAAGCCGGAGGGTAGCGGGACCGGCGAGCCCTGAACCGAGGTCAAAGTGCGTGGTGAGACGAAACGCATGGATCCTCCCAGTGACCGTAGGCGTACATCGCACGCTTACGACGGTATGAGCGTATGGTGTACGCTGTCAACCCGATGCCACGACCACGTTCCCTCACCCATGAAGACATCGCGAAGGCTGCCCTCAAAGTCATCGACCGTGACGGCCTAGCGGCGCTAGCGATGCGAGCGGTGGCAGTCGAACTCGGCATGGGCACGATGTCGCTCTACCGCTACGTGAACGACCGTGCGGAGCTGGAAGTCCACGTCGTCGACCTGGTGTTGTCTACAGTGGACCTCAAACCGCCACGAAAACCATGGCAGAAACAGATCGTCACGCTGGCCGAACGGGTAAGAGACGCGATCAAAGCGCACCCGGAGGTCGTCCAGCTGGCGATTCAGCACCGGCAGGACTCGGTGAACTCGCTGCGTTGGGGCGAGGCCATACTGGAAATCCTGACAAAAGCCGGTGTCGTAAATCGGGTCATCGCGCTCAGGGCGATCATCGCCTATGTCACCGGGGCGATCCAACTCGATTATCGAGGCCCGCTGCACGGTCGAGGAACGGACATCATCGCCACCCGCGACGATTTTCCGTTGTTGAAAGAAACGGCAGCTCAGGCCCGCATGGTGGCGCCCATGGACGAGTTCCGGCAAGGCTTGGAAGCTTTGTTGCAGGGTCTCTCGCCACTGTGAAGTGAGCAGATCGCGCGCACAGTGTCGGCCTGGACGAAATCGATATCGCCTACGAAAGATTCGGCGACCTCAAAGACGTGGGCCTGCTGGTTGTCGTCGGCCTGGCCGAGGTGCACGTCGTCGGCATGTCGATGGGCGGCATGATCGCCCAGGCCAAGGGCCGGACGTTCGACCGCGCCCACGACCCGGTGTTCGACGTCACCGGCGGCCGGGGGCCACGGCGGATGGATGGCCGCCGCGGTGGATGCGGTCCAGGAGCAGTGGCGGTCCGATCTCGATCTGCCCGCGATGGGGTGTTCGCGCGGGTGCTCGGGCCGCGCAGGGGTCTGGCGTGAAGTAGCCGTGTGTGACCGAAGCGTCCGAAATGGACGAACACCCACTCGGGGTAGCGCGCCGGTCGCCCGGTGTACCCGAACGGCCCATTGCGCCGGCCATGAAACCGTGCAGCCCCAGGGGCAAAAGTGACCGCCTGACGCGCACGACGAGCAACTTGGCTGAAGCCAACCATGTCACGGCCCGGTGAGTGGGAGATGAACCAGCGGGGTGCGGGCCAGAACACATGTAATGCCCGAGGGGCCTCGGCACGATTCGGTGAGTAGTTCCCGACGTTCGCGGGAGCGGAATTCTCCGAGAGGATCCTGATGGTTGGCGTGGCCGTCATCGGCGCGGGCTACTGGGGCCCGAACCTGGTGCGCAACATCCAGGCGACACCCCAGTTCCACCTGAAGACGCTCTGTGACCTCGATGTGGACCGGGCCAAGGCGGTGCTCGGCCGCTACAGCACGGTCAACGCCAGCTCGTCGCTCGCGGAAACCCTGGCAGACCCGGAAATCGAGGCGGTCGCGATCGCCACGCCCGCCGCCACGCACCTCGAGGTCGCCCTCGCGGCCCTCGAGGCGGGCAAGCACGTGCTGGTGGAGAAGCCGCTGGCCTCCTCCTACGAGGATGGGTACAAGCTGGTCACGGCCGCTGACGAACGCGGTCTGACCCTGATGCTGGACCACACTTTCTGCTACACGCCGGTCGTGCAGCGGCTGCGCCGCCTGGTCCAGGAAGGTGATCTGGGCGACATCCAGTACCTCGACTCGGTGCGCATCAACCTGGGTATCGTGCAGCCGGACATCGACGTGCTGTGGGACCTGGCGCCGCACGACTTGTCCATTTTGGACTCGATCCTGCCCGAGGGTGTGACCCCGGTCGCGGTCGCCGCGCACGGCTCCGACCCGCACCAGCTGGGCCGCGCCTGCGTCGCCTACCTGTCGGTTCAGCTGTCGAACGGCGCCATCGCGCACGCGCACGTGAACTGGTTGTCCCCCACCAAGATCCGGACCATGATCGTCGGCGGGTCCCGGCGGACCGCGGTCTGGAACGACCTCGACCCCACCCAGCCGCTGGCGGTGTACGACCGCGGCGTGAACTGGTCGGACGATCCGGTGCAGCGCCGGGTCTCCTACCGGATCGGTGACATGGTCGCGCCCGCCCTGCCGACAGGTGAGGCGCTGCGGGCCGTAATGGCGGAGTTCGCTTCGGCGATTGTTTCCAGGCGTGCGCCGCTGACGGACGGCCGGTCCGGGCTGCGCGTGCTCGCCCAGCTCGAAGCCGCGTCGGCCAGCCTGGCGGCCGGTGGCACGTTCGTGCCCGTGAACGGAGGAAGTGTCTGATGGAGTTGACCGACACCAGGATCCTGGTCACCGGTGGGGCCGGCACGATCGGCTCGCACGTCGTGGACCAGGTGCTGGACGCGGGCGCGAGCCAGGTGGTCGTGGTCGACGACCTGTCCCGCGGCACGCTGGCCAACCTCAGCACCGCCCTCGACCGCGCCCCGGACCGCGTGGAACTGGTCGAAGGCGACATCCGCGACGCCGCCCTGATGCACAAACTGGCCTCGGGCAAGGACGTCGTGTTCCACCTCGCCGCGCTGCGGATCACCCAGTGCGCCGCCGAGCCGCGGACCGCGCTGGAAGTCCTCGTCGACGGTACTTTCAACGTCATCGAGGCCGCGGTGGACGCCGGAGTGTCCAAAGTCGTCGCCTCCTCGTCCGCCTCGATCTACGGTCTGGCCGACACGTTCCCGACCCGCGAGGACCACCACCCGTACCACAACGACACCTTCTACGGCGCCGCGAAGGCGTTCAACGAGGGCATGTTGCGCAGCTTCAAGGCCATGCACGACCTGGACTACGTGGCGCTGCGGTACTTCAACGTGTACGGCCCGCGCATGGACGCGCACGGCAAGTACACCGAGGTGCTGATCCGCTGGATGGAACGGATCGAGGCAGGCCAGCCCCCGCTGGTGCTCGGCGATGGCCTGCAGACCATGGA
This sequence comes from Actinocrispum sp. NPDC049592, assembly GCF_040675465.1. Classification (NCBI taxonomy): domain Bacteria; kingdom Bacillati; phylum Actinomycetota; class Actinomycetes; order Pseudonocardiales; family Pseudonocardiaceae; genus Actinocrispum; species Actinocrispum sp. NPDC049592. Next base: position 370,601 of record NZ_JBFAPA010000003.1, on the reverse strand, counting down.
CTTCGTGCACGTCGAGGACATCGCCCGGGCCAACGTCCTGGCCGCGCGGGCGGATGCCACCGACACCGTCTACAACATCGCCACCGCGACCGAGACCTCGCTGATCGAGCTGGCGGCGGCGCTGCAGAAGGTGATGGGGTCCACTTCGGACCTCGAGTTCGGCCCGGCCCGGTCGGTCAACAGCGTGACCCGGCGGCTGGCCGACATCAGCGCGGCCGAGCGCGATCTGGGCTGGAAGCCGACGATCTCGCTGGAGGACGGCCTGGCCTCGCTGGTGACCTGGTGGCGGGGCCAGCGATGATCCCGGTGATCCGGCCGTGGCTCGGCGAGGAGGAAGCCGAGGCCGCGGCGTCGGTCGTACGGTCCGGGTGGGTCGCCCAAGGCCCGCAGGTGGCCGCGTTCGAGGTCGCGTTCGCTGAGGAAGCCGGTGCGGGGCACGGGGTCGCGGTGTCCTCGTGCACGACCGGCCTGCACTTGGCGTTGCACCTGCTCCGGATCGGCCCTGGCGATGAGGTCGTCGTGCCGTCGTTCTCGTTCATCGCGACCGCGAACGCCGCCCGGTATGTCGGCGCCACACCGGTTTTCGCCGACGTCGACCCGGTCACCGGGAACCTGACGCCGGAAACGGTGAACGCGGTGATCACGCCCCGCACCGCCGCCGTGATCGGCGTGCACCAGGGTGGCGTTCCGTTCGATGTGGACGCTCTGGAAGCGTTCTGCTCCACCAAGAGCATCCCGCTGGTGCACGACTCGGCCTGTGCGGCCGGGTCGACCTACCGCGGTGCCCCGGTGAGTGCGCGGGCTTCCCTTGCGGCGTGGTCGTTCCATCCGCGCAAGCTGCTCACCACGGGCGAGGGCGGCATGATCACCACCTCGAACGAGCAGTGGGCGGCCCGGCTCCGGCGGTTGCGGGAGCACGGGATGAGCATGTCCGCCGCGGACCGGCACTCGGCAGGCGGCGTGAAGATCGAGGAGTACGACGAGGTCGGCTTCAACTTCCGGATGACCGACATCCAGGCCGCGATCGGCCTGGTGCAGCTGGCGAAGCTGCCCGAGGTGATCGCCCGGCGCCGGGAACTGGCTGAGCGGTACCACAAGCTGCTGGGCGAGATCGACGGTCTGACCTGTGTCACCGATCCCGAGTACGGCACGACGAACTACCAGTCGTTCTGGGTGGTCCTGCCGGACGGGTTCGAGCGCACGGTCGTGGACGTGTTGAGCGAGTTGCTGCTGCACGGGATCTCGGCGCGGCGCGGGATCATGGCGTCGCACCTGGAACCGGCCTACTCGTGGGTGGACCTGCCGGTGACGGACCACCTGACCAAGCGGTCGCTGATCCTGCCGTTGTTCCACCAGATGACCGAGTCCGAACAGGACACTGTCGTCACCGCGCTGGCCGAGATCATTCGATGAGGCCATTGCTGTTCGTCGGCGCCGGGGGGCTCGCTCGTGAGACCCTCGCGGCGGCGCGGCTGTCCGGCCGGGAGGTGATCGGGTTCGTCGACGACAACCCGGCGCTGCACGGCCAGACCGTGGACGGCCTGCCGGTGCTGGGTTCCCCGAACGTGATCGGGGACCACCCGGACGCCGAGATCGTGCTTTGCATCGCCACCAGCCGGAACCTGGCCTGCCGCAAGTTCATGTCCGAGCGGCTGGGACTGCCTCGCGAGCGGTATGCCACGATCATCCACCCGGCGGCGAGTCTCGCGCCGGGTGTCACTGCCGGCGTTGGGACCATTGTGCTCGCTTTCGTCGCGGTGACCGCGCCGCAGCACATCGGCGACCACGTGGTGATCATGCCGCACGTCACGTTCACCCACGACGACTCCGTCGGCTCGTACTCCACTTTCGCCGCGAGAGTGGCCCTGGCCGGCGGGGTGACCGTGGGGGAGTGCGCATACTTGGGAAGCGGTGCCCTGGTCAGGGAAGGCGTGTCCATCGGTGAGGGCGCGCTCGTCGGGATGGGCGCCGTCGTGCTGAAAGATGTTCCGCCGAAAGAGGTGTGGGCCGGGGTGCCCGCCCGCAAACTCACGAGGTCGCTCTGATGATCCCGCCTGTCGATCTGTCCATCCAGCACGCCGAGGTGGCCGACGAGGTCGCCGCCGGCTGGCAGGAAGTCCTCGCCACGACAGCTTTTGTCGGCGGCCCACAGGTTTCCGCGTTCGAACGGGAATATGCGTCGTTCAGCGGGGTCGCGCACTGCGTGGGCGTGGCCAACGGAACGGACGCGCTGGAGCTGGCGCTGCGCGCGATCGGCACGCACCCCGGTGACGAGTGCATCCTGCCCGCGAACTCCTTCATCGCCACCGCCGAGGCCGTCGTGCGGGCGGGTGCGCGTCCGGTCTTCGTGGACTGTGACCCGGACTCGTACCTGATCGACACCAAGGCCGCGCTGGCCGCGATCACCCGCAACACCAAGGCGATCCTGCCGGTGCACCTCTACGGCCAGATCGCGCCGATCGAGGACCTGCTGGACCAGGGCGTGTACATCGTCGAGGACGCCGCTCAGTCGCAGGGCGCGACCCGCTACGGCCGGGTCTCCGGTTCGCTCGGTGACATCGCCGGAACGAGCTTCTACCCGGGCAAGAACCTTGGTGCGTATGGTGACGCGGGCGCGGTCACCACCAACGACCCGGCGCTTGCCAACGAGGTCCGGTTGCTCAGCCAGCACGGGTCGGTGCAGAAGTACGTGCACAGCGCGCTGGGCTTCAACAGCCGCCTCGACACCATGCAGGCCGTGGTGCTGAGTGCCAAGCTGCGCAGGCTTTCCGAATGGAACGCCCAGCGGGTCGCCGCCGCCGAGTACTACTCTGCCTCACTGGCCGGTGTTCCCGGGGTCGTGGTGCCGAAGGTGTTGCATGGCAACACTCACGTGTGGCACCTGTACGTGATCCGGGTGGCCGACCGTGACCGCGTGCACGATCACTTGCGGGCCAACGGGGTTGGTGCGGCGATCCACTACCCGACGCCCATCCACCAGACCGTCCCGTTCGCGTCCGCGGCGTCCTTCCCCAACGCCGAGCAGCTCGCCGGTGAGATCCTCTCGCTGCCGATCTTCCCCGGGATCACCCGGGCTCAGCAGGACCGGGTTATCGAGGTCCTCATTGGAGCGTTGGCATGACCTTCGTGCACCCCAAGGGTCTCTGTGAGAGCGACGACGTCGGCTCCGGTACGCGGGTCTGGGCGTTCGCGCATGTGTTGCCGGGCGCCAAGATCGGCCGGGACTGCAACATCTGCGACGGTGCTTTCGTTGAGGGGGAGGTTGTTCTGGGTGACAACGTGACCGTGAAGAACAACGTGTTGTTGTTCAACGGGGTCACGTGCCAGGACAACGTGTTCCTTGGCCCCAATGTCGTTTTCACCAACGACATGCGTCCTCGCGCGCACCGGAAGATCTCCGGTGACGCCTTGCTGTCCACGATGGTCAGTGAAGGCGCGACGCTCGGGGCCGGTGTGGTCGTGGTGTGTGGTACGACCATTGGGCGGAATGCCTTCGTGGGCGCGGGCGCTGTTGTGACCCGGGATGTTCCCGCGCATGCGTTCATCGCCGGGAACCCTGGGGTGCGGAAGGGCTGGGTGTGCCGGTGTGCCGCCCGGCTGACCTCGTCGCTGGAGTGCCCCGAGTGCGGGACCCGGCACGAGCTGCTCTCGGAGACCTTGGGGCTCAAGGCTCTTGTGTGATGAGCTGGACCATCGGGACTACGTGTCCCGATGGTCCAGTGCCGGGCCGTCCAGATCATTTGCAGATCTGCTTGAACGCCGTCGCCCCGGGCCGCACCCGGAACCGCACAACGTGTCCCACCGCGTCGGTGAACTCCGCCTCCGTCGGCGAAACCTCGGTCATCACACCCTCCTGGTACGGGTTGCCCCACGAACCCGGCAGCGGCTCCGGAACAGGCGGCACCGCCTCATAAAACCGCCCCCACACCTGCGCCTCATCGATCCCACAATGCGTATACAGCTGGTATGCAACCTGTGTACGCCCGGTATACGAGGTCTCCGGCGCTCCCACGGACTCCGTTCCCGGCGGTCCCGCCGATACCGACACCGGCGTCAACACCGGCCCCACCTCCCCCCGCCCTCCACCCACCAGCAACACCGCACCCACAATCCCGCAAACCACAACCCCCGCCGCCACCGGCACCCACCTCCGCGGCGACCACAGATCGTGCTCGGTACGAGGCTTTGCGGCGTCCCCAGCGAGCGACCCTTGGTGGTCGGGCGTGGGATGGGGCGTCCAGTCCGTTGTTTCTACCTCTACTGCGTCGGCGAGGGCTTGGAAGGCCTCGCGGAGTCGTTGCTCAGTGGTCATCGCGGGACCTCCCATCCCGGAACGGCGCCTGTGGACAACCCGTCCACATCGCGCGGATCTTGTCGGTGTGCGCCGGAGGACCGCGCTAGTCGCTGCATAACCACGGCTACACGCTTGCGGAGGGTCATGAGAGGCGGGCCTCCAGCGTGGCGAGGGCGCGGGCGGCGCAGGTTTTGACGGTTCCGCGGGACACGCCCAGCGTGGTGGCGATCTCCGCCTCCGACAAGCCCGCCCAGTACCGCAGCACCAGCACCTCCTGTTGACGCCGCGGCAACCGGCGCACGGCCTTGAGCACGGCCTGGTGTTCCTCGGCGAGCAGCAAGGACGCGTCGGTGGGTGGGTCGAGGGAGGGTTCGGCGCGCAGGTGGCGGGCGGAGACGGCTTGGCGGCGGTGGGCGGAGCGGGCGCCGTTGATCACCGAGACCCGGAGGTACGCGCCTGCGCCGGAGGGGTCGGCGAGGCGCGGCCAGTGTTTGTGCAGGGCCATGAACGCGTCCTGGACGATGTCCTCGGCCAGCACGCGGTCGCCGATCAGCAGCACCGCCAGCCGGAGCAGCCCCGGTCGCTCGCGGCGGTACAGCTCCTCGATCACACCCACCCCCTGGTCCGCGGTCCTACTCCATCCACGCGGACCGGGTGGGCGAGGTTGACATCAGTTTCGGCGCAGCTGGCGGCGCACGGTGGTGAACCCGACGACGAGCAACGCCCCGACCGCGAGCCCGACCAGAAGCGAACCCCACTGCAGGCCGGTCGCGACAGGAGCAGTCACAGGAGGAACCACAGGCGCGGCGGCGGCAATGGGAGTGACGGCGGTCTTGGGCTTGTCGAGCAGGGCCGCCACCAGCGACTGCGTGACCTGAGGATCGACCGGCCGATGGATAGCACCGCGTTGGTCGAACATGATCTGGCCGTCGTACGACTGATAAGTCTCGATCCACGGCCCACCGTCCTCACCCAGGAACACGTGGTCGATCCGCCACACCTGAACGTCGTGGATCAGCCAGGTGATGTTGACGGCCGAGCTGCCAGGGCCGCCGTGCAACGTAGGCGCCTTGGGGTCGGGGTTCGCGTCCCCCAAGGCTTCGAGCAGCTTCTGGTAGTTCATGTCGCCGGTGTACAGCGACGCGGTCTTGCCCGAGCCGGGGTCGACGAGGATGACGCTGGTCGGGCCGCCTGCGAACGCGGACGGCGCGGCTAACAGGAACAAGGCCACCACGAGAGCGGCGATACGGCGTGCCATGACTGCCCCCAAACGACAGAAGGTCCGGACGGTGTGTGTACACCGCCCGGACCCAAGGGGTTCCGTGGTTACCGGAAGACCCGCACGTAGTCGATGACCATGTTCTGCGGCAGCACGGTCCCGGCCCCGGGCGGCCCCGGGAAGTCGCCGCCGATCGCGTTGTTCAGGATGATGAAGTGGTTGTGGTCGTACACCCACGGACCCTTGGTGAGCTCCAGCTGCGTCCGGTCGACGGTGAAGAACCCGTTGCCGTCCACGAAGAACGTCATGTGGCTGGCGTCCCACTCCACCGCGAACGTGTGGAACGCGGCGTCCACGCGCTGGCCGAGGTCGAGCGGCTGGCCGAACCCGCCCGCGCCGAAGTACCCGGGTGCGTGCAGCGTCGAATAGACCCGGTTCAACTCACGGCCGACGTGCTCCATGATGTCGATCTCGCCGCAGTTGGGCCACGGCGTCCTCGTCGCGAAGAAGTTGCTGCCCAGCATCCAGAACGCCGGCCACAGGCCTTGCGTGCTGGACACCTTGATCCGCGCTTCGACGCGCCCGTAAGTGAAGTCGTACTTGCCATACGTGTTGATCCGGCCGGAGGTGTACTGGCACGTCCCGCTGCCGCTGACCGGGTCGACCGGGCACGCCGAGCCGGGGGTCGGCTCGCGGCGGACCTGGATCACCAGGTTGCCCGTGCCGTCCATCCGCGCGTTCTGGTTGTTGGTGTAGTACTCCAGCTCGTTGTTCACGCCGGAACCGGTCTCCGGAGTCCACTTAGAACTGTCCGGTGTGGAGTTCGCCGGGCCGTTGAACTCGTCGCTCCACGCCAGTCGCGTGAAGTTCGGCGCGGGCGGTGGGGCGGGCGGCTGGGTCGGCGCGCCGCCGGTGCCGTAGACCTGGAACTCCCACAACGAGTAGCCGTACCCGTTGGACCGCTTGGTGCCGTACATCCGCACGTACCGGCCGGTGCCCGACACGGTCAGGGTTTCCTTGAAGCCCTTGCCCGTCGTGGTGTTGTAGATCCGGCGCCAGTTGTTGTTGTCGTCCGACACCTGGATCTCATACGAGACCGCGTACGCCGGATCCCATTGCAGGACAACCTTGTTGATCGTCGCGGTCGCGCCGAGGTCGACGGTGATCCAGCCGGGGTCGACCCAGCCGGTGGTCGCGCTGGTCGCCCAGCGGGTCGCCGGATCGAGGTCGGTCGCCTTGGTGGCAACGCAGCCCGGGCAGGCGCCGTCGTCCTGGAAGCTCGACGCGGTCGCGGGTTTGTTGTACGACAACAGACCGGTGGGCCCGGGGTCGGGACCGCCGGTGCCCAAGACACCGAAGACCTGGAACTCCCACAGCGAGTAGCCCCACTGGGTGGCCCGCTGGGTCAGGGTGAGGCGGACGTACCGGCCCGCACCGGTGACCGCGAGCGTCTGCACGCCGCCGGTGCCGGTCGCGGTCGAGTAGATCTGGTTCCACGAGCTGCCGTTCTCCGACATCTCGATGGAGAAGGCCTTGCCGTAGGCCGTTTCCCAGTTCAGCACCACCTGGTCGACGGCCGCCTGCGCGCCCAGGTCGATCTGGATCGACTGGGGATCGGCGAACGCGCTGGACCACCGCGTGCCCGTGTTGCCGTCGACCGCCGCCGTGGCAGGGAAGGCGGCGTTCTCGGTGGAGGACGCGGTCGCCGGTTTGTTCTGGGAGATCAACGGGCCTGCTGCGGTGGCGACAGGCGTCTGGAACAGGGCGAACGCCAGCGCGGCGACCAGCCCGAGGGGTAACAGCCGCCGGCGGCGGGGCCGGGACGAAACCGTGTGCATGCGTGCTCCTTCGCGCCATGCATCGGCGAGATCGGGAGAGAGGTGTGCAGGGTGCGAGAGCGCTCTCCCGACACTGAGGGTGCAGTGCCCGAAACGTCCTGTCAAGGTAACGGGGGAATGAACGCCATGTTCCCTGGTTTCTGTTATGTCGCTCTCCGTGAACCGTCGGGTGGAGAGAGCGCTCTCTTGCATCCGCCGAACGGGGCAGCGCCGCTGGGCTGTGCAGCCCAATCAATTGCGTGCGAACAGGTCAAAGCGAGTCGTGCGGTTTGACGAGGTCCTGGCACCCGGGTCATCCTCGAACGGCGAGAGCGCTCTCACCTGCATCCCACAGGAGAGGGAGTTCATCTTCGATGAGGAAGAAAACCTGGCGCCTCGGGCTGATCGCCGCCGCGGTGGCCGCACTGCTCGCCGGCGTCCTGCCGGGCGCCCAAGCCGAACCCGTCCGCGTGGCCGAGTTCCTGGCCGACTGCACGCCGAGCCACCGCCTGCCGGACGACCCGATCGTGCTGCCCGGCCTGCCCGGCGCGTCCCACTCGCACGACTTCTTCGGCAACGACTCCACCAACGCCAACTCCACCTACCAGAGCCTGCTGGGCAAGACCGGCACCTGCAGGCCGGCCATCGACATCTCCTCGTACTGGGTCCCGACCTTCTACAATGGACAGCAGATCGTCGACCCGAGCATCGTCACGTTCTACTACCTGGGCGAGGGCGTGAACCGGCCGCAGGACATCAAACCGACCCCACTGGGCCTGAAGATCGTGGCGGGCAACGCCAAGGCCACCGGTGACGCCGACTCCAGCGCCCGCTGGTCGTGCCTGCACGCCGGTCAGGTGCCGCCGTCGAAGAACTTCGTGACCTGCCCGGCGGGCACCCAGCTGGAGACATATCTGGACTTCCCGCAGTGCTGGAACGGCCGCGACCTGGACTCCGCGGACCACAAGAGCCACATGGCCTTCCCGGTCGCGGGCGGCTGCCCGGCCACCCACCCGGTGCCGGTTCCCAAGCTGCGCATGGTGATCCGCTACCCGGTGTCCGGCAACCCGGCGGCGTTCCGGCTCGCGTCCGGGCCGGGGTACACGATGCACGGCGACTTCTTCAACGTGTGGCCCGCCGCCGAGATGCAACGACGGGTGCGCGACTGCATCAACGTCGTGATCAAGTGCGACATCAACGGCAACCACGGATGATCAGGCTCCTCGTGGGCATCCTCGCGGCGGCCGCCGTGACCGGGTGCGCGGCCGCGGGGGAGACGGCTGCGCCGGCTCCGGTGGTTCCTGCCACCACCGGGGCCGGGCAGTTCGGCCTGACCGAGCGCGCGTTCGTCGAGCTGCAGATCGCCACCGACGACCAGGCGGTGAAACTGCTGGACCTGGGCGGTGCCAAGGTGTCCGGCGCGCTGCGGGACCTCGCCGCTGAGATCGCCACCGCCCGTCGCACGGAACTGGCCGCACTGCACGGTTTGCTCGATTCCGCCGGTATCACGTACGTGAACAACCATGAGGGGCACGACATGCCGGGAATGCCCACACCGGACGAACTGGCCGAGCTGGCGGCCGCGCCGGCGCCCGATGCGATGTTCGTTCGCTTGCTGCGCGCCCATTTGGCCGAGTCCGAGGGCGTTGTCCGCGGTGCGGCCCAGTCGGTGACCCATGAGGCCACCAGAACCCTTGCCCGGCAGATGGAAACGGACCGGCAACGGTTCTCCCGGCGGCTTGGTGAGCTGCTGCGGGTATAAAGAGTCGGTGCCTGCCTCACGTGAGCCCAAACGCGTCACCCTGGAGGAGGTCGCCCGGGTCGCGGGGGTCTCCCGGGCGACGGTTTCGCGTGTGGTCAACGGAGTCTCCTCGGTCGACCAGAACATCCGGGTGGTGGTGGAACGTGCCATCTCGGCGACCGGCTACCTGCCCAACCTCGCGGCCAGGTCGCTGGTGACCCGCCGCGCGGACGCGATCGCCCTGGTCCTGCCGTCGGAGAACAGGATCGTCGGCGACCCGTTCTTCACGCAGATCGTCACCGGGGTGACCAGGATCGTGCGCCCGCTGGGGGTGCACCTGGTGCTGATGATGACCGGCCCGGACACCGGCGAACAGGTCGTCACGGACCTGCGGCAGGGCCGGTTGGACGGCGTGATCCTGGTGCACACCCACACCAACGACCCGCTGCCCGAGCTGCTTGTCAAGGCGCACAGGCCGGTCGTGCTCTCGGCGCGGCCGTCTTCGGCCGTTCCCATCACGTTCGTCGACGTCAACCAGACCGCGGGCGGGGCGCTGGCGGCCGAGCACCTGGTCGGCCGGGGCTGCCGCCGGGTCGCGACGATCACCGGGTCGTTGGATCGTCCGCCCGGGCACGAGCGGCTGGCCGGGTTCCGGGCCGCGATGGCCGGCCTCGGCCAGCCGGACATCGTTGTTGTGCAAGGGGATTTCACGCGGGAGAGCGGCGCGGCGGCGATGCGGCGGCTGCTGGCGGAGTTCCCGCCGGTCGATGGGGTGTTCATCGCGTCGGACCTGATGGCCGAAGGTGCTTTGCCGGTTTTGCGGCGGTACGGGCGATCCGTGCCCGACGACGTGGCCATCGTCGGGTTCGACGACAGCACAGCGGCTTTGACGTGCGATCCGCCGTTGACCACTGTGCGGCAACCGGTCGAGGACATGGCCGCCGAGATGGCGCGCCAGCTCCTGCGCCAGGTCGACGACCCGGACACGCCGGTGCGTTCGGTGATCTTCGAACCCGCGTTGGTGGTCCGGGAGTCCGCCTAGCGGACCCCTACCCAGATCTCGCGCTCGTCCGGGCGCGGGTCCTCGACCAGCTCCGCGGACAGGTCGAACCGCATGGTGGCGCGGGTCGGGCTGTCGTAGGTGGGCCAGCCCGGGTTCCCGGTGGTGGCGAAGGAGACCCATGCGCCGTGCATGACGTCGGCCAGCTCCTGCGGCAGGTCCTCGCCGAGCAGGTTCGCCAAACCTTTGTCCGCCAGGGTGTCGAACACGAACGGCAGCTCGGCGGCGTGGCAGGCGCCGAGCCGGCCGTCGAACGTGGGCGGCTGCCAGGAGAACTCGTACAGCCAGGTCGGCGCGGTCCGCTCGGCGATGCGCAGCGCTGGGATGCGGAACACCCAGTCGGTCTGGATGGCCGAGTAGAGGTCGCCAGGTGTCGCGTTTGGACGGTTCGCGCGGTAGATGGCGATGAGCTTCTCCGTGTCCGCGCCGTACCGCCCGACGAGCGCGTTGAGGATGTTCTCGTCGATGTGGCCGATCAGCCCGTTGGGCACCACGTAGAGCCGGAACTCCTCGGTGGTGGTGCCGAGCATCAGGTCCACGTCCGGGTCGAGGTTGTCCAGCGGGGGACCCGGAACCACCGTTCCGTCGACCACCGGTTCGAACGGCAGTCCGTTGAGCGCCGCGTCGCCCCAGACCGCCGGGTCCGGCTGGGCCGACAGGGTGGCGCGGAGCTGTTGCTGCGCAAGGACGAGCTTGTCCCGTGGTACCTGGGCGATGGCATCGAGGGTCGCGTCGACCTCGAGGATCTTGGCCAGCTGGGCGGCCACCATCCTGGTGGAGTCCGGCCGCAGCCACATGTGTGACGCTCCACTTTGGAGGATGGCCCGCCGGAACAGGCCGCGCGCACTGGGCATGCCGAGCAGGACCCCGATCGACATCGCGCCTGCGGACTGGCCGAACACCGTGACGTTGCCCGGGTCGCCGCCGAACGCGGAGATGTTGTCCTGGACCCACCGCAGCGCCGCGACCTGGTCCTGCAGGCCGAGGTTGGGGTGGTCGCCCTGGCCGAGGTAGAGGAACCCCTCGGCGCCGAGCCGGTGGTTCAGGTTCACCATGACCACACCGTCGCGGGCGAACGCCTCGCCGTTGTAGCCGCTGATGGAGTTCGAGCCGTTGCCGAAGCCGCCGCCGTGGATGAACACCATCACGGGCAGCGCGCCCGCGGTGTCCGGGGTCCAGATGTTGACGTTGAGGTAGTCGTCGCCGGGGATGTCCACTTCGTCGATCAGCTGGTCGACCGGCGCGGGATACGGGGCTTTCGGCGCGGTGGGACCGTACTCGACGGCGTCGCGGATGCCCGTCCACGGCTGGACCGGTTCAGGCGGCCGGAACCGGTTCGCGCCGACCGGCGGTGCCGCGTACGGGACGCCCTTGAAGACGAGCCCGTGGGCCGTGCGGGCGCCACGCAGCTGCCCGGACCGGATGGGGACGACAACATCGCTCGTCGGCATGATCCCGACTGTAGTCTGTCGAAAAGACTGGGGAAGGGAAGCGCATGTCATACCCAGAGCCGCTGTACAAGGGCGACACGGGCGAGGTTTCGGCGTACTACCGGCCGAATGACCACGCTCCGGAGCTCGTCTACCCGCACGGCACCAGGATTCACTACCTGGCAACGGGGGACACGACGGCCGGTGGTTACGGGCTGTACCGCTACGAGATGGTCACCAACGGCGGGCCGGGCCCGCACTTCCACCGGACCATCTCCGAGTCGTTCTACGTGCTGTCCGGCACGATCCAGATCTACAACGGGGAGAAGTGGATCGACACCGAACCGGGCGACTTCGTGCACGTGCCGGCCGGCGGCATCCACGGGTTCCGCAACGAGTCCGGTGAGGAGGCCTCGATGCTGATCCACTTCGCGCCGGGCGCCCCGCGCGAGGCGTACTTCGAGGGTCTGGTCGAACTCGGGTCGAAGACCGACGAGGAGCGCCAGGACTTCATGCTCTACCACGACAACATCTGGGTGCCCTGAGATTTTCCGGCGGCGGCCCGGGCCTCCGGGCCGCCTTTTGCCCGATCTCCTTGCGGTGGCAACGAAATGCAATCGGTTGCTTCACCCCGGCGGATCACCCCCGGCTGACTCGATCACCCGCTCACCGTCACAAACCGCCCGCCTGCCGAAGTAATCGGACTGTGCTCTCCGGCATTGGGAAGGCTGGAGGCTGAGCTTTGGGGCTTGAGGCATCAAGGGTTGAGGGAGCCGGTCGTGTTCGGAGACTTTCGGCTGAGTGAAGACGGGCAACGCAAGCTGATCGCCGCGGGGACACCAAGACGGTGGCGGCCGGGTCAGGTGCTGATCAGGGAGTCGGACAGCGACGACCACGTCGTGCTGATCATCAAGGGGCAGGTGAAGATCTCCTCGTCCGCGCCCAGCGGCCGGCAGGTGTTGCTGGCCATCAGAAGCGCGGGGGACCTGCTCGGCGAGGCGTCGGCCATCGACGGCGGAAAGCGCTCGGCCACGGCTACTGCGCTGACCAACGTCGAGGCGGTGATGTTGTCCAGCGCGGAGTTCCAGCGCTGTGTCACCACAACGCCAACAGTGGCTTGGGAGTTGCTGCGGCTGGTGGTGGGGCGGTTGCGGGAGTCGACGCGGCGGCGGTTGGAGTACGGGGCGTACGACGTGCCGACTCGGACGGCGTTGCTGTTGATCGATCTGGCGAGCACGCATGGGGAGCCGAACCGCAACGGGATCACGATCAAGCTGCGGCAGAGTGATCTCGCGGATGCCGCGGGGGCGTCTCGGGAGGCGGTTGCCAAGGCGCTCAAGGTTTTTCGGGATGCTGGGGCGGTGCGGACCAATCGGTGCAACGTGGATGTGCTGTCGATGGACCTGCTGCATCGGTTCGCTGAACCGGCCGCCTGACCCCCGTCGTGTCCCCCTTTCCTCCGCCGCGTGTCCCGTCTTCCTCCGGGCCGTGTCTCCCCCCAGTTCGGTCCGAGAGGTGCGCGCCGGAGGTTTCGGGGTGGAGGAAAGGGGGACACACCCGGGAGGAAGGGGGGACACGCGGCGGAAATGGGGAACCCCTCGTGAGTGTTCGGGTCTCACGAGGGGTTTGTGCGCTGTCAGGTTATCCGGGTACCAGGTTGGGGCATTCATTCTCCTTTCGGTTCGGATATGCCGTGGTGCTCGCGGATCATCCTCCTTATCACGGTCAGGGCCGGTGGGTTGGGCCAGGCGATCTCTCCCCGGAAATCGGCGTGGCCGGTGAACCCGGTGCCCACGGACAGGGTCTCCCCGTTGGTGTTGGCGATGGTGAGGATCTGCTCCAGTGGTGTTTCGCGGGCGAACTCGCGGTCCTGGTGGCGCAGGGCGTTCATCAGGGAGCTGGGGACGGGGTAGGCCGCGAGTTTGGTGCTGACGATGTCGGCGTAGTGCCATTCGGTCGTCTGGTCGACGGTGATGTCGCCGGTGCGGAAGTCGAGCTGGCAGTGGTAGGTGCACAGCAGGGTGTCGGTCAGGAACACCAGGAGGATCTCGTAGGAGTTGGCGCGGATGAGGGTGTCGTGGCCCCGGCGGATGCGTAATGGGGCGCGCAGCGCGACGTCGGGGAGGCCGACAATGGCCTGGACGGGGTGGATGAGGTCGCCGCCGCGGGATTTCAGGCGGGTGTCCAGCAATACGCGGGTGCTGGCGCGGGAAACGAGCGTGGAGATGTCATCGTCGAGCCAGGCGTCCATTTCCTCGTCGCTCGGTTTGGGCTCGGCGGCGGCGTAGTGGCGGCGGTAGCGCTGGTGTTCCCTGAGGTCCTCGGCGCCTTGTTTGGTGATCCACAACGCCAGGACCGCGATCAGGAACGAGGCCGCGTTGAACAACACCAGCGCCAGGATCGCCAGCAGCCCGGCGAACGCGAACAGCACCGCGTACCGGTTCCCGCCCCGCGGGGTGGGGGCCGGCGTGAAGTAGCGCTGGACCGCTTCGGCGCGGGCGGACAGGTCGTCGATCCGGCCGACCCGCTGGCAGAGGGCCTGCCAGGCGGCGCCGGTGGGGGTGCCGATGTGGTTGAGCAACGGCCAGAGGTCGTCCATGGTCAACCGCGACAGCACGCGCGTGAGGTCAGGTGACGGGGCGGTGTGGTGGTAGTCGTCCTGGATGATCGCGGACAGGATCTGGGCCTGCAGGGCCGCGGTCGTCCCGGCGTACTCCAGGGCCCTGGCCAGGTGTTCCTCGACCAGCCGGATCCGTTCGGGGCCGGCGTTGCCGGGTGCCCGGCCGTGCAGCAACGCGACGGCCAGGTGGAAGTGGGCCGCGCCGGAGCCGCCGGTGCTCAGCGCCGTGCGGAACTCCTCGGCCGCGGTCGAGTAGCGTCCTTCCTGCAGGGCACGCAGTCCGCTGCCGAAGTGATCGGTCATCGTGTCGAGCTGGTCGGTGGTACCGCTCATGCCCGTTCCTCACCTGACGAAGTAACCAGGCGACGATCCTCACCGCCGGTCACCGGGAAGTCTGTGGAATTTGACGCACAACGGAAATGTCCAGTAGTTGTCCACTCCACGCGGAAATGTCCACTCGCCGGGCTCGTTTATCGGTGCTGGGTAAGGCATTCTTTTCCCGGTGGGGAGCATGGCCGAACTGCGCCGCGGACGGCCCGGGCACCGGGTCGTCGAACGCGTGCTGGCCGAGCCCGGGCTGCGGTTCCGGGCCATTGTGGACTCCTACGCGCGCAAGTACCGCCTCGACCCGGACGAGCTCTACCAGGCCAGCAGCGAACGCCTGCTGCGGCAGCGAACCGTGCTGCCCGAGCACCACGGCCTGCGCGGCTGGCTGGACCGCTGCGTCAGATACGCCGCGCTCGACCTGGTCAAGGACCGCTACCGGCAGCCGGTCACGCTGGCCGAGCTGCCCGAACCCGTTGCGGCACAACCGATCGACACCGTTGGCTGGGAGCAGTGGCTGGTCCAGCGGTTGCGCCGGGTGCTGAGCACCGACCAGCTCAAGGCGACCCTCGCGCTCGTCCGCGACCCGGACATCGATCTGCGCGAGCTGGCCGGGCTGATCGGCAAGAGCTACGCCGGAGCCCGACAGCTGAAGTCCCGTGCGATGGCGAAACTCGGCGGCCTCATCGGCCTGACCGCGGCCGAGCTCGCCGCCTACCGGGGCTGGCGCAGGGGCGAGGGGGTAGCGGATGTGGCCCGCCGGCTGAAGATCGACCAGGCACAGGTCGAGCGGCTCCGGCGGGCCGCGTCCGTCAAGGTGCGCCGGTTCCTGTGGCCTGAGACGCCTGCCAGCGGATCCCGTAGGCGAGACCGGGTGTGAGCTCGTGGAACCTGGTGTGGATCTCGCCCGCGCCGTCCAGCGGCAGCAGGTCGCCGGCCGGCGCCGGGTCGTCGATGTCGCGTGAGAACGTGTTGTTCAGCCGCCACACCTTGTCCGGCGGACTGTCCACATTGAACCGGACGCGCAGGTCGAACTCCACGCACCGGTTGCGGGGCACGCACACGTAGTGCGGGGACATGGTCCGGTCCGGGCGTACCCGGGCGCGCAGCCCGATCTGGTGGGACTCGTCGCGCCGCAACGGTTTCGGCAGCTGCAGGCGGAACCCGTAGCGCTCGGCGCTCTCCATCTGCATGCGGGTCAGCCGCCCGCCGTGGAACACGTCGATCTCCAGCTCGTCGGTGCGCACCGTGCCGTTGCGGCTGGGCGGCGAGGTCAGCGTCATCGCCAGGTCGACGAACTCCAGCCGGTCGCGGTCGGCCACGATCCGCCGTAGCTCGAACGCCTCCGGCGTTGGCTGGTCCAGCGCCAGCGAGACCTGCAGGAACTCGGTGTGCCAGCCCGCGCCCGGCTCCACCGGCCGGTCCTCCACGTCGGCCGTGCCAGCGGTCGCCACCTCGGCCAGCCGCTCGATGCCCTCGTCGATCCGCCTGCGCGCGGTGCGTTCGTCGCGGCCGAGTTTCTGGGCGACCAGGTGCACACGGTCCTTGTAGTACGGCAACCTGACGTCCTCGCCGAGCGCGAACGCGGCCAGCACGGCGATCCGCAGGTCCTCCGGCAGCTCTTCGGCCCAGCGCAGCAGGTTTCCGCCGATCTTGCGGCGCATGTCCGCCGCCGCGTCGTCGGGGTGCGTGCCGGTCACCGCCCGCAGCGCCGGACCGACCCGGCCGGTGATCGAGCTCGCGAGGATTCCGCGCCCTTTGCGGAGCGCCTTCAATTCCTCGACGAGCAGCTCAACGCGGACCCTCACCGGGCGCCTCCGACTCGACCGCATGGACCGGGCAATCGATTACCGTAGCCGCACCGGCTGGCCCGCTCAACCCGGGCCGCTCACGATGCGAGCCGTTTCCCAATCAATCAGGAAACCCGGGACATCTTGTCCGCGCCGCGCGGCGCTGACCATGATTCAACCGCGCCGATTGACGGCGGAAAGTCGCGAAAGTCATTGAACCCCAAGCGTTTCCGGGGTGATTCGGGCTGTCCGCGGTAATCGGTGCGACGTAATTGCCGCGACATCGAGAGGGGGTGCGGCGGCGATGCAGACCCACAGTGTTCTGGCGTGGCTGCTCGGGCTTATCGGCTGATCCGAGTGTCCCAGGCTGACACACAGGAGTACGGCCGCGGCATCTAGTCTGCGGCCATGACCGAGCCGGCCGGGTTTGGCGCCGAGCTGAGAAGGCTGCGGCTGCAGGCCGGTATCTCGCTGTCCGGGCTGGCCCGCCGGGTGCCCTACAGCAAGGGTTACCTCAGCAAGGTGGAAACCGGTCTGGCGCAACCGAATATGACGCTCGCACACATCTGTGACAACGAGCTGGGCACCGGCGGGCAGCTCGCCACCCTGGTTCCGGTCATCCGGCGCGGACCGGGCCGGCCGCGCGTGCTGGAGCAGGGATTGGCCGGGCTGCCCCCGGTGACCGAACATTTCATCGGCCGTACCGGCGAATTGACTCAGGTGCTCGACGCGTTTTCCCGGCCGGCCAGGGCCGCGCCGGTGTGCGTCCTCGACGGGATGGCCGGTGTCGGAAAGACGGCACTGGCCGTCCGGGCCGCATACCAGCTGTCCGGGCATTTCTGCGACGGCACTCTTTTCCTTGATTTGCGCGGATACGCGCCGGACGCGAAGGAGGTTTCCGCCGGGGAGGCGTTGCACCGGATTCTGCGGCTGCTGCGGGTCGGCGCCGAGGACATCCCCGGGCACCTGGAGGACGTCGCCGCGCTGTACCGGGATCGCTTGCGTGGCAGGCGGATCCTGATCGTGCTGGACAACGTGCGCAGCGCGGGCCAGGTGGTCCCGCTGCTGCCGGCCGAGCCCGGCTGCGGCGTCCTGGTGACCAGCCGCAACCGGCTGACCGCGCTGGACGACGCGCGGCACGTCTCGGTCGGCGTGCTGCCGCAGCCCGAGGCGGCGCGGCTGTTCCGCTCGGTGGCAGGCACCCGGCTGGCCGGCGAGCGACCACAGACCCACCAGCCGGTCGGCCGGATCGTGCAGCGCTGCGGCCGGCTGCCGCTGGCGATCAGGATCGCCGCCGCCCGCTACCGCGGCCACCCCGCCTGGACGGTGGCCGGGTTCGACCGGCGGCTCGCCGACGAGGAGGCTCGCTTGGCCGAGTTGGATGACGGTGAGCGCAGCGTGTCCGCCGCGTTCCACCTGTCGTACCGGGACCTGCCGCCGGACCAGCGGCGGATGTTCGCGTTGCTGGCCCTGCACAAGGGGCCGGACATCGACCTGCCCGGCGCGGCCGCGCTGGCCGGCACCGGCCTGCGGCAGACCGAGCGGCTGCTCGACCGCCTGCACGACGCGAACCTGATCATCCAGCACGCCTATGGGCGCTACCGGTTCCACGACCTGGTGCAGGCGTTCGCGGCCGAGCACGCGGTCCTGCCCGAACCGGAACAGGACGCGGCCGTGCGGCGGCTGCTGGACCACGCGCTGGGCGGCGCCGAGGCCGCGGACGTCTTCCTGGCGCCGCACCGGTACCGGCCGGAGTTCGGGCTGCCGGGCCGGGACGGGTTCACCGACCGGGCCGCGGCGATGGAGTGGATGGACCAGGAGTGGCCGAACCTGGTCTCGCTCTGTCGCATATCCGTTGTATACAAGGTGCATACACGTTGTTGGCAGCTTGCGTACTCGTTGCGCGGCTTCTTCTACCTGACCAAGCTCTGGCAGCCCTGGGTCGAGACACACGCTCTGGCCGTCGAGGCCGCGCGCACCTCCGGTGACAAATGGGCCGAGGCCACCACGCTGAACAGCCTCGGCATCGCGCACATCGACCAGGGCGACCAGGAACGCGCCGCCGAGTGCTACCGGGCCGCGCTCAGCCTGTTCGAGGCCATCGGCGACCGTTATGGGACCAACAATTGCCTGGTCAACTTGGCCTGGGTGCACCACTACTGCGGCAATTTCGCTGCGAGTCTGCGGGACATGTGGCGGGCTTTGACATTCTATCAGACTCAAGGTTCTTCAAGTAATGCTGCAATTACCTTGCGCGGAATTGCCGTGATGCAGATCGATGCCGGCGCTACTACACACGCAATTCGCCATCTTAAACAAGTGCTTGCGGAGTTTCGACGCCTAGATATGCCATTGGACGAAGTAATGGCGCTTAACTGCCTAGGCTTGGCATATCTCAAAGAAGGGTGCATGTCACTCGCGGAGGCGTACTATCACCAAGCCGTCGAGTTAGGTGAGGCATGTGGCGCCCGCTACGAAGCTGCACGTGCTGAGGTCGGTCTGAGTGAGGTGGCCGCTGCCTGCGGTAGGCCGGAAGACGTGCAAGCCCATTTAGCGCGAGCAGGCCGATGGCATCCAAGATTTGCGGATGCTCGTGCCACCTCTTAATAGCAAAGCGATGGCAGTTCTGGTCAGCACAAGCAGATGTGTTGCTCCTCAGACGCTTGCCTCCTTACAGATCAAGGCAACGAATTTCTCGATTAAGCCACTTCCTGCTGAGAGGGATAAGACAGGTGAAATCGTACTCAATAGCTAGTGTCCACCGCCTCCAATATTCGATTATCAAGTTTGAGCTGCAGGTCATTTATGATCATTCGGGAAACTTCAATCTCATGTGCAGTCAGTTTGGCGCTATGTAAGAATTCGGTTATGATGGCTATAACTTCTTGCAAGAATGTTTCCGTCATATCGCCAGTCGTGTAGTGAATCCGTGTTGCGAGTACTATCAATGGATCTATCGTCCAGATGGACCCAACGCGAGACGCTGCAGAGTATGCGCTCAAACTTTTGAGCACTGCTCCAACGTCTATATTGTCAAGGCCGGGCAATCGGGTTAGTAACTGTGCCGGGATCGTGTTCGCGCCAAGTTGATCTACTAGACAAAGTACAGACAATTCACTCGTGCCCATCTGATCGAGTACGCGACTAATTCGCGCCAGCACGTATTTCGTAAAGTGAGATTCTTGGTCGATCTCTTCCATAGCAGAGGCGTAGGATGCTTGGCCTTGGCGATCGCGAAGATAGTCACCAACGGCAATTAGTGCGGCTGCGTTGGTGTTTAGGCGAAGGGCCAATGAATCACGCGCCCGTCGATCTTTCGCGTTATCAGGAAGTCTGTATCGATCGAGTAATGACGAAGCGTCTGACAGGGGCATGGGGCCAATTCTTATGCTCGGAATTATGTCCCGAAAGGTATCTTTATCACCTATTAGGATGGTTCGCGCACCAGTGTATGCTGGCATCGTCAATATATCGAGGATGTCCAAATCGGTCATTTCTGGAACGTCATCGATGATCCATAAACTAGGCGCGCCGGATGCCTGCAGATGGTCGGCAATGGATTTGATGATCCGATGACCAGGAATGGCGTCGACGTCAAATCCAATCTTGAATGCAACGCGATGAAGCTCGTATATGTATCTGACTTTCAATTGCTCTAATGTGGCGCCAGCCCCAGCTAGACTCAACCAATGTATTCCTCCAGGGTATGCATCGGAAAACCAGGATGAATAGGCTGTGACTAATGCGGTCTTGCCTGCGCCTGGAAGTCCATTGACTGAGACGAACGGTCCGCAGATGGCTGACCGGATGAGTGGATAGTCGATAGCATTTAGAGCGCTGTGTAGATCCCATAGTTCGGCGTGTCTGCCGATGAGGTTCAGTACGTGGCTCGACTGCTTGACTGACAGCCATGGATTGGGGACGTGCGGCACCTCGCCGATTGACCCTTGGATTTCTTCGGTCCGCTTCGCTACTTGTCGCGCTAATTCGATGACTCCCGTTACTGGTAGGGCAAACCTGGCGTCCGCCAGTTCGATTGGGCGGAGGTGAAGGGTGCTCGATTCAGGGTTAATGACCAATATTCTTTTACACGGGTCACCCTCTCGCTGGCCGGCAAGGAAAGCGATCATCAGCTCGCGTTGGCATGCGGGTCGGACGGCATAGTCAGCTGAATAGTATGCGACTAAACACTTTGAGCTGCTCAGTCCGTCACGGATACTCTTTGTAATACTGACAAAATGAGCTATGTCGTCTTCGTCTACGAATACGCGGAGACCGAGTGCGCGTAGTTCGAACGCAAGGTTACGGACCTGCGTTCGGTCAGTACCGGAGAACGACAGGAACACATCGTAGATCGTTTCTAGCAAGCTGGTGGCGTCCTCTCATCTCGCAGCTACAAGCGTTGCCGTTCGGTAATCTTCCAAGCGTGAGACTGGACTAAGATTAGCGGCTGTCGCTACCAGGTGAAGTGTTACATCGTTCCGACGTTGATTGGTAACGACGCAGGTGATGCCAGTCAGCAGCCATGGGCAGCCCGCGTTGATGATCGTCTAGGTGACGTCACAGCCCTGACTGAGAGGGGAGGAGGGCGTTGGAGAACCGGTCGTCTTTTGGTGCCCGGGTGCGACAGTTGCGGCTAGCGGCTGATCTGTCCACGAGAGCTTTGGGCGAACTCATCCACTACAGCAACGCTCACGTTAGCCGTGTGGAACAAGGGCTATCACCACCCTCGATGACTTTCGCAGCAGGCTGTGACCGAGTGTTTGGCACTGGAGATGAACTGGCACGTGCTGCCGCCAGATTGACCGTTGTAGATCGGCGAGCCGGGAGCCGCCCTTGGTTCGATGTTCCTGCAGGCCCATCGAGACTGATAGGGCGGGAAGCCGACGTCGATGCGCTCAGAAAATATCTACATGGCGGTGTAGGGCGAACAGCTCGTGTGTGTGTTGTCTATGGTATGGCCGGGGTAGGGAAAACTGCTATTGCGCTATCAGTGGCGGAATTGGTGCACGAAAACTATCCAGATGGATGTATGTACCTAGATATGCAGGGATATACTCCCGACGTTAATTCGCTAACCGACGAGGATGCACTTGACAGTACTCTTCGTCGAATGGGAGTAGCGGGTGAAGTAGTGCCGCAATCCGTTGACGATAGGGAGGCATTGTTTCGACAGAAGCTCACCGATCGGCGCTTGCTGATAATCGTAGACAACGTCGCGAACGTGCGGCAAGTAAGCAGACTGCGGCCGCCAAACGGCCGAACGTCGCTCATCGTTATCAGTAGACACGCGCTTACGGGGCTAGATGCAGAAATGCATTGGAACGTCGGTGCGCTCGCCCCGGGTGAGGCGGTTGAGCTATTTCGTTGGGTCTCCCAATTGCCGCCGGATTCTTACGAACGTGGTAATCCTATCATCGTTGACAAGATTGTCCAGATTTGTTGCGGCTTGCCATTGGCGATTTGTATCGTAGCGTCTCGTTTTCGAGACAATCCGGTGAGGCGCCTTGAGGACGTTGCGGCACGCTTAGCAGATCATTCGGCTTGGCCGAATGAACTTGACGATGGTATCCGAAGCGTGATGGCAGTCTTTGCTACCTCGTGTGCCACCCTCTCCGATACGCAACGTGCCATGTTGGCTCTTCTTGTCTTGCACCCTGGCCCTCGCGTAGATGCTTATGCTGCTGCTGCGTTGGCCGGAACAAACCCAGCATTGGCTGAGAGCGTGCTTGATGAGCTGATCAGAACTGGGATGCTTGAACGACATTCGCACAACGCTTATCGTCTGCACGATTTACTGCGTGGCTACTTGCGTCAACCGGAGGCCGTGTATCTCTCTCCGGCCGAAACTATGGCGAGTCGCGGTAGGTTATTTGATTATTATACGCATACGGCGGCCGCTGCAGACAGGCGAATTGATGAACATCGATATCGAGTTCAAATCGATTCTATGTCATCTGCGGTAACAATTAGAGATTTTCCGGACAAGAGTTCCGCTGTCGATTGGATGAACCGAGAGGTTGGTAATTTCCTGCAAATAGCTCACGAGATGGAAACGCATGCGGAAGCGTTAGTGTGCTGGCAATTCGTCTATTATTTGAGAGGGTATTTGTTCGCAACAAAGCAATGGGAGTTGATGATCGCATGTTTTGTCTACGCGCTCGCGGCAGCACGGAGATCGGAGAATCATAGGGCTATTGCGATTGCGCTCAACAACTTGGGTTTAGCTCACGCGCAGCTCCATCGAAATCATGAAGCCATGAGTTTTTATGCGGAAGCGCGGGTTGAGTTTTACACTGCCGACGATCTTCACGGAGAGATGAATGTAGTAGCTAATCATGCCTGGCTCGCCTACGATAGTGGTCAATATGAACTGGCATGTGAGCTCGCGACTACTGCTCGGAATTTCTATCGTGCTCACGGACAGTATTCGAACGCGGCTATCGCTTTAGACTGTGTCGCGCGGTGTGAACTTAGACTCGGCTCATTTTCGGCCGCCGAAGGAAATTTTGATCAGGCCCTAAGGGAATTTGACGGGCTTCGTTTTAGCGATGGAGATGTGGCGCAACTACTTTCTCATCTCGGCGAAACTGAGCACCATCTTGGAAAGCTTGAAAAAGCCGGTGCTCACTATAATGAGGCGATTCTTCGCGCCCGGAAGGGGAAGTCATTGCGAGAGGAGGCCGCGGCATTTGAGGGTCTTAGTCGCGTTGCGCTGGCGCAGGGACGAGCGGTTGACGCCGACGCGCATCGCGCTGCGGCCATTGCTCTTTATGAAGAAGTCGGTGGATGGGAAGATGTGGAGCGAGTTCGTGCTGATGGACACGCGAGATCCATGCAGGACGATGGCTCTATTGGGGTAACTACAGTTGAAACACGAGCGCCGACGGGAAACTCCAAGGAAAGCCTGAGTATTCTAGTGGTGAACACTGAATGGTCGTCTCGGAATGGTGGGCAGAGCACCTTTAATCGAGAGTTGTGTAAAGCGCTGGCGTCCCTAGATGTAACTGTTTTTTGTTCGGTACCAGATGCATCGGCTGATGAGTCTCGTGATGCTCAGGCCGCAGGTGTGCACCTGGTTAAACCACCGCCCTCTCTGGGGGATCCCTATGCTGCGCTTTCGCGACCACCGAAGCTCCCCTTAGCCGTAGTTCCGCAGGTGGTAATCGGCCACGGCCGAAAAACGGGAGAGGCTGCCATGTGGTTGGTCGAGGACCACTTTAGAAATGCGAAATTGCTACACGTCCTACACGTGATCCCCGACCGAGTGGAATTTGAGAAAGACTATAGTCCAGGTGAAGACTCCATGGCGACTGCCGAGCAGCGCATCAACGATGAAATCTTGGTCGCAAAACGGGCGGATCTTGCCATTGGAATTGGTCCTGTGCTGTATCATTATCTTCGCGATCGATTGTTAGGCACTGACGCCCCTGAACCGTTGCGATTGGATCCCGGATTTGACCTTCTAGGTTCTGTGATTGAACCTCCACCCCCCAGTGACACTATACGGGTGTTACTTGCTGGACGTTTAAGTATGCGTGAAGTTAGAGTGAAAGGTGTCGATATTGCTGCACGTGCATTGGGTGCGATACTCACGCGACGTCGATCGAGTGAGTCGGAAATCGAATTGGTTCTTAGAGGAGTTGCGGACGGTGAGGGTCGAATCATGGCCGACGCCGTCAGGAGTTGGGCCGGTACCGGGGCGCTGCGGGTCGTGCCAAGACCCTATTCGGCTGATGCTGCCACCTTGAACCAGGATATGCATCAGGCGACCCTGGTTATTATGCCCTCGCGTACGGAGGGATTCGGATTAATCGGCTTGGAGGCCATGGCGCGGGGTGTGCCGACGTTGGTGAGTAAAAGTAGTGGTCTTGGTGCGCTTTTGTATGAGCAGCGATCCAGCTTGTCCGTTGAGTTGGCGAATCGAGTAATTCCTGTTACAGATGAAGAGCGGGCTGACACTCTACGGTGGAGTGACGCAATTGCGAATGTCATCGACAGTCCAAAGCCGGCATTCATAGCGGCCAAAATGTTAGGGGAAGATATGGCGGCAAGACAGACTTGGCGTATGGCTGCCTCCACACTATTGAATTCTATAGCTGCTCTTTTGAATAACAGCTAATAGTGGTGAATGTAGAGAGTCTCGCTGGGAGCGGTGACAAATGGGCCGAGGCCACCACTCTGAACAGCCTCGGCATCGCGCACATCGACCAGGGCGACCAGGAACGCGCCGCCGAGTGCTACCGGGCCGCGCTCAGCCTGTTCGAGGCCATCGGCGACCGGTTCGGCATGAGCAACTGCCTGGTCAACCTCGCCTGGGTCTACCACTACCGCGGCGACCACCCGGCGGCGCTGCGGGACATGTGGCGGGCGCTGGCGTTCTACCAGCAGCAAGGCGTGCCCGGCAACGCGGCGATCACGTTGCGCGGGATCGCGGTGATGCAGGTCGAGGCGGGCGCGGTGACGCACGCCATCCGGCACCTCAAGCAGTCGCTGGCCGAGTTCCGCCGGATGGGCATGCCGCTGGACGAGGTGATGGCGCTGAACTGCCTGGGTAAGGCCTATCTGAAGGAGGGGCGGCTGGCCCGGGCGGCGGCCTGCTACCGCCAGGCGATCGAGCTCGGCGAGGAGTGCGGGACCCGCTACGAGGCCGCGCGGGCCGAATTCGGCCTGGGGCAGGTGGCCGCCGCGGCTGGCAGGATGACGGAGGCGAAACAGCACTGGGAACGGGCCGACGAGCGACACCCGAACCTCACCCGGACCCGTGGGTACTTTTGACGGCAGTGACATGACACCGTTCGGGGAGGGCCGTGGAGTTCCGACTGCTGGGGGCGGTACGCGCGGTCCACGACGGCGAGGCCGTCGCCCTGGGCCCGCGTCAGCAGCGGCTCGTGTTCGGCGTGCTGGCCTGGGAGCTGGGCCGCCCGGTCTCGCTGGACCGGCTGATCGACCTGGTCTGGCCGCAGTCCCCGCCCCGGACCGCGGCGCACGCCATCCGGGTGTGCGTCTCCGGCCTGCGCTCGATCGTCGCCGGGCACGTGACCATCGACGCCCAGGGGCAGGGGTACGTCCTGCGGGCCGACCCGCGGCTGTTCGACGTGCACCGGTTCCAGGCGCTGGTCACCGAGGCGCGCGCGACCGCTGACGACTCGTCCCGGCTGGAGCTGCTCGACCGGGCGCTGGCCGAGTGGCAGGGGCCGGTGCTCGCCGACACCGCGCCGGACGAGACCCGGTCGCGCCTGTTCAGCGGGCTGGACGAGACCCGCCTGGTGGCGATGGAGGACCGGTTCGAGGCGTTGCTGAACCTGGGCCGCCACCACGCGGTGGTCAGCGCGCTGACCGGGCTCGTGCAGACGCATCCGACCCGTGAACGCCTGGTCGGCCAGCTGATGCTCGCGCTGCACCGTGGTGGCCAGACCAGCCAGGCCCTCGACGTGGCCCGCCGGACCAGGGACTACCTGGCCGAGGAACTGGGCATCGACCCGGGGCGCGCGTTGCGGGAGCTCGAGGTCGCCATCCTGCGCGACGATCCCTCGTTGGCCACGGCCAAGCCCCGGCAGGTTCCCGCGCAGCTGCCGCCCGACGTCGCCGACTTCACCGGCCGGGCGGCGATGCTGGACCAGCTCGACGCGCTCGCCTCGGGAAACCCGGCGGCCGTGGTGATCAACGCGATTGACGGTACCGCGGGCGTGGGGAAGACCGCGCTGGCTGTCCATTGGGGACACCGGATGCGGTGGCGGTTCCCGGACGGGCAGTTGCACGTCAACCTCCGCGGTTACGCGCTGAGTCCGCCGATGCGGCCCGCCCAGGCGTTGACGCACTTCCTGCGTTCGCTCGGGGTGACGGACATTCCGGTCGACGTGGACGAAGCGACCGCGTTGTACCGGACTCTGGTGTCGGACAAGCGAATGCTGATCCTGTTGGACAACGCGGTGAGCGCCCAGCAGGTTCGTCCTCTGCTGCCCGCCAGTCCTGGTTGCGTGGTGCTGGTGACCAGCCGGGACCGGTTGGACGGCTTGGTCGCCGTGAACGCGGCCCGCCGGGTCACGTTGGACGTGTTGCCCGCGGACGAGGCTTTGGCCTTGCTGGAACGGATGCTGGGGGTGGGGCGCGTTTCCGCCGAGCGTTCGGCGGCCGGGGAGCTGGCTTCGTTGTGCGCCTGTCTGCCGTTGGCTTTGCGGATCGCCGCCGCGCACCTGGCGAGCCGGCCGGGCCGGTCCATCGCGGAGCACGTTTCGGCTCTGCGGGCCGGCAACCCGGTGTCCTCGTTGCGGATCGACGGCGATGAGGAGACCGCGGTCGCGGCCGCGTTCGACTTGTCCTACACCGCCTTGAAGCCCGATGCGCAACGGTTGTTCCGGTTGCTGGGTCTCGTTCCCGGGCCGGATGTCGACGTGACCGCCGCCGCGGCTCTCGCGGACCTTCCGCTGGATGAGACCACCGATCTGCTCGACCGGTTGGCCGAGGCGCACCTGATCGACTCCCAGTCTCCCGGCCGGTTCTCGTTCCACGACCTGCTTCGGCGCTATGCCTGGGATCGGGCGCATGAGCAGGACGCCGACTCGGCAGTCGCTTGTGGACGATTATGGGACCACTATCTGTCGTTGAGTTCCGCTGCTGTGGATCTGTTGTACCCGTACATGCTCCGGCTGCGGGAGAAGTCGTCGGCGGGTGTGTTCACCTCGCACGCTTCGGCACTGTCCTGGTTGGACGCTGAACGGTTGAACATCCTGGCCGCGGTGCCTCGCGCGGACGCCTCGACCGCCGTGCTGCTCGCGGACACGATTCGCACGTACCTGTACATGCGTGGCCACAACGGGGATCTGTTCCAGGTCGCCGCCGCCGCGTTGGATGTGGCTGCGACGCCACGGGATCTCGCCGCCGCGCACCTCGGCCTCGCGACCGCGCACTACAGCCAGAACCACTATCCCGACGCCATTTCGCACTACACGTCGGCGTTGGAACAGTGCCGCGCGGCGGGTTGGGTGCTCGGTGAGGCCGCGATGCTCAACAACCTCGGCGTGATCTCCGAGCAGCTCGGCGACCTCGACAAGGCCAACACCCGGTATGTGCAGTCGCTCGAGCTGCACCGCCGTGAGGGCATGCTCGACCGCGAAGGCCCGGCGCTGATGAAGATCGGCTCGAACCACCAGTACCGCGGCGAGTTCGAGGAAGCCGCGTCGTACTACCGGCAGGCGCTGGCGAGCAGCCGTTCGCTCAACTCCCGGCACGGCGAGGCCAACGCCCTGCACTACCTGGGCGCCACCGAGTTCCTGATGGGCGACCTGGACTCCGCCTACGCGCACAACACCGCGGCCCTGGCCATCTACCTGGACCTGGGCGCCCGCAACGACGAAGCCCAAGCGCGGGCGCACATCGCGAACATCTACCGCGCCCGGTCCCGCCCGGCCGAAGCCCTCGACACCCTCAAAACCGCCCTCGACCTGGCCCTCGAAACGGGGGAGAAGCGGACCGAGACCTGGGTCCGCACGGCCCTGGCGGCCACCCACGAGTCCATGGGCAACACCGCGAAGGCGATCGAGGAGTACACGACCACCCTCACCATCGCCCAGGCCATCGGCGCCCGATACGAGGAATGCGAAGCCCTCATCGGCCTGGCAGCGACCAAGAAGAGTCCCGAAAACGCCCAAAAAGCCTTCACCCTGGCCAAAACCACCGGCTACAAGCACCTCGAAACCCGAGCCCAAGCCCTCATGAGTGGTCATGCCGGTTAGAACCGGTCCAACCACTCACCAGGGGGATCCCGGTGAGGCGGTCCGGTTCATACTGGCGTCATGACTTCCCTGCCGCCGGCCCGTCACCTGGTGCGTGCCAAGGACCTGGCGGACGGCCGCTACTTCGAGAACCTGACGGTCGCCGACCTGGCCAAGGCCGCGGGCCTGTCCCGGGCGCACTTCAGCCAGGAGTTCCGGCGCGCCTTCGGGGAGTCGCCGCACGCGTACCTGCTCACCCGCCGCCTGGAGCGCGCCGCCGCGTTGCTGCGCACCACGGACCGCTCGGTGGCCGACATCTGCATCGCCGTCGGCCTGCAGAGCATCGGGTCGTTCACCACCAGCTTCACCCGGACGTTCGGGATGTCGCCGACCACCTACCGGGCCAAGTTCCCGCCCGCGTCCGTTTACGCCCGTGTGCCCCGTTGTGTCCTGCGGTTCTACGGCCGCCCGCAACACCGGACGTTTCGAGAAGACGGCGGCGAGCCCCAGGGATAGCGTGTGCGGCGACGGATGAGTCCACTGAGGAGAAACCATGCCGTACAAGCTTTCCACCGTTCAGCTGTGGGTGTTCGACCAGGACGAGGCGCTGAAGTTCTACACCGAGAAGCTCGGCATGGAGGTGCGCCAGGACGTCACCATGGCCGAGCTGGGCGGGTTCCGCTGGCTCACCGTCGGCCCGGTCGGCCAGCCGGACATCGCCATCACGCTGATGGCCCTGCCGGGTGAGCCGATCATGGACGACAAGACCGCCGGCCAGGTGCGTGACCTGACCGCGAAGGGCTTCACCGGCACGGTGTTCCTGACCACCGACGACTGCCAGGCGTCCTATGAGGAGCTCAGCGCGCGCGGGTCGAGTTCATCGACAAGCCGTTCAAGCAGCCGTACGGGATCGACTCGTCGTTCCGCGACCCGTTCGGCAACCACTTCCGCCTCGCGCAGGTCTTCGACCTGGGCTGAACACACGGAAATGGGGTGCGCCGCGAGCGCACCCCGTTTCCCGTGGTCTCACTTGCGGCGGCGCAGCACGGTCGCCACCGTGTAGGAACCCGGGCCCAGCACGGCGATCAGCAGGAAGATCCAGCTGTAGAGCGCGGCGGGCTCGCCCATGTTCTGCAACGGCAGCAGGGCCAGCTGCTGGTGCACGGTGAAGTACGCGTAGGCCATCACGCCGGAGCACACCACGGCGGCGGGCCGGGTGTGGATGCCAAGCAGCACAAAGGCTCCGCCCACGAGCTCGAGCACGCTGGCGTACCAGCCCGGCCACATCCCGAACGACACGGCCGTTCCGGCGCCGTCGATGCCGCCGAACATGCCGAAGCCCTGCAGGGCGTGGCAGACGAACAGGAACGACACCACGACCCGGAAGGCCGATACGGTGGCGCCGGAGACGGCGGTCTTGCTGACGGTGTTGGGGCGCAGGGTCGAGGTGGTCATCTCACTGTCCTCTCTGGACGCTTCAAGGTCGCTTACACCTAAGCGTCGAACCCGCCCGCGCCGGATCGACATCCTTTCCAAGATTTTTCGGCCGGCTTGATATGTGACCGTTTGGTCACCTATCCTCGGTCGCACCCGATCGAGAGGACATGTCCATGCGACGCATGCTGGGAACCCTGTTTCTCGTGCTGTTGGCCCTGGTAGGGCTCGTTTCGCCGGCTGTGGCGGGCGGCAGGCGCGGCTACACCGGCGAGATCGGGGGTGCGAAGTACCGGGTCGAAGTGCCCGACCACTGGAACGGCACGGTGGTGGTGTACAGCCATCCGTACTACGTCGAGGGCATGCCCACCGCCATCGGCCTGGCCAACCGGCCGGAGACCGAGGAGTGGCTGTTGGACCACGGGTACGCGCTGGCCGGGTCGGACTTCAACCCGCGCACCGGGTTCGTCATCGAGCAGGCGGTGCGCGACCAGGGCGCCCTGCTGGACTGGTTCGGCCGGACCGTCGGGCGGCCGCGGGACGTCGTGGCGACCGGATCGTCGCTGGGCGCCGCGGTGTCGTTGAAGCTGGCCGAGCGCTACCCCGGCAGGATCACCGGTGTGGCGCCGTTGTGCGGCCCGCTGGACCTGAACGGCACGTTCAACATGGCGCTCGACGTCACGTTCGCGCTGCGCACGTTGCTGGCCCCAGGTCAGGACATCGGCCTTGTGCACCCGCGCAACCCCGCCCACAGCGTTGAGCTGCTGCAACAGGCCGTGAACACCGCCATGACGACCAAGGAAGGCCGGGCGCGGCTCGCGCTGGCCGCCTCGTTCGCCAACACCCCGGGCTGGGATCGTGCGCTGGCGCCCAAGCCCGCCGATCTCGCTGGTCAGCTGGCCCAGCAGGTCGAGATCACGAGCGGCTTCTGGGTGCAGACCTTCGGCCCGGGCGGACGGCCCGACCTGGAGGCGCACGCGGGCGGCAACCCGTCCTGGAACGTGGGTGTCGACTATGGCCGCCAGCTGGCCAAGTCGTCCCAGCGGGACCTGGTCGAGGCCGCCTACCGCGACGCGGGCATCAGCCCCGACGCCGACCTGGCCAAGCTCGCCGCCGCGCCCCGGATCGCCCCGGACCCGGCCGCGGTGGGCTGGATGTACCGCAACGCCGTGATCACCGGGACCCAGCGCGCACCCGTGATCACCTTGCACAACATCGCCGACGCCGCCGACCCGGCCAACGAGCGCTGGCTGGCCGACCTGATGCGTGGCCGTTCCTCTGACCTGCGCCAGGTCTGGGCAGGCCGTGCCACGCACTGCGCGTTCACCGCGTCCGAGGAGATCGTGACCTTGCAGGCGCTGTTCACGAAGATGCGCACCGGTCGCTGGCCGAACACCCCCCCGGCCGCGATGACCGCCGCCGCCAAGCGGCTTCCCGCGCGGTACCAACTCGTCTACGACTACCCGACGAACACCAACGCGCAGGTCACACCGTCGCTCGTGCCGTTCACACCCGGCGTGCCGCTGCGGCCGTCCCGCTAGTCCTGCACTCAATTGGGGGTACAGCCGGTCGGTCCAGCCACATTAGGCTGACCGGCTGTGACCAGCACGGAACAAGGCAGGCGCAAGTACGACGAGCTCGCCGACCGCTACGAGGAAGTCTTCCCGTACGTCGCTGACGTCGGCAAGCAGTTGGTCGCGTTCGCAGGGCCACCGCCAGGTTCGCGTGTGCTGGACGTTGGTGCCGGTAGGGGAGCGGTGGCGCGGGCCGCGCTTGCGCTGGGCTGCAAGGTGACCGCGACGGACGCGTCCGCCGGCATGGTCGAGCGGCTGACCGCGGACTTCCCGGAGATCTCGGCGTACCAACGGGATGCGGGCTCGCTGGACTTCCCGGATGGGTCGTTCGACTTGGTCACCGCGGGGTTCGTGGTTCAGGTTTTGCCCGATCCGGACGTCGCCTTGGCGGAGGCTCGCCGGGTGCTCGCGCCGGGCGGGATGATCGCGCTGTCGCTGGAGAAGCAGTCCGTGGGGCGGCTGTTGTGGTTGTACCAGCTGGCTTCCGAGTTCTTCGGGGTGCCGGTGCCCAGCGAGGACGATGAACAGACCGGGGCGCTGACCGCTCGCAAGCTCGATGTCCTGCTGGCGGACGCCGGGTTCACGGATCTGGAGACGTCGCCGGTCGCCATGCCGGTGCCGATGGAGGACGCTTCGGCGCTGTGGAACTGGCTGGCGCCAAGGGGTCTGGGTGACGCCGTGGGACGGCTGCCCGCGGACCGCCGTTCGGCGTTCGAGTCGCGGTTCCTGGCCGGCGCGGAGCGGATGGGCGCGGAGGGCGGCATCGTGCTGGACTTCCGAGCCACCCTCCACAAAGGACTGCGTTAGGCCGCGGCCTCCCAGAGGCCCATCAGGTTGCCCTCGGTGTCCTTGAAGTACGCGGCGAAGCCGAAGTCGCCGACCGCGCGCTTGCCGGACACCGTGCTGCCACCCAGCTTCTCGATCTTGGCCAGCGCCTCGTCCAGGTTGGGCACGTCAACCACGATCACCGGGCTGCTGGCGCCCGCCGGATCGCGGTTGAGCAGGCCGCCGTTGATGAACCCGGCCTCGGCCGGGGCGGCCTGGCCGGTGGTCGGCCCGGACGCGGCCATCGTGTAGCCGGGCAGGTCGAGGAGTTTCCAGCCGAACGCCTCCGCGTAGAACTCGTTGGCGCGCTTCTCGTCGTCGAACGGGATCTCGAAGTGCACTACGCGTCCGCTCATCGCTCCACTTCCGGTGTGTTGGGGTGTCGTCGAGTGACGTCGTGGACGTTAGACCGGATGGCGCAACGACACCAGGCACACACCTGGACGCCCACCGGCCCCTCGAAGCGGTTTTAGGGGGTCTGACCTGCGGTGACATGGTTTTGTCGGTGGTTGGGTCTAGAGTCGGGCGGGTCTGGGGAAAGGAGCAACCATGACCACCGCGCAGGCCTCGGAAAGCTTCCTGGAGCAGGCGGATCCCTACCGCCGGGAGCTGCTCGCGCACTGCTACCGCATGCTGGGTTCGGTGCACGACGCCGAGGACCTCGTGCAGGAGACGTACATCCGGGCGTGGCGGTCGTACGACAAGTTCGAGAAGCGGTCGTCGCTGCGCACCTGGCTGTACCGGATCGCCACCAACGTGTGCCTCACCGCGTTGGACGGCCGCGACCGCAGACCGCTCCCGGCCGGCCTCGGCAACCCCGACGCCGACCCCAGGGACCCCCTCGACGAACGCCCCGAAGTGCTGTGGCTGGAGCCCATCCCCGACGCGATGGCGGGTTTTGACGAGTCCACCGCCGACCCCGCCACCCTCGTCGCGTCCAAGGAGAGCCTCCGCCTCGCCCTGGTCGCCGCCCTCCAGCACCTCCCACCCAGACAGCGGGCCGTGCTGGTCCTCCGCGACGTGCTGAGGTGGAAGGCCGCCGAGGTCGCCGAACTCCTGGAGACCTCGACCGCGGCGGTGAACAGCATCCTCCAACGCGCCCGTGCCCAACTGAACGAGATCCACCCCACCGAGGAGACCGTCGAGGAGCCAACCGCCGCCGACCAACGGGAACTGCTCGACAAGTACGTCTCCGCCTTCGAGGCCAAGGACGTCCAGGCCATCGTCAGCCTCTTCACCCAGGACGCCGTCTTCGACATGCCGCCCTACGCCGTCTGGTACCGCGGCCCCGAGAACATCGCCCACCACCTCACCCACACCTGCCCCGTCGGTCCCGGCGAGATGCGCCTGATCCCCACCACCGCCAACGGCGGCCAACCCGCCTTCGGCACCTACTGGCGCCACCCCCAAGACGGCATCTACCACCCCTTCAACCTCGTGGTCCTCACCCTCACAAAAGCAGGCATAACCCACTCCACCTCCTTCTTCGACCACACCCTCTTCGCCAAATTCGGCCTCCCCACCGACCCCTCCTAACCCCGACCCCGCCCCCGATCTCGCGGAACGACAGGGGAGGGGCATCGCTGATCAGGAAGCCGCCCACGCACCGGGCGGCGCCTCCATCAGCACGGCCGGGCGCAGATCATCGCGGCGCCAGGCTTCCCTTGTCGCGGCGGCTGACTTCCCTTGTCGCGGCGCCCGGTGGGCTGGGTTCGGGGTGGTTGGCGAGATCTGTCGCGGCACCCGGCGCGACGATCTCAACCGCACTCGCGGTATCCCCAAGCTCATCGCGGCGCCCACTAACACAAGCGCGGCGCCTAGCAAGCCCAATCGCGGCGCCAAGCAGGCTCGAACACCCCGAACTAAGCAAGCAGACCGCGATCGTGAGCAATAGAAACGACCTCGGTCCGGTTCGCCGCCCCCAACTTCGCCATGACCCGCGACAAATGCACACTCGCGGTCTTCTGACTGATGTACAACCGATCCCCAACCTGCCGGTTGGTCAGCCCCCGCGCCACCAACTCCAGCACCGCCAACTCACGGGGTGTCAACACGTCGTCCGAAGGCGCAGCCACCCCAGGCAGAGAAACTCGAGCCCGCCGAGCCAAACCAACCAGAGCATCCCGCAACGGAACAGCCCCCAAAGAAGCCGCCCGCGAGTACGCGATCTCCAACTGCTCCGCCCCCTCCTCCCGCGAACCCGCAGCCAGCAACGAACCCGCCCACCGCCATCGAGCCAAAGTGGACGGATACCCGAACCCCTCAGCAGTGGCCACGGCCTCGGCCCACAACGCGGGCGAGTCAACGCCCCGCAGCCGCGAAACCTCAGCGGCCACCCGAGCCCGATGCATCGCCAGCATGGGTGTTGTCTGCTGGTAGACGAGTTCGCCCACGTGAGTCCGTGGGGTGTGGTCGGCCATCCGCGCCAGCAAGGCCTCGCCCTCCGCGACCAACGGCGCCCGCGGTGAACCCGCCGAGGCGAGGTCGGCGAGCGCGGAAATCCCCGTCGCCGCAGCCATGGCGGCGTCGGTGAGTGAGGGCCGGGAGAGGGACTCCAGATGCCCGAACACCCGCTCGACGTGGTCGACGGCCTCGCGGTACCGGCCTTGCCACTGTGCCGCTTCGGCCATGGCGAACCCGCCGACGGCGTGCGCGAGACCGTCGGTGGTCAACCGCTCCAGCTCGGCGGCCAGCGCTTCGACCTGCGCGAACTCGCCCTGTGCGGCGAGGATGTGCATGGCGGGCGACATGATCCGGGCGGTGACCATGGGTGGGGCGCCGGCGGTGTCCACCGACTCCAGGGCGGCGGCCCACTCGCCCATGAGGTACCGGATGTGGACGACTTCCATCCCCGCGTCGACCGCTGCCGCGCCCCACGGCATGCCGACCTCGGCCGCACGTTTGCGAACGAACTCGACCAGCCGCAGCGCCTCGTCCAGCCGTCCGGCCAGCAGCAGGCTGATCGAGGTGTTCTTGCGCGCCCGCAGTTCCACGTCGTAGGCCCCGATCGACGCGGCTCGCTCGGCGGCCAGCCTGCCCACCTGGATGGCCTCGTCCACGTGGTTGGTCCACTCGGCGAACACTGCCAGCGTCACCAGGGCGTCCACCTCGACGGCGGCCGCGCCCACCTGTTTGGCGATGGTGATGGCCTCCTCGGTGTACGCCCGCAGTTCGTCGACGGACACGTCGACCGCCCAGTCCCACACCCATTGCCGGGCCAGCAGAGCGAGCACTTTGGCCTTGGTCGCGCTCGGCGGTCGCGCCCGCACCAGGTCCCAGGCCGCCTCGACGATCGACTGGGTGGCCATGGTGCGGTGTTCCCACGGCATCGACACCGCGACCAACTGGACCCGCGCCTCGGCTGCCTGCTCGGGATCGCCGATGGCATCGGACAGGTCCACCACGGTCTGCGCGTACTTGACGGCCCGCTCGGTCTCCCCGGTCGCCGCGGCCGCGGAAGCCGCGTTGCGGAACAGCTCCAGCTCGTCCACCGACTCCGAACCCACCGCGCCCAACAACTCCAGCGCCTGCTCCAGGTGACGCAACAACTCCCCAGGCGCCCCCATGTCCGCGGCGACCCGGGCCGCGCGAATAGAGGCGTCCAACGCCCGAGGCAGGTCGTGCGCCCGCAAACTGTGGTACGCGAGCAAAGCCTGAGAGGTGACGATGGAAGCGTAGCCCGCGTGCAGCCGAACCCGTTCCCCCGGCAGCAGATCCCCGTACACGGCCTCACGCAGCAAGGCATGCCGGAACGTGTACCCGCCGTCCGAGGTCACCAGAACGTTGAGCTGCACCGCCTCCCGGAGCGCCTCCTCCAGCACCTCCGAAGACAACGAAGACACCGCGGCCAGACTGGAATGCGTCACAGTCGTCGAAGCCACGGACGCCGCCCGCACCACGGCCCGGGCAGCGGCGCTCAGCCGTTCCACCCGCGCCAGCAACAACTCCGCCAGTCCACTTGGGACACCCGCGCCATCGCCATAGACAGCGGTCAGTTCCTCGCAGAAGAACGCGTTCCCCTCGGACCGCTCGGCGATCTTGCGAACTGTCGAGGCAGGCAGCGAACCGTCGGACAGAGCGGAGACGAACTCGACCGCATCCGAAGGCGAGAACGGTGAGAGCTGGATCTGGTCCACAGTGGGCAGCCGACTCAGCTCACCCAGCAAGGGCCGCAACGGATGCCGCCGGTGCAGGTCATCCGTCCGGTAGGTGCACACGATCAGCAGGCGCTGGTTGCGCAGCCTGGACATCAGGAACAGGATCAGGTCCCGCGTCGAGGCGTCCGCCCAGTGCAGGTCCTCCAACGCCAGCAGCACACACCCC
The DNA here is from genome assembly GCF_040675465.1 of Actinocrispum sp. NPDC049592. Lineage (NCBI taxonomy): Bacteria > Bacillati > Actinomycetota > Actinomycetes > Pseudonocardiales > Pseudonocardiaceae > Actinocrispum > Actinocrispum sp. NPDC049592. The sequence continues at coordinate 334,436 of NZ_JBFAPA010000003.1, read as the reverse complement.
GTGGCCGCCAGGTCCGAGAACAACCCGTGCACGGAGTCGAACAGCCGCAGCTGTTCCATGGCCTGGTCCTCCGAGGGACCCGCGACCGAGCCAAGGCCCGGAACCAGCCGGTTGAGCACCGGCCGGTTCCGGGCCACGTCCCGCTGGGCTTCACCGAGCTGGCCGAGTGCCTCGACGAAAGGCAGGTAAGGCAGCCCCGCCTCGTCCACGTCGAGACACCGCCCGGTGAACACGGTCACGCCGGTAGATCTGGCCGTCGTGACCAGCTCAGCGAGAAGCCTGGACTTCCCCACGCCCGCGTCGCCCGCCAGTAAGACCGCCCCGGCCTGCCCGGAATCCGCCGCGGCCAGCGCTGATCGCAGCGCGTCCAGTTCGGCACCACGGCCGACCAGCGCGATCCCAGACCCAATCCGAGGCACACCGCATGGTGGCATACGCACAGCTACGGGGCCGTTCATTTTCGGTCACTGCTTCTTCTGCCACCAGCGGCGCCTGCGCTTGATGACCGACCGCGCCTCGCGGTCGGCCGCCGCCCGGCGGCGTTCGCCGGCCTGCAGGTGGTGGATGAGTTCGAGTTGGATCTCCGGTGTCCCCATGCCACCAGGTTCGGCGTAAGACCCCCGCCCCCGCATTGGGCAACTAGGCAGGAACGAGGCCCTCCAGCAGTCCCACCACGTAAGACACCCCAGGTTGGGCGGCCATCTCGGCCCTAAGGCCTGCCGCGACGAGCGTGTAAGACGGGTCGGTAAGGACCTCGGCGGCCGCGTCCCGGATGGTGGCCGGGGTGAGGCTGACCGGGTCGAGCACCAGGCCCAGCCCGAGGACCGCGGCCCGCGCGCCGTTCATCAGCTGGTCGGCGCCCATCGGGATGAGCACCGACGGCAACCCATGAGCCAACGCCCCGGTCAGGCTCCCGGAACCGCCGTGCGACACGACCAGGCGGCACTCCGGCAGCACGGACGCCTGCGGCACGAACCGTTCGATCCGCACATGCGACGGCTGTGGCCCGAACTCGGCCGGGTCGACCAGCTCTCCCACGGTCATCACCAGCGGCACGTCCAGTTCGCGCAACCCGGTGAGCACGCGCTGGAACAGGTCGCCGGACTCGGTGTTGAAGATCGTCCCCAGGGTGAAGTAGATGGCCTCGCCGTCCGCCTCGACCGGGTCCTGCGAGCGGAAAGTGCGCGCGGTCACCGGAAGCGGGTACGCCGGGTCGCGAAAGCCGGGCGGGAACGGCGAAAGTACGAGGTGCCGGCCGGGCATCGCCATCGACGGGTCCGCGGGCAGGCCGAACGACGCGCGCACGTCGTCCAGCGCGCAGGCCACCACCGACGCCCGGACGAACCCGCCGGACGCGGTCACGAGCACCGAGGCGTGCGGGACACCGAGCCGTTCGGCCGCGATCATCGCCCCGAAGTCAACCTCATCGCACACCACCAGATCCGGCCGCCAGGTCTCGGCCAGCGCGAGGATGTCCTTGCCGCGCAGGGAGGCCGCGCGCCGCGCGAACCCTTCCCGCAGGTCGAGGTCCTCCTTCACCGGATCCGGTGCCAGCAACGGCAGCCGGGACCCGTCGCTGCCGTAGTCGGGGCCGATCGCCACCGCCTCGAAGCCGGCCGCCTGAACAGCGGGAACCATGCTTTGCTGACAGGCGAACAAGATCGTGTGGCCGGCCGCCGCGCATGCACCGGCCACCGGGACGAGCGGCGTGAAATGTCCCCTACCTCCGACAAAACCGAACAGCATGCGCATGCCGACAACTGTAGGGTCTTGTTTACTCACCCACCGCTGGGTAGCGTCGGCCCGCGTAGTAGTAAGCGCTTACCATGCCGACGATGTTCATGGTGGGGTGTCGATGCTCAGACGTTCACTCGCGATAGTTACTGTTTCCCTTGTCGTATCGGGGCTTCCGGTGTCCCAGGCGGCCGCGGCCAGTGTTCCGCTGACCGACCCGATTCCGGAGAAACCGGTTTCATCCGGCCTCGCGCTCACGCTGGACGAGCTCGTGCAGATGCCGAAGTCGGACACGAATCCCCCGACGACCGACGCGCGATTACGGCGGTACGCGCGGATCAACTACTTCGGCCAGGTCCCGGACGGCTCCGGCCGGATGTACGTCCCCGACCTCAACGGAAAGCTCTACCTGGTCAAGAACAACACGCCCATCCCGTACCTGGACGTCGGCGCGGTGGCGGGTGCCGACTTCCTCAACAACCGCGGTCTCGGCAGCGGCTTCGGGTTCGTGGCGTTCCATCCCGACTTCAAGACCAACGGCAAGTTCTACACAACGCACACCGAGGCCGGCAACGCGCTGAACAAGCCGGCCGACTGGGCCCAGCCGGGCACGATCCTGCAGAGCGTGATCACCGAGTGGACCGCGACCGACCCGGGCGCGGACACCTTCAGCGGCACGCACCGCGAGCTGATGCGGCTGGGCTTCGCCGGCACCGTGCACGCGGTCCAGCAGATCTCCTTCAACCCCACCGCGATCCGGTCGGACCCGGACTTCGGCCAGCTGTACCTCGCGGTGGGCGACGGCGGCCGTGGTGTGTCCACTTCGGACCCGCAGAACCTGTCGATCCCGTTCGGCAAGCTGGTCCGGATCGATCCACTGGGCACCAACAGCGCGAACGGCAAGTACGGCATCCCGTCGAACAACCCGTTCGTGGGCAGGCCGGGCGCGCTGGGCGAGATCTTCTCGTACGGCTACCGGGATCCGCATCGATTCAGCTGGGACTCGGCGACGAAACGGCTCTACGTCGGCGTGATCGGTGAGCACGCGATCGAGAGCATCTACGACGTCAAGGCCGGCGACAACAACGGCTGGGGTGAGCGGGAAGGCCCGTTCGTGTTCAACCGGTCCGACCGGTGCCACCTGTACACGTTGCCGGACAACGACGCGGACTTCGGGTACTCCTACCCCGTCGCGGCCTACGACCACGACCCGCCGCCCGGCCTGTCCTGCACCGCGGACAGCGGCCACGCCATCATCGGCGGGTTCGCCTACCACGGCCGGTCCATCCCGGGCCTGCAGGGCAAGTACATCTTCGGCGACGGCGTGGACGGCAAGCTGTTCTACACCGAGACCGCCGAGATGCGCCGGGTGAGCAACGGTCAGCGGGCGCCGATCAAGACCCTGTCCATCCTGGACAAATCCGGCAAGGTGCTCACCATGCAGGACCTGGCCGGGGACAAGCGGACCGACATCCGGTTCGGCACCAACGACGCCGGTGACCTGTTCATCCTGTCCAAGGCCAACGGCAAGATCTGGAAGGTCACCGGGGTCACCCAGCGGCCGGACGTGCTGCCGTCGCTGAACGCGAACATGGTGGCGCACTACGACTTCGACCACCCGGCCCTGGACAACGCCGCCGTGGAGCGGGATCTGGGCTCGTCCGGGACGCCGATTCAGCTGGTCAACGGCGGTGCGGCCATGCGCGTGCCGGACGGTTCGCGGATGGCGCTGCAGACCATGCAGATCAACCCCGCGACGGCCGGGAACGACGACTGGAAGGCCGGTACGTATGCCACGCCGGGCATGCCCTCGCTGACCGCGTTCAACCACGTCCAGCAGGCCACGATCATGGCCTGGGTCAAGGTGACCGGCGAGGCACCGGCCCGCAACTCCGGTTCGGCCAACCCGGACGACTTCTACGGCGCCATCGGGCTGGCCGGGCTGCTCAGCGGGGACTCCGACGGGCACGCGGTGCGGGCGTTGCTGGAACTGATCAAGGTCGACGACGTGATGAAGGTGGTCGCACTGGGCCGCCGGGTCGACGGCAGCGCGTCGCAGACGTTCGCGGCCACAGAGGACTGGCACACCATCCTGCCTGCCAATGAATGGGTGTTCCTCACCGCGACCTTCGACTACAACACCGGCGCGATGGCACTGTACAAGAACGGTCAAGCCCTGCCGGGTTCCTATGTGGTACAGGGAGATCCATGGGGAGTTCTGACCGGTAACGGTCCCTATTTCTCCTCGGCGACCGACCCGCGCGGGATCAAGATCGGCGGCAGTTTCCCGCAGAACACCAGGGAAGGCAATGCCTGCAACTGCCGGTTCGACAGCCTGATGTTCCTGGACCGCGCCGTGCGGCCGTGGGAGGTCGCGCAGCAGTACGCGCTGTCCCGGCGCGGTAGATGATCATCTCTAATTGGTAAGAGTCTTGACGAATGGGGCCGTGACGCTGTTGACTCGGTGTCACGGCCCCCTTACCCCTGTCCATGTGGGGCCCGCTTCGCTGCGAGCGTATCTGCCGCCACCGCTCGGCGGAGCGAACATCCTGCCCTGCAAGGAGGATTCTCGGTGAAACTCCCGTCCCGGTGGCACATCAGCGCCCTGGCAGTGACTTCCGCGGCCAGCCTGGCCCTCGGGGTCACAACCGTGAATGCGTCGCCCGCATTCGACGCGCCGGTGGCCGTGGACTCGGCCGCCGCGATCGCCGCGGTCAACCTCGACGACCCGGCCAAGAAGGAGATCGCGATGAAGATCGTGTCCAGCGCGGAGAACTCCTCGCTGGACTGGCGCGCGCAGTTCAAGTACATCGAGGACATCGGTGACGGCCGCGGCTACACCGCGGGCATCATCGGGTTCTGCTCCGGCACCCACGACATGCTCGAGCTGGTGCAGGAGTACACCAAGCGCAAGCCGGACAACATCCTGGCCAAGTACCTGCCCGCGCTCAAGAAGGTCGACGGCTCCGACTCGCACGCGGGCCTGGACCCGAACTACCCGAAGGACTGGAAGACCGCGGCCAAGGACAAGGTGTTCCAGGACTCTCAGGAGTTCGAGCGCGACCGGGTGTACTTCAACCCGGCCGTGAGCCAGGGCAAGTCGGACGGCGTGCGCGCCCTTGGCCAGTTCATCTACTACGACGCCATCGTCATGCACGGTGACGGCAACGACTCGACCAGCTTCCGCAACATCCGCAAGCGGGCGCTGAGCAAGGCCAAGCCGCCGTCACAGGGTGGCAACGAGACGACGTGGCTCAACGCGTTCCTCGACGCCCGCGTGTGGGCGATGAAGCAGGAAGAGGCCCACTCGGACACCAGCCGCGTGGACACCGCCCAGCGCGTCTTCCTGAAGAACGGCAACTTCGACCTCAACACCCCGTTGAAGTGGAAGGTCTACGGCGACTCGTACACCATCAACTGACCTCACCCCCTCGTGAGTGGTTGTGCCGGTTCCAGCCGGCGCAACCACTCACGAGCGGTTCAGGGCACCATCCAGCCGAGGATGGCGGTGCTCTGCAGGACGACCAGGACGCACATCACCAGCAGCAGCCCGGCGCTCCACGGCAGGACCTTGCGCAGCAGCATGCCTTCCTGACCGGGGAGCTGGGCGGCCACGCAGGCGATGGTCAGGTTCTGCGGCGAGATCATCTTGCCCAGGACGCCTCCGGAGCTGTTCGCGGCGGCCAACAGGTCCGGAGGCAGTCCGGTCTTGCCCGCCGCGGTCACTTGCAGCGCACCGAAAAGCGCGTTGGCCGAAGTGTCCGAACCGGACACCGCCACGCCGAACCAGCCCAGCACGGGGGAGAAGAACGCCAGCAGCGCCCCGGCTCCAGCGACGAAGTTGCCGATGGTGGTCGTCTGGCCGGACAGGTTCATCACGTAGGCCAGCGCCAGGACGCCGGTCACGGTGAGGATCGCGAACCGCAGCTCGTACACGGTCCTGCCCCACTCCGCGATCGCCACCCGCCAGGGCAGCGCCAGGACGGCGGCGGTGATGATCCCGGCGATCAGCACGAGCGTGCCGCCGGTGTTCAGCAGCGGCAAGGAGAACGTGTTGCCGGACACCGCCTTCCCGTTGCTCCCGTGCACATCCAGGAACGGCCAGTGGAACGTCCAGGTGGCCTTGGTGAGCAACGACTTGATGAACGGCACCTGGCCCAGCGCGAAGATCACGATGATCACGCCGTAGGGCGCGTACGCCTTGAACACGTCCTCGCGTGAATCGGACGGTTGTGAATCGACCCGGGTGTCCACATCGGAGGTTCCGGCGGAGCCGACCCGCACGCGGGTCCGCAGGGTGAGCACCAAAGCGCCCGCACCGGCCAGGGAAGCGCCGATGTCGGCCAGCTCGGGCGCCACATAGTTGGAGATGGCGAACTGAGCGATGGCGAACGCCACCCCGCACACCAAAGCCTGCACCCAGGTCTCGCGCACCCCGCGCCGGCCGTCGATGATCGCGACCAGGATCAACGGCACGAACAAGGCCAGGATCGGGGTCTGCCGTCCGACCATTGAGGACACCACGTCCAACGGCAACCCGGTGACCTGGGCCAGGGTGATCACCGGCGTGCCCATCGCGCCGAACGCCACCGGCGCGGTGTTGGCCACCAGCGAGACGACCGCGGCCCGCACCGGCGTGAAACCCAGTGCCACCAACATGACCGAGCAGATCGCCACCGGCGCGCCGAACCCGGCCAGTGCCTCCATCAGCGCCCCGAAGCAGAACGCCACGATCAGCCCCTGGATCCGTGGATCGGCCGAGACCTGGCCGAAGGACCGCCGCAGCACGTCGAAATGCCGCGTGTACACGGTCATCCGGTAGATCCACAGCGCGTTCACCACGATCCACATGATCGGGAACAGGCCGAAGACCGCGCCCTGCACGGCTCCCGACAACGCCTGCCCGACCGGCATTCCGTAGATCGAAATCCCCACCACCAAGGCAACGCCCAAGCCGGTGAGCGCGGCCACCCATGCCTTGGTCCGGACCACGCCGAGCAGCACGAAGACCGTGAGCAGCGGAAGCGTGGCGACCAGGGCGGACCAGCCGAGCGAACCGGCCACGGGCGCGAGCTGTTGAGTGAACATCCAACCTCCCGTGCGCCGTCGCAGGTACTAACAATCAGCAACGTTCGTAAGCCAACGCAAGACCGGCGCCACTAATGGTCGGTTCTCGTCGCTCAGTGGCCCTGTCCGGTTTGCGTGGCTCGAGGTGACCCTGCTTGACATGGGCAGACTGAAACTCTTCGCGACATCTGTGTTGCTGGCAGTCGGTGCGCTGCTCCCGGTGTCCGGTTCCGCGCAGGCCGCGGTGCCGGACGCGTACGCCTTCGCCACGTGGGACGGGGTGGCGACGGCCGACATGTTCCCGGCGGGCGCGATCGCGCCTGGCGCGCCCGGCGTGTACCAGGTGACCTTCGGCGGGGTCGGCGGTCCGGGCGGCGTCGTCCACGTGACCGCGATCAGCTCCGCGGGCCATTCCTGCCAAGCGCTTGCCTGGGGCGCGTCCCTGCCGAACGAGATCGTGCTGGTGCGCTGCTACAACGCGGCCGGAGTGCTGGCGAACACCGGCTTCACAGTCACGTACTCCCGCAGCACACCGCTGATCGTGGGACCCGGACAGCACGCCTACGCGGACGTTCCCGGGCCGGGTGTGCCCGCCAACAGGTTCAACCAGCTGGGGGCGGTCACCGCGGTGGACACCAACGGCCCGCCGCCAGGGGAGATGACGGTGACGTTCGCGGGCGTGGCCTCCCCGACGTTCGCCGGCAACATCCAGGTGACCGCGGTGAACCAGGTCGCCGTGCGGTGCAAGGTCAGCGGCTGGATCCCCACCCCGAACCTGCAAGTGCGGGTGTGGTGCTTCAACGCGGCGGGGACGCCGGTGGACAGCCGGTTCACGATCAGCTATTCCGCGCAGCGCAACGTCTTCGGTGGCTGGGCGGCCGGTGGCAAGTTCGCCTACCTGTCGATCTGGCCCGGCGGCGTCGCCCCGATCACCTTCACCGTGGGCCAGACCAACTTCAACAACGTCACCGGCCCGAACACCAACTCGGCCGCCGGCCCGTTCCCGGACTACCAGCTGAAGCTGCCGCAGGTGTTCTTCCCGGTCGATGACCTCCAGGTGACCGCGCTGGGCGTGGACAACCGCTACTGTGGGATCGCTTCCCTGTGGGGCAACGCCGGTCCGGACGTGATCGGCCGCGTGCTGTGCTTCACCCCCGGCGGCGCCCCGGCCCCGTCAGGTTCCTCCGTCACGTATGGCCAGCGCACCTAGTTCTCGATCGGCATCAGTTCCGCCGCAAAGGAATCCAGGAAGACGCGGAAGTCGTCGACCGGCGTCGCGGGCCGGATGACGAACTTGGTGATCCCGGCGTCGACGTACCGGTGGATGAGGTCACGTGCATTGGCCCAGCCACTCGGGACGAGGGCGCCGGGATCCGCGTCCGCGTGGCGGTCGGTGATGAACGCGACCAGCGAGGCGGGAATCCCGTTGCTGGACACGGCGATCGACATGCCGTAGTGGTCTTCCTCGATCTCCCGCCCGGCCTGCTCGGCGGCTTGCTTGATGACGCCGATGGCCCGGCCCGCCTGCTCTGGCGTGAGGAAGCTGCCGAGCCAGCCGTCGGCCAGGCGGCCCACTCGCTCCAGCCCGGCCCGTGCCGACCCGCCGAGCCAGATGTCCATGGGCTTCAAGGGTTTCGGCGTCAGGCTGGCGTCGGAGATGGACCAGTACCGGCCCTCGAACGACACGGACTCCTTGTCCAGCAGCAGCCGCACGGCCCGCATGGTCTCGTCGAAGACGTCGGAGCGCTTGCCCGCGACCGGGAACGCCTGCCGTTCCGGCGAACGCGCGGGCTGCAGGCCGAACACCGGCAGCACCCGCTTGGGGTTCAACGCGGCCAGCGAGATCAGCTGCTTGGCGACGTGCACGGGATGACGGCCGGGCAGGACCGCGACCCCGGTCCCCACTTTCAGCCGGGTGGTGCGGGACAACGCGTGCGCCATCCCGATGAACGGGTCCACTTGCTTGGCGAACACGACCTCGGAGAGCCACAGCGAGTCCACGCCGATCGCTTCGGCGTGGTCGACGGCCTCGGAGAAGCCGTCCAGCGATCCGTACCCCACTCCCAGCCGAATCTTCATACCCCCAATCTACGAGCTGAACACGCGTTGGTGAATGTGCGCGACAGCACGTGCCGCGGCCCGGCACAGCGACTGTCCTCAGTGGACAAATCAGCGGCGGGCCGTTGCCGGGTGTGCGCCATTGTGCGGTCCACTGCTGAAATAGTGGCGGCCGGAGAAATGCGCCGCGTGCGTACGGCCGTCCAGATCCGTTTCGCGTGGCTATCGCGGGTGAACGGAGTTCCGGCCTTCAACGGCTGGGATTGTTCGTTTTCCGGGAGTCATTCGCGCATGTCAGGTCGCTATTCCGGGAATCGCCACACGCTTGTGGCCGCCCGGCCGGGGCGGTGCCGGCGGCCGGGCGTGCGGTCCGGCGCCCGAATCGATTCACGACTTGTCTCGGAGTCATCAGTGCCGCGATCGATCTCATCGAGTTCGCCGGGTTCACGGCGGTGGTCATCGCGCAATGCCTCCTCGTCACGCCGTTGCACACCCTCGTCATCGCGGTCGCGGCGGCCCGGGCGGTCCCTGCGTTGGGCTCATCGGGCGCCCCCTCGCCGCGGGCGAACCGCTCAGTTGGCCTCCCCCGGATGAGGCAAGTGTGATGCAGGTCACAATACTTTCACATTCACAAAGTGGTCACTCAATGCAATCGATTGCTCGTTCGGACCGGCCAATCAGTGACAGCGGACCGTACAAATTGTGTGACTCAACGTATTTGAATTGCGCCCGACAACGATGTCATGACGGTGTTGCGGTCCTTTGGGGACGGTCGGCGGTTCCGCTTACTGGAACACCCGATTTCGGCCTGGGCAATGATTTCCTGGGATGATTAACAGTGTTCAAGCGCCCTGGCCGAGTTCACGGATGATGTCGCGTGGGTTAACTCCGGGGCGGCGGGCCGCGCGTGAGCGGCCAGGTCACTCAAACAGTCCTACCTCAAGATGCCTTGCGGGTACTAGATTCCGCAGTGCAGCCGCGGTTGTCGCACGCGTTGTGACCCGTGGGGCGTTGGGAGGGGGCTTGCTCGCGAGGGAGGTCCACAAGCGATTTACCCGGGTTTTGCGAATTCATACAGCCGTCTGTCCTGTGACGCGGAGGTTCACTCCGGGTCGCGGGGCGTAGCCGCGTGTGCCTGAACTCGGTGTTATAGCGGGTAAAACCCCGCGGATCTGCGGCAGTGTCGGCGTTATTGCCGGGAATCTCGTAAGATCATCGCGGGTGAGACCACAGGGCTTGGGGAACAACGATGAGGGCTATGTGTGACCGCGTTGGCGCGTGGAGTGATGATGTATCACGCCGTGCCGGCACTCCGGTCCACTTAGGAACGAATACTGCAACTTGCAGTGGGGGGTATTCCACCAGGGGGACGGCTCTCTTCCCTACCAAGGCGCTGCGTCGAACCGAGGAGGGGTTCCATGCGTCAAACCGTGCGCTGACACAGCGAGCGGAGTCCTCGGCCGGTGCGCAACGGGTCGAATGAGGGTGAGGGACCATGAAGAGCCACAGGCTTGGCGTGGGCGGCCAAGCTGAGATCGGGTACCGGGCCATGCTGACCCGGCCCCGTTGGCAGCCGGAAGAGCTTGCGAGAGCGCTGGCCTGGCCGCATGAGCGGGCCGCCGCGGTGCTCGCCGAGCTGCGGGCCGAGGGGCTGGTGATGTGTTCCGCGGTCGAAGTGGGGGCGATGCGCGCGGTCCAGCCATGCCTGGCCCTGCCGGCGCTGGCGGCGCGAAGGCTGGGCGGTGGCCGGATGCCGACCGCCGCGGCTGTGGAAACCTTTGTCTCACTGCATGAGCAGACCACCGGAAGACTTGACGACGCCACGCCACTGTTCGATATGGACGAAGTGACCGCGGTCGTGGAGCGGCTCGCGGCCCGGGTGCGTAACGAAATTGTCTTTCTGTCACCTGTTTATGACCCGTGCTCCTGCGAGTTCGCCGAGCACATAGCCGAAGGTGTGCTGCGCCGCGGCGCGGGTCTGCGCGCCATCTGGAAACACGACGTCGCCGCGTCGTCTTTCGCCGTCTGGCTGGGCAATCGCGGGGTCGGTCCGCGGGCGGCCTCGCTGGTACCGGTGCGCGCGGTGGTGGTGGACGGTCTGGTCGGCGTGGTGCTGGACGAGTCCGGCGCGGGCCGGGTGGTGCGCGACGACACCGAACTCGGCTCGCTCATAGCGCTGGCCGACCGGTTGTGGGTGCAGAGCGTCGAGGTGAGCCAGGAACAGACCGCGCCACCGACGCGGTCGCGGCACGAGCTCGTGCTGCGGATGCTCGCCCAGGGCCTGACCGACGACGCGATCGCGCGCAGGCTGGGTGTGAGCGTGCGGACCGTCCGGGGAGACGTCGCCTCGGCGATGATCGAGCTGGACGCCCGCTCGAGGTTCCAGGCGGGCGTCCGTGCCATGCAGATGGGCTTGCTCTAGCCGGGTTGTTGCTGTGTGACGGCGCCGGTGGCGCCGTCGACAGTGATGGTTTGTCCTGTGATGATCCGATGTGTCGCATCCGGGACGCCGACGACGGCGGGAATGCCGTACTCGCGCGCGACAACGGCGCCGTGCGAGTTGGAGCCGCCCATTTCCATCACCAGGCCGCCCGCGGTCAGGAACAGCGGGGTCCAGCCGGGATCGGTGCTCGGCGCGACCAGGATCTCGCCGGGTTCCAGATGCGCGCCAACCGGATCGAGCACGACCCGCGCGATGCCGGTGACTGTGCCCGCCGACGCCGGCGTGCCGAGCAGCCCGTCGGTGGCCGGTGCCTGGGCCAGCGCCTCGGGTTCGGTCCCGTCGGACAGCAGCACGCGGGGGAGCCTGCGGCGCCGCATTTCCAGCTCGTAAGCCGCCCGGCGCGCGGAAATCACCGAGCGCAGGTCGTCCGCGCCGAGCATTTCCCGGAAATCCAGGAAGAACACGTCATCGGCGTGCGCGATCCGGCCGGCCGCCGCCAGTTCCTCACCCACTCGTGCGAGTTGCCGCCGGGCCGCGCCGAGCGCGACGATCAGGTAGTACTTGGGCATTTCCCGCAGACCGATAAGCCGCCGGGCACGGCCGAGCGCGAAGCGCGCCAGCCACTTTACCCGTGCTTTACCCACTAGCCGGTCAATCGCCGCTTCCGCCTCGGCGGCACCGCGGGCGAATTGCACATCCGGCGCCAGGTCCGGGTTGTCCAGTCTGAGGTAATTCGCCAGCACGCCCAGAATGTGCGTCGGGTCGTCGGCCCAGCGCGGCAGGCCCAGGTCGATCTCGGCGACCGCCCGGTGTCCCCACTTGCGCAGGAACTCGTCGATCCCGACGTCCGGCAGCTCGCGGTCCTTGAGCTGCTCGGGTGGCGTGTCCAGGAACAACGCCCGGGCCTCGTCGTTCGCGCGGATGCGCTTGGCGATCTGCCACAGCTCGAGGTCCATCTCGGTGGTGATGTTGTGCGGCAGGCCGCGCAGCACCTCCTGGACGTCCGCGGTCCCGGTGAGCTTGCGCGCCAGGCCCAGCATCGCGAACCCGGCGAGCGCGGCCGGGAAGACGGTGGGCACCACTGGGAAGGCGTCGTAGAGGACCTTGCGGACGTGCTCGACGCGTTGCTGGATGGTCGCCGGTTCCGGTAGCCGCGTGGTGGCCTCGAGCCTTTCGCCGACCTTCGCCGCGTACCGGTGCGCGGCATCCGGGTTCGCGATGGACCGCAGGATCCGCGACGGGATGCCGAACTTGAAAGCGACCTTGATGAGCCGTCGCACGAACTTGGCGCGGGACTTGTACTTGAGGCTGAACCTCGGGTCGTCGAACAGTCCTTTGAGGACTCGACCGGAGCGGGCCTCCATCACCCCGAGGACCTTCGGCACGATGGCCCGGCCGACCGCGCTGCGGATCGGGATGGTGGCGTCGATGAAGACCCGCTGGCCCGCGACGACGAACATCGGCGGACCCTCGAACTGGTCCCGCACGTGGTAGCCGACGATGTTCTCGCTGACCGAGCTCGCGATGAGCCGGAGCGCGGCCAGGCCGCTGGGGGTGATCGGGCGGTACAGGCCTTGGGCGACGCTGAACGAGAAGTACGCCCTCGGGTCGCTCGGGGTGGGTTCGGGGAGGGGGTAGAGGGTGGTGATCGGGCGGGCTTGGGTGAGCCAGAGCTTGCCGTTCTCGATGGCCCACTCGGTGTCCTGAGGGCTGTCGTAGTGGTTCTCTGTTGCCTCGCCGAGCTTCGCGAGGGCTTTGATCTGGTCGTCGGTGAGGCAGGGATCGGTGCTGTCCTGCTCGAACTGTTCGGTGCCGCCATCCGGGCGGGAGCGGATCACGATTCGCTTGTCGCCCAGGCGTCTTTCGGTGATCTCGTGGTCGGTCACGACGAAGTGGTCGGGGTTGACCGCGCCGGAGACGACCGCCTCGCCCAGGCCTGGGCTGGCGTCGATCACGTACTGGTGGCGGCGTCCGGTGACGGGGTTGGCGGTGAACATCACACCGGCCACATCCGACTGGACCATCTGCTGGATGACCACCGCGAGCTGCACGGTGTTGTCGTCGATCCCATTGGTGGCACGGTAAGACACCGCCCGCTCTGTCCACAGCGATGCCCAGCAGTGCCGCGTGGCTTCGAGAACCGCCTGTGCGCCAATGATGTTGAGATACGTGTCCTGCTGGCCCGCGAAGCTCGCGAACGGCAGGTCTTCGGCCGTGGCTGAACTTCGTACCGCCACGGGGATGTTCTCGCCGAGGGCTTCGTAGGCCTTGGTGATCTCCTCGGCGATCTCCGGGGGGATTTCGGCGTTGAGGATTTGGTCACGCGCCTTGGTGTGGTCGTCGCCGGCCACCCTCCTGTACGCGTCCGTGGTGATGCAGAAACCCGGTGGCACCGGCAGTCCTGCGTTTGTGAGGACACCCAGGTTGGCGCCCTTACCACCAACTGCGGCGAGCATCCCGCCGTCGATCTCCGCGAACCCAAGCGTCCAAGTCATGAACCAGAGGTTAACACGGAATCTCAACACGCGATGAAATTTTCCACCACATGGGGGACGAAACGGACTCCAGGTGGACCATCGGGTGTGTTAAGCCGCTTGTACTGGGTGGCGTACGGGATGCGCTCGCCGCGCAGCTGACCACCCAGAGGGGGCGCCGGGGTGCCCCCGCCTTCGCCCAGGTCATACCGGAGGGAGAGCACGAGGGCGGGATCTGCTGCGCTTGCGCGCCCCAAGCGCTTGGGGATGACTCGCCTACCCCGATCCCACCGACTTCCCCGCAGCTCGCCTCACGCCGTACTCACTGGAAGGGCCCGAACTCCGGGCACTCCCAGCTTTCCAACACCGCTGTCTTCGTTCTCCGCCGCTCTCGCCCCTTGCTCGCCACGAGATCGTGGCGACGAACGCGCCTGAGCCCCGCTCTCCGCGCCCCGCTGCGGGCTGATCCTCTTCGGCCGCCTTCTGCTGGCTGTGCCGACATCTTCTTCTCCCGCGCTTGTCAGGAGGCGGGGGTTGCGGGGAATTCGGTCAGGGTGGGGCGTTTGGGCGTGATTCGGTCGCCGGAGGACTCGCCCCTGATCCTGCGCTGGATCCAGGGCCATGCGTGTTCGCGGCTCCACTGGAGGTTCTCCGCGCGGCTCTCCCGCGGGGTCTTCGCGGGTGGGGGTGGGAGGGTGGTGCGTTCGAGTTTGTGGGGGATGTCGAGGAGGTCGAGGAGTTCGATGGCGACTTCGTTGTGGCCCAAGGGGTTGAGGTGCAGGCGGTCGGGGGCCCACATTCGGCGGTCGCGCAGTTGGCGCATGGCCCAGAGGTCGACGACGGTGAGGCCTTTGCGGGCGGCCATGACGCGGACGTGTTCGTTGTAGATCGCCACCCGGCCGCGCATCCTGCGGAACACCGGGTCGGAGACGCCGTCCACTCCCGTGAACACCACGATGTGGGCGCCGGTTGTCAGGAACCGGTCGATGGCTTGCTCGTAGTCCGCCATCATCGCGTCGATGTTGACGGAGGGGCGCATCAGGTCGTTGCCGCCGGCGTAGATGGTCACGAGGGTGGGGTCGAGGGCGAGCGCAGGGCCGACCTGTTCGGCGAGAACTTGCCTCATCAGCTTGCCGCGGACCGCTAGATTGGCGTACAGCAGTGCCGGATCGTGTGCGGCCAGCTGCTCCGCTACGCGGTCCGCCCAGCCGCGGACGCCGTTGGGGAACCTGGGGTCGTCGTCGCCGACCCCCTCGGTGAACGAGTCGCCGAGGCTGACTAAGCGCTTGCTCATGTGGCCGAGCTTAATGGACCCGAATATTCTACCTATTCCTTACGGCCGTTACGGTGCTGCCGCACCTGCCGGAGGAGTACGCGCAAGGCATCTACGCCACCCCGGCCACCTACGAGGCAGTGATCCGGTACTCGAACGGGATGGGCCGCGTGCGGCCGGACGCGTTGTTCGCCGAGGAGACCAGATACAAGTGGCTGCATGACTTCCTGACCAACGCCGGTGAGCTGGCGCCGGACAAATGGCTGTGGGACGAACTGCTGTCGATCCTGTCGTTCACGTCGATCCAGCCGCGCAACCTACTGTCCTATTCGTACTGGAGCATGGCCGCCGTACGGCACGGCGAGTACATCGTCAAGATCCGCACGAAACCCTTGACCGCGGGCACGAACGACGACGTCAACTTCCTCACGACCCCAGAAGCCCACCGCACCAAGCTGATCGCGGAAGCGGGCGAGCGTGACCACCAGTACGCCGTCCAGGTCCAGCTGTCCAAGCACCTGAAGACGCGCGAAGAGCACAAGCCATTGGGCGAGATCGTGGAGATCCGCCGCGAGGTCTACTGCCAGTCCTCCATAACCCGCCACACAACCAACAACCAAGAACGCCGCGAACCCACCTCCCTGAAGGACCTGTTCGGGTGACAGTGGTGGCCGCGGTGTGACGAGCCCGGTCCCGCGAACGACTGTCCAGGCATGGGAAAAGGCCGGAAGCGGGAGCCGGGCGCGACGAAGGCTCGTCAGCCGCTGAACTGGTGGCTGGTGGTGCTGGCGGTGGCCGTGGTGGTCGCGGTCGCGTGGATCGCGACCTCATGGCTGCTCAACGAAGCCAACCAGGCCAAAGATCCCGCCGCGGCCCGGGTGGAGGCGATCAAGACCGGGCTGAGCATCGGCGCGGGAACCGGGGGCGTCTTCGCGCTCCTGCTCGCCGTCCGGCGCCAGTGGCATCAGGAGATCACCTCGATCGCCACCGAGCTGGACGCCTCCGAGAAGCGCGTGACCGAGTTGTACACGAAGGCGGTGGAACAGCCAGCTCACCCAGCACCTCAGTCCAGGGCTGTTTCGGGACGACCCTGGCTACTGGGGAGTGCACGCCATCGACCTCACCGGCGCAGTGCTCGTGGACTTCCAACTTGTGAGTTGCGAGGTCGGCCATGCCCGGTTCGACTCGGCGATCTTCGAGGGTGACACCAGCTTCGCCGGGACCAGGTTCTTCGAAGAAGTCAGCTTCCGCACAGCAGTTTTCCGAGGCAGGGCCGAGTTTATGGAAGCTCGGTTTGAGAAGCCCCGCCTCCGGATCGACGACCATCTGCTCGGGCCAGCGGTCTTCGGCGGCACCGTCTTCGAGGGCTTCACGTACATCGAGCACGTCAAGGGACTCAGCCCCGGAGACTTCGACGGTGCGACCTTCGCCGTGAGTCGCCCGGACGTAGCCACACCTTGACCGTCAGGTGGTCTGCAGGCTGCCTGGGGCGAAGACTGACTCCAGCACCTCCCGATGCGTCGCCACCGCCTCCGCGTGCTTGGCGCGGCCCTCGTCCGTCGGAGTGACGTAAATCCCACGGCGGTCTTCGGCGCACATTTTGCGGGTGACGAGGCCTTCGCGTTCGAGGCGGGCGATGAGGCGGGACAGGGCGCTCTGGCTGAGGTGGATGCCGTCGGCCAGCTCCTGCACGCGGCAGTCGGGGTTGTGGCTCTCGATCAGGCGGTCGAGCACCTCGAACTCGCTGGCGCCGAGGCCGTGCCGCTCGTTGAGCTCACGTTCGAGGGTGGACCACGTCCGGGCGTGCAGGGACAGCATGCTCCGCCATTCGCAGACCAGGTTGCGGGCGGCGTCATCGGCGACCATGGCTCGCATCCTACCACTGCGCATGCATCTTGTGCGAACGCATTAAATGCACTTGCATCGGTTGCACATGCATGTATATCGTCGTCGCCGTGATCGAGTCATCCACTACTTCTTCCACCTCGGATGTGCGCTGGGGACCCCGGTTGTGGGGCACATTGGTGGTGCTCTGTGGCGCGTTGTTCCTGGACGCCCTCGACATCTCCATGGTCGGCGTCGCACTGCCGTCCATCCGCACCGACCTGAACATGACGACCTCCGCCCTGCAGTGGGTGGTCTCCGGCTACGTGCTCGGCTACGGCGGTCTGCTGCTGCTCGGCGGCCGCGCCGCCGACCTGCTGGGCCGCCGCCGCGTGCTGCTCACCGCCCTCGCGGTGTTCGCGGTGGGCTCCCTGCTCGGCGGGCTGGTCAGCTCACCCGAGCTGCTCATCGCCGCCCGCTTCATCAAGGGTGTCGCCGCCGCGTTCACCGCGCCGGCCGCCCTGTCCATCATCACCACGACGTTCCAGGAGGGCCCGGCGCGCAACAAGGCGCTGAGCATCTTCGCCGTCACCGGCGCGTCCGGCTTCTCACTCGGCCTGGTGCTGTCCGGCCTGCTCACCGAGGTCGGCTGGCGCTGGCCGCTGCTGCTGCCCGGCCCGGTCGCCGCGCTCGTGCTGTTCGCCGCGCTGAGGTTCGTGCCGAACGACGGGCGGCCCGAACGCAACGGCCAGGGCTACGACCTGGGCGGCGCGATCACGTCCACCGCGGCGATGCTGCTGCTCGTGTACACGATCGTGCAGGCGCCGGAACAGGGCTGGGCCTCGCCGTGGACCATCGGTTCGTTCGTGGTCGTGCTCGCCCTGCTGGGCGCGTTCGTCCTGATCGAACGGCGCAGCAGCCACCCGTTGGTGCGCCTGGGAATCCTGCGGTCCGGCTCGCTGGTCCGGGCGAACATCGGTGCCATGGTGTTCTTCGGCTCGTACGTCGGCTTCCAGTTCGTTGTGATGCAGTACATGCAGCGCCTGCTCGGCTGGTCGTCGATGGAGACGGCGCTGGCGTTCCTGCCGGCCGCGGTGATCGTCGCGTCCAGCTCGACCAAGATGGCCGCGGTGGTCGACCGGTTCGGCACCGCACGGCTGATCGGCGTCGGCATGGTGGCCCTGGTCGCCGGGTACGCGTTCTTCCTCGGCCTGGACGTCACACCGAACCTGGCCGGGGTGATCCTGCCCGGCATGATCCTGATCGGCATCGCCGTCGCACTGACCTTCACCTCGCTGAACATCCAGGCCACGTCCGGGGTGGCCAACGAGGAACAGGGTCTGGCTTCGGGTCTGCTGAACACCTTCATGCAGGTCGGTGGCGCGGTCGGGCTCGCGGTGGTCACCGCCGTGGTGTCCGCCAACGAGACCACCACCGCCAAGGTCACCCCGAACGAGCTGCTGGCCAGCTACTTCCCGGGCCTGGCAGTGGTCGCCGGGATCGCGGTGATCGGCCTGCTGGTCGCGGTGTCCGGGCTTGCCGCACTGCGCAAGGAGAACAAGGCCATCGCCGCCCAGCAGCGGGAGCTGGAACTCGCCAACGCCTGAGGGAGGGGCGGACCTGGCCGCGCCGTCTCGCTACGAGGCGGCGCGGCCGGGCACGACGAGACCCGTTTCGTAAGCCACCACAACGGCTTGCGCCCGGCTGGCGAGATCCAGCTTGGTCATCGTGCGGTTCAGGTGCGTCTTCACGGTCGCCTCGCTCACCACGAGGCGCCGCGCTATGTCCCCGTTGGCCATGCCGGAACCCACCAGCCGCAACACTTCCACCTCGCGCGGGGTCAGCGAGCCCAGCTCCGGGTGTTGCGAGCGCGGCACGTACGCCTCGATCAGCCGCCTGGTCACACTCGGCGCGAACAACATGTCACCCGCGCAGACCGCTTGCACCGCGGCGAGAAGCCGCTCCGGCGGGGCGTCCTTGAGCAGGAACCCGCACGCCCCGGCCCGAAGCGCGGCATAGACGTACTCGTCCAGGTCGAACGTGGTCAGCACGAGCACCCTCGGGTGCGGGTCGGCCTTCAGGATCCGTTCGGTGGCAACGATTCCGCTCATCCCGGGCATCCGGATGTCCATCAGCACCACGTCCGGGCGAGTACTCGCCGCCAGTGCGACCGCGTGCTCGCCGTCCGCAGCCTCGCCGACCACCTCGATCCCGGGCGCCGCCCGCAGCAGCGCGCCGAGCCCGGCCCGGATGAGCGCCTGATCGTCGACCACCATCACCTTGATCATGTCCGCTCCCCGATCGGCAGGGTCAGCTCGACCTCGAAACCGCCTTCGGGGCGGTATCCGGCATGCACGGTCCCGCGGTACAGCCTGGCGCGCTCGCGCATCCCGATCAGGCCGTGCCCGGAGGCCTCCACCTTCCGGTTTACCACGGGACCGTCGCTGATCACCCGGACCATCAGCGATGTGGCCTGATAGTCGACAAAAACCTTGGCGCGCGCGGGTTGTGCGTGCTTCATCGCGTTCGTCAGCGCTTCCTGGATCACGCGGTAGGCGCACAACTCCAAGCCGGACGGCAACGGCCGGGGCGTACCGGTGATCTCCAGGTCCGCGCCCGCCCGTCCGGCCAGCTCCGCCAGGTCGTCCAGACCCGGTGCGGGATCAAAGGATTCGTCCACCTCGCTCGGGCGCAGCACCGACAGCAGCCGCCGCAGCTCGGCCAGGGCCTCGCGGCTGGTGTCGCCGATCGTGTCCAAAGCCGTTCTGGCCGTGGGAGGATCGGACGTGAAGACATACCCGGCGAGGCCGGCCTGCACGGAGATCACAGACATATGATGCGCAACGACATCATGCAGTTCCCTGGCCATCCGGGTGCGCTCCTCCATGACCGCCAACCGGGCCCGTTGGCGTTGCTCCGCACGCAGCAACGCCGTCGCGATGTGCAGCTTGCGCACGTTTTCCCCGAAGGCCCAAGCGAAAGCGGGCACCACCACGCCCTGGCCGATGGACACCCATGGCGACAGCAATTCGTCGGCGAAGCCGCTCCACATCATCAGCAGACCTAGGGGAATCGCGCAGGCCGTGGTGACCTTCGACGAACGCAGCCCGGCGACCGTGTAGAACGCCAGGATCGGTCCCCAGAAGTTGAACGACGGCTGGTACCCGCCCGCGAGGTAGACCGCGTACCCGGCCGAGGTGATGATCAACACCGTCACCGGCGCCCGCCTGCGCACCGCGAGCGGGAAACTGACCACGGCGGCCAGCACGTACGCAGGCAGGTCGTAGGCGGGCCACTCGGGGTAGGCACGCTGGCCGACCAGTGCGGACAGGACGAACGTCGCCACCGCCAGCACCGCGTCGGCGACTTGCGGATTCCATCGCGGTTTGAGGGCGCCGGCCATCACCGCAGCACTAATAGTCGACTGAACGTGCTCAACCGCAACATTATTGTCATGCTTTCCCCAGTTGCTCTCAGTGACCGGCGGGGTACGAGTGAAACATTTGCTACCGGCCCGTACCAATACAGCCAGGGTTTACCCCGCTACTCCATTTGCCGACGCTTACACTGGATCATTGGGTCATCGCGAGGCGTGACCGGCATATCCCCCGATTGGACCATTCGATTGAACGCTTGACCAAGTGGTGGTCTAGTGCTGACGACCCTGGGTAGGCTTTTTTGGTGCCTCAGCGAGAGCGGACCTCCCAGCTCCCGGACGGCCCAGAACGTGACCGCATTCGAGAGCGACACAAGCTCGCCCGGAAATGGGCGTACCTGATCTCGGCGACGACGTATGTCCCGTTGTCGCAGGACGAGCTTGAGCAACATCTGCTGTCGCTGCTGGACGACGTCATCCGGGCGCTCCGGTCGGAACCGTTCTCCACCGCTATCGCCGCCGAGGTGACGGCAAAACTCACGCAGCTGAACTGTTCGGGCGCGGACAGCATCCGGTGCAGTGTCGAGCTGCTCGGCCAGCTGATGTCGATCCGTGAACTCACGAATGTGAAACGCCTGCCGGCCCGCGTGGTGGCAATGGTCGGGGCGCTGGCGGCGAGCGCGGCCGAGCAATTGCGCTCGGTGACCTTCACGCAGCAGGAGGAACTGCGCCGGGCGCTGGTGAACGCGGTGCAGGACGCGCAGGGCAGCAAAAGGATCAACGAGGCGACTTTCGAGGAGGTCGCCGCCTGTTCGTCGAGCGGGATCGTGATCATCGGGCAGGACGGGAAGTTCGTCCGCACCAACACCGCTTTCGAGCAGATCATCGACTACCCGCCGGAGGAACTGGGCGCGCTGACCATCTTCGACCTCGTGCACCCGGATGAGGAACGGCACCTGCGCGACTCGTACCAGAGCCTGGTCGACGGCGACTACCTGCGGTTCCGCAACGCGCAACGGCTCATCCGCGGCGACGGGGAGACCGCGCGGGTCACGCTCACCGCGACGGTTCTGCACGACGGCACCGACTCGCACTTCGTCACCATCGTCGAGGACAGCACCGAACTGAAGCTGCTGCAGAACGAGTTGAGCCGCCAGGCCCTGCACGATGTGCTGACCGGCCTGCCCAACCGGCAGTTCTTCACCACACACCTGGAGACCGCGTTGCGCCGCTCGGGCAGCGTGACGCTGTACCACCTGGACCTGGACGCGTTCTCGATGATCACCGGCGGCCTCGGCCGCGAGGTCGGCGACCTGGTGCTGAAGTCGGTGGCGGAGAAGCTGAAGGTCATCTTCGCCGACGAGAAGGCGATGGTGGCGCGGTTCGACGGCGACGAGTTCGCGGTCCTCGTGGAGAACGCGGCCACCGCGCCGGATGTGCTCGCCATGGTCACCAGGATCAACGAGGAGCTGTCCGAACCGGTCTACATCAACGATCACGGCGTCGCGGCGACCGCGAGCATCGGTGTTGTGCACCATCCGCCGCGCGGGATGGACGCGGTGGACCTGTTGCGTGCGTCGGACATGACATTGCGGCGTGCCAAGAACAACGGCCGCCGGCAGTGGGAGATGTTCCACCCCGACCAGCATTCCCGCGACCGCGAGGCGTTCAGCCTGGCCGCGGAGATGCCCGGCGCGTGGGAGAGCGGCGAGCTGACCGTGGCGTACCGGCCGATCGTTCGGTTGTCCGACAAGGAGATCGTCGGCACCGAGGCGATCCTGCGCTGGGACCACCCGGTGCACGGCCTGGTCTGCGGGGACCGGTGCCTGGAGCTGGCCGAGGAGACGGGTCTCATCCTCGCGCTCGGGCCTTGGTTACTGCGCAACGCCTGTGAGCGGCTGCGCTGGGAACGGGACCTGCCGTTGAGCATGAACCTGACCGCCGGCCAGGCCGCGGACGCCGACTTGGTCGCCGAGGTCGGCCGGGTGCTCAAGGAAACCGGTGTGGCGCCGGAACGTCTGTGGCTCGGCATGCCGGTCGGCGCGCTGATGGGCCAGGACAACGCCACGGACAACCTGAGAGTGCTGGCCGAGAACGGGATCCGCGCGGTCGCCCGGGAGTTCGGCGGGATGTCCGGCGACCTGGTCTGCCTGGAGGACCTGCCGCTGCACGCGGTGCGGGTCGCGCGGTGGCTGGTCGAACGCAAGCCGGAGCCGGGCTCGCCGGTCACGCATGCGTTGCTGGACTTGTCTTCCCTCGTGCACCTGTCCGGCGCACAGGTCATTGTGGACGGTGTCACCACCGAGGAACAGGCCGAGTGGTGGCGTAACGCGGGCGCGGACCTCGCCCAGGGCCCGCTCTACGGCTGACCCAGCCGGGCTTCGACCCCGTCGAGCACCCGTTCCAGGCCGTAGGTGAACTTGTCCCGAGGCTCGGTGTTCTCCAGCAGTCGCTGCAACCGCGGATGCCCGCTGACTGCCTGGGCCGCGGCGGGGTGCAGTTCCGCGAGCCATTGCTCTTCGGTTTTGCCACTGCGCGCCAGCGCCGTGTTCCAGGCGGCCTCGCTGCTCGCGATGCCGATCACGAAGCCGATCACCGTGCTGATCGCCATATCCGCCTCGGTCAGCGAGAACCCGGCGTCCTCCAGCACGCCGAGCATCCGCTCGGTCATCTCGGTGAAGTTGGGACCCAGGTAGGACAGGCCGATCTGGCCGAACATGGACGCGATCCACGGGTGGCGCAGGATCATCTCGCGGACGCTGCGCGCGGTCTCGGCCACCGACTCGCGCCATTCGCCGCCCGGGACGCGGATCTCCGCGTAGATCTCGTCGGCGACCAGCTCGATCAGCTCGTCCTTGTTCGCCACATGCCGGTAGAGCGAGGTCGCGGCCGCGTTCAGCCGGGTGCCCAGGTTGCGCATGCTCAGGCTGTCGATGCCGTCCTCGTCCAGCAGCCGGATCGCCTCGGCGACGATCTGCTCCCGGCTGAGCTGCGGTTCCTTGCCCTTGCGCGGCTGCCGCGTCCACACGCTCGTCATGCCCGCCACTCTAGCGCACTCCGTACGCACTTGCGTACGACGGACGCGTCTGCGTACAGTGTTCGCATCACCGGAACGACGTACGCAAGAAGCTCTCTGGAGGGGTCATGTCAACGCGGATGACGGAGCGGCAGCCACGACGGTGGCTGGTCCTGGTCGTGCTTTGCCTCAGCGCACTCGTGCTGGTCGTCGACAACCTGGTGCTGACCGTGGCGGTGCCGCCGCTGGCCCAGGACCTGGGCGCGAGCGCGTCGGACATCCAGTGGATCCTGGACTCTTACATCCTTGTGTTCGCAGGGTTGTTGCTCACCTCGGGCAGTCTCGGCGACCGGTTCGGCAGACGCCGGATCCTGATCATCGGCCTTGCCTTGTTCGGCGCGGCCTCGCTGCTGGCGACCTACGCGGGCTCACCGTTGGAGCTGGTCGTCGCCCGGGTCGTGATGGGTGTCGGCGGTGCGCTGATCATGCCGAGCACGTTGTCCATCCTGATCACGGTGTTCGACGAGGAGGAGCGGCCGAAGGCGATGGCCGCGTGGAGCGCGGTGGCGATCGTCGGCTTCGTCGGCGGCCCGATCCTCGGCGGTGCGCTGATCGCGTGGTTCTGGTGGGGTGCGGTGTTCCTGATCAACGTGCCGATCGTGGTGCTGGCCATCATCGCCGCGGTCGTGCTGATGCCGGAGTCCCGTGGCCCGTGGCAGAAGCCGGATCCGCTGGGCGCGGTGCTGTCAGTGGTGGGCATGACCGCGTTGGTGTGGACCATCATCGAGCTGCCCAAGCACGGCCTTCCGGTGACCTCGCTGGTGATCGCGGTCGTCGCCCTGGTCGCGTTCGTGATCTGGGAGTCGCGGGTGGAGCACCCGATGGTTCCGCTGAAGTTGTTCCGTTCCAGGAACTTCAGCGGCGGCAGCCTGTCGCTGACGTTGGTGCAGATCGGCAGCGGCGGCCTGCTGCTCGTGGTGACGCAGTACCTGCAGTTCGTCCTGGACTACACGCCGACCGAGGCCGGGCTGGCGTTCGTGCCGATGGCGATCGCCTCGCTGATCTTCAACGGCCTGGGCGCGACCCTGGGCCAGAAGCTGGGCAACCGGTGGCTGGTCGGGCTGGGCATGATCGTGATCGCGGCGGCGTTCGTGGTGCTGACCTTCGAGTCGGGCTCGTTCATCACCATGGCGACGGCGATGTTCCTGATCGGCGCGGGCGGCGGCCTGGCCGGTCCGGCGGCGATCAACGCCCTGATGAGCACGGTCCCACCGGAGCAGGCGGGCGTGGGTTCGGCGCTGAACGACACCATCCAGCAGATGGGCGCCGCCCTGGGGGTCGCCGTACTGGGCAGCGTCCTTTCGGCGGGCTTCATCGCCGAGATGCCCGCCGGTTCGCCCACGAACATCAGCGAAGCCATCGCCGTGCCGGGCCTGGCCTCAGTCGCCCGGACCGCGTTCACGTCCGCGATGTCCACGACGTTCTGGATCTGCGCCGCAGGTGTGGTCGTCGCCGCGATCCTGGCCATCACAGTCATGCGCGACAAGACAAAGACCGAACCCACCGAGGACCTCATCCCCGCCTGACCCGCGTGTCCCCCTTTCCTCCGCCGCGTGTCCCTCTTTCCTCCGGGGTGTGTCCCCCGTTCGTCGGGGGTGTGTCCCACGTTCGTCCGCCAGGCCATGGGTGGGTCCGCGATTCGCGGGCCCACCCTTATTTCAGATAGCCGCCCATCGTGCGGAAGTAGTCGGTGGCCTTCAGCTCTGTGTTGTCGTCGAGGCGGACGCGTTCGATGACCAGGCCTTTGTTGCGGCCGGTGCGGGCGTCGGCGCCCGCGACGATCACCACTCCGGGGCCTTCGCGGATGAAGATCCGGCCCGGGGTTCCGCCGTAACAGCCTTGGGAGACCGAGGCTTTCACCACGCGCAGGCGCTTGTCGCCGTGGTGGGTGAAGGCGTTCGGGTACGGGTCGGACTGGGCGCGGACCAGGCGGGCGACGGCGTCGGCCGGCCAGTCCCAGTTGATCCGGCTGTCCTCAATGGACCGCTTGTGGAAGAAGCTGGCCTTCGACCGGTCCTGCTTGCGCAGCACGGCTTTGCCGCTCTCGATCAGGGTGAGCGCGTCCACCACGATCGGGCCGATCAGGTCGATGGTCCGGTGGAACAGGTCCGTCGCGGTGTCCTGCGCGCCGACCGGGATGGCCCGCTGCAGCACGATGTCCCCGGCGTCCAGGTCCTCGTCCATCATGTGCGCGGTCACGCCGACCTCGGGCTCGTCATTGATGAGTGCCCAGATCAGCGGGGAGAACCCGGCGTAGGCGGGGAGCAGGGAGTCGTGCACGTTCAACGTCCCATGGCGTGGGAACGAGAACACCTCGGACGGCAGCCAGGTGCGCCAGTTGTTGGCCACGATGATATCCGGGTCCGCCTCTTTCAGCGGGACCATCAGATCATCGGGGCGGTTGCGCAGCACGACCGGCACGCCGTGTTCGGCCGCGAGGTCGGCCACCGAGTCCGACCAGATCTTCTCGTAGGCGTGGTAGCTCTTCGGGTGGGTCACGACCAGGACCACCTCGTGCGCCGACTCCAGCAGCGCTTTGAGGGTGCGGTGCCCCCAGGTCTGGTACCCGAACATGGCGACCCGCATAGGTGCTCCTTCGTGATCAAGGCGACGAGCGTCACCCTCGAATGTAGTAGTTGAGCCTCACCTTAGTTAGGTTAGGGTGTCCTCAATAGAGGAGGGAAGGGGTCGCCATGCCGGACGCGGGAGAGCCGATCTATGACGTCGTCGGGGTCGGCTTCGGGCCGTCGAACCTCGCCCTCGCCATCGCGCTGACCGAGTACAACGCCAGGTCCGGCCCGGTCACGGCACAGTTCCTCGAGCGGCAGCCACGGTTCGGCTGGCACCGGGGGATGCTGATCGAGGACGCCACCATGCAGGTGTCGTTCCTCAAGGATCTGGTCACCATGCGCGACCCGACCAGCAGGTTCAGCTTCCTGTGCTACCTGCAGGCCCGTGACCGGCTGGCGGACTTCATCAACCACAAGAACCTGTTCCCGCTGCGGATCGAGTTCCACGACTACTTCGAGTGGGCCGCCGCGCAGGTGGACGACCTGGTCGCGTACGGACGCGAGGTCACCGAGGTCACCCAGGCCGGCGAGTTCTTCGACGTGCACTCGGGCGGCGAGGTGTTCCGCGCCCGCAACCTCGTGTTGGGCACCGGTTTACGCCCGAACATGCCCGAAGGCGTGACCCGGGACGACCGCATCTGGCACAACAGCGAACTGCTGGCCAAAGTGGACACCGTCACCGACCCGCGGCGGTTCGTCGTGGTGGGCGCGGGGCAGAGCGGCGCCGAAGTGACGGCGTTCCTGCACGACCGGTTCCCGCAGGCCGAGGTCTGCGGCGTGTTCTCGCGGTACGGATACAGCCCGTCGGACGACAGTTCGTTCGCCAACCGCATCTTCGACCCGGCCGCGGTGGACGAGTTCTACACCGCACCCGAGGACGTCAAGCGCAAGCTGATGGGCTACCACGCCAACACCAACTACTCCGTGGTCGACATCGACCTGATCGACGAGCTGTACCGGCGCGAGTACCGGGAGAAAGTCGCGGGCCGGCAACGGTTGCGGCTGTTCAACGTCTCACGGCCGAGCCAGGTCGTGCGGACCGACGGGGGAGTCCGGGTCACCGTCGAGTCGCTCACCGCGGGCGAGCAGACCGTGCTGGACGCGGACGTCGTGGTCTACGCCACCGGGTACCTACCGGCCGACCCGGTGGGCCAACTCGGTGACCTCGCCCAGTACTGCCTGCGTGACAACGAAGGCAGGCTGCGCGTGGGCCGCGACTATCGAGTGTGGACAGAGCCGCGGCTGACCGGTGGCATCTATCTGCAGGGCGGAACCGAGCACACCCACGGGATCACGTCCTCGCTGCTGTCCAACACCGCCGTGCGGGTAGGGGAGATTCTCAAGTCCATTGTGGATCGACGCACGCCGGTCCCCTCGCCGCTGCCCGCCTACGCGGGATCTGGCGGCTAGTTCACCTATCCTCGAAGGGTTCCAGTGATGTCCCCATCCTTGCCGCGCAGGGCGTTCATCGCCGCGCTGGCGGCTGTCTCCCTGGCCGCCTGCGGTTCGACCCAGACGCCCGCCCCGGCCGCGCAGCAACAGCCCGCGAGCGGGACCAGCGCCGCGTCGGCGTTTCCGGTGACGATCGAGCACAAGTTCGGCAAGACCGAGATCAAGGCCGAACCCAAGCGCGTGGTC
Source organism: Actinocrispum sp. NPDC049592 (assembly GCF_040675465.1). Lineage (NCBI taxonomy): Bacteria > Bacillati > Actinomycetota > Actinomycetes > Pseudonocardiales > Pseudonocardiaceae > Actinocrispum > Actinocrispum sp. NPDC049592. Next base: position 306,903 of record NZ_JBFAPA010000003.1, on the reverse strand, counting down.
ACACTCGGGCTGACCGACCAGGAGGCCGTGCTGGCCATGGGGGTCAAGCCGGTCGGTGTGGTGGACTGGTTCGGTGAGCGCCCGTACGGCAACTTCCCGTGGACCAGCGCGCTGTGGGGCGGCACGCAGCCGGAGATCGTCGGCGAGCGCGGCGACTTCAACTTCGAGAAGATCGCGGCGCTCAAGCCGGACGTGATCATCGCGCAGTACCAGGCGTTGTCGCAGGAGCAGTACGACACCGTCTCGAAGATCGCGCCGACGGTCGCACAGTCCGGCAAGTACCCGGACTTCGCCACGCCATGGCGGGACATGACCCGGACGATCGGCCAGACCTTGGGCCGCGCCGCCAAGGCCGAGGAGCTGCTCTCCGGCATCGAGGCCAAGTTCGCCCAGGTGCGCAAGGAAAACCCGGACTTCGTCGGTAAGACCGTGGCGGTCGCTGACACCACCGGGCCGGGCAAGTACGCGGTGTTCGCGGCGAACGACCCGCGCTCGGTGCTGATGACTGAGATCGGCTTCAAGATCCCGGACCAGGTCAAGTCGCTGACCCAGGACGGCAACCCGGTCGAGTTCGGTGACGAGAAGCTCGACCTGCTGGAGGCGGACCGGCTGATCTGGCTGACCTCCGACGACGCGGCGCCGGACCAGATCAAGGCCAACGCGGTCTACCAGAAGCTGAAGGTGGCCCAGGAGGGTCGCGCGGTGTTCGTGCCCTACAACACCCCGCCGGCCGGTGCGGCCGTCACCTTCGCGACCGTGCTGAGCATCCCGTACGCGCTCGACCAGGTCGTGCCGCTGCTCGCGGCCGTCAAGAAGTAGCCGTCAAGAAGTAGCACCGTCCACTCTGGAGGGACCTGATGTTTCCGCATGCCCGCACCTGGCCGGAGTTGTTCGCGGCACGCGTGCAGGCCGCTCCAGAAGCGATCGCCGTGGTGTACGAGGACTCTTCGCTCACGTATGCCGAACTGGACGCCCGCGCCAACCGCCTGGCCAACCGGCTGGCGGCGGCGGGCGCGGGCCCGGAACGGTTCGTGGCGCTGGCGGTCCCGCGGTCGCTGGACATGATCGTGGCGGAGGTGGCCGTGCTGAAGAGCGGCGCGGCCTACCTCCCGGTCGATGTGGACTATCCGCCCGACCGGATCTCTTACATGCTCCAGGATGCGCGGCCCGTGTGCCTGGTAACGACGGCTGACTGCGTTGTGCCGGACGATGTTCCGGTCGTGCTGCTGGATTCGTTGGCGGAATGGCCTTCCACTCCGCCTGTGGTGTCCTTGGACGTGCACAACGCGGCCTACGTGATCTACACATCCGGGTCGACGGGACGGCCGAAAGGCGTTGTCCTGTCGCACACCGGCGTGGCGAAGTTGGTGGCGACGCAGACCGAGCGGTTCGGGATCGGGCCGGACTCGAGGATCCTGCAGTTCGCCTCGCCCAGTTTCGATGTGGCGTTCTGGGACCTGTGCCTGGCTTTGTTGTCCGGCGGGCGGTTGGTCGTGACACCGACCGGGCGACGGGTGCCTGGACCAGAGCTGACGTCCTATATAGACCGTCACGAGATCACCTTCATGATCCTGCCGCCGAGCCTGCTCGCGGTGTTGCCCAAGGAACTTTCGCTGCGGCCGGGCGCGATTTTGCTGGCGGGCACGGAACGGGTCTCGCCGGAGCTGGTGGCCAGGTATGGCCGGGATCGGCGGATGTTCAACGCGTATGGCCCGACCGAGGCCACGGTGAACTCCACCTTGGGTGAGTCACATCCGGACTGGGTGCGTGGACCCGTTGTACCCATTGGCATCGCGGACCCGATGACCGCCGTGCACGTGCTCGACTCCTCGCTGCGACCGGTGGACGAGGGCGAGCTGTATCTCGGCGGCCCCGGTCTGGCTCGCGGCTACCTCAACCGGCCTGGGCTGACGGCCGAGCGGTTCGTCGCGGATCCCTTTGGCCCGTCTGGTGGACGCCTGTACCGGACCGGCGACCTGGTGCGGATCAACGCTTCCGGCTCGCTGGAGTTCCTGGGCCGGGCCGACGACCAGGTCAAGATCCGGGGCTACCGCATCGAACCGGGCGAGATCGAGTCCGTTCTGCTTGCGCACGAGTCGGTTCGAGCGGCCGCCGTGATGGCTCGCGAGGACAAGGCCGGACAGCGGCGGCTGGTCGCTTACGTTGAGCCAGATCCGGGCGCGCAGGGGATCGTCGATGAGTGGAAGGACCTGCACGAGCTGCTGTACTCGGCGGCCGGTCCGCAGTCGTCCGAGGAAGGCTTCGCGGGTTGGAACAGTAGCTACGATGGCACGCCGATTCCGTTGGCGCAGATGCGGTCCTGGCGCGCCGCGACCGTCGACCGGATCCGTGAACTCCAGCCGCGGCGGGTACTGGAGATCGGTGTCGGCAGCGGGTTGATCCTGTCGGCGATCGCTCCGGACACCGAGGAGTACTGGGGTACGGACCTTTCCGAGGAAGCCGTCGCCGCTCTGCGACGGCGTGTGCCGTCGGAGTGGCCGGTTCGGTTGCGAGCGCGGCCAGCCGACGACTTCAATGGCCTGCCAACGGGTTACTTCGACACGGTGGTCCTGAACTCGGTCGTCCAGTACTTCCCGAGCGCTGGCTATTTGACTGAGGTTCTGCGTGGTGCGTTGCGGGTGCTGGCTCCGGGTGGATCGGTCTTCGTCGGCGACGTGCGGAACCTCCGTCTGCTGCCTGCTTTGCGGGCCGGGATCGGGGATGATCTGCCGTTGTCCTGGGAAGGCGAGTTGCTGCTCGACCCGGACTTCTTCGCTACTCTCGACCTGCCCGGAGTCACTTCTGTTGACCTGCGGGTGAAGCGCGCCGACTACCACAATGAGCTGAGCCGGTACCGCTATGACGTAACCCTCCACACTGGACAGCCCAGCGCGCCTTCGGTCGGGCTGGAACTGATGTGGGGCGTCGACGTCCATGGCTTGGCCGGGTTGGACGAGTTGCTGGGCGCTGGGCATGGCGATCTCCGGGTGACGGGCGTCCCCAACGCTCGCCTGACGCCCGATCTCGTGCGGCTGCGCGGCTCCGCGCCGGACGGAGTCGATCCCGAGGATGTGGCCTGGCTTGCTGCGAAACACGGTTACCGGTTCGCGGCCACTTGGTCCAGCGAAGGGGCCAATGGCGAGCTGGACCTGGTCTTCGTGCTGGGTGAGCTGCCCGAGATCTACCGGCCTGGCAAGGACTTCGCGCTGGCCAACATCCCGGCCGGGTTCCGGGACGTGCATGCCTTGATGAAGTCTCTGCGGGCTCATGTCGCCGCGGTTCTGCCGGAGTACATGGTTCCGTCGGCGTTCATCCCGTTGGAGCACCTGCCGGTGATGGCCAACGGCAAGCTGGACCGGAAAGCCCTTCCCGCGCCGGACTTCGCAGCTCTCGCAGGCAGCGGCGTGCCGCGCACGCCCTTGGAGCGCCAGCTTTGTTCGTTGGTCGCTGATGTCCTTGGCCTGCCTCAGGTTGGTGTGGAAGATGATTTCTTCGCGCTTGGCGGCGACAGCATCGTCTCGATCCAGCTGGTGATCCGGGCCCGCGAGAACGGTCTCACGCTGACTCCTCGTGCCGTCTTCGAGCATCGAACGCCTGCCGCGATGGCCGGTGTGGTGACAGCCGTTCAGGTGCGTGAAGAGGTCTCGGGTGTCGGCACGTTCCCGATGACGCCGATCATGCGCTGGCTCGACGAGTGCGGCGGCCCAGTGAAAGCTTTCAGCCAGGCCATGCTCGTCGCCGTACCCGATGTCGATCTCGTCCCGATCCTGCAGAAGGTCATCGACAGGCACGACGTACTGCGATCCCGTATCGACCGTGCAGCACAGACGTTCACTGTGTCCGAGCCCGGATCCGTCGACGCGGCATCGATCCTCACCACGGCCAGCGGCGACATCGAGACCCTGACCGAGGAAGCCGCTGCCCGGCTGGACCCGGAGAACGGTGTGATGATCCAGGCCGTCCGTTGCGACCAGGGACTGCTGGTCGTCGTGCACCACTGGGTGATGGATGGCGTCTCGTGGCGAATCCTGTTGCCCGACCTTGCCGCCGGCGAGCAGGGCGAAGTGCCCGCGATCGGCACTCCCTTCGGCCCTTGGTCCGAGTCGCTCCACAAAGAAGACCGGACTGGTGAGCTTCCCCTGTGGACGTCCATTATGGATGGACCGGACCCGTTGCTCGGCTCGCGCCCATTGAACCCCTTGCAGGACTTGGCCTCTGTCCAACGGGTGACCTTGCGCCTGCCGGTCGAGAAAACCACACCCCTGTTGACCACGGTCCCGGCGGCGTTCCACGCGGGGATCAACGACGTCCTGCTGACCGCTCTCGCGTTGGCGGTCACCGAATGGCGGGGCAGCGGGACCGACGTGTTAGTGGCGCTGGAAGGCCACGGCCGTGAGGAACAGATCGGCGACGTCGACCTGTCTCGCACGCTGGGCTGGTTCACCAGTATCTTCCCCGTCCGCCTCGACCTCGGTGCAGTGAACCGGGCGGATGCGTTGGCCGGCGGACCGGACGCGGGCACGGCGCTGAAGCTGATCAAGGAACAACTGCGCGCGATCCCTGACCACGGCATCGGCTACGGCGTGCTGCGTCACCTGAACCCGGACACCGCAAAGGTTCTGGCCGGGTTCGGCACACCGCAGATCAGCTTCAACTACCTCGGCCGGTTCTCCGTCGCCACCGGCCAGGACTGGACCGCGCTCCCGGGTGCCGGCGTGCTGGAGGGCGGTTTCGACACCGCCATGCCAGTCACCCCATATTCGTTGGAGATCAACGCTTTCACCGCCGACGGCCCGGACGGGCCCGAACTCCGTGTCACCTGGGCGTTCCCCGCCGAACTGTTCACCGAGGACGCTGTGCGCGCGCTGGCCCAGGGCTGGTTCGCCGCGCTGGACGCCCTCGTGACGCACGCCGCCGGGCCTGGTGCCGGCGGGCACACCCCCTCCGACCTCGGCCTGACCGGCCTGAGCCAGGAGGAGATCGACGAGCTCGAAGCCGAATGGGAGATCTCGTGACCGGGTTGGCTGACATCCTGCCGCTCACCCCGCTGCAGGAAGGCCTGCTGTTCCACACGTTGCTGGACACCGGCGGGATCGACCTCTACACCAGCCAGCTCACCGTCGACCTGGACGGGCCCGTTGACGCGCAAGCGATGCGCGCGGCCGGGCAGGCGCTGCTGGACCGGCACCCGAACCTGCGCGCGGCCTTCCGGCAGAGCAAGACCGGCCGGAACGTCGCGTTGGTGGGCAAACGGGTCGAGCTCCCGTGGGGGGAGCTCGACCTGTCCGGCCACGACGCCGACAAACGCGACGACGAGCTCGCCCGGATCCTCGACGAAGAACAGGCCCGTGGCTTCGACCCCGCGGTGCCCCCGTTGCTGCGCATGACGTTGGTCAAGCTGGCCGCGACCTCGTACCGGCTTGTCCTTACGCACCACCATGTCCTGCTGGACGGCTGGTCGATGCCGGTCCTGGTCCGCGAGCTGCTGACGCTCTACGCGGGCGGGACCCTGCCACCGGCCCCGCAGTTCCGGGACTACCTGGCCCATCTCGCGGGCCAGGACAAGGCCGCGGCCGAGTCCGCCTGGCGAGCGGCTCTGGCCGGACTCGAAGGTCCGACCAGGGTCGCGCCAGAGCAACGCGCCCGCGCCGCCGAAGTCCCCGCCTCGATCATCCGCGTCCTCGACTCGGAGACCACCGCCCGGATCACCGCCGCTGCCCAGACCAATGGGGTCACGATCAGCACGGTTGTCCAAGTGGCGTGGGCCCAGGTGCTCGGCACGCTGACCGGGCGGGACGATGTCGTTTTCGGGACAACGGTTTCCGGCCGTCCGCCGGAGCTGGCCGGGGTCGCCGACATGGTCGGCCTGTTCATCAACACCGTCCCGGTCCGGGTGCGTCTCGGTGGTCCACTTGGGACTCTTTTGCGCCGGGTCCAGGGCGAGCAGACGGCGTTGCTGGACCACCAGACCTTCGGCCTCGCCGACATCCAGCGGATCGCCGGCCAGGGCGAGCTGTTCGACACCATCACGGTGATCGAGAACTGGCCCGAGCTCCCAGAGCTGCCCGACACCGGCGATGTCACCGTCACCGCTTCGGCCGTCCGCGACGCCGCCCACTACCCGCTCTACCTGGTCGCCCGGCCCGGCGAGCGGCTTGAACTCCGTCTGCACCACCGGCTCGACGCCTTCGACGCCACGACCGGCGGTCGACTGGCGGATTGGCTGGTCCGCGCCCTGGAGTCGATCGCGTCCGGCACCCTGGATCTTCTCGGCCCCGAACGCGAGCAGGTCCTGCGCACCTGGAACTCCACCGCTGCCGAAGTACCTGACGAGACGCTGACTTCTTTGCTCGCCGCCCAGGCTGTTCGCACGCCTGACGCCACTGCGGTCGTGTTCGAGGGCTCGTCCCTGACCTACGCCGAGTTGCACTCGCGGGCGGGTCGGCTGGCATCTCTGCTGGCAGAGCGGGGTGTCGGGCCGGACTCGGTCGTCGCCGTCTCGGTGCCGCGGTCGCTTGACCTCATGGTCGCGCTGCTGGCTGTCCTCCGGGCCGGGGCCGCATACCTGCCCGTCGATCCAGACCACCCGGTGGCCCGTCGTCAGGCACTGCTCCACGACGCCCATCCGTCCATGGGCATCACCGTCTCGTCCGTCTCATCTGTCGGCGACCTCGACTGGCTCGTGCTGGACCGGCTGACGCTGCCAGAGGTGCCGTTGGGGCCGGTGCATACCGCTCCCGAACACCTTGCATACATCTTGTATACATCCGGTTCGTCCGGGAAGCCCAAAGGTGTTGGGATTTCGCACCGGGCGATCGTGAACCGGCTCGCCTGGATGCAAGATGTGTACAAGTTGTATACCGACGATCGGGTGCTGCAGAAGACCCCGACCAGCTTCGACGTCTCGGTCTGGGAGCTGTTCTGGGCACTCTGCCAGGGCGCGGCCGTCGTCCTGGCTCGCCCCGGCGGCCACACCGATCCTGCGTACCTGACCCAATTGATAGAGCGCGAGCGGATCACCACGCTCCACTTTGTCCCGTCGATGCTGGCCGCTTTCGTTGGCGCGGTGGAGGACTCGGCTTGGGCTGCGTCGCTGCGCCGGGTGATCTGCAGCGGCGAGGCCCTGAGCGCCGACCTCGTGACCCGTTGGCACTCGCTCACCGGCGTCCCGCTGTTCAACCTCTACGGCCCGACCGAGGCGGCGGTCGACGTCACCTGGTGGGATACGGCCGACGGGCCTGGAGTCCCGATCGGCAAGCCGGTCTGCAACACCCAGGTCTACGTCCTCGACTCCGCCCTGCGGCCCGTTCCCATTGGCGCACCAGGGGAGTTGTACTTGGCCGGCGCCCAGCTGGCCCGGGGATACCGAGGCCGGGCCGGGTTGACGTCGGAACGGTTCGTGGCCAACCCATTCGGTAAGCCAGGCGAGCGGATGTACCGGACCGGCGACCTCGTGCGCTGGCGTCCCGACGGCGCCCTCGACTACCTGGGCCGGACCGATGACCAGGTCAAGATCCGTGGCGTCCGCATCGAACCCGGCGAGGTCGCGGCCGCCCTCACCGCCCGCCCCGACGTGACGACCGCGGCGGTGATCGCCCGCGACGGCCAGCTGATCGCGTACGTCGTGCCCAACGGCGTCTTCGACACCCCCCGGGTCCTCGAAGCCCTCGCGCAGGACCTGCCGCCGGCCCTCGTGCCCGGCGCGATCGTCGTGCTCGACGCCCTGCCGGTGACCGCGAACGGGAAGCTCGACCGCAAGGCCCTGCCCGTTCCCGAGCGCAAGACGACTGCACGGGGACCGCGCAACGACCGCGAACGCCTGCTGGCCGATCTGTTCGCGGCCACGCTGAAGCTCGACCGGGTCGGTATCGACGACGACTTCTTCGTCCTCGGCGGCGACAGCATCGTCTCGATCAGCCTGGTCGCCCGGGCCCGCCGCGAAGGTCTGAACCTCGTCGCGCGAGACGTGTTCAAGCACCGAACCCCAGCCGCGCTCGCCGCAGCCCTCACCGAGCGGTCCCCGGTCACGGCCGTCGACGAGGACGGCGTCGGGGAGCTGCCGCTTTTGCCGGTGGCGCACTGGCTTCGCGAACGCGGCGGCCCGATCCGCCGGTTCAGCCAGCACATGACGGTCCCGATCCCCGTCGACATCACCGAAGTACGCCTGCTCAAAGCGTTGCAGGCGCTGATCGACCGGCACGACGCCCTCCGCCTCCAGCTCACCATCCCGGTCCCCGGCCTGTGGACGCTCGCGGTGCGCCCGGTCGGGTCGGTTCGCGCCGAACTCGGCACCGAGCTGAACCCCGAAGCGGGCGCAATGGTCTCCGCCACCTGGTCGCCGGGTGAGCTGCGATTGTCCATCCACCATCTCGCGATCGACGGTGTGTCCTGGCAGATCCTCCTGCCCGACCTGGAAGCAGCCCTCCGCGGTGAGACGTTGCCGCCGGTGCCGACATCGCTGCGGACCTGGTCCCGAAGGGTCGCCGAGGCTGCCCAAAACCCTGCGCTGCTGAGCGAACTGCCCTACTGGACCGAGGTCCTCCGCCCAGGGGCTGGTCTCGCACCCGCGTTGCCCGGCGCGACTGCCGTCAAGCGGTACTCGGATATCCCAGCATCCATTGTGGACACGGCCGCACGCATCCGAGGTACGGTCGAGGACGTCCTGCTGACAGCCCTGGTTCTGGCGATGGCCAGGCGCGGGCAGCCGGAGTTGCTCGTCGATGTCGAAGGCCACGGCCGGGACGCGGACGCCGACCTGTCCCGGACGGTCGGCTGGCTGACCACGATCCATCCGGTTCGCCTTGATGCCACTGGGATCGACATCGTGGACGCCTTCGCCGGTGGTCCTGCCGCAGGTGAGGCGCTGCGGCGGGTCAAGGAGCAGGTGCGGTCGGCGCCGGGCAAGGGCGCCGGGTTCGGCATGCTCCGCTACGGAAACCTCCAGGCCGCACCGGTTCTGGCCGCCGGGAGCCGTCCTCAGGTGCTGGTCAACTACCTCGGCCGCGGCGACGGCAACCCGATCGGGGCCGACGCCGACCCGGACATGCCGCAGCCCTACCTGCTGAGCCTGGACGTCGAAGGGCGCACCGCGACCTGGACCTGGTCGGGCATCGAACTCGACCTGACCGACGACTTCACCGCCGCCCTGACCGCGCTCTCTGGCGTGACGACCGGGCTCACGCCCTCGGACCTGGTCGCGGTCTCCCTGACCCAGAACGAGATCGACCGCGTCCAGGCCGCACACGACGGCCCGGTCGACGACATCTGGCCGCTGTCCCCGTTGCAGGAAGGCCTGTTCTTCCTGGCCTCGTTCGACCAGTCCGGCCGGGACGTCTACACCGTGCAGGACCACTTCGACTTCGATCGCATGCTGGACGCTTCACGGCTGCGCCAGGCACTCGCCACGCTCCTCCAGCGAACCACCGGTCTACGCGCGGGTTTCACCAACAATGGACTCACCAGCCCGGCCCAGTTCATTGCCGCCCAGGCTGAACCGCCACTGTTCGAAGTGGACCTGACCGGCCAGGAGGGCCGGCTGCCCGAGGTCATGGCCGCCGACCGCGCCCGGAAGTTCGACGTCGGCAAGCCGCCGTTGCTCGCGGTGACCCTCATCAAGCTCGGTGAGAACCGCTGCCGTCTGGTGATCTCACACCACCTCCTGCTATGGGACGGCTGGTCCTCGGCGCTGCTGTTCGAAGATCTCTTCGAGCTGTACACCGCAGGCGACGACGCGGTCCTGCCGTGGCGCGGCAGCTACCGCGATTACCTGGAATGGCTGAGCGACCAGGACACTGAGGTCGCCGTCGAGTCATGGCGGTCCACTTTGGGCGGACTCGACGAGCCCACCCTCGTGTTTCCTACCCGCACCGGCGAACCCGTCGCACCAGAGACCCTCCGCGTCGAGCTGTCCGAAGAGGACTCCGAGCGGCTCCGGTCGGCGGTCCGGTCCCACGGTGTCACGCTCAACGCGATGATCAGCGCCGCCTGGGGCATCGTCCTGGCGGGCCTGACCGGCCGCGATGACGTTGTCTTCGGAACCACCGTTTCGGGTCGGCCGGACACGCTCCGGCACGTCGAGTCCATCATTGGTCTGTTCCTCAACACCGTGCCCGCACGTGTCCGGCTCGACCCGGCGGAGACCGTCGGGGAGTTGCTGGCGCGCCTGCAGGACGAGCGATCGGCGACGATGGGCCACGACTGGGTCGGTCTCGCGGACATTCAGCGGCAGACCGGGCACAAGCAGCTCTTCGACACGATCTCGGTGCTGCAGAACTTCATCGGCGACGGCTCCGAAGAAGCGGAGTTCCGCCAGCGGCACGGAATCACGGACGTCGGCTACGCGGACGCCACGCACTACCCGCTGACCCTCGTGATCACGCCGACGAACCGGATCGTGGTCGGCCTCTACCGCCGCCCGGACATCGTGACCGAGCCGGTCGCCGAGTCCATTGTGACCAGACTCGTGGCCGTGCTGCGCCGATTGGCCGCCTCGCCGGACACCAAGATCGGCGAGCTGGACACGCTCACTTCGGCCGAGCGCCACGACGTTCTGGTGCGGTGGAACGAGACCCAGTCGCCGCTGGGCACGCGGACCATCGCGGACCTGCTGGCCGAACAAGCCCAGCGGACACCCACCGAGACCGCCCTCGTCACCCCTTTGGTGACTTGGACGTACGCCGACCTCGAAGCCCGGATCAACCGCTTGGCCCGATGGCTGATCAGCTGCGGCGCCGGCCCGGAACGGGTCGTCGGCCTTGCCCTGCCCCGAACCGCGGACATGGTGGCGGCGCTGTTCGCCGTTCTCCGGACTGGCGCAGCGTATTTGCCGCTGGACACGGACTACCCGGCCGACCGCATCGCGTTCATGTTGTCCGACGCGCGACCCGTGTGCGTGCTGGCGACCTCAGCGACCGCCGCCTTGCTGCCTGAGTGCGACGCGCTTTTGTTGGACTCACCCGAGGTCAGTGCGGCAATCGACGCCCTGGCAGCGGATCCGGTCCCGGAGTTCGAAGCCGAGTCGACATATCGCCTTGAACACCCTGCGTACGTCATCTACACCTCGGGCTCGACGGGGCGGCCCAAAGGCGTGGTCACGCCGTATCGCGGCCTTACCAACATGCAGCAGAACCACCGCGAGGCGATCTTCGGTCCCGTGGTGGACCGCACCGGACGCAGGCTGCGGATCGCCCACACGGTCTCGTTCTCGTTCGACATGTCCTGGGAAGAACTGCTGTGGCTGGTCGAAGGCCACGAGGTGCACGTGTGCGACGAGCAGCTCCGCCGTGACCCGCAAGCGCTTGCGGCTTACTGTGCGCGGCACCGGATCGACGTCGTCAACGTGACCCCAACCTATGCGGCCCAACTGTTCGAGCACGGTCTGCTCGACGGACCTCATGTGCCGCCGCTGGTCCTGCTTGGCGGCGAGGCCGTCCCCGAGCAGGTCTGGACCAGACTGCTCGAGACTCCGGGCGTGACCGGCTACAACCTGTACGGCCCCACCGAGTACACGATCAACACCCTCGGTGGCGGAACCGACGACAGTGTTACGGCGACCGTCGGCAAGCCCATCCACAACACCCGCGCCTACGTCCTGGACTCGCGGCTGCAGCCCGTCGCCCCTGGTGTGGCGGGGGAGTTGTACATCGCGGGAATCGGACTCGCTCGCGGCTACCTGGATCGTCACGGTCTGACCGCGGAACGCTTTGTGGCGTGTCCATTCGGCGCGCCCGGTGAGCGGATGTACCGGACCGGTGACCTGGTCCGCTGGCGGTCCGACGGGTTGCTGGACTTCATCGGCCGCGCCGACGACCAGGTCAAGATCCGTGGTTACCGCGTGGAACCAGGCGAGATCGCCGCCGTTCTCGCCGATCATCCAGCCGTTTCCGCCGCTGCGGTCGTCGCGGTGGACGGCCGGCTTGCCGGGTACGTCGTGCCCGCGCCGCCGGACACGGATGCCCGCGAGACCGCCGAGTCCGCGCATGTCGAAGAGTGGCAGCAGGTCTACGACGCCGAGTACGACACCATCCCGACGGCGGTGTTCACCGAGGACTACGCCGGCTGGGACTCCAGCTACACCGGCGAGCCGATTCCGTTCGCCGAGATGCACGAATGGCGTGAGCACACGCTGTCCCGCATCAAGGCCCTGGCACCAAGCAAGATCCTCGAGGTCGGTGTCGGAAGTGGGCTCTTGCTGTCCGGCCTGGCCCGCGACGTCGACGAATATTGGGCAACGGACTTCTCCCAGCCGGTGATCACCAAGCTGGCGGCGGACGTCGCAAATGACCCGACGCTGGCTTCGGTCCGCCTGCAGTGCCAGGATGCAGCCGTCACGGACGGCCTGCCGTCCGGGCACTTCGACGTGATCGTGATCAACTCGGTGATCCAGTACTTCCCGAGTGCGGCTCACCTGGCGCGAGTTCTCCTGGGACTCGGGTCGTTACTGGCACCCGGTGGGGCCATCTTCGTCGGTGACGTGCGCAACCTGGCCACGCTGAACGACTTCCACGCGGCCATCGCAGTGACTCGTGGTGAGGACGAGGCATCGGCCCGCCGCCGGGTATGGATGGAGAAGGAACTCGTCCTCGACCCGGGCTGGTTCACCCGGCTCCCCGGCTTCACCGGCGCTGAGATCCGGGTGAAGGGCGGCCGTTCGCACAACGAGCTGACCCGGCACCGGTATGACGTTTTGCTGCACACCGCGCCTACGCTCGATGTCTCCGACGCGCCCGCGATCCCGTTCTCCAGCATGGCCACACTGGCTCGCCGTCTGGAGGTTGGCCAGCAGGCCGTGTTGCGGGTGACTGGCATCCCGAACCCCCGCCTGGAAGGCGATCCAGACGGGATCGAACCAGAGGACCTCACCGATCTGGCCGCCCGGCTCGGCTTCCGGGCAGTGGCCACACCGGACTCAGGCGCCTACTCGGCCGTGTTCGTCAAGTCCGAAGACCCGCTGACCGGAGTCCACATCGGGCCTGCGGGTGCGAACGACCCCGCCGCCGCGCGTGCTGTGATCGCGCTGTTGCCCAAGCTGCGTGAGTACCTGAAGGACGCACTGCCCGATTACATGGTCCCGTCGGTGCTGGTACCGCTGGAGTCGATGCCGTTGACTCCCAACGGCAAGCTCGACCGCGCCGCACTGCCCGCGGCCGAACCGGTTGCCACAGGCGGAGGACAAGCGCCGAGTACGCCGACCGAGGCCGTGTTGTGTGCGCTCTTCGACGAGATCCTCGGCGTCGAGAAGGTTGGTGCCATCGACGACTTCTTCGAGCTAGGTGGGCATTCGCTGCTGGCCACGCGCCTGATCAGCCGCGCACGCACCGAACTGGGCGTGGAACTGGCCATTCGCGACCTGTTCGAAGCCGCCACCCCACAGGACCTGGCCATTCGTGCGGACTCCCGCCGGACTCCCGCCCGGCCGACGGTTCGCCGGTACGAGCGTCCCTCGCGGATCCCGGTGTCGTTCGCCCAGCAGCGCTTGCTGTTGGTGGACTCGATTGCCGGCGGCGACCTCGCCTACAACTTCCCGTTGGTGTTCCGGGTGACCGGGCTCGACGTCGACGCACTCCGCGCTGCTGTCAACGATGTGGCCCAGCGTCATGAATCATTGCGGACCGTGTTCCCGGATGGTGAACACCAGGAGATCCTGGACATCTCGCCGACCTTCGAGGTGTCCGGCTCGGTTGAACAGTTCGTACGGCGGCCGTTCGACTTGCGCACCGAGATCCCGTTCCGGGTGGGCGTCTTCGAGGACGTCGTCGCGGTGGTCTTGCACCACATCACCACCGACGAGTGGTCCGACCGGCCGTTCCTGGCCGACCTGACCAGGGCCTACCAAGCCCGGGTCAACGGCGCGGCTCCACAGTGGACCCCGCTGGAGGTCCAGTACGCCGACTACACGCTGTGGCAGCGCGAGCTGCTGGAGGAAGTCGGCGATGAGCAGCTTTCGTTCTGGGTAGACGCCCTGCAGGACATCCCGGATGCCCTGGCGCTACCGCTCGATCGTCCGCGTCCAGTGACTCCGACTGGCCGCGGTGGCCGGACCGAGCTGGACTTGCCTGCGGCGGTGGTGAATGAGCTGCGAGTGCTGACGAACCGCACTGGCGCCAGCATGTTCATGATCCTGCAGGCCGCGGTCGCGACCCTGCTGCACCGGTTGGGCGCGGGGACGGACATCCCGCTGGGCGCGCCGGTGGCGGGCCGGACCGACGCCGGCGTGAACGACCTAGTCGGCTTCTTCGTGAACACACTGGTTTTGCGAACATCTCTCGACGGCGATCCCACATTCACTGAACTGTTGGCCCGGGTCAAGGAAGCCGACCTGGCGGCGTTCGAGCATCAGGACGTGCCGTTCGAGCGGGTCGTGGAGGCGGTCAACCCGGTGCGGGTGGCCGGGCGGAACCCGTTGTTCCAGGTCATGCTCGGTTACCACGTGCGGACCGACGACGATGACACCGTGCTCGGCCTGCCCACTGAGTGGATCCCGATGGACACCGGCCAGGCCAAGTTCGACCTGCACTTCACGTTCGTCGACCGCCCCGGCGGGATCACCCTGGTCCTGGAGTTCGCCCGAGACCTGATCGATCAGTCCACCGCGGACAGTCTGACCGCTCGGATGGCTGCACTGCTGAACCAGGTCGGCGCGCGGCCGGATGTTCGAGTGGGGAGCCTTGACGTTCTCACTGAGGCCGAGCAACGGTCAGTGGTGTCCGACTGGAACGCCACTGCCCATCCGGTCCCGGCTACGACGCTTCCGGCCCTGTTCGAGGCGCAGGTGGCTCGCACGCCAGACGCGATCGCAGTCGTCTTCGAAGGCGTGTCCCTTACCTACGCCGAGCTGAACGGCCGGGCGAACCGCCTGGCACGCCACCTGATCGCACAAGGCGTCACCGCCGAGTCAGTCGTGGCCGTGCAGTTGGCGCGCTCGATCGAGCTGATCGTTGCCCTGTATGCCGTGCACAAGGCCGGGGCCGCGTACTTGCCGGTTGACCTCGACTATCCGGCTGAACGGATCCGTTACATGCTCGCGGACGCCGAGCCTGCCTTCGTGATCGACGGCCCCGCGATGGTCGACGTCTCCGGTGACCCCTCGAACCTGCCGATCCGGGTCCGTCCCGCGCATCCGGCGTACGTCATCTACACCTCCGGATCGACCGGACGCCCCAAGGGCGTGGTTGTCCCGCATTCGGGGATCGTCAACCGTCTCTTGTGGATGCAGGACACATACAAACTCAGCAGCGCCGATCGTGTCCTGCAGAAGACCCCGTCGAGCTTCGACGTCTCGGTGTGGGAGTTCTTCTGGCCGCTGATCACCGGCGCCACGCTCGTGGTCGCGCGGCCGGAAGGCCACAAGGACCCGAGCTACCTGGCCTCGCTCATCCAGGAGCAAGGCATCACGACGGCTCACTTCGTCCCGTCCATGTTGGACGTTTTTCTGGCTGAAGCTGCCGGATGCACGAGTCTGCGTCAGGTCTTCGCCAGCGGCGAGGCTCTTCCCGCGGGGGTCGCCGCGCGATTCCTTGAGGTGCTGGACGCCAAGCTGCACAACCTCTACGGACCTACCGAGGCGTCGGTCGACGTGACCTACTGGCCTGTAGTGGATTCCCGTGTGCCGATCGGCCGTCCAGTGTGGAACACCCAGACCTACGTGCTGGACGCAGGTTTGCAGCCGGTCCCGCCCGGCGTCGTCGGGGAGCTTTACCTGGCCGGGGCTCAGCTCGCCCGTGGTTATCTCGGCCGCGCCGGGTTGACGGCCGAGCGATTCGTGGCGAACCCGTTCACGACCGGACAGCGCATGTACCGGACCGGCGACCTCGCTCGCTGGACCACGGATGGCGTGTTGGAGTTTCTGGGCCGAGCCGATGACCAGGTCAAGGTCCGCGGGTTCCGGATCGAGCTGGGCGAGATCGAGTCGGCGCTGGCCCAGGATCCGGGCGTGTCCCGAGCGGTGGTCGTTGTCCGCGACCAGACGCTGGTGGCCTACGTCATCGGAAAGGTGACGACCCGGCTCGCGGATGTCCTGCCCGAGTACATGGTCCCGACCGTCGTTGAGCTGGATGCATTCCCGGTCACACCCAACGGAAAACTCGACCGTAAGGCCCTTCCTGCGCCATCGTTCGAGGTCTCCGACGGAGAGCCGCGCAACTCGGTCGAAGCCGCACTGTGCCAGATCTTCGCCGATGTGCTGGGTCTGGACCTGATCGGCATCGACGACGACTTCTTCGCCGTCGGCGGGCATTCGTTGCTGGCAATGCGTTTGGCGGGGCGGGTCTCGGCCGTCCTTGGCTCAACGGTCTCCTTGCGTACGGTATTCGACTCGCCGACGGTCGCCCGGCTTGCTTTGGTGTTGGGCACGGAGAACAGTCGACCCCCGCTGGTTCCGGTCGAGCACAACGGGGATGTTCCGCTGTCGTTCGCGCAGCAGCGGATGTGGGTGCTGGACAAGCTGTCCGGCCCGAGCCCGGCCTACACCATCCCGATGACCTGGCGTCTCAACGGCCCCTTGAATGTCGAGGCCCTGCGTGCCGCTCTGGTCGACGTAATGGACCGGCATGAGCCACTTCGGACACTCGTCGCCGAACGGGATGGTGTTGCCGTTCAACGGATCGTGCCGGTCGAGTCGGTGCTCCAGGTTGAGCGGGTCTCGGACGGGTTGGTGGATGGCCGGATCGCCGAGGTCACCCGGCAGCCGTTCGCCCTGGACGCCGAGCTGCCGATCCGGGCCCGGGTCTTCGAGGTCGGGCCCGACGAGCACGTGTTCCTGCTGGTCCTGCACCACATCGCCACCGACGAGTGGTCCGCCGGACCTCTGGTCCGCGACCTCGCCCAGGCTTATGCTGCTCGACTTGACGGCGCTGCTCCACAGTGGACCCCGCTGCCGATCCAGTACTCGGATTACGTGTTGTGGCAGCGCGCTCTGCTGGGCGACGAGAGCGACGCGGAGAGCCTGTCGGCCCGGCAGCTCGACTACTGGCGTTCGGCACTTGCCGGTCTGCCCGACGAGCTCAACCTGCCGGTGGATCGGCTGCGGCCCGAAGAAGCCGACGAGCGCGGCGGCACAGTCACCGTCCCGCTTGACACTGAGACGGCGTCTGCCTTGCGTGCACTGGCGCAGGCCGAGAACGTCAGCATGTTCATGGTCTTCCAGGCCGCGGTCGCGGCGCTGCTGACCAGGTTGGGCGCGGGCGACGACATCCCTGTCGGCAGCCCGATCGCCGGCCGGTCGGACAGCGCGCTCGACGACCTGGTCGGGTTCTTCCTGAACACGCTGGTGCTCCGCACGGACACCTCGGGCGATCCATCGTTCCGCGAGCTGCTCGCCCGGGTGCGGGAGACGAACCTCGCCGCCTACGAGCACCAGGACGTGCCGTTCGAGCGGGTCGTGGACGCCATCAACCCGGCCCGGTCGCTCGGCCGGCACCCGTTGTTCCAGGTGATGGTCGTGTACATCCCGGAGATGGGCGACACGTTCGCCCTCAACGGTCTGACCGTCCGCGCCGAGCGGATCACCTCGGACACCTCGAAGTTCGACCTGTCCTTCGACTTCGTCGAGACCGGCCAAGGGATCGACGCCTCAATCGAGTACCGGGCCGACTTGTTCAACCGCGACACCGTTTCCGGCTTCGGTGAGCGGCTCATGCGGGTTCTTCGTGCTGTGGCCACCGATCCGTCGGTCGCCATAGGCCGGATCGACCTGCTCACTCCGGCAGAGCGGATCTCGCTCGCTCAGGACACTGCCGTACCAGTGGAGATGGACGCGGTAACGGCGTTTTTCGCGGCCGTGCAGGCCCGTCCGGATCAGATCGCGCTGGTGACAGCTGGTGGCAGGCTGACGTTCGCCGAGCTGGCCGACCAGGTGCGGCGGATCGCTGGTGCTCTGCGAGCGCGAGGAGTCGGTGCCGAGCAGGTCGTTGGGCTGGAACTGCCGCGTGAGCACATGGTTCCGGCGATTCTCGGGGTCTGGGCTGCTGGGGCGGCGTATCTGCCGATCGATCCGGAGTACCCGGAGGCCCGGCGGGCGCTGATGATCGCCGATGCTCGGCCTGTCTGTGTGCTGACCAGCCTGGAGTTCGGCGCACCGGTTTCGTCGGCGCCTTACCGGGCCGATGCGGCCGCGTACGTGATCTACACCTCGGGATCGACCGGAACGCCCAAGGGGGTGGTGGCGACGCACGGCGGCGTCGCGAACCTCCTTGCCGGACAACGGGCACAGGTGATCCCAGCAGAACCGGCGCGGGCAGGCCACATTCAGCCGTTCGGCTTCGATGCCTCGCTGGAGCCGCTGTTGTGGCTGCTCGCGGGGCATGAGCTGCATGTGATCGACGACCTGACGCGTACCGACCCGCCGGCGCTGGTGTCGTACGTGCGCGATCACGGGATCGATTTCCTGGACGCGACCCCAAGCTATCTGGTCGAGTTGGAGCGGCACGGGTTGTTCGAGCATCCGCTGAAGGTGCTCGTGGTCGGCAGCGAGCGCGTTCCTCCTTCGCTGTGGGAGCGGCTGCGGACGTTGGACGTGTCCGTGCATGATTTGTACGGGCCGACCGAGTTCACTGTGGACGCTTACGGGCGGCACGAGAAACATGCTTCTCCGGTCGCGAACTCGCAGGTCTACGTGCTCGATGCCGCCCTTTCGCCGGTGCCTTCCGGGGTTGCTGGGGAGGTGTACCTGACGGGCGCCGGGCTCACGCGCGGCTACCTCAACCGCGCTGGGCTCACCGCCGAACGGTTCGTCGCGAACCCGTTCGTGCCTGGCACGCGGATGTACCGGACCGGTGACCTGGCGCGGATTCGTAACGGTGTCATCGAGTTCATCGGCCGGACCGACGACCAGGTCAAGATCCGGGGCTACCGGGTCGAACTCGGCGAGGTGGAGTCCGCCCTGCTTGCGCTGCCGTCGGTCAAAGCGGTTGCAGTGGTGACCCGGTACTCGCGTCTGGTTGCTTACGTTGTGCCGTCGCAGGACACGAACCTCCTTCGTGGACAGCTGGCCGGAACGTTGCCAGAGCACATGGTTCCGGCGGTCGTCATCGGTCTGGACGCGTTGCCATTGACCGCCAACGGCAAGCTCGACCGGGCCGCGTTGCCAGCGCCGGACTTCGCTGCGATGACCGGTGACCGGGCTCCGTCCGGACCGGCCGAGGAACTCCTGGCCGCGCATGTGGCCGATGTCCTCAGGCTGCCGAAGGTGGGCGCGGACGACGACTTCTTCGCGCTGGGCGGCGACTCCATCGTCGCCATCCAGCTGGTGAGCCGGCTGCGGGCGGACGGCAAGGTGATCACGCCTCGCGATGTGTTCCGGCACCGGACCATCGCACAGATCGCCTCGGCCCTGTCCGACGCGCCCGACCCCACGGTTCCAGTCGTGGCCGACCTGGTGACGTTGACCGCCGCGGAGGCCGCCGAGGTTGACGGCGAGGTTTTGCCGCTGACACCGTTGCAGTCCGGACTGTTGTTCCTGGCCTCGTTGGACACTGACGACCTCGATGTCTATACGGTCCAGATGTCCCTGGACCTCCATGGTCCGCTTGATTGTCCCCGGCTGCGGGATGCGTTGCAGGCTTTGCTGGATCGGCACGCGAACCTCCGGTCCTCGTTCCAGTACTTGTCTTCAGGTCGGGCGGTCGCCGTGGCACCTGCTCGCGTCGAGGTGCCTTGGCGCGAGGTCGAGTTCGTCGATGAGCAGGCGTGGACGGAGTTGCTGGCGGTTGAGCGTCGCCGGTTCGATCCGGCTTCGGCTCCGTTGCTTCGAGCTGTGTTGGTGCGGGTTGGGCCGGAGGAGCACCGGCTGGTGATCTCGCACCAGCACTTGCTGCTGGATGGGTGGTCCACGGCTCCGCTGTTGGCTGAGCTGTCCCGGCTTTACTCCGGTTCGACCGTTTCGGGTCCGTTGTTCAAGGACTATCTGACTTGGCTGGGCGCGCAGGACCGGTCGGCTGCGGAGTCTGCGTGGCGGGAAGCGTTGGCGGACTTGGAGTCCCCGACACATCTGGCGCCTCCTGGTACCCGCTCGCCGTTGACGCCTTCGGTCCGGCAGGTCGAGGTTCCGGCCTCGGTGACGGCTGCCCTGGTCGCGTTGGGGCGGCTCAATGGCTTCACGCTGAACACGATTGTCCAGGCGGCTTGGGGGGTTGTGCTCGGCCGGTTGACCGGGTCTTCGGATGTCGTGTTCGGTGCCACCGTTTCCGGTCGGCCGCCAGAGGTTCCGGGCGTGGAGTCGATGATCGGGTTGTTCATCAACACGATCCCGGTCCGCGTCCGGCTGCGACCTTCGGAATCCGTGCATTCCCTGCTGACGCGGCTGCAGGAGGAGCAGTCGCGGTTGATGGCCCATCAGTACCTTGGGCTGACGGACGTCGCGAAGCTTGCCGGGACCGGGGATCTGTTCGACACCCTGGTGGTGTTCGAGAGCTATCCCGGCGGTGAACCGGAGTTCGAGTCCGGGCTGCGAGTGTCCGAACGGCATAGTCAGGACGCCACGCACTACCCGCTGACGTGGGCCGTCGAGGTCGACTCCTCCTTGAAGCTGACCGCCGAGTACCGGTCGGATCTGTTCTCGCAGGAGACCATCGAGCAGATCACCGACGCGATGGTCGCGGTTCTGGGGGCGATGGTCATCGACCGTCCAGTAGGGACGATCGACGTTCTGGACGCCGCCTCGCGGGAGCGTGTTCTCGTCTCGTGGAATGACACGGCTTTGCCGGTGTCTGTTCACACCGTGCCGGAGCTGTTCGAAGCACAGGTCCAGGCCACTCCTGACGCAATCGCTGTGGTTGCCGGCGATGTGAGCCTGACGTTCGCCGAGTTGAACGCCCGGGCCAACCGGTTGGCCCGGGCGCTGGTCTCGGTGGGAGTCGGGCCTGAGCGGGTGGTCGGGATCGCGTTGCCGCGGACCGAGGAGTGGCTCGTCGCGATCTTGGCCGTGCACAAGGCCGGCGCCGCTTATCTGCCGCTCGAGCTGTCGCTGCCTGCCGAACGAATCTCTGCGATGCTGATCGACTCCGGTGCGCTCGCAGTGGTTTCGACCTCCGGTGTTCAGTTCGGCACGTCTCTGCCGGTGGTGCTCACGGACGCACTTCCTGCCGCGTCCACGGAGAACCTCGGCACGCCACCGCATCCGGACAACCCGGCGTACGTGATCTACACGTCTGGGTCGACCGGAAAGCCCAAGGGTGTTGTAGTTCCTCACCGCGGCTTGGCGAACCTGTTTGCCAGCCATCGCAAGGATCTTTACGTGCCGACGGTTGCCGCGACCGGGCGCAGGCATCTGCGGGTCGGGCATGCATGGTCGTTCTCCTTCGATGCCTCTTGGCAACCGCAGTTGTGGTTGCTCGACGGGCATGCCGTTCACGTGCTCGACGAGGAGACCCGGCGTGACCCGGAGCTGCTCACCGCGGCCATACGTTTGCATGCGTTGGACTTCATCGAGGTCACGCCGACGGTTCTGACTCAGCTGGCGGACGCCGGGCTGTTCGAGGACTGTCCGCTTTCGCTCATCGGGTTCGGCGGGGAGGCGGTGTCCGAAGGGCTGTGGGCTCGGCTTCGGTCGCTGCCAGGCACTTCAGGCGTGAACCTCTATGGTCCGACTGAAGGGACAGTAGATGCGTTGGTGGCCAAGGTGTCTGCCAGTTCACGTCCGGTGATTGGGCGTCCGGTGGCCAATGCGCGGGCCTACGTGCTGGACGCTGGGCTGCGGCCGGTTCCGCCGGGCGTCACGGGCGAGCTTTACCTTGCCGGCGACGGTTTGGCACGTGGGTATTTGGGTCAGGGCGCGTTGACGGCCGAGCGATTCGTGGCTTCGCCGTTCGGGGCGCCGGGGGAGCGGCTTTACCGGACCGGTGACCTCGCGCGATGGTCTGTGGACGGCCGGCTCGAGTACGGTGGCCGGTCGGACGATCAGGTCAAGGTGCGCGGGTTCCGGGTGGAACCGGCGGAGATCTCTTCGGTGATCGCCGCTCAGGCTGGCGTGACTTCCGCTGTGGTCACAGTGCGTCCTGGTCCGGTGGCTCGGCTTGTGGCTTACGTCGTCGGGTCTGATGTGGACACGTCGGCGCTGCGGCGGGCGGTCGCTGCTGCCTTGCCGGATTACATGGTTCCTTCGGCTTTCGTTGTGCTGGACCGGTTGCCGGTGCTGCCTGGCGGGAAACTCGACCGGGACTCGTTGCCCGAGCCGGACTTCTCTTCCGCTGGCCGTGCTCCTGCCGGACCGGTGGAGACCGCTTTGGCTTCGGTTGTTGCTGAGGTGCTGGGGTTGTCGTGGGTCGGTGCTGACGATGACTTCTTCGCGTTGGGTGGCGACAGCATTGTGTCGATGCAGCTTGTCAGCCGGGCGCGGGCGGCCGGCTGGCGGATCACGCCCCGGCAGGTGTTCACCGAGCGTTCGGTGGCGGGTTTGGCTTTGGTGGCCACTCCGGCCGCAGTTGTCTCGCGGGTGTCTGATGGGACCGGTGTGGTTCCGTTGGTTCCGGTCATGCATTGGTTGCGGGAGCTGGACGGGCCGTTCAACGGGTACCAGCAGTACGCGTTGCTGCGGACTCCCGCTGCGCTCACGATGGACGCCTTGGTGTCCATGATCGGTGCTCTGGTGCAGACACACGATATGCTGCGGGCTCGGTTGGTGGACTGGGAGTTGCACGTTCCGGCCACTGTGGACATATCTTCGTGGGTGACCCGGGTTCCGGTCACCGGCGACCTGTCCGCCACCATTGCCGCTCATGCTGTCGCGGCTCGCGATGGGCTCGATCCGGCTGGTGGGCGGATGATGTCCGTGGTCTGGTTCGATGTTCCCGGGTCGGCTGGGCGGCTGCTGATGATGGTCCACCACTTGGTGATGGACGGTGTGTCCTGGCGGATCTTGTTGCCTGACCTTGCTTCTGCTTGGACGGACATCTCGGCAGGCCGGGTTCCCGCTTTGCTGCCTGAGGACACTTCGTTCCGCCGGTGGGCTCAGTTGCTGACTTCGCTGGCGCCTTCTCGTGAGTCCGAACTGGACCTGTGGACCTCCGTTGTGTCCGATGTGGACTCGTTCCCGTTGATCCGGCCGCTGGATCCGCGGGTGGATGTGGCCGACACCGAGAAGGTCCTGTCGGTGTCGTTGCCTGCTTCCTTGACTTCGCTGCTGGTCGGGTCCGTTCCCGCGGCTTACGACGCCCGGATCGACGACGTTTTGCTGGCTGCTTTGGCTTTGGCCGTGTCGGAGTGGCGTGGCTCGGGACGTTCGGTCTTGGTCGACCTGGAGGGGCACGGCCGGCAGGAGCAGCTCGGTGACGTCGACCTGTCCCGGACCATCGGGTGGTTCACCACCATCTACCCGGTCCGGCTCGACACCGGCGGCGTCACGCTAGCAACGCTAACCCCTGCTACTGCACAGGATCTGGTCTCTCGGACCGGCGCTCACCTCACCTCGTTGCCTGACTCCGGTATCGGCTACGGCATGCTCCGATACCTTGCGGGTGCTTCGGAGTTGGCGTCCGTGCGGCCACCCATCGAGTTCAACTACCTGGGCCGGTTCGGTTATCCCGAGGACGCCGACTGGTCCTACGCCCCCGAGGAGGATGCCGCCGACGTCGACGCAGATGCCCAGATGCCTGTCAGCCACGCCATCGAGATCAACGCGCACACCCGCGACCTCCCCACCGGCCCGGTGCTGGAGGCCACCTGGTCCTGGCCCGCCGACGTCCTCACCGAACAAGCAGTGACCACCCTCGCCCACACCTGGCTGCGAGCCCTCGAATCCCTGATCAGGAGCACCCCATGACAAACCCCTTCGAAAACCCCGACACCCAATACCACGCCCTCATCAACCACGAAGGCCAATACAGCCTCTGGCCCGCCTTCATCGACATCCCCCATGGCTGGACCTCCACCCACGGCCCCGCAACCCGCCAATCCTGTCTCGACCACATCGAAACCAACTGGACCGACATGCGCCCCAAATCCCTCATCCAAGCCATGGAAGGCTGACCCGTCCCCCTCGGCGTCACCCATCCAGGTGACGTTTCCCGCGCCTCACCAGGTCCAGCCCCACTCTGTTACCGTCTGTGCGCGATAAATCACGTACAGGCGGAACCCGGTTATCCATGGCCACGTCTCACCCTCCGATGCACCGGGGACCAGCAGAACGAGGGGCTGCGAGATGTACGAAGGATTTGCGATCGACCTCGCCGAGGCCGACAAAGCGGCAAGCGATCCAGAGGGCTCACTGCCTACAGCGGTGAGGATGTACCGGGTCCCGATCAGCAGTTTGGCGGTGTATGCCGACTTCGCGCGACCGGGCAAATTCGATGCCACAGACCGGCTGCAGGCGGTGTACGCCGGATGGAGCGATGTCATCGCTCAGCGACAGGCGCGCGCGTGCGATGTGATGGACGCCAATGCTCAGGCATTGCGGGACATCATCGCGCTCTACCGGCGCGTGGACGGCAGGGGCTGACGGCGTGAGCGGCTGGAGAACCGACGACAAGATCGAGGAAGCCCAAGCCCTTCTCCAGGATCGATTCCTGGCGATGCACGATGGCGACTTCCCGGCGGCCGGCATTCCGCACGCGCAGATCGCCGGTCTCAGGCGTGACCTTGAAATTTGGCTGAGCATCGATCCGCAGCGGGTTGCCGACGAGTACGAGCGGATCTACCAGGCCATGATCGCCATCGGCGACAATGCTGATGCCGTCACCCAACTGCGGGAGAGCATCCGGCATCTGGCCAACTGGACCGGCGCTGCCGCCGACGAGTTCAAGAACCAGATCGACCGGATGGAGATCTTCTGCGAGGAGCAGCAAACTCGCATGCTCCGTGGTCTGCTGGGGCTCGCCGCCACTTACACGGCCGTTGTCGAAGGCCGGGAAAGCTTCTACCAGCTTCTGCTGGCCACCGACGCCGCTGGCCGCAAGGAGATGGAGGACCAGGAGAAAGAGGACACCAAACTCCAGTCGGCGCTGCTGTTCGACATCGTCAGTGGCATCCTTTCCGCGGATCCGAAGAAGCTGATCGGATCCGCGGTCGTCACCGCGGTGGACATGGGCAAGGATTTTGTCGATCGGGTGATCGAAGGCAACGACGCCGACCAGGTGATGGACAGTTACCGTCGCGAGGCGGACTGGCTCAACGAGTCGTTCGGTAACGCGCTCGACCACATCCGGACCGACGTCGCCCACCAGATCGACGACGCCATGCGGCCGTCGAGCATGTACAAACCTCTGCCGCTCATCTGCAACGTCAACAGCCCGGATTTCCGATGGGAGAACTTTCAGGACATGGTCCACAATCCAGGCTCCATCGGTCCGATCGTCGAGGCTGAGCGCAGGAAGTACGCCGAAGAGAAGAAGCGGCAGAGCGACATCGACAAGCGCATGAATCCGGGCAACGCCCGCAGGGGTGCGATATGACGTCACGCCGGCACTGGACAGCAGGTCTTCTGGTTGGACTGACCCTCGTCGCCAGTGGTTGCACTGGCTCGCCGACACCTGGGCCGACACCTTCGGCCTCCCCCTCGCCGACCAGGCTGGGCACCAGTGCACCGCCGGTCGCGAGACTGTGGGATGCCAGTGCCTATCGGACCAAGCCGTGCGGCCTGTTCACCGATGACCAGGCAAGGGTGCTGGGCTACAACAAGCCGGGGTCCGCCTCCACGGACGACCCTGATGTAGCGACCTGTATCCGGGACACTGGGACGGCCAGCGGTGGCTTCATGGTCAAGTACTACTTCGCCACGGATCTGCTGGGGAAGATCTACCGCCGGGAGATTCTTTTCCCCGGCATCAACTCCGCCAGTCCGATCACGGTCGAAGGCCAGCCCGCCCTGAAACCGACCATCCCCGGCGCGGAGTTCTGCACGGTGGCCGTCGGGCTCACGAACACCCAGGGGTTCGAGGTCCGCATCGACGACAAAGCCGTTGACCCATGTGACCGCGCTGTCACCATCGCCGAGACCATCATGCGCAACCTCGGGGCATGACTGCGAAACGCGCCCGGACGGTCTGGGCGCCTTGTCGGTTGTCACTTCCTCGGTGCAGGCTTCCCATTCGGCCACACAAGGAGAAGTCGCCCCCAACGACAGACCCCCTGTGACCTTTCCTGCACCGAAATACCGAACCCATCCGCCCGGTTGTCGACGGACACCCAATTCTCCTTGGGCCGTTCGTCGGACATCACTACGAAGTTGTTCTCCTGCCACCACTTCACCAGCGCTGCGACGACCTCCGCATTGCGCTGGGTGATGGTGTTCTTCACGGAACCCTCCGGGTCGGCGACTTTGGTGTTCGCCCTGAGCTCATCGGGCTACAACCGGAACGCAGTGCCTACGGTGACTTCGCAACCTCGAGGCCTGAAAGGGCGCCCAGCGGGTTGGGCGCCCTTTTCTGTTATGTGAAGGCTTTTTTGAGGTCTGGGACGAGGTTGTCGAGGAGGTAGGGGATGCTGAGGACGGAGATGAAGCTGACGGAGCTGCCGTAGGGGGTGGTGTCGTCGATGAGGATGTCGTGGTGTTGTTTGGCGACGTTCAGGCCGGTGTAGAGGGGGTCGGTGTTGAGGTCGGCGCGGGTTTTGGTGGCGTCGGTGACGATCCAGACCAGCACGCGCTGGTCGAGGAGGTCCACTCGTTCTTTGCTGATGGTCGCGCCGAACTTGTCGCCGATGACCTGGTCGAGGGTGTCGGGGAGCTTGAAGCCCAGCGCGGCCAGCATGCGGGAGCGGGGGTCTTGGCTGCCGTAGACGAAGTAGCCCTCCCAGTTGGTGGCGATCACGGCGGTGGCGCCGTTGAACTCGGGGTTGTCCTGGCGGACCTTGGCCAGGCGCGCTTCGGTGTCAGTGACAAGCTTCTCGGCTTGGGCGGACTTGCCGACGATCTTGCCGACCGTTCGAGTGGCGTCCTGCCAAGGGATTCCGTACGCGTTGTACTGCGATGGCTGGGCGACGGTGGGGGCGATCTTGCTCAGCTTGTCGTATGACTCCTGGGTCAGCTCCGCGTACAGGCCGAGGATCAGGTCGGGTTTGAGCGACGCGATCTTCTCATACTGCAGGCCACCTTGGTCGGACAGAACCGTGGGCAGCGGGGCGTTTCCGAGCTTGTCCCGGGACCACGGCGGGATCTCGCCATCATATTTGCCGATCCACTTGGTGGTCGCGACCGGCACCACACCCAACGCCATCAACGGGTCCTGCTCGGTCAGTCCAACCAGGACGATCCGTTTCGGCTCCGCCTTGATGGTGGTACTGCCGAACTTGTGCTCGATGGTGACCGGGAACGCCCCATCCGAGGAGGTGGGTGCCTGGGCGCCCTGGCTGGATGAGCCACAGGCGGTCAGCAGGAGCAGGGATACGGCCAGCAGATAACGAATCATTCCTTGCCCTTCATCGAGTCCCGGACCATGCGGACCACAAGGTGGCGTACCGGCCGCCGGCCGCCAGGAGCTCCTGGTGCGTCCCGGTCTCCACGACCCGCCCGTTGTCCAGCACCACGATCCGGTCCGCCGAAGCGGCCTGAGTCAAGCGGTGCGCGACAACCAGCGCGGTCCGACCGGAAAGTGCCGCGTCCGCGGCGACTTCCAACGACCGCGCCCCGGCACTGCCGGCCTCCGCGGTCGCCTCGTCCAAAATGGCGATCGCCGGATCCGCCAGGATCAGCCGCGCCAAAGCCAGCTGCTGCGACTGGGCGACGGTCAACCGATGACCGCCATCACCGACCACAGTAGACAGTGAAATCTCCGCGTCCCACCCCACAGCCGCCAAAGCGGCCGCTAGCCGCGCATCCGAGGCGTCCGGCGCCGCCAGCCGCAGATCATCGGCCAGTGGACCGGCGAAGACGTGCACCTCCTGGCTGACCAGCGCGATGGTCTGCGGCGGCACCGAGTCCAACTCCACCCCGCCAACCGAGATCGACCCCGACGACGGCCGGTGAATGCCCGCGATCAACTTGACCAACGTCGTCTTCCCGGCCCCACTCGCCCCCACGAACGCCACCCGTTCCCCGGCGCCGACAGTCAGATCGACATCAGCCAGGACCGGATGCCCAGGGACGTAAGCGTGCCCGACATCGGCGACCTTGATCGACGCATCGGTCAGCGAAACCTGCTCTCGCGACCCATCGGCGGGCACGTCCGCCACGCCAACGATCCGGGCCAAACTGGCCGACGCGGACTGAGCATCGTCCACAAGCGACAGAGCCGTGTTGATCGGCCCGAACAGGCCATGGAAGTAGACAGCCGCCGCGCTCGCCGTGCCGATGGTGGCCGAACCATTGCCGACCAGCACGAACCCCATCACCAGCACCGCTGACAGCCCGATGATCTCGGCGAGGTTGAGCCGCCCGAAGAACCGGCTCAGCAGATGAATGCCCCGCAACGACAACTCGACCGCGGCCGTGGACTTCTCGCGCACCCGCGAGACGTGGTCCTCGGCGAGACCGAAAGCTCGCACGGTCCGCGCCCCACCGATCGTGTCCAGCAGCTGCTGTTGCTGCGCGCCAACGGCGATCCGCTGCGAAGCGTACAAGGGGTTGGCGCGCTTGACATACCAGAACACCGTGTGGATCTGGACCGGCGCGGCCAACAATGCGGCGAGCATGAACCGCCAGTCCAGCACGGCCATCCCGGCCAAGGTGAGCACGATCGTCAACGCGGACCGTGCCAACTCTGGCAGAGCGGACCGAACGGCGTCCGAAACAACGGAAACGTCGTTGGTCACCCGCGAAGTCAGGTCACCCGATCCCGCCCGCTCGACCTGCTCCAATGGCAACGCCAAAGCCCGCGAAACGAACCGTTCCCGCAGCGCCGTCACGATCGTCTCACCCAGCCGCGCGACCAGACCAATCCCCAACGCGGTCATGACACCCTGGCTGAGTGCCACGATCACCAACCACACCACGGGAACCAGCAACGCATCCCGCCCGGCGGTGACCAGGTCGACGATGTGGCCCAGCAAAGGCGCGATCGCGGTTCCGATGGCGGTCGCCACGACCATCACCCCGAACGCGGCCACAGCGCTCCAACGGTGCTCCCGCAGAAACTTGCCGAGGACAGCACGAGTCCGGGCCGGGGACGCGACCGGAAGCAACTCCCGGGTCATGACAACACCGCCCCACGGTAGATCGCGTTGGAACGCGCCAACTCCGTGTGTGTGCCGGAAGCGACAACCACACCCTCGTGTACCAACACCACCCGGTCCGCCTCAGCCAGCAAAGCCGGGCTCGTCGCCAGAACGAGTGTCGTCCGTCCACTACGGACCGATCGCAACTGTTCGGCGATCTGAGCCTCGGTGACCGTGTCGACCGCGGTCGTGGGATCGTGCAAAACCAGGACCGGCGGATCCGCAGCCAAAGCGCGGGCGAGAGCCACCCGTTGTCGTTGCCCGCCAGACAATGACTGCCCCCGCTCGGAAACGGCGGTCTCCACGCCCTCCGGCAATGAAGAAGCCACTTCATCGGCAGCCGCCGCGCCGAGAACCGAGTCGACCGGGCGCCGAGCGGCTGCGGCCACGTTCTCCAGCAGGGTCCCCTCGAACAAGACAGCATCGTGAGCGGCCACCAAGACCGACGACCGCACAGCAGCGGGATCCAGTGTGGACAGATCGATACCGTCCAAGGTAACTACGCCGGAAGCGGGATCCGCCTCACGCCCCAAACACACCAACAGATCCGTGGCATGAGCCGGATCTGAGGCCACCACGCCGACAAACGAACCAGGCGAGACATCCAGCGAGATCCCGCGCAGCGATCCGTGGTGCACATCGGAAAGCCGCACGCGTCCAGAGACAGCGACAACCTCACCAGTCCCACCTGAGACAGCAGACGGAGAAGAGAGCACCTCGGCCACCCGGTCCGCGGAAGCCCGGGACTGCGCGAACTGCCCGTTGGCATAGGCGAAAAGCTCGAACGGCCCCAGCAGGAACTGGGACAACCCAACGGCCGCCACGAGGTCACCGATGCTGATGTCCCCTGACAACGCCAAGTTCCCGCCCACCAGGGCGATGACGGCGATGAAGACCCCGGTCAGCGACAACAGCGCGCCGTCATGCCAAGCCCGGGCCCGAGCCGCCCGCAGGGTGGCCGCGAGCGAGTCCTGGCTGGTCGCGCGGTACCGGGAGATCGCGGCGCGCTCGGCGCCGATGCCCTTGAGCACCCGTAGCCCGGCGATCAGGTCGGCGGCTGTCCCAGAGGTGTGCGCGGCCCGCTCCTGCTCGGCGTCGCTCCGCCGTTCGAGCGGTCGGCCGATCAGGTGTCCCAGCAACAGCAGCGGAGGGGTGCCGAGCAACACCAGCAGCCCCAACGGGATCGACATGCTCAGCAGCGAGATCGCGCTCACCAGCAAGCCAGTGAGCGCGGCCGCGGTCATCGGGATCACGTGGTTGATCAACCCGACCCGCTTGGCGTCCCCGGTCGCGATGTTGACCAGAGCGCCGGGAAGATGGGCCGCGTCAGCGCCGCCGCGTGGGTCGAGGACGCGCTGGGCCAACTGGGTCCGCAGGGCGTGGGCGGCCCGTTCGAAGGCCCGCTCACCCAGCCGGGCGCCGAACCGCCAGCTGTAGGACAGCATGGCGAACAGCGCCACCAGCACCGCGAGCCAGCGCAGCAGGGCGCTCACCGACCCGGTGGCCACGGCGTCGTCGATGGCGAGGCCGATCACGACCGGCACCAGCGCCTCGCCGACCTGGTGGCCCGCCGTCAGCAGGCTCGCCCGGATGACGTCTTTCCGCTGGCCGGCAATGGCCTGGCGGAGGATCCTTCCCCCAGCGGACACCCGGCCTCCCGGTTGCTAGACTCCAAGAACTTCGGTTAGCCTATCCTCAATTCGCGACGTCAGGACATGGTGGTGCGTGTGGTCAGCGTGAGAAACCACACGAAGATCTCAGTCCGGGCGGTGGGGCTGATGGGCGCGCTCATCGGCCTGGTCGTCGTGTGCATGTTGAGCATCTGGCTGGGGTCCAAGGACATTCCGTTCGCGTCCACATGGGACGTGCTGTGGCACAACGACGGCTCCCGTGACGCGGCGATCATCCACACAGTCCGCATCCCTCGCACGATCCTCGGCCTGCTCGTCGGCGCCGCCCTGGGTCTGGCGGGCGCGTTGATGCAGGCCTTGACACGTAACCCATTGGCCGATCCCGGGCTGCTGGGAGTGAACGCCGGGGCCTCGTTCGCCGTGGTCATCGGCATTTCGTTGGGCGTCACTGGGGTGTCCGGCTACGTCTGGTTCGCGTTCGCCGGGGCGGCGATCGCCTCGGTGGCCGTGTACATGCTCGGCGCGGCCGGGCGCGGCGGGCCGACCCCGGACCGGCTGATCATGGCCGGTGCCGCGATCACCGCTGTGCTGTACGCCCTGATCGACGCCTTCCTGCTGCTGAACCCGCTGACCTTCAACGAGTTCCGCTACTGGGACGTGGGCTCGCTGAGCGGCCGGAACCTCGACGTCGTGCTCAAGCTGCTGCCGTTCTTCGCGATCGGCATCGTGCTCACGCTGTTGCTGTCCAGGCCCTTGAACGCGCTCGCCCTCGGTGAGCAGACCGCGATCGCGCTGGGTGCCCACATTGGACGCACGCGGGTGCTCGGCGTCCTCGCGGTGACCCTGATGTGCGGGGCTGCCACGGCGGCCTGCGGGCCCATCGTGTTCGTCGGCCTCGCGGTTCCCTACGCCGCCAGGCTGATCACTGGACCAGACCAGCGCTGGGTGTTGCCGTACACCATGGTCCTCTCGCCGATCCTGCTGATCGGCTCGGACATCATCGGCCGCCTGGTCAACGAGCCGGAGGAACTGCAGGTGGGCATCGTCACCGCGTTCGTCGGCGCACCCGTGTTCGTCTGGCTGGTCCGGCGCCGCCGGGTGACCAAGCTGTGAGCGTCACGACATCGGTGCGCGGCAAGCCGATCCGCACCAAGAACCTTTCGGTCCGGCTGGATATCCGGGCCACCATTGTGTGCGTCGTCATGGCCGCGTTGGTCGTCGGCATCGGCATTGTCGCGATGACCACAGGGGATTACCAGCTGACAGTGTCCGAAGTGGTCGATACCTTGCTGGGCCAAGGGCCGCCCGGCGCCGAGTTCATCGTCCTCGACCTGCGGCTGCCCCGGTTGCTAGCGGCGGTCCTGGTCGGTGCGGCGTTCGGCATCAGCGGCGCGATCATGCAGCGGATCACCGACAACCCGTTGGGCAGCCCGGACATCATCGGGTTCACCATGGGTTCGGCGACCGGCGCGCTGATCGTGCTCGTGCTGACCCACGGTGGCATGCTCGCGGTCGCCGGGGGAGCGCTGGGCGGTGGCCTGGTGACCTCGATCCTGATCTACTTCCTGGCCTACAAACGCGGCGTGCAGGGGTTCCGGCTGGTGCTGGTCGGGATCGGGATCAGCGCGATGTTGCTGGCCACCAACCAGTACCTGATCACGCACGCCTCGCTGCAGGACGCGATCGCCGCGCAGGCGTGGCAGGTCGGCGGCCTGAACGGGCGCGGCTGGGAGCATGTCGAACCGGTGGCCTGGGCGCTGCTGGGGCTGCTGCCGTTCGCGGTGTTCTTCAGTCACCGCCTGGCGATCCTGCAGATGGGCGACGACACCGCCAAAGCCCTTGGCGTGCCGGTGGAACGCACCCGGCTGGTGCTGATCATGGTCAGTGTCGCCTTGGCCGCGGTGGCAACCGCAGCCGCCGGGCCGATTTCGTTCGTGGCGCTGGCGTCACCCCAGATCGCCCGCCGGCTGACCGGGTCGCCCTTCTCCGGCACGGTCTCGTCCGGGCTGATGGGCGCGGTCCTGCTGATGGCGAGCGACCTGGGGATCCAGCGGCTCTTCTCAAACACCCAGCTCCCGGTCGGCGTGGCGACCGGCGTCATCGGTGGTCTGTACCTGTGCTGGCTGCTCGCCTACGAGTTCCGCCGCCGGTGACCGGCCGACGAACGTGACCGCGATCGCGCCCAGCGCGCCCACGATCGCGAAAACGTAGAAGCCCCACGGGTACGCGATCCCGGCGGTGAGCAAAGCGCCGCCCACCAACGGACCCGTGATCGCGCCGAGCCGGCCGACACCCGCGGCCCAGCCGAGCGCGGTGGCCCGGTTGCCGGCCAGGTACGTCCGGCCGATGTACGCGTACACCAGAACCTGGGCGCTGAACACGAAGCACCCGGTGACGAACACCGCGATGTACGCGCCGAGCTGCGGCATCTTCACGCTCAGCAGGGCCAGGAACACCGCGGCCACGGCAAACCACGTGATCGTCGGACGCCGCAACCCGGCCCGGTCGGACACCGCGCCCGCCAACAGCAACCCCGCGACCGCACCGGCGTTGAGAGTCAGCAACAGAGCCAGAGCCGCGCCGAGCTGGTACCCGGCGGACCGCATGATCTGCGGCAGCCAAGTGTTCAACCCGTAGACCAGCAGCAGGCCCATGAAAGAGGTGACGCCGAACGCGATCGTGGCCCGCAGATACCGGCCCTGGAACAGCGACTTCATCGCGGACAGCGCGGTCGTCCGCTCGGTGTGGAACTGCTCGGACTCCGGCAGGTACTTCCACATCAGCGGAACCAGCACGACCGCGGGCGCGGCGCCGATGATGAACATGGCGCGCCAGCCCAGATCCGAGATCACCAGGATGCCCAGCAGCGCCGTCAGCACGGCACCGACGTGGTAACCGGTCATCACGGTCGTCGTCGCGCTGCCCACCCGCTTGCTGTGCTCGTTGACGATCGTTATCGCGGTCGGCAGGCAGCCGCCGAGACCGAGCCCGGCCAGGAACCGCAGCAGCCCGAACACGAACACCGACGGCGCGACCGCGCACAGCAGCGTGAACACCGAGAAACTCACCACCGACAGCATCAACGCCTTGCGGCGGCCGATCACGTCGGTGATGGTCCCGATCGCCAGGGCGCCGATCGTCATCCCCACCAGGCCGATGGTGGCGACGACCGACGCGCTACCCGCGTCCAGACCCCACACCTTCTGTTGCAGCAGAACCGGTAGCACGGTGCCGAGGACGACCAGATCGAAGCCGTCCAGCAGGACGGCGCTCCACGATAACGCCGTCGCCCATCGGGACTCGTCGCGTTCAGGCATTGTCTCGCTCCGTTGCGTTGGCGGTGGGGCGAGACGGTAAGGCCGTTATGCGTAGAGCGGATCCCCGGTTTCCATTCAGCGGAAGCCTTGGTGAGTGGTTGACCGATTCAAACACTCACCAAGTGATCTCAATCCGCGCTGAGGGGCTGCAGGTTGTCGTCGCGGAAGTTGCCGGTGGCCTCGATCTTGCCGTCGACCACGTCGAACGGGCCGAACCGCCAGGTCGGCACGATCCGGTTGTTGATCACTCGGACGTTCTCCGGGAAGCCGTTGCCCTGGCTGCGGACCTGGACCGCGTAGTTGCCGCCGGCCAGCAGGTTGTTCTCCACCAGGAAGTTGTGCGAGTCGCCCTGTTCGGTGGCGATCCGCACCACGGCGTTCTTGCCGTCGGCGTCGTTGATGAACGTGTTGTGCCGCAGCACCACGTTCAGCGCGCCCGACGACTGGATGGCGTCGTTGTGGCAGATCGGGCAGTTGGCGAGGTCGTGCACGTACGAGTTCTCCACCACCACGTTCGCGCCCATGTGCGGACCCTCACCGGCGTTGTGGATGTTCACCCGGCGCAGAACGTAGTTCTCGAAACCGACGGCCGCATTTGTTTCACCGGAGTTCATCCCGTCGATCTCGGTGTCCTCGATGACGGCGCCTTTGATGCCTTCGTAGATCCGGATCGGGAAGTAACTGTCACACCGCACCCGGCTGCGTTTGATCGTGACATTGTTGGCCTTGATGCTGACGCAGCCCTGAATGTCCTTGCCGTCGATCACGGCGCCGGGGGTGTTGATCTGGAATTCGCGGTCGGGCGTCAGGTTCACGCCCGCGGTGGTCAGTTTCACGCCGGTCGGCTGCCATCCGGTGTTGCTGGCGTCCGGGAAACCGCAGGCGCGGAGGGTCTTGATGCAGTTCGTGCCGTTCGAGACGCCGGGCGCGGGCGCCGCCGGAGGCTTGGCGCTGCTGCTGCCGCTGGGCTTCGGCGCGGCGGGGGAACTGAGCTGCGAGGCGGGTGTGCCGGCGGAGGACTCTCCTGGCTCGGGGGCGCCGGAGCTCCACTCGGCCGGGGCTTCGGAAGAGGGGGCGGGGGGTGCTGGGGCGGCTTCCTTCTTGCACGC
The DNA here is from genome assembly GCF_040675465.1 of Actinocrispum sp. NPDC049592. Classification (NCBI taxonomy): domain Bacteria; kingdom Bacillati; phylum Actinomycetota; class Actinomycetes; order Pseudonocardiales; family Pseudonocardiaceae; genus Actinocrispum; species Actinocrispum sp. NPDC049592. Next base: position 271,770 of record NZ_JBFAPA010000003.1, on the reverse strand, counting down.
GACCAAGCCGACGCCCATGAGCAGGACGGCGGCGAGGACGCGCAAACGTCTCCGCCGTACCGGTAATGAGTCGATCATTCGGCCTCCCTGGTGTGAATACTCACCGGTATTCCCACGCGTGTGGTTTGTTGAGTTCCAACAGGTAGGTTTCATCTCGTGACACGAGAGCGTACTGAATCAGTTTTCGCGCCAATTGGCCAGTTCGACATGAGGGTTTGGCTGCCGGAAAACGGCCGTGGCCATGGAGTTCTCCTGCTTCAGGAGATCTTCGGAGTGGGCGAGTACATCGAGGCGGTAGCCGCGGATCTCACCTCATTGGGTTACGTGGTGGGTGCGCCGGACCTGTTCTGGCGGGTTCAGCCGGGGTGGCGCGGCGAGCACTCCAAGGCGGGGATGGCCGCGTCGATGACCGTTGCCAGCCAGTTCGACCTGCAGACAGGCATCGCCGACTCGGTGCTCGCGCTGGACCACCTGGCCGGTCTGCCCGAGGTCGACCGGGTCGGTGTACTCGGGTTCTGCCTGGGCGGAACGGTCGCGTTCGGGGTGGCCGCGCGGACCAAGCCTTCCGCCGTCGTGTCCTTCTACGGGTCGGGCGTGCCGGACATGCTCCACCTGGCCGGCGAGATCTCGTCGCCCTTGCAGCTGCACTTCGGGGGTCAGGATCCGTACATTCCGGCCGAGAAGGTCGCAGCCGTGGCCGAGGCGGTCGCCGGCCGTGACACCGTGGAACTGCACATTCAGCCCGACGGGGGACACGCTTTTCATAACCGCGTTTCCGAGATGTTCTACCAGCCGGAACCGGCGGAACGGGCCTGGCGGCTGACCGAGGAGTTCCTGCGGAGGTACCTGTGAAAGACGAGCACGCGCTCGGCCGGGACACGTTCGGCTCGCTGGTTCCCGACGGCAAGGCGCGGCTGGACCGGATCTTCAAGGTCGCTCCCGGTCTCGAGGAACTCGCGGTCGGGGTCGTCTACGGGCATTTGCACTCGCGGCCGGCATTGGACCCCCGAATGCGTGAGGCGGCCGCGATTTCCGCGATCATCGCGTCCGGTGGCGCCGGGACGCCCATTCGCGTGCACACCCGGACCGGGCTTTCCTCGGGCCTCGCCCCGGCCGAGATCACCGAGGTGATCACCGAGGCCGCGGCTTTCTCCGGTTTTCCGCGGGCGGTAATGGCGCTCGAACACATCACCGACGTTTTCACCGAGGCCGGTGCCCCGGTTCCGCCACCGCCCGCCCCTCGTGAGGTGCTGCTGGCCGAGTTGACCGACTCACCCTCGCAGGTGCTGACCACCGGCCCGGACACCGCGATCGCCATTTACGGCGACGGCGAGCGTGTGGTGTGGGCGCGGATTTCGGGGACCTCGGTCGCGGAGCTCAAGACGCTTTCGTGATCCCGTCCGCGATCGACATGGCCATCGCCATGATGCTGAGCTGCGGGTTCACCTCGGGACAGGTCGGTATGCAAGACGCATCCGCGATGTATACACCTTGTACACCGCGCAGCCGCCCGGTGACGTCGACGGGTGCATGTTGCTGGTCGGCGCCCATCCGGGCGGTGCCCGTGGGGTGGAACGCCGCGACCCTGAGCCGCGCCGCCGGGGTCGACCGGACGATCTCCTCAAGGTGCTCGGTGGTTCGCGCCCGGGGATGTTTGCCCAGGCCGGTAAGGACTTCCTCGGCTCCGGCGGCGAACAGCACCCGGCCCATCTCGATCATCGCCTTGCGGAGTTTGCCCGCGTCCTGCGTGGTCAGCCGGTAGGCCGGGATGGCTCGTCTCCTGCCGTGGACCTCGCCCGAGGGGGCGTCGGCGATCATCGCGCCGAGGTAGGCGAGGTGGTCGCGGCGCGGGATCTCTTCGAGAGGAAGCGGGAACGTGATCAGCCCGGCCGGGCTCGCGGTGGCCTCGATGAGGATGCCTTCGTCGTGGAACCGTTCGATCCCAACGCTTTGCAGGACTCCTTTGGCAGCGTTGACCTTCTCCGGGAACCGTCCGGCCACCGAGGTCGCGGGATGCACCGCCATTCCCTTGCCCAGCATGGGGTGTTGGCCCAGACCCGAGCGTCGGAGCAGGGGCGGGGTCTCGGTCGCGCCCGCCGCCGCGACGACAATGTCGGCTCGGAGAACGAAGCTTGTCCCGTCCGGTCGCCGGATCAGGACTCCTTCGGCGCGGCCGCGGGCGGTGATGATCCGCTCGACCCGCGCCTCGGTGATGATTCTTGCGCCGTTGGCGCAGGCGTCCGGCAGGGCGTTGAGGTGGACGCCGTTCTTGGCGTTGCGGGGACACCCCACCGCGCACTGGCAGCTCCCCGCGCAGCCGGGAGCGTTGCGCCGCAACGGTTGAGCCTCCCATCCGAGCGCTAGTGCGCCTTTCAGGGCCCGCTGTCCGTTCCCGCCGAGGACGTTCTCCGGTTGTTTGCGCACTTGGAGCATGTCCTCGACGGAATCCAGAAGGGACGGAAAGTGCTCGGTAGGCACGCCCCAGTCGTCCTGCCACCGTTTGAGCACCGTGTCCGGCGTCCGGAAGCACGTCCCGGAGTTCACCAACGTCGTCCCGCCAACGCCCCTGCCGAGCGGCAGAACCACAGGTGGGAGTCCTAACGCGACTGTCGCCCCAGAGTCCCGGTACAGCTCCCGGAACCGGTCGAAGGTCGACGTTCGCCGGAAGTCCTCGGCCGTATGCCGCCGCCCCTCCTCGACAACAACGACATCAACCCCGGCCTCCGCCAGAACCTTGGCTACCACGGCCCCACCGGCGCCAGAGCCGACGATGACGACATCGGCCCGAGCCCCCCGCCACTCCCACGACGGAATGCAGGTCAGCGGCGGATCGGGACGCCCGCCTGGCTGGAAGTCGCCGGTGGTCTCGGGGTTGGCGGCCAGCAGCAGCGGGAGCTTCACCAGGTCAAGGCCTACAGGCAACGCCCGGATCCCCAACCGGGCCACCGCGGGAAACCCGGCGGTCAACCGCGCGAACCGATCCGCGACCGCCCGGGCCTCGCTCCGCGAAACGCCAAGGGCGGCGGCGATCGCCCGCTCAGTCACCACGGCCGCCTACTTCGGCGTGGGCGGTGTCGTGGATGTCCCAGGTTCGGTGCTGGCGCCAGGTGCCGTTCCGGCGTTCCTCCAACGTGATGTGTGCGGACGAGCGTTCGCTGTTCCAGCACGTGGCGGTGCTGCCGTCCGGATCGCGGTACTCGAGCGAGAGAGTGCCGTCGTCGGGTTGAGTCACGACAACGGAGATCCGCCAGTCGCCCACCCGTCCGGCGACACTCCACGAAGGACGGTCGATCTCGGCGTGGAACCGTGGCGCGGCAAGGAGAGTGTTGCTGGGCCATTCATGGCCGTTGACCCGGAGCTTGAGGAACGTCAAAGGACGCAGGGAACGCAGGGGCTGGCGACGGGCGACCGCACTCACGATCTCCAGGACGTCACCATTGCCGAGATCGGCGTGCAACCAGGCCCAGCGTTGGCCGTTGCCGTGACCGTAGATCCGGGAGTTGCCGCCGGGAGCGTCGTTGAGGGTGAGTTCGCCACCGGGCCACTTGACGGTGCCGGAGAACAACGCGTGCGGCTCGGCCACAACCTGGGCGGCAGGCAGCAGTTCCGTGTCCCAGGCCCACTTCGGGAAGGTGTACAGCGGTTTGCTGTCGCTGGTGGAGCGCAGGTCCCAGTGGATGTCCCCGGCGCTGGTGATCTGCCTGCCGTCGTTGGGGAACGGGCCGAACCGGCCGTGCCGCGGGGGTTCGCCGGGCGGGAACACCGCGGCCCAGCCGAGAACGTGCGCCTCGCTGCCGTCGGTCGGCGCGACCATCTCCCGGTGCAGCCACACACCCGTGCCCGTCGCGGGATCGGTCAACGTCGTGTACCAGACCTCCAACCGCCCCGGCTGACCCCGCCATCTTGGCTCCAGCACGGCAGAATCCAGCCGGAAGCTGCCCAGGAACCTGGGCAGGTCACGAGTGTCGAAGCTCAGGTCCGCCTCGCCGAGCACACCTGAGGAATCCGTGACGGTCGCTGGCAGAGTCGTCATCGAGCGCACGGGATGCCGGTAGTCGATGGACTTGTGGCCGTCGAGCGTCAGCTCGCGCCCGTCCGAGGCCTGGAATGTGCAGCGGTAGTGGATGATCCGGGCCTTCATCGGCGCGATCCGGAGGGTGCCAGTGGTCGGCGAGTCGGCCAGGCCGTCGATCCGGACCCGGCCGGTGAACGTTCCGTCCACATCGGACCATGGTTTGAGCACGCCGGGCACGGTCACGTCGAGGTCCATCCGGACCGGCCGCGGACCGTCGGCGAGCGTGATCGTGCCGGCCATGGTCTCACGGAATGTCGTTGGCACCGTTGCCTCCCAGCATCAGACGTTCGGTCTCGGCCAAGTACGCGGTCGCCGCGGTGTGGGCGCGCGCGGGGTCCCCGGTGAGGACCGCCTCGACGACCGGCGCGAGCCGGGCCGCGGCGGCCGGGGGATCGGTGAACGGGTGGACGAACAGCCCGCGCACCGGCATGTAGGCATCCAGCAGGGTGTCGACCAGGATCCGGTAGACCCGGTTGCCGCACGCCTCGCCGAGCACCCGGTGCACATCACACTCGGCGACCTGGGCCGCGTCCGCGTCCGCCGCGTCCCGAACCCGTTCCAGCAGGTCCGTGAGCCGGGCTCGATGCGCGTCACCGGCCCGCTCGGCGGCGCGGGCGGCGACCAGCGCCCCGATCTCCCGCCTGGTCTCGAAGATCTCGACGAACCAGCCGGGCGCGTCCGCCATCACCAGCTCGGGCAACAACTCCAGGCTGCGTAGCCGTGCGTAGTCCAGAACCCTCGTACCCACACCGTGTTTGGTGGCGATCAAGCCGGCCTGAGCCAATCGGACCAAGGCGTGCTTGAGCGAAGTCCTTGTCACGCCGTAGCTCTCCGCGAGCGCGCGTTCCGGCGGCAGCAGCGAACCCGGCGGGTAGCGCCCGTTCAAGATGTCCGCCCTGATCCGGGCGACCAGGGCGTCCACCACCGTGCCCCGCTCAATGAGGTCTAGTGGCTCATCCACTGGACCAATCTAACCCGACTGTCAACCCCGCGCCGGACCGAACCACGTGCTCAGCGCATTGGTCAGACCCTCCTGACCTGCGGAACCAACCCAAGCGACGTATCCGTCCGGCCGGATCAACACCGCCGAAACGTCCGGAACCGCGCCGATCAGCGGAATGGTCCAGTCCGAAGTGCACTGCGCCTCGACGACTTCGACACGGTCTGCCCATCCGTCTGGCAGCCCGACCTGGCCGCCGAGGGAGAGCAGAACCGGACGGCCGCCGTGCAGCAGCGAGAACAGCCGCACCTCGCCGTCGGCGGTCTTCAGACCCTGGTCCGGGACCCGCCGGCCGACCAAAGGATGTTCGCCGGTCATCGGGTACCGCACATCGAGCGCGGTGATCATGTACCCGAGCCGGTCGTTCACCGGGCCGAGGTCGATCAGCGACGCCAGGATGTCGCGTAATGCCTGCGTCTGCGGGGTGGGCTGGGACAACGCGGACTGCGCTCGTGTGTTCTCGAGGACCCGCTCGGCCACTGGGCGCCGCTCGGTCTGGTAAGTGTCCAAAAGCGACTCCGGCGCCTCGCCGCGGATCACCGCGGCGAGCTTCCAGCCCAGGTTGACCGCGTCCTGCACGCCCATGTTCAACCCCTGGCCACCGGCGGGGTAGTGGATGTGGGCGGCGTCCCCGGCGAGGAAAACCCTGCCGCTGCGGTAGTTCGCGGCCAATCGGGTGCTGTCGTTGAACTTCGACAGCCAGCGCGGGCTGTGCATGCCGAAGTCCGTCCCGGCGACCTTGATCAGGGCCGCGCGCAACGACTCCAGCGTGACGGGTTCGTCCCGGTCCAGGACGCGGTCGTACTGCCCCACCATCACGCGATACCAGCCCGGCTCGAACGGGATGACGGAGTAGTCGCCGTGGTCACTGCGGGTCATGAACCTCAGATCGGCAGGCGGCTCGGCCAGTTCGACATCGCCGAGCAGCGACGTCATGGTCGGGTCGGTTCCGGTGAAACCGATCCCGGCCTGCTTGCGCACGACACTCCGGCCACCATCGCACCCCACCAGGTACTTCGCCCGGATCGTCTCGCCACCGGCGACCACCTCGACGCCGCTTTCGTTCTGCGACACCGAGGTGACCTCAGCCGACCAGCGGATCGGCACACCCAGCTCCAGCACGTGCCGTTCCAGTAGCACCTCGATCCTGCGCTGCAGCAACGACAACAGGAACGGATACCGCGTGTCGAACCCGCTGAAGTCCAGCCGGAGCCCGGAGAAGTGCCCAGCCTGCAGGCATCGGCCCTGTGCGAGGAAATCGTCCAGCAGTCCGCGCTGGTCCAGTACCTCCATGGTGCGTGCGTGGATGCCGCCCGCCCTCGACTCGGTGGTGTCCCGGCCCTCCGCCCGGTCGACCGCCAACACGTCCAGCCCGGCCAGTCGCAGCTCGTAAGCCAGCATCAGCCCGGTCGGCCCGGCGCCCGCGACGATCACGTCCATCTCGATCCCTCCCTGAACGACGTTCAGCACTCACTGAACGACGTACAGGATGAAATGAACGATGTTAAGCTGTCAAGTGTGAAGCTGACTCGAGACGGAATCGCCCGGGCGGCACTCGACCTGCTGGCCGAGCATGGCCTGGACGGGCTGACGATGCGCTTGGTGGCCAAGCACTTCGACGTTCAGGCCTCCGCGCTGTATTGGCACGTCAAAAGCAAGCGTGAGCTGCTGGACGCGATGGCCGAGGTGATCCTGGTGGCGGCCAGCTCCGAGGTCGAGGCCCCGCGCCAGGGCGTGACGTGGGAGGACTGGACCATCGAGCGCGCCTCGCGGCTGCACGCCGAGATGCTGCGGTACCGCGATGGCGCCAAGGTCGTAGCCGGCACGAACACAGCGCATCCCGCGTTGTTCCGGCTGATCGAGCTGTCCCTGGGTGCGATGCTGGACGCCGGTTTCCCGCTCGACTACGCCGCCCGTAGCTACCCGGTGATCTACCACTTCACGATCGGCTACACGATCGAGGAACAGGCCCGCCTCGGCGGCGAGTACGCCACCAACCCCTACGAACGCGAAGCGATGGCCGCCGCCGTCGACTCCACGCGGTTCCCGCTCACCGCGAGCGTTCTGCCGGACCTGTTCGGCGACGCGGGCCAGAACTTCGAGCACGGCCTGCGAATCGTTCTCGCCGGCATCCGGTCCGGGGTAAGCTCCGGGCACTCCGCCGCACCCGGAGACACATAGAAGGGGTCTTTTCGTGGTCGGTCGGAGTGTGCTCGCCGCTGTCGTGGCGATGGTTCTGGTCGCGCCGCCAGCTTCCGCGGTGTCGTTCGACTCGTTGGTCAGCAGATCCTCGTTCGGGGCCTTGGGAAACGGTGCCTCGCTGACGCCCGTGCTCAGTGCGGACGGGCGATACGTCGTTTTCCCTTCCGAGGCTTCGAACCTGGTCCGGCATGACGGCAATGGCGTATCGGATGTCTTTGTCAAGGACCGGTATTCGGGATCGGTCAGCCGCGTGAGCGTGGGCGCGCGTGGGGAGGAAGGCGATGGGGCGTCGTACGATCCGCCCGGTGTGAGCGCCGATGCGCGTTATGTGGCCTTTCTGTCCAGTGCGACGAACCTCGTTCCCGGGGACACCAATGGGGCGGACGACGTGTTCATCAAGGACCGTCGCACCGGCGCTTTGTCGGTCGTGAGTTCGGCGGCGGACGGGTCTTTTGGCAACGCCGCCTCGTACGGGTCGCCGTCGGTGAGCGCGGACGGGCGGTTCGTGGCGTTCCGGTCGGACGCGTCGAACCTGGTTCCCGGTGATACCAACAAAGTCGCCGATGTCTTCGTCAAGGACGTGCGGACCGGGGCGATCTCGCGGGTGAGCGTGGCCGCCGACGGGACGCAGGGCGATCGCCTTGTCGTGCACGGCACCGCGATCAGCGCCAACGGCCGATACGTGGTCTTTCCCTCGCAGGCAACGAACCTGGTGCCTGGGGACACCAACGGCAGTATTGACATGTTCGTCAAGGACACCGTCACTGGCGCGATCGTGCGCGCGAACACGACGGCGACCGGCGAGCAGTCCACTTCGTACACGTTGATGCCGTCGATCACCGCGGACGGCCGCAAGGTCGCTTTCGTTGCGTGGGGCGCCAACCTCGTGCCGGGGGACACCGAGGACACGCCGGACATGTTCGTCAAGGACATGACCACGGGAGCGATCACCAGGGTCAACACGGCTTCCGACGGCACGGTCGCGGAGTCGCAGCCGTACGGCGCGGTGATCAGCGCGAACGGCCAGTACGTCGCGTTCTCGTCGCTGGCGTCCAACCTGGTTCGCGGCGACACCAACAACTACGACGACGTCTTCGTCAGGAACCTGCGCACCGGCAAGACAAAGCGGGCCAGCGTGTCGGTGTTCGGCAGGCAGGGCGACAACTTCTCGGTGGCGCCTTCGCTGAGTGCGGACGGACGCGTACTGGCGTTCTCCTCGTACGCCGGGAACCTCGTCCCTGGGGACCGGAACGAGGCCGCCGACGTCTTCGTGGACTGTCAGAGCAGCTGATACGCCTTCATGTCGCGCAGCAACAGGTGGCAGTCCTGGATCTGGGCGGAGTCGCTGAGCGACCGGTAGATGCCCCACTTCGGGCGGACCCGGTCGTCCAGCCATGTGTCCACACCGGACTTGCGCGCGTCCAGGACGGTACTGCCACCGCTGCGGATCAGCCAGTTCACGTACCCCGCGCCGGCGTCGCCGATCCGGATCTCCACCTCGGTGTCGATCCACCTGTCCTGCAACGGGGCCAGGTCCGTGTTGCCGACCAGGGTGTCGCCCTCGGTCACCTTGAACTCGATGGTCGGCCGGGTTGCCTGCCGCCGCAACGACATCACGGTGATCGGCGCCGAGCCCAGGCCGGGCATCTTGGTCTGCATGATGTGCGTGAAGCTGCTGGTGGCCTTGAGCGTGCTGGGGATGAACATGGAGTAGGTGAACTTCCAGGTCTGCCCGTTGTCCATGGACAGCGCCACGCCGTTCGTGCGTATGCCACGGACCTCGTTGCGCTGCCGGTCCGGCGCGGTGTCCCGGTCGCGTTTGTGCATGTCGAACCGGAACGCGTCGCCCTGCGGATAGATGTGCTTGACGCCCGGGTGCGAGTTCGCGCGGTCGTCCTCGACGCCCTCGAACGCGCCGAGCCCGTCCTTGCCGGGCACCGGGCTCCACCGCAGCTGCCAGCTCGGGGGCGCCGCCAGCGGCAGCGCGCCGAGCGCGGCCAGCACCGCACGCCGACCAATTTCAGCCATGTTCTCCTCCGTCACCGAGTTCCGTGGGCGGCGGAAAACAGCTGGATCACACCATCGCGGGCCGCGAACTGTCAACGACCCTTGGGGGCCATCCCTGATGGTCCTCCCTGTCGATCTGCACTACAAACAGCGGTGTGCCAATTCTGAGACGCCTGACAACACTCGCCGCGGCGGTCGGGGTCGCCCTGTCGGCGATCGCGACCGCGAGTGCGGCACAACCCGACACCTGGGGACTTTCCGCTGTGGTGCGGTACACCGAGGGCGGTGTTCCGCACATCAAGGCCAACACGTTGGCCGGCGCCGGTTTCGGCTACGGCTATGCCGTCGCCAAGGACAACATCTGTGCGCTCGCCGACCTTTACGTCACCCTGTCCGCCCAAAGGTCCCGGTACTTCGGGCCTTCCTCGCCGGGCAACCCGGCCACCGGAGACGCCTCGACCAGCCTGACCAGCGACCTGTACTACCAGCAGGTCAACGACTCCGGCGTGGTCGAACGCGACTTCCGGCGGCCCGCGCCGCTCGGCCCGCAACCCGAGGCACGCGAGCTGATCCGCGGCTATGTGGCCGGGTACAACAAGTTCGTGGCGACCGGCAAGATCACCGACCCGGCCTGCCGTGGTGCCGCGTGGATCCGGCCGATCACCGAGCTCGATGTGTTCCGGCACATGCATTCCCTGACCATGGTGGGCGGCCAGGGCGGGGTCATCGACGACATCGTGACCAGCAAGCCGCCCACTCCTGGTGCGCAGGTCGCGGCCATTCCCGCGGACGCCGCCGACCGGGTGACCGGGAAGCTGAAGGCCAAGGGGGACTTGGGCAGCAACGCGATCGCTTTCGGCACCGATGGTTCGGCCAACGGCCGGGGCCTGCTGCTGGGCAACCCGCACTACCCCTGGCAGGGGGCGTTGCGGTTCTGGCAGGTGCAGTTGACTGTGCCCGGTCAGCTGGACGTCACCGGCGCCACGGTGCTGGGCGTTCCGGAGGTGCAGATCGGGTACAACCGCGATGTGGCGTGGAGTCACACCGTGGCAACGCCGATCGGGTTCAGCCTGTTCCAGCTGCAACTCGTGCCTGGCTCGCCGACGACGTACCTGGTCGACGGCAGGCCAGAGCAGATGACCAGCCGCAAGGTGTCCGTCCAAGCGCGCAACGCGGACGGCTCACTGTCCACTGTAGAGCGGACGCTGTGGTTCTCCCGCTATGGCCCGGTGCTCGGCAGCGGGTTCGACCTGTTGTCGTGGACGGATACGACCGCGTACGCGATGAAGGACGCGAACGTGGACAACTCCCGTTCGTTCAACACCTGGTACGGCTTGGGTACGGCACGGGACACTCGCGATGTCGTCAAGACTCTGTCGTCCACCCTGGGATCGCCGTGGGTCAACACCATCGCCGCGGACCGCTCCGGAAACGCGCTGTACTCGGACATCCAGGTCGTCCCGCACATCACCGACGAGCTGGCCAAGCGCTGCAACACCCCACTGGGGCAGCAGATCTTCCAGCAGAGCGGGGTTGCCGTGCTGGACGGTTCGAAGACCAGCTGTGGCTGGGGTTCCGACCCGGACGCCGTCCAGCCCGGACTGTTCGGCCCGTCGAAGCTGCCCAACCAGGTGCGCAAGGACTACGTCGGCAACGCCAACGACAGCGCCTGGCTGACCAACCTGCGCGCGCCGATCACCGGCTATCCGCGGATCGTCGGGACCATCGGCACCGAACGCAGCCCGCGCACTCGTGAGCTGCTGACCGAGATCGACGGCAAGCGGTTCTCCCGGCAGTCGTTGCAGGACATGCTGTTCAGCGACCGGAGTTTCACCGCGCGGCTGGTGCTGGACGATGTGCTGAAGATCTGCGCCGATGTGCCCGACGCGTGTTCGGTTCTGGCGCGATGGGACAGGACGTTCACGGTGTCGAGCAAGGGATCGCTGCTGTTCGACCGGTTCATGACCCGGGCGCGGCCGGTCTGGAAGATACCGTTCAACCCGGCCGACCCGGTACGCACACCGAACACTTTGGACACGAACGACCCGGCTCTGCACAAGGCGTTCACCGACACCGTCGCGGAGTTGCGGGCAGCCGGGATCCCATTGGACGCACCGCTCGGCGACAACCAGTTCGTCGTGCGCAACGGAACCAAGATCCCCGTACACGGTGCGGCCAACCGCAACGGCGTCCTCAACGTGCTGACCCCCGTGTGGCAGAACGGATACACCGAGGTCGTGCACGGGTCCAGCTACATCCAGGCGGTGTCCTACGACGGTACGCCCTGCCCGGACGCGCAGACCCTGCTGACCTACTCACAGTCGTCAGATCCGACCTCACCGCACTTCGCTGACCAGACAAAGCTGTTCTCGCAGAGCAAGTGGCAGCGAGGTCGCTTCTGCGAGCGTGACATCCTGTCTTCGCCGCAGCTGCAAGTGGTCCATCTGCACGGTTAGACCAGGTGCGCGGCGCCGTCGCACGGCGACGCCGCGCACCATCACCAGTTTGCTGGGCGGCTCCTCGCCCAGCTCGCGCCTCGCCACGCGTGCCGCTGAGACCTTCCGGTGGTAGTCCGACACGATCTCGATGGCCGAACCCCGTGGTGTGCGGTTCAACTTTCCGAGAACCACAGGGGACCCAACCGGGTTTCAGGCGACCTGGAGGCGGAGTCCTTTGCTCGCCGCCGATCGATCGACCACCTGCGCGCTGTGCCAGCCCCGGAGCCGTCCGTTCGTCAGTTGCCTCCGCAGCTCTGGGCTGCGCCGCACATGCCCGGCGAACGCCCACTTCAGCAGCACCCGGCCGCGCTGTTCCTGACCCGCGAGCGCTTCCGCGGGCGTGCAGTCCACCCAGATCAGATGCCGCCGCCGTCCTGTCAACGCGCCCACCACCGCGAACAACACCCGCGTACTCGTCCGCGTTGCGGGGTCATGCAGCACGATCGGCCGCTCCGAGCACACCACCATGATCAGTACACGCAATGTATGCAAGATGTGTACAACCGGTCGACACACTGCATACGGCGTGCGTGCGGGCAGCACGCGCCGGAACCACGTGCGCAGCTGGTCCGTGTCGATCACCGCGATGGGCACGTTCGCTCTGGTCCGCCGCAGCAACGTGCTCTTCCCCGCCCCCGGCAACCCCGCCACGACCACCAACGCACGGCTTTCGACCGTTATGTCCATATCTGCCCAACGTCCGGCCACTCCGATCGGTTTCCCCTGTCGTACCCGTTCGCCGGACGATCGAGCGTATGGCTGTGAGGACTGGAAGAACTGTGCTGACGGGCTCACTGAGGACGAGTCCCAACGGTTCAGCTGGGTCCATCGCTTTGGTGGCTCATGACAACCGAGACGCATAGCCTGAAGGCATGACTGAAGAGTGCCTGATCTGCGCCAAGCATCGTGGGGAAGGCCCGCTGGTCGGTCACCATGTCTGGGCTGACGAACACGTGATCGTGTCCCACCGACTCGAAGGTGACGACGGAACGACCTTTCTGGGGTATCTGTTCGTGGAAAGCCGTCGCCACGTTCCGTCGTGGGATGCCCTGACCGAAGTCGAGGCTGCTGCCGTCGCCAGAGCGGCCTGGAGGGCTGCTCGTGGCCTGCGGGCCGAGCTTGGTCCCGAGTTCGTTTTCTCCGCGATCGTCGGCCGTAGGGTCGCTCACTTCCACCAGCACCTGTTTGCCCGCTACCAGAACACCCCAGAGCAGTACTCGTGGATGGACAGTGCGGAGTGGCCGGGCTCGAAGCGCGGAGGCCTCGACGAGGTTGCCCATCTGTCCGCACGGCTGGCGGTCCACCTGGATTGAACATCTACCGCCCAGCCCCATGACATGCAGAATGACCAGCACAGAGCGTTCGTCTTCGTTCTGCTTCAGGCCGAGGTTGCCGAGGAACAACCTGCCCAAGTGGGTGAGTCCGGTGGGCCCTGCGGCGGTCAGCACCGATCCGGCGACGACCGCGAGCAGGGCTGACAGGACCTGTCACCTGGGCACGGTGTCACTGGGCTTCGATGCGGGGGAACAGCGCCGGGGACTTGGTGACCTGCACGCCCGTGAGGTTGTCCAGCCAGTTGGCCGCGCCGGGGACCTTGTCGGGTTCGGCGCCGAGGGTGCGGATGATGGTCTCCGCGGCCTGGGGGAGGAAGGGGTGCAGCAGGCGGCCGAGCTGGCGGACGGCGGCGGTCAGGTAGTGCAGGGTGGTGTCCAAAGTGGACGCCTGGGTCTCGTCCTTGGCGAGGTGCCAGGGGGCGCGCTCGTCGACGTACGCGTTGGTGCGGCGGACGAGGTCCCAGATCTTGGCCAGGGCGTCGCGGTGGTCGTAGCCGGCCATCGCCTTGATGGACGCCTCCTCGCTCGCGGCGAGCTGCTCGGCCAGCGCCCGCTCCGGGTCCCCGAGCTCGCCCGGCGCCGGGATGACGCCGTCGCGGTACCGCACGGTCATGCTGGTCGCGCGCGACAGGAGGTTGCCCAGGCCGTTGGCCAGGTCGGCGTTGTACCGGGCGATCAGCCGCTCCTCGCTGAAGTCACCGTCGATGAACGGCGAGAACTCGGCGAGCAGGAAGTAGCGCACGGCGTTGGACCCGAACCGCTCGATCAAGTCCGCGGGGTCGATCACGTTGCCGGTGGTCTTGCTCAGCTTCTGCCCGGACGCGGTGATGTACCCGTGCACCACGACCTCGGTCGGCATCGGCAGCCCGGCGGACATCAGCATCGCGGGCCAGTACACCGCGTGGAACCGGGTCACGCCCTTGCCGACCACGTGCACGCGCTTGGCCGCGTTCACCCAGTAGGTCTGGAACTCCTCGGCGTCCCGCGTCCAACCGAGGGCATTGGTGTAGTTGGTGAGCGCGTCGATCCAGACGTACATCACCTGGTTCTCGTCGCCCGGCACCGGGATGCCCCAGCCGCGCGCCCGCCCCGTGGACCGGGAGATCGAGATGTCCTCCAGGCCGGACCGCACGAAGCTGGCCACCTCGTTGAGCCGCGACTCGGGCACGACGCGCAGCTCGCCCGACTCCAGCGCGGCCAGCAGCTGGTCCTGGTAGCGCGACAGCTTGAAGAAGTAGTTCCGCTCGCTGACCAGGTCCGGCACGGTGAAGTGCTCCGGGCACTTGCCGTCGACCAGCTCGGCCGGCGTGTAGAACTGCTCGCAGCCCACGCAGTACAGGCCCTCGTAGTCCTTGGCGTAGATGTCGCCCGCGGCGGCCATCCGCTTCCAGATCTCGATCGCGCCGTCGATGTGGTCCTGGTCGACGCTGGTGCGGATGAACCGGCGCAGCTGCACCTGCAGGTCGGCCGCCATCCGCTCGAAGAACACGACGTTGCGGTCGACCAGCTCGCGCGCGGTGATGCCCTCCTTCTCGGCGGCCAGCACGTTCTTCAGGCTGTTCTCGTCCGACCCGCTCAGGAAGTAGACATCCATGCCCTGGCCGGCCATGTGCCGCGCGTACGCGTCGGCCTGGCTGTACTCGAACGCGTGCCCCAGGTGCGGCTGCGCGTTCACATAAGGGATGGTCGTCGAGATGAAAGCGGCCTCGGCCATGATCCTCTGCGCTCCTTAGCTGCCGGACGACCAAGCTTATCCGCCGGGGGTTGGGTAGCCTCGGCCGGGCGAGCGCGAGGAGCCTGAAGTTGGTGAAGGAACAAGCTGGTCAGGTGCTGGCGGCGAACCTGAGGGCGCTGCGCGCCCAGCACGGGCTGTCCATGTCCGAGCTGGCCAGGCGCTCGGGCATCGCGAAAGGGACGCTGTCGCAGCTGGAGTCCGGCACGGGCAACCCGACCATCGAGACTGTGTTCAGTTTGTCGAACGCCTTCAACGTGCCGGTGTCGACCCTGCTGACCGAGCGGACCTCGCCGGACGTGGTCCTGGTCCGGTCCGCAGGGCTGGACGTGCTCTCCAGCAACGCCGTGGACCTGCGGATGCTGCGCCGGCTGGACCTGACCGACACCGTGTTCGAGATGTACGACCAGCGCGTGCGGCCCGGTCAGACCCAGGAGTCGCAGGGGCATCCCGGGCTGGAGCACGTGGTCGTCACCTCGGGGCAACTGCTGGTCGGGCCGCCGGACGCGCCCTACACGCTGGGGCCGGGCGACTACGTCTGCTTCCCGGCCGCCACCCCGCACATCTACCGGACCGCCGACTCGTCGCCGGTCGTGTCGGTGCTGCTGATGCAGTACCCGGCGGATCAGGCCGGCTCGGTGCTTGCTTCCTGCGTGATCCGGTAGCTACGCTCGGAGCGTTCACTTTACCGAACGGTGGAGTGCTTATGCTGCCGGACGTCGTGGTCGTAGGAGCGGGGATCGCCGGGGCCGCCTGCGCGGAAGCGCTGAGCGCCGCGGGGGTCCGGGTGACCGTGCTGGACCGGGGCGCGCCCGCGTCCGGGACCACCGCCGCGGGCGAGGGCAACGTCCTGATCTCCGACAAAGCCCCAGGTCCGGAGCTTGCGCTCGCGCAGGCTTCGCTGGCGCGCTGGCCCGTGCTGCTGGAGTCGCTCGAGGCCGACGTCGAATGGCAGGCGAAGGGCGGCCTGGTGGTCGCGCTCTCGTCGTTGGACGCTTTGACGGACTTCGCCTCGGGGCAGCGGGCGGCCGGGGTTCGGGCTGAGGTGGTGTCCGCTTCGGACGCTCTCGCTCTGGAGCCGGGGTTGACGCCTTCGGTGGTGGGTGGCGTGTATTACCCCGAGGATGCTCAGCTTCAGCCGGTTCTGGCGGCGACGGCGTTGCTGGGCGCTGTTCGGCGTCGTGGCGGGTCGGTTTTGGCCGGGGTCACTGCTCTGGGGATGCGTCCCGGCGGGGTGATGACTTCTGTTGGGTTCCTGCCGTGTGGGGCGGTCGTCAACGCGTGTGGGCCTTGGGCAGGGGAGTTCGGCGCCGCCGCGGGCGCTCCGCTGGCGGTGATGCCTCGGCGGGGGATGATCCTGGTTCTTGCATGCCCGTTGTACACAAGGGTCATACACAAGGTGTACGACGCGGATTATGTTGGTGCGGTTGAGAGTTCGGACGCCGATCTGCAGACCTCCACGGTGGTCGAGTCCACAATGGCCGGTTCGGTGCTGGTCGGGTCGAGCCGGGAGCGGGTGGGGTTCGACTCCTCTTTGCGCGTGGATGTCCTGCGGGTGTTGGCGCGCAAGGCCGTGCGGTTGTTTCCTCCGCTGGCTGAGGTGCCGGTGATCCGGGCCTATGGCGGGTTCCGGCCTTACGTGGCTGATCACCTGCCGGTCATCGGGGCGGATCCTCGGGTGCCTGGGTTGTGGCATGTCACCGGGCACGAAGGGGCCGGCATTGGGTTGGCTGCGGGGACCGGGCAGTTGTTCGCGGACTTGTTCCTGGGGCGGGAGCCGGTGGTGGATCCCGCGCCGTTCCGGGTCGATCGGGATGGGGTGATGGTGTGAACGTGACCGTTGATGGCGTACCCGTCTCGGCTCAACCTGGGCAGACGGTGGCGGCTGTTGTGCCTTCGGTGGTGTTCTGCGGGATTGGCGTGTGCTTTGACTGTCTTGTTGAGGTGAACGGAGTGCAGGACGTGCGCGCTTGTCAGCGGGTGTTGGTGGATGGTGACTCGGTCCGGACTCGGTCATGACCGTCGTTGTGGTGGGGGCGGGGCCGGCGGGGTTGAACGCCGCTCGGGCTGCTGCTGGGTTGGGGCGTGAGGTTGTTCTGGTTGACGCTGCTCCCTCTGTGGGTGGGCAGTATTGGCGGCAGCGGTTCTCTTCGCCTCGGACTCTGCCAGGGGTTACGCATCTGGCCTCCACTGTGGTTTGGGCGGTTGAGGGGCGGCGGGTGCATCTGTTGACCGGGCCTGCTGATGGGCCTGGGCGTTCGGCGCGGACTATTGAGGCGTCGGCTTTGGTGATTGCTACCGGGGCTTACGATCGGGTGGTCCCTTTTCCTGGGTGGGATTCTGCCGAGGTGTTCACCGCGGGGGCGGCTCAGGCTTTGGCCAAGGGGCAGGGGGTTGCTGTTGGGCAGCGGGTTCTTGTTGGGGGGACTGGGCCTTTCCTGTTGGCCGTTGCTCGGTCGCTTCTCGGAGTGGGGGCTTCGGTGGTGGGGATCGCGGAGGCCAATCGGCCTTTGCGGTGGGATCTTCGGACGGGGTGGGGGAAGGTTCCTGAGTTGCTCGGGTATGCGCCGATGTTGGCTCGGGTTCCTTTGTGGACTCGTACTGCTGTGGTCGGGGTTTCCGGTGGGGTTGCCACTGTGGCTCGGTTGGATGGGGCTTGGAATGTGGTGGGGACGCGGTCGGTGGAGGTGGATGCGGTGTGTGTTGGGTATGGGTTCTTGCCGCAGTTGGATGTTGCTTTGGCTGCCGGGTGTGAGGTTGTGGATGGGTTTGTCGGGGTTGATTCGTCGCAGCGGACTTCTGTGGCGGGGGTTTTTGCTTGTGGTGAGGTGACTGGGGTTGGTGGGGCGGATCTTGCGGCGGTGGAGGGGTGGGTTGCTGGGGTTGCTGCTGGGGGCGGGGTTGTTTCTCGGGCGTTGTTGCGGCGGGTTCGGGCGGGACGGCGGTTTGCTGCTGCGCTGGCTCGCGCTTTTCCGGTTCGGGAGGGGTGGCGGGGGTGGGGTTCGGAGTCGACTCTGGTGTGTCGGTGTGAGGGGGTTTCTGTGGGGGAGGTTCTTGGGGCGGTTCGGGAGGGGGCGGTGGGGGCTCGGAGTTTGAAGTTGGTGTCGAGGGTTGGGTTGGGGCGGTGTCAGGGGCGGATGTGTCTGTCCAATGTGGCTTCTCTTACTGGGGTTGAGTTTGATGGGCGGCGGCCCGTTGTTGTTCCTGTGCGGTTGGGGGAGATCGCTGATGGCTGAGTGGCTGGCTGCTGAACGGGACGCCAAAAGAAGGCCCTGCTGGATGGGTTTGGCGCTAAAGAAAAGACTGCGCTCGCCGCGCGGCAGGCCGCCAAGAGGGGCGAGGGATCCTTCGGATCCTTTGGGTTGGGTTGGGTGCGTGTCCTCTCCCTCCCGTATGGCCTGCCCAAGGGGACCACATCAGTCAAGTGGGGGCCGCCATGGCTTCCAGCGTTGTGCCGGTCCGTATGGCCTTCAGCGTGGTTGGGGTCCGTGGGCGGACCGGGATTCGTTGGCGGCCCCCACTTGACAGATGTGGTCGGCTTCGCCCAGGCCATACGGGAGGGAGAGGACACGAAGGACAGCTGTTGCGCGGGCGCGCGTTGGGGAAACCAGTTCTCACTAAGGAGTGTGTGTCGTGGTGTTGGATGGGGTTATTGTTGCTACTGCTTTGCCTTATGTTCCGGATTCTGGGGCTCCGGCAGGGCTTCGGGTGGATTTTGATCGGTATGCCGAGCACTGCCGGTGGCTGGTTTCTTCTGGGTGTCGGGGGGTTGGGCCCAATGGGTCGTTGGGGGAGTACTCGTCGTTGACGGATGAGGAACGGCGGCGGGTGGCGAGGACGGCGGTGGAGGCTGTGGGTGGTGGCGGTGGCGGGATTGTTGTTGTTGGGGTTCATGGGGTTGGGAGTCATCAGGCGCGGTATTGGGCCGAGTGTGCTGCGGAGGATGGGGCGGATGGGGTTCTGTGTCTGCCTCCTACGCTCTACCGGGCTAATCGAGGGGAGGTTGTGGCGCACTTCGAGGCGGTTGCTTCTGTGGGGTTGCCGGTGATGGTTTACAACAATCCTTTTGATACCAAGGTTGATCTGACGCCTGAGGTGTTGGCGGAGATCGCGCAGATCGACAATGTTGTTGCTGTCAAGGAGTTCTCTGGGGATGTTCGGCGGGTCACCGAGATCCGGGAGATCGCGCCTGATCTCACTGTGGTGGCTGGAGCGGATGACGTTCTGCTCGAGTCCGTTCTGATGGGGGCTACTGGCTGGTTTGCTGGGTTTCCCAACGTGTTCCCCGAGGCTTCTGTGCGGCTCTTCGAGTTGGCGATGGCCGGGAAACTCAGTGAGGCGCGGGCGTTGTATGAGGCGGTTGTCGCGGCATTCCGGTGGGACTCGCGGACCGAGTTCGTGCAGGCCATCAAGTTCGGGATGGACTTCGTGGGGCGGTATGGGGGGCCGTGCCGGCCGCCGCGTGGGGCGTTGTCGGCGGAGCAGGTTGCGCAGCTGACTGCTGACATGGAGCGGGCTGTGGGTGGGATCCAATGAGGGCCAAGCGTTATTTCACTGCCGTTGACTCGCACACGGAGGGGATGCCTACCCGGGTGGTGACGGGTGGGGTTGGTGTCGTGCCGGGTGAGACGATGGCGGCGAAACGGTTGCACTTCATGGCGCACATGGATGATGTGCGGAAGTTGCTGATGAACGAGCCGCGTGGGCATGCTGCGATGAGTGGGGCGATTCTGCAACCGTCCACACGGGACGATGCCGACACCGGTGTTATCTACATCGAGGTTTCCGGGTGTCTGCCGATGTGTGGGCACGGGACAATTGGGGTGGCGACCGTTCTCGTGGAAACGGGGATGGTCGAGGTTGTCGAGCCGGTGACGACCGTGCGGCTCGACACGCCTGCGGGGTTGGTGACGGCCGAAGTCGCAGTGGTGGATGGGCATGCGGAGGCGGTGACCCTTCGCAATGTTCCGTCGTTCACGTTGGAGTTGGACGCGGTGGTGGATGTTCCGGGGGTGGGGGAGGTTCGTTATGACATGGCGTATGGCGGGAACTTCTATGCGATCCTGCCGATCGAGGATCTGAAGATTCCCTTTGACCGTGCCGAGAAGGACCGGATGCTCGGTGTCGGGCTGGCCATCATGGACGCGATCAACGAACAGAACCGGCCGGTTCACCCGGAAAGCCCGGAGATCGGTGGGTGTAAGCACGTTCAGCTGGTGGCGGACGGGGTGGATGGCAGCGATTCGCGCAACGCCATGGTCATTCATCCGGGGTGGTTCGACCGGTCTCCTTGTGGGACGGGGACTTCGGCTCGGATGGCTCAGTTGCACACGCGTGGCGAACTGTCGTTGAACACCGACTTCGTGAACGAGTCCCTGCTGGGCACTCGGTTTGTTGGGCGGCTGATAGAGGAAACGGAGGTCGGTGGGCTGAAAGCGGTCGTGCCGACGGTGAGTGGACGCGCGTGGATCACCGGTATGGCGCAGTACTTGCTCGACCCCACCGATCCGTTCCCGGCGGGGTTCGAGCTATAGCGTGAAACCGTACGGCAGTTCGAGGCGGTGCTGGGCCAGCAGCTCGGTGTCGGACAGGATCTTCTCGGTCGGGCCGTCGGCGACGATGACGCCACCGTCAAGGAGGATGCTGCGCGGGCACAACTGGAGCGCGTACGGCAGGTCGTGCGTGACCATCAGCATGGTCCGGTCCAAGCTCAGCAGGAGCTCGGCCAGCTCCCGGCGGGCGATCGGCTCGAGGTTGGCCGAGGGTTCGTCCAGGACAAGGATCTCCGGGTCGCAGGCCAATACCGTGGCCACCGCGACCCGTCGGCGTTGACCGAACGAAAGGTGCAACGGCGACCGTGACCGGAAATCGTCCATCCCGACCGCTGAAAGCGCTGCTGTGACGGCGTTTTCCAGGTCGGGGCCGGTGACGCCGAAGTTCGCGGGCCCGAAAGCCACGTCCTCGGCGACCGTGGGCATAAACAGCTGGTCGTCGGGATCCTGGAAGACGACGCCGACGCGGCGGCGGATCTCCTTGAGGTTCGCCTTGGACACTGGCAGTCCAGCGATGGCGATGTTTCCCGTGCCGCCCTGGAGGACGCCGTTGAGGTGCATGACGAGCGTGGTCTTGCCCGCGCCGTTGGGGCCGAGCAGGGCCACGCGCTCGCCCGGGTCGATCCGCAGATCCACGCCGAACAGGGCCTGAGTGCCGTCTGGGTAGGCGTACGCCAGGCGTTCGACGTGTAAGGCGGGTGTCGTTATGTCCACAGCGCCACCGTAAGCGTCAGAGCGGACACCAGCGCGGGCAGGAGGCCCGCGATCCACAGTGGTACGGCCGCGGGCTGGGCCACCGTCGGCATGACCCCGGTCCACCCCCGCGACACCATGGCGACGTGCACGCGCTCGCCGCGTTCGTAAGCCCGCACGAACAAAGTCCCGACCGCCCGAGCGGTAGCCCCCACCTGCCAGAGGAAACGCGGATCATGGCCGCGGGAAATACGCGCGATCCGCATCCGCCGGGCCTCCCCGGCGATCACCTCGGCATACCGCATCATCAGCGTGGCAATGGTGATCAGCAGGCTCGGCACCCGCAACCGTTGCAGCCCAACCAGAAGGTCACGTTGGGTGGTCGTCCCGGCCAGCGTCAACGACACCAGCACCCCGAGCGTCCCCTTGACCAGGATGTTCCACCCGGCCAACGAACCCGCCACGGACACCGACATCCCGAGGAACTCCGTGCGCTCGCCACCGCCCACGAAAGGCAGCAGCAGAGCCAGGATCACGAACGGCGCCTCGATCAACGCCCGCGCGGCGAACCACCGCAACGGAATCCGCGCGACCACCCAGACCGCGACCAGCACGGCCAGATACCCGCCGAACGCCCAGTACTCGGTCCGCGGCGTGGCCACAACGCACAGCACCATGGCCAACGCCGAAACGATCTTCACCTGCGGCGCCAGGCTGTGCACCGGTGACGAACCCGCCCGGTAGAGCAGGTGCGCGTGTCCCGCGCCCATCAGGATTCCGTCGGGGTTCGCTTACGCAGCAACCAGAACAGGCCACCGGCCACGGCGAGCGTCGCGATCACGCCGATCACACCCGCGACTCCGGTCAGGCCGTCGTTCCCGTTGACCGTGTAGTCGGCCAGCGGCCCGGACTTCAGCGCGTGGTCCTGGGCGTTCTGCGCGATGCAGGTCCCGGTCAGCTCGTCGTCCGGGCCGACCGTGCAGCCCTGCTGGGTCGTGGCGTCCAGGCCGTCCGGGCTGGAGGATGCGAAGTAGGACACGCCGCCGGCCAGGATCAGGGCCACCAAAGCGAAACCGACGAAGAACAGGGTCCGGTTCCTCACAGCGCGGCCTCCTTGAGCACGAGCGGGCGCTGCGTGCCCCGCAGCAGGTAGACCAGGTCGGGCCGGATCGACGCGACCGCCGTGACGGTCAGCGCGGTGATGATGCCCTCGCCGATCCCGATCAGGCAGTGCACGCCCACGATCGTGGCGATGACCCCACCCAGGGCGAACGCGGGGTCACCACCGAGGGCGAACTCCAGCACGAACCCCAGCGACGCGATGACCGTATTCACGAAGGCCGCGGCGAACGCGGTGAACGCCAGCCCGAACTTGGTGCGAGCGGCCAGTTTCTTCAACGCCAGCGCGACCAGGAACCCGGCGGCGGTACCGATCAGCGCCATGTTGGTGATGTTCGCGCCCAACGCGGACAGGCCGCCGTCGGCGAACAAGAAGCATTGCAGGACAAGGACGATCGTCACGCACAGGGCGCCGGTGAACGGCCCCACCAGGATGGCCGCGAGCGCGCCGCCCAGCAGGTGCCCGCTCACCCCGGCCAGCACCGGGAAGTTCAGCATCTGCACGGCGAAGATGAAGGCCGCCACCAGGCCGGCCATCGGCGCCGTGCGGTCGTCCAGGTCGCGGCGCGCGCCGACGGTCGCCACAGCCAATCCGACGATGGCCACCGCGCCGAACAGGATCGATGTCGGGACGTTGAGCAGGCCGTCGCTCATGTGCATCGCCACCGGGGTGGACATGCCAGCCTCCTTTAGAACGGTCGATTCACCCTAATCGCCAGTCAGCGGTTGTCGCCAGTGTCTGGCAATAGTGCATTCGTCGCTCGACGCGGTGTGGCCTGGACGTGACCCCATGTAAACGTTTACAGTCAGAAAGTCCGCCGCCAGGTACCTGCACCCATCAACGACGACCTGGAGGTAGGGATGGATCGCCGGCAGCTGCTGAGGACCGGAGTGGTGGTGGCGGCCACGGCCGTGGTGTCCCCCGCGCTCATCCGCGACGCGTTCGCGGCCTCGCCCGTACAGCTCACCGCCGCGATACCCGTGCTGCCATGGCCCGAGGCCAACGACATCGTGGCGGCCACCAAGCTCCCGATTTTTCCCAGCGTGAATTTTCTCGCGACCGACCCGCAGTTCGGCGCAAAAGGCGACAACAAGACCGACAACACGGCGGCCTTCGCCAAGGCCATCGCGGCGGCGAACGCCGCGGGCGGCGGGCACGTCATCGTCCCCAAGGGGAACTATGTCACCGGGGCGATTCACCTGAAGAGCAACGTGGACTTCCACCTGGAATCCGGGGCGGTGCTCAAGTTCAGCGGGGACTCGGCCAAATATCCCACCGTGCTCACCCGGTACGAGGGCATTGAGTGCATGAACCGCTCGCCCATGGTGTATGCCCACGGCCAGACGAACATCGCCCTGACCGGAAGTGGCACTCTGGACGCGAACGCCACTTCCTCCTGGAACAAGGGCTCCGACCGGGCCTGGCTGGAATCCCGGATCGCGGCGGGCGTGACCGACCCGGCCAAACGGGTCTTTCCGGGTTCCGGGCATACCGCCCGGTCCACCTTCATTGAGCCGTACAACTGCGACACGGTTCTCATCCAGGGGGTCACCCTGAAAAACCCCAAGTTCTGGCAGATCCACCCGACGCTGTGCAAGAACGTGACAGTCGACGGCGTCAGCACCGACCCGAGCACGGCATCGTCGAACACCGACGGCTGCGATCCGGAGTCGTGTGATCACGTGGTCATCACCAACTGCAACCTGGGCGCACACGACGACAACATCGCCATCAAGTCCGGCCGCGACGAGGACGGCCGCCGGGTCAACGTGCCCTGTCAGAACCTCGTGGTGGTCAACTGTGCGATGAACGGCAACTGGGGAGCGATCACCTGCGGCTCAGAGCAGACGGGCGGTATTAGGAACGTCTACGCCTACAAGTTGAATGTCACCGGCGCGACCAAGTTCGCCCTGTACGTGAAGTCGAACACCAAACGCGGCGGATTCTCCCAGAACATCAACCTGGACAGCGTGTCCGGGACCTTCCAGCGTTCCGTCTTCTTCGTCACCACCACCTACAACAACCAGACCGGGAACTTCCCGCCCGCCTTCGGCCCCTTTGCCATCAGTAACTCCTCCTGTACCAAGGCCGAGCGGGTGTTCGACGTGAGCGGGCTGTCCAATGCCCACATCAAGGGGCTGGTCGCCACCGACTGCAAGTTCGCCGGTGTGTCCAACACCTCGAACATACTGAACAACGTCGACGGCCGGAAGTTCACTAACGTGACCATCAACGGAAAACCCATCTGACCCTCGGCGTGTCGGTTCCCGGCGCGCCCAAGTGTCGCGTTCCCGACGCGCCCAAGAAGACCCGGTAGTTGCGAAGTAGTGGTAGTGGCGATCTATAGTCTGCTTAACACCCGCGGCATTCCATCCTGTGGGAGTTACCCGTTGTCACCACTGTCACAAATCGAGGTAACCTTTAATGGCTCAGAGGGTCACCGTCCAGTTGGTTGATGACCTCGACGGCACCGCCGCCGACGACATCAGCACCGTGAGCTTCGCACTCGACGGCGTGAGCTACGAGATCGACCTGACCGAGGCCAACGCCGAGAAGCTGCGTTCCGGCCTCGAGGAGTTCGTGAACTCTGCGCGCCGTACGGGTGGGCGGGTCAAGCGCGGCTCGTCGCCGGTGAAGCGTCCCGGTTCGCCGGCGAGCCGGGAGCAGACCAAGGCAATCCGCGACTGGGCCCGGCAGAACGGCTACGAGCTTTCCGACCGCGGCCGCATTCCGGCCAACGTCATCGACGCGTTCGAAGCCGCGCACACCGGCAAGAAGAAGAAGGGCGAGCCGGCCTTCTCCTCATGAGGTCCGGCTACTGGAAGTGGCGCTGGGGAGAGCCACTTCCAGTGAGGCCCTGATTTTCCGATGCACGCAACCCGCTGAACGCTATGGCGCAGACGGCATCCGCCAGGTCGTCGCTGCCGAGTCCCCCACGTGGGCGATACCACTCGATCAGCGAGTTGACCGTGCCGAACAGCAGCCGCGCGGTGATGGCCGGGTCGATGTCCGGCCGGACATCGCCCTCGGCCTCGGCCTGTTTCACCAGTTCGGTGACCAGGTGGTCGAAGTCGCGGCGCCGGGCCAGCGCGGCCCGTTCCACCTTCGTATTGCCCCGCACCCGCAGCAGCAGGGTGACGAACGGCAGCCGGTCGACGAGCACCTTGATGCTGCCGCGGACCAGGAACTCCAGCCGGTCGATCGCCCGGCCGCCCATTCGCTCCGCCTCGCCGGCCACTTCGAACAATCCGTCCAGCGCCCGGTCGACGGCCAATCGGAGCAGTTCGTCCTTGCTCGCCACGTGGTAGTAGATCGCCGACTTGGTGATTCCGAGCTTGCGGGACAGTTCCTCCATGCTGGTGGCCTCGTAGCCGCGTTCGTTGAACACCTTGACCGCGACCGTGAGCAGCGATTCCAGGTCGTATCCGGGCCGGCCGCGGCGGGTCATTTCCCGATCACCCGGCTGCGCCCGCGGAACTCCGCCACGACCTCACCGCCGCGGGTGACCGTCACGTCATAGATGCCGCTGCGGCCGAACCTGGTCCGTTCGGACGCGGTGGCGGTCAGTTCGTCGCCGAGATGGGCGGATGTGACGAACGTGATATCGGCGCCCGCGGCCACGGTTACCGGTCCGTAGCTGTTGCACGCGCACGCGAATGTGGTGTCCGCGAGCAGGAAGACATATCCGCCGTGCGCTATGTCGTGCCCGTTCACCATCTCCGCGGTGACGCGCATCCTGGTGACGGCCCGGCCCTCACCTGCTTCGATCAGCTCGATACCCAGTGCCCTGGACGCGGCATCCGCCTCGAACATGTCGTGCGCGGCACTGTGTGACACCGGATTCACCACCTTGGACTGACCGAACAGTCGGTTGATAATAGCCGGTATGGCTGACATGGCCGCGCCGGTGCTTTCCGGCCCGCAACGCGCCCGGCTCCGCCCCGGGCACGGCGGCGGGCGGGTGGGCATGCGGAGCCGGTCGCGCGGTGCGGGCCGGAAAGCACCGGCATGTCGGCGGCCGGGTCTGTGCGAGCGGAGCGAGTACGAATGAGCACTGCATTTGTCGTTGACGGTGTCCGAACTGCTCAGGGTCGTTACGGCGGCGTGCTGGCCGGGGTCCGGCCGGATGATCTGGCGGCTCTCGTGGTGGGTGCGGCGGTCCGGCGGGCCGGGATCCCTGCCGGCGACATCGACGAGGTGATTCTCGGCGCCGCGAACCAGTCCGGTGAGGACAATCGCAACGTCGCCCGGATGGCCGTGTTGCTGGCCGGCCTGCCGCACACCGTGCCCGGATACACCGTGAACCGGTTGTGCGCCAGCGGTCTCACCGCGGTGATGTCCGCCGCGCAGGCGATCAAGTCCGGCGAGGCCGATCTCGTCGTGGCCGGTGGGGTCGAGTCGATGACCCGCGCGCCGTGGGTGATGGCCAAGCCCGGCACGCCGTGGGCCAAGCCCGGTGAGGTCGCCGACACATCGCTCGGCTGGCGGTTCACCAACTCCGAGTTCCCCGCGAAGACGACGATCTCGATGGGGGAGACCGCGGAGGAGGTCGCCGCCCTGGACGGGATCACTCGTGCGGAGTCGGACGCCTTCTCGTTGCGCAGCCACGCCAAGGCGATCGCCGCGATCGACGCGGGCCGGTTCGAGCGGGAGATCGTGCCCGTGCCGGTGAAGGATGGGGAAGTGACGGTCGACGAGGGGCCGCGGCGATCGACCACTTTGGAAAAACTCGCCCAGCTCAAGACCGTTTTCCGCAAGGACGGGATCGTCACCGCCGGGTCGTCGTCGCCGCTTTCCGACGGCGCCGCCGCCTTGGTGCTGGCGAGCGAGGCCGCGGTGGAAAAGTACGGCCTGACGCCGCGGGCGCGGGTCGTCGCGGGCGCGAGCGCGGGTGTCGAGCCGCACATCATGGGCCTGGGACCGGTTCCGGCGACCGAGAAGGTGCTCGCCCGCACCGGTTGGCAGCGCGATGACCTCACGGTCGAGCTGAACGAGGCCTTCGCCGCGCAGAGCCTCGCCGTGATCCGCCGCCTGAAGCTCGACGAGGAACGCGTGAACGCCGACGGCGGCGCGATCGCCCTGGGCCACCCGCTCGGCTGCTCCGGCGCGCGGCTCGTGGTGACCCTGCTCGGCCGGCTCGAGCGGGAGAATTCCACTCGCGGTCTGGCCACCCTGTGTGTTGGGGTGGGGCAAGGAGTGTCGGTGGCGTTCGAGAAGGTGAGCTGATGACGGTTCTGGGGGCAGTGTTC
The DNA here is from genome assembly GCF_040675465.1 of Actinocrispum sp. NPDC049592. Taxonomy (NCBI): domain Bacteria; kingdom Bacillati; phylum Actinomycetota; class Actinomycetes; order Pseudonocardiales; family Pseudonocardiaceae; genus Actinocrispum; species Actinocrispum sp. NPDC049592. Next base: position 244,308 of record NZ_JBFAPA010000003.1, on the reverse strand, counting down.
CGGCCACAGGTGGCGCCCGAGCGGCTGCGAGACGTCGCTCGGGCCGCGGACTCCGCGGGGCTGGAACAGTTGTGGCTATGGGAGGACTGCTTCTTCGAGAGCGGGATCGCCAGCGCGGCGGCCGCTCTCGCGTGGACCTCCGACGTGCGCATCGGCGTCGGCCTGCTGCCGGTGCCGTTGCGCAATGTGGCGTTGACCGCGATGGAAGCGGCCACTTTGTACCGGATGTTCGGCGACCGGGCGATCCTCGCGTTCGGCCACGGCGTGCAGCGGTGGATGGGGCAGACCGGATCTCGGGTCGAGTCCCCGCTGACCCTGCTGCGGGAGTACCTCGTCGCGTTGCGCGGGTTGCTCAACGGCGAGGAGGTCAGCACCGACGGCCGGTACGTCAAGCTCGACAAGATCTCCCTGGAATGGCCGCCGTTGTCGCCGCCCGCGATCTACGCCGGCGCGGAAGGGGCGCGTTCGCTGAAACTTTGCGCTGAGGTCGCCGACGGAACCCTGCTCACCGCGAGTTCGTCGCCGGAGCGCGTTCGGGAGGTCCGCGCGTACACCAAGTCCGAAATCGTGGTCTACATGTCCGCCGCCACCGGCCCGGGCGCCGCCGAGCGCCTGCGTGCCGAGCAGACCGCGAACGAGGACCTGGACAAGGGTCTCGGCGCCGCGGGCGACGCGCAGGCCATCGCCGACGCTGTCCACCGCCTGGTCCAGGCCGGCGCGGACACCGTCATCCTCCAGCCAACTCCCGACGAACCCGACCCAGTTGGCTTCGTCCGGTTCGTCGCCGAGGAAGTCCGGCCGCTGGTCCGGTAAACCTGTTGGTAGCGCAGGTAACTTGGGACGCATGATCACGATCCGCCGGGACGAGGACGACGAGATCCTCGGGTATCTGGCGCCTACGGGCGACGAATGGCTGCCGTTGACTGTGTTCCATGTCGCCCTGGCGGATCCGGCCTCGCAGGACGACGCCGAGGAGATCGTCCGGCGGGACGGGCTGGCCAGCCTGAGCGACCCGTGGTGGGTCGAGGACGAGCAGGGTGAATGGGTCGAGGCGCGGCTGCAGGAGGCGCAGCCGCACCGCATCCGCGTCCGCTGGGCGGACCCGATGATCGACCAACCGGCGCACGGCGTGTGGATCGACACCCGCGAACGCCGGGTCCGCCGCTGACCCCACCCGCGTGTCCCACGTTCACCGCCCCCGTGTCCCACACTCGCGGACCCCGAAATCCCCATTGGTCCGGGGCGAGTGTGGGACACGGGGGCGGCGAGTGGGGGACACGGGGGCGGCGAGTGTGGGACACGCGGGGTTAGCGGGCTTGGAACTTGGGGGGTTGTTTGGCCAGGAAGGACTCGACGGCGTTCTGGTGGTCCTCGGTGACGCCGAGGCGGGCTTGGCCTTCGCCTTCGGCCTGGAGAGCGGCCTCCAGCGACACCGCCATGGCCTTCTTGGCCTCGGCGTAGGCGAGGGTCGGGCCGTCGGCGAGCCGGCCCGCGAGGGCGGCCGTCTCCGCCGCGAAGTCCTCGGGTGCCACGACCTTGCCGACCAACCCCCAGGCCAGGGCCTCCTCGGCGGTGAACATGGTCGCGTTGAACACGAGCTCGCTGGCACGGGCGGCGCCCACCGCGCGGGCGAGGGTGACTGACAGGCCGGAGTCGCAGGTCAGGCCGATCGCGGTGAAGGCCGTGCCGAACCGGGCCTTGGCGGAGGCGATTCGCAGGTCACACGCGAGGGCAAAGCCGAGGCCGGCGCCGACGCAGACGCCGTTGATGGCCGCGATGACCGGTTTGGGCATGGTCGCCAGGCCCAGGACGATCGGGTTGTAGTGCTGCCCGACGGTGTCGAACGCGTGCGCCGCGTCCCGCTTGAGCTCCTCGGCGTGCTCGACCAGGTCCTGGCCCATGCTGAATGCCTTCCCGGCGCCGGTGAGCACGACCGCACGGATGCCTTCGTCGTCGCTGACCTGGGTGATCGCGTCCAGCAATGCCGTCTTCGCCGCGGTGGTCAGCGACGGACTGGTCATCGTGATGGTGGCGACAGAACCGTCCCGTACCAGCAGGACACCGCTTTCCTCGGGCATGCGGCCAAGCTACCATGCTGACTGAACGGACGGTTAGTAATTCAGCCGGGAGGTCGACCAGGATGGCTCCGCTGCGCAGCTATGTGTCCGGTCAGTGGCACACTCCGCCGGACGAAGGCGCGCCACTGCACGACGCGGTCACCGGCGAGGAGATCGCCCGAATCTCGTCGGCCGGGGTCGACATGGCCGCCGCGCTCGAGTACGGCCGCAAGCAGGGCGCCGCATTGCGCGAGCTGACCTTCCACCAGCGGGCGGCGCTGCTCAAGGCACTCGCCTCCCACCTGATGGAGCACCGCTCCGATCTCTACGACCTGTCCCACCGCACCGGCGCCACCGCGGGCGACAACAAGTTCGATGTGGACGGTGGCATCGGCACGCTGTTCGGGTACTCCAGCAAAGGCCGCCGCGAGCTGCCGAACGACACCGTCTACGTGGACGGCGGCCTGGAGCCGCTCGGCAAGGGCGGAACCTTCTACGGCCAGCACATCTGCACCCCGCTGCACGGCGTCGCGGTGCAGATCAACGCCTTCAACTTCCCGGTCTGGGGCCCGCTGGAGAAGTTCGCGCCCGCGTTCGTCGCCGGAGTGCCGAGCCTGATCAAACCCGCGTCGCAGACCGCGTACCTGACCGCGCGGCTGGTCGAGCTGATCATCGAGTCCGGCATCCTGCCCGAGGGCTCGCTGCAGCTTGTCGCCGGCGGCGCGGGTGACCTGCTGGACCACCTGACCGAGCAGGACCTGGTGTCCTTCACCGGTTCCGCGTCCACGGCGCAACGCCTGCGCGCCCACGAGAACGTGGTGCGCCGGTCGGTCCGGTTCAACGCCGAGGCCGACTCGCTGAACTGCTCGATCCTCGGCCCGGACGCCGTGCCCGGCACGCCCGAGTTCGACCTTTTCGTCAAGCAGCTCGTGAACGAGATGACCGTCAAGGCGGGGCAGAAGTGCACCGCCATCCGCCGGGCGTTCGTGCCCGCTGCCCACCTCGACGCCGTTGCCGAGGCGGCCTCCGCGCGGCTGGCCAAGGTCGTCGTCGGCAACCCGCGCAACCCAGACGTCCGGATGGGCGCGCTGGCCAGCCTGGAACAGCGCGAGGAGGTCCGCCGGTCGCTCAAGGCACTGCTGGAGGCCGGGCGGGTGGTGTTCGGCGACCCGGACAATGTGTCCGTTGTGGACGCTGACGTTTCGCGAGGCGCTTTCGTCTCACCGGTTCTGTTGCTTGCCGCCGACCCGGAGCTGGCGCAGCCGCATGAGGTCGAGGCCTTCGGCCCGGTCAGCACGCTGATGCCGTACAACGACACCGTGCACGTCATCGCGTTGGCGGCCAGGGGACAGGGCAGCCTCGCGGGATCGGTTGTCACGTCTGATGCTTCGTTCGCGCGTGAGGTCGTTCTCGGTGTGGCGCCTTGGCACGGCCGGATCCTCGTCACGGACAGCGTGAACGCCAAGGAGAACACCGGCCACGGCTCACCGCTGCCGTCGTTGGTCCACGGTGGACCGGGGCGTGCCGGTGGTGGTGAGGAGATGGGCGGCATCCGGGGCGTCCTGCACCACATGCAGCGCACTGCCGTGCAGGGCAGCCCGCAGGTCATCACCGCGGTCACAAACCGTTGGGTGCCAGGGAGTTCTACTGCCAACGACGTGCACCCGTTCCGCAAGAACCTGGAGGACCTGCGGTTGGGCGACACGGTCGTGGCCGGACCGCGAACCGTGACCATGGAGGACATCGAGCACTTCGCGTCCTTCACCGGGGACACGTTCTACGCGCACATGGACGAGGATGCCGCCAAGGCCAACCCGTTCTTCGGCGGCCGGGTCGCGCACGGCTACCTCGTGCTCTCGTTCGCGGCCGGCCTGTTCGTCCAGCCCGACCCGGGCCCGGTGCTGGCCAACTACGGACTGGACAACCTCCGGTTCCTCACGCCCACCTTCCCCGGCGACTCGCTGACGGTCACGTTGACCGCCAAGCAGATCACGCCCCGGCACGACCAGGAGTACGGCGAGGTGCGCTGGGACACCGATGTGACCAACCAGAACGGTGAGTCGGTCGCCAAGTACGACGTGCTCACCCTGGTTGCCAAGCGGGAGAAGACGTCATGAGCGATCTCGAGGCGCATTTCGAGCACACCATCGAGCGCGACCAGCGGGTCGAGCCGCGCGACTGGGTGCCGGACGGCTACCGCAAGACGATGATCCGGCAGATCGCGCAGCACGCGCACTCCGAGATCATCGGCATGCAGCCGGAGGGTGACTGGATCAAGCGCGCGCCCTCGTTGCGGCGCAAGGCGGTCCTGCTCGCGAAGGTCCAGGACGAGGCCGGGCACGGGCTCTACCTGTACTCGGCCGCGGAAACCCTTGGCGCGGACCGGACCGACCTGACCGAGCGGCTGATCACCGGGCGGCAGAAGTACTCCTCGATCTTCAACTACCCGACGCTGACGTTCGCGGACGTCGGCGTGATCGGCTGGCTGGTCGACGGGGCCGCGATCTGCAACCAGGTTCCGTTGTGCCGCAGCTCTTACGGGCCGTACGCGCGGGCGATGATCCGGATCTGCAAGGAGGAGTCGTTCCACCAGCGGCAGGGCTACGAGCTGCTGATGACGATGATGACCGGCACGCAGGCGCAGCGGGACATGGTCCAGGACGCCACAAACCGCTGGTGGTGGCCATCTTTGATGATGTTCGGCCCGCCGGACGCGGAGTCGACCAACACCGCGCAGTCGATGGCCTGGAAGATCAAACGGCACACCAATGACGAGCTGCGCCAGCGGTTCGTGGACATGTCCGTGCCGCAGGCCGAGAAACTCGGCGTCACGCTGCCGGATCCCGAGCTGAGGTGGAACCCGGACCGCGGGCACTACGACTTCGGTGAGATCGACTGGGAGCACTTCAAAGAGGTCGTCAGCGGCAACGGGCCGTGCAACAAGATCCGCGTCGAGCGCCGGCGCAAGGCACACGAGGACGGCGCCTGGGTCCGCGAGGCCGCCGCGGCGCACGCGGCGAAGCACAAGGAGGCCGTGGCATGACGTGGCCGCTGTATGAGGTTTTCGTGCGGGGCAAGCGAGGTCTGAACCACGTGCACGTGGGCTCGCTGCGCGCCGCCGACGACGAGATGGCGCTGAGCAACGCCCGCGACCTCTACACCCGCCGCAACGAGGGTGTGAGCATCTGGGTCGTCAAGGCTGCCGACATCACGGCATCGTCGCCGGACGAGAAGGACCCGTTCTTCGCGCCCAGCGGGGACAAGGTCTACCGGCACCCCACGTTCTACGACATCCCCGACGACGTCCCCCACATGTGAGGGCCCATGTCTTTCGACAACGCGTACGAGGCACTGACCGAGGACAACGACACCCGGTGGGCGTTCGGCACCGGGTTCGCCGATCCCTTGGCAGGGATGGACACCACGGTACCGTCACATGTGGACGCTGCGCGGCTGGCGACGTTCTGCCTGCAGCTGGGTGATGACGCGCTGATCATGTCGCACCGGCTGCAGGACTGGGTGACTTGCGCGCCTGAGCTCGAGGACGAGGTAGCGCTGGCGAACATCGGACTGGACCTGCTGGGCCAGGCCCGGTTGTTGCTGGCTCGTGCTGCCAAGGCTGATCCCGCTCTGGTGCCTCCGGTTCCGCAGTCCGATGAGGACGCTTTGGCGTTCTTCCGGGAGGCGCACGAGTTTCACAATGTGCGGCTGGTTGAGCTGGGTGGCGGGGACTTCGCCTTCGCCATGGCTCGGTTGCTGGTCTTCTCCACTTGGCGGCTGGCGCTGATGCAGGGGCTGACTTCTTCCGAGGACCCTGTTTTGGCGGCTATCGCGGTGAAGAGCGTCAAGGAGCTGACCTATCACCGGGATTATGCGGCTCGGTGGGTGGTTCGGCTGGGTGACGGCACCGCGTTCTCGCATGAGCGGATGCAGGCCGGGCTTGATGCCGTTTGGCCTTACGTGGACGAGCTTTTCGACGATGATGCCGGGTTGCGGGCGGAGTTCGACGCGATCATCGCCGAGGTGTGCCGGGTGTCCACACTTCGTATACCGGTTGTATACGAGGTGCATGCACCGCGTATACACACTGAGCACCTTGAGCCGTTGCTGGCCGAGCTGCAGAGTGTGGCTCGTGAGCATCCGGACGCGACATGGTGACCGCACTGGAGGTGGCGTCGACCGTCACCGATCCCGAGCTTCCGCAACTGACTCTTGCTGATCTCGGGGTCTTGCGGGATGTCCGGGAGACTTCCGACGGGGTCGTTGTCTCGATCACGCCCACTTACACGGGTTGTCCCGCGATGGATGTCATGCGGGCGGACCTCACTCAGGCTTTGCGTTCGGCTGGGTTTGCTTCGGTGGATGTGCGTACTGTGCTTTCGCCTGCGTGGACTACCGACTGGATTACCTCGGCTGGGCGGCGGAAGCTGGCCGAGGCCGGGATCGCCCCGCCGGGTGCGGCTCCTCGCGGTGGGCCTGTTCCGCTGACATTGAGTGCGCCGCCTTCGCGGGTTGCCTGCCCGCAGTGTGGTTCTCTGGATACGGAGCTGGTGTCGCAGTTCAGTGCCACTGCTTGCAAGGCGTTGCGGCGGTGCCGTGCTTGTGCGGAACCGTTCGAGCATGTGAAGGAGATTTGATGACTGTCTCCTTGCGTCCACAGTTCCACACGCTGACTGTGGCTTCCGTCGCGCGGCTCACCGATGACTCGGTCGCGGTGACGTTCGATGTGCCGGACGAGCTGGCTTCGTTGTACGAGTTCCGGCCGGGGCAGTCGCTGACGCTGCGGCGGATGGTCGATGGGCGGGATGAGCGGCGGTCTTATTCCATCTGCGCGATGGCCGGGGAACGGCCGCGGATCGGGGTTCGTGAGGTTCCCGGTGGGGTGTTCTCTCCCTGGCTGGTGCGGTCGCTCAAGCCTGGGGACACCGTTGAGGTTCTTCCGCCGTCGGGGGCTTTCACTCCGGACCTGACTCGGCCCGCTCGGCACGTGTTGCTGGCCGCGGGGTCTGGGATCACGCCGGTGATGTCCATCCTGGGCTCAGTTCTGCGGGATCCTTCGGCGACGGCTGTGGTTCTGTACGGCAACCGGCGTACGAACACCGTGATGTTCGCGGACGAGCTGGCCGACTTGAAGGACTTGTATACAACGCGTATGCAGCTTGTACACGTGTTGTCTCGGGAGCCGCGTGAGGCCGAGTTGTTCACTGGCCGGCTGGACGAGCCCAAGCTGCGGACCTTGCTGCCGTTGCTGGTTGATGCCGCCGAGGTGGATCACTGGTGGTTGTGCGGACCCTTCGGGATGGTCACCGATGCTCGGGCTGTGCTCGCCGAGCTTGGGGTTCCACGTGAACGGATCCACTTCGAACTGTTCTATGTGGAGGATGTGGCTCCTGAACCTGTTCACCACACGGAGCCGGGGACCGTTGGGCCCAGTTCTTCGGTGACTGTGACTTTGGATGGCCGTTCGACCACCGCCGTCCTGCCCAAGGACATGACCATTCTCGAGGGGGCTCAACGGGTTCGGCCTGATCTTCCTTTTGCTTGCAAGGGTGGGGTGTGCGGGACCTGCCGGGCGAAGGTGGTCGGGGGGAAGGTGCACATGCGGCGGAACTTCGCGCTTGAGGATGCCGAGGTCGAGGCGGGGTTTGTGGTTACCTGCCAGACCGTTCCGGTCTCGGACGCTGTTGAGGTCGACTTCGACCAGTAGTGGCTGTGGTCTCTGTGGTTGATGGTGGCGGGCTCAGCGAGGGCGAGCCCGCCACTGCCATCATGGATGTATGGCGACTACATCCGGGCGTTTTCCGTTGAGTGAGCCGCACGAGTCGGGCATGGTGGAGGTGGGGGACGGGCATTCGCTGTACTGGGAGGTTTCGGGGAACCCTGACGGGAAACCGGCGGTCGCGCTGCATGGCGGTCCTGGGTCGGGGAGCTCGCCGCGAACGCGGAACCTGTTCGATCCGGATCGCTACCTCGTGGTGCAGTTCGACCAGCGCAACTCCGGGCGCAGTACGCCTTCGGCGGCGGACCCGGTCGTGGATTTGTCGGCGAACACCACTCAGCATCTCGTTGCCGATATCGAGGCGTTGCGGGTTCATCTGGGAATTGAGCGGTGGCTGGTGTGGGGTGGTTCGTGGGGTGTCACGCTCGGTCTCGCCTACGCGCAGGCGCATCCGGAGCGGGTGACCGAGCTGGTGCTCGCCGCCGTGACCAGCGGGGACCGGAGCGAGACTGACTGGATTACCCGGGACATGGGTCGGGTTTTCCCGCGCGAGTGGGAGAAGTTCCGCGACGGGGTGCCCGTTGGGGAACGTGATGGTGATCTTTCGGCGGCCTATAGCCGGCTGCTGCACGATCCGGATCCGGAGGTTCGGGCGAAGGCGGCGCGGGGGTGGTGTGAGTGGGAGGACACGCATATGTCGCTGGCTCCGGATGCGGCGCCGTCATTGTCGGTGGCTGAGCCGGGGTTTCAGCTGGCGTTTGCGCGGTTGGTGACTCATTACTGGTCGCACGGGTGTTTTTTGGAGGAGGGGCAGCTGTTGCGAGGGATTGGGCGGCTGCACGGGATTCCTGCGGTGTTGATTCACGGGCGTTATGACGTTAGTGGTCCGCTGGGTACGGCGTGGGCGCTGCATCGGGCGTGGCCTGGGAGTGAGCTTGTGGTTCTGGATGACACCGGTCACCGCGGGGGGAGCATGACTGCGGCGATTGTTGCCGCTACTGATCGGTTTGCCCGGGACGATGAGTACCAGGAAGCGGCACACACCTGAGCAGGTCGTTCGGAAACTGACGCAGGCCGACCAACTGCTGGCCGAGGGCAAAGAGGTGGCTGATGTTTGCCGGGAGTTGCAGATCACCGAAGCGACCTACTACCGGTGGCGCAACCAGTTCGGCGGTTTGAAGGCCGACGACGCGAAGCGGTTGAAGGACCTCGAGCGGGAGAACGCCACGCTCAAACGGCTGCTCGCGGACGCGGAACTGGAGAAGGCCGCGCTCAAGGAGATCGCCCAGGGAAACTTCTGAGCCCGCAACGCCGGCGGGCGGCTGTGCACCACCTGAGGCGCGTGCTCGGGGTGAGTGAACGGTTCGCTTGCCGGGTGATCGGGCAGAACCGGGGCACGCAACGCCGTCCGCCTGCCGCGCAGACGCCGGCGGACCCCGACGCCGCGCTATGCGCATGGTTGCGTGCCTATGTCAAAACGCATCCACGGTGGGGATTTCGGTGGGCCACCACGATGCCCGCGGCGAGGGCTGGATCGTGAACCACAAGAAGATCCAACGGTTATGGCGTGAGGAAGGTCTGCGCGTGCCGCAACGCCGCCGCCGGAAACTCCTGGGCTGCTCAACTGCGCCGAATACGCCGACCGCGGATGCGCCGGACCATGTGTGGGCGGTGGATTTCCAGTTCGACGCCACCACCGACGGCCGACCGGTCAAGATCGTGTCCATCGTGGACGAGCACACCCGCGAATGCCTCGGCGGCCTGGTCGAGCGCTCCATCACCGTCGACCGGCTGACCGACGAGCTGGACCGCATCGCCCTGGGCCGGGGTTATCCGGCCGTGTTACGCAGCGACAACGGCCCTGAGTTGGCCTGCCAGACGATGCGCGACTGGGCCGGCGAGCGCGTCAGCCTGGCGTTCATCCCACCGGGGCAACCCTGGCGCAACGGCTACATCGAATCGTTCAACGGCCGTCTCCGCGACGAATGCTTGAACATCACCCTGTTCTGTTCTGGTCACTCACCCAGGCTCGGGTCGTGATCAGCGACTGGAAAGACGAATACAACCACCACCGCAGGCACTCCGCCCTGGGCTATCAAACCCCAGCCAACTACGCTGCCGCCTGCATCCACCGATAACCGGCTCTCACAGCCCCTAGTTCAGTTCGTGGGGTCCCGTCAGCGGCACGTTGCTGGCGCTGAAAGAAAAAGATGTCCTCGCCGGACGGGCAGGCCGCCAAGAGGGGCAGGGGAGCAGGATCCTTCGGATCCTTTGGGTTGGGTTGCGTGTCCTCTCCCTCCCGTATGGCCTGCCCAAGGGGACCACATCAGTCAAGTGGGGCCGCGGCGGCTTCCAGCGGGGCCGGTCCGTATGGCCTTCAGCGTGGTTGGGGTCTGTGGGCGGACCGGGTTCTTGCTTCGCGGCCCCACTTGACAGATGTGGTCGGCTTCGCCCAGGCCATACGGGAGGGAGAGGACACGAGGGTCCTTCGTGGGGCGTGGGCCGCGGGCGGGTTGGAGCCCCGGGTTGTGCCCCCGATCCGGGGATCGGGGGCAGGTGTGGGTGTGCGTGGTTGTCAGAAGTTGATCATGTGGCCGGCCAGGCCGTGGATGGCTTCCTTGACCGCTTCGCCGAGGGTGGGGTGGGCATGGACGTTGCGGGCGACCTCGTTGACAGTGAGGTCCCACTGCTGGGCGAGGGTGAGCTCGGGCAGCAACTCCGTCACGTCCGGGCCGATCAGGTGGGCACCGAGGAGTTCACCGTACTTGGCGTCGGAGAGGATCTTCACGAAGCCCGCGGTGTCGCCGAGGCCGTGGGCCTTCCCGTTGGCGGTGAAGGGGAACTTGGCGACCTTGACGTCGTAACCCTTCTCTCTTGCTTGTGCCTCTGTCCAGCCGAAGCTGGCGATCTGCGGCTGGCAGTACGTGGCGCGGGGGATCATCACGAAGTCGAGCTCCATGGTCTCCGCACCCGCGATGGTCTCCGCCGCGACGATGCCCATGGACTCGGAGGCGTGCGCGAGCATCAGCTTGGCGGTCACGTCACCGATCGCGAAGATGTGCGGGACGTTGGTGCGGCCGCGTCTGTCGATGTCGATCGCGCCACGATCGGTCAGGGCCACGCCGGTCTTCTCCAGGCCATAACCCTCGACGTTGGGCTGGAACCCGATGGCCTGCAGGACCTTCTCGGCGTCCAGGATCTGCTGCTGGCCGTTCTTCGACACCGTCACCCGCACGCCCGCGGAGGTCTCCTCGATGGACTCCACCTTGGTGCCCACCAGCACGTCGATGCCCAGCTTGCGGTAGCGCTTGGCCAGCTCCGCGGACACCTCGGCATCCTCCAGCGGGACCATCCGGTCGAGGAACTCGACGATGGTCACCTTCACACCGTAGTTGTGCAGCACGTACGCGAACTCGACGCCGATGGCGCCCGCGCCGGCGATCACGATGCTCGACGGCAGGTTGTCGGCGAGGATCTGCTCCTCGTAGGTGACCACGCGGGAGCTCTTCGACGTGCCGGGCAGCAGGCGGGGCTTGGCTCCCGCGCCGATGATGCAGTAGTCGAAGGTGACGTCCTCGCCGTTGACCTCGATGGTGTGGTCGTCCTTGAAGGTGCCGTGCCCGTTCAGCTCGGTGATGCCGTTCTTCTTCATCAGGAAGTGGACGCCCTTCACGCGTCCGTCGGCGACCTTGCGGCTGCGGCGGTAGGCCTCGCCGTAGTCCAGGCTGACCGTCCCGTCCACCTGGATGCCGTAGTCCTTGGCCTCCTTGGTGAAGATGTGCGCCAGCTCGGCGTTGCGCAGCAGTGCCTTCGAGGGGATGCAGCCGACGTTGAGGCACACCCCGCCCCAGTACTTCTCCTCGACGACGGCGGTCTTCAGGCCCAGCTGCGCCGACCGGATCGCGGCGACGTAGCCACCCACGCCGGCCCCGAGGACGACGACATCGAAATGTGTGGTCATGCCATCAAGCCTATGTCCGCCGGTTTAGGGTGTCCGACTGGACGAGAGGGGGCTCACCATGGCATTACCCGAGCTGCCGGACCACCTGCAGCTGGTGCTGTCCGACGAGCCGGTGTTCGACCTGTACGCGCACGGACCGTGGCGGGTGCCGGACGGTCTGTACGAGCAGATCACCGAGCGCGCGAACGCGTTGAACGCCGACCCGCGGGTGGCCGAGCTGCCGTACTCGCTGAGCGACTTCTACGGCGCCGACGTCACCGTTGTCGGCGCGGAGCTGTGGTGCCTGCTGCAGTACCTACCGGGTGTGGCGGCGGTGCGTGGGGGCAACCGCTGCGACATCGAGTACGAGATGCTCAACGCGTTCCAGGCGCGCCCCGAGCCGCCGGACCGGGACCCGGTGTGGGCCTGTTTCCGCGCGTCCAACTTCCGCCCGCCGGGTGACTGGCTGCTGTCCGCGGCCGGGACCGACCCGGACAAACGCGCCCTGGCGCGTCAGCTCGCCCGCGAGTGCCTGGACGTGTTCGAGGGCATCGAACCGTTGGAGCCGCGCCGCCAGGCCCTGATCGCCCTGCACGAGCTGGCCAAACCCGAGGACACCGCGGACACGCCAGTGTCGGCGCTCTACGACATCTGGGCCCGCGCGGCCACCGACGACATGCTCGGCGCGCTGCCCGAGCTGGCCGGGCCGGTCAACCACCTGGAATGGGCGTTGAGCGGGTTCAGCGCGGCGCACGAACGCCTGCGCTCGGCCGTCGGCGGCCCGAGCGTCGGTTCGGTGGTGGCCAGCCTGCTCACCGTCGCGGGCATCGAGCGCGCCCCCGCCGAGCTGCTCGCCATGGACGAGGCCGTGTACGACGCGGTGCAGGACCACATGCCCCAGCTGGTCGACGCCTCGGCCTGGTCGTCGGCGACGCGCGGGTGGCTCGCCCTCGGGGTGGCCGAGGGGGAGATCGACGCCTGCCGGGCGTGGCTCGACATGTGCGTGCGCTTGGACTCGTCGCTGCGCGGCCTGCCCGGCGTCGCGATCGGCGCGAACCCGGACATCCCGATCGTCGGCTTCCAGCGCACGGTCCGGCAGATGTACCGCCGCCGTCCGGTGTTCAACCCGCTGGTCCGCACGTTCGCGGTGGCGCCGGGGGAGGCCAAGAAGGCCGGACCGGCCGATCCGGACATCCCGCTGGTGGGTCAGCCCGAGCTGGCCACGGCGGTCAAGGACATGATCGTCCCGGTGAACGAGCCGGCCCCGGTGCGGCTGATGATCGCCGGGCCGGACGGGACCGGCCGCCGCACCGGCGCGACCATCCTGATCAAGGAACTGGTCGACCGCGGCGTGGCCTCGTCCGCGCGCTGGGTCTCCGACCAGCTGTACGCGACGATGGACGCGACCAACGCCGTGCACCAGCTCACCCGTGACATCAGCGAGTGTGTCGCGGAGAAGATCGTGCTGGTGATCGACGGCCTGGACCGCACCCTCGGGTTCGACCGCTGCGGCGCCGCGCTCACCGAGGAACTCCGCCGCTGCCTCAAACGGTTCCCTGACCTGCACGTGGTCGCGGTCTGCGGGCCGGGCGGCGAGACCCGCCTGTTCGACGCGAACCCCGCGCTGTACCAAGGGTTCCGGGTCGCGCGGACCTACGAGTTCACCGACAAGCACTACGCGGAACTGCTCAAGCGCGCGGTCACCCGCCGGGGCGCGACGATCAGCCGCACGGTCAGCCTGACGGCGGGCGTGCTGCTCACCCGCACCCCGCCGCTGCTGAACCTGCGCGGCGCCCGGCTGGTGGACTACCTCGCCGAGCAATGCGTTGTGGCGGCCCGCAAACGCGCCAAGGTGGGCAGGTCTCGTTCGGTCGCGGTGACCGCCGCGGACCTGCCTCGCCAGCTGATCCCGGGCGGGGTCGCGGGCGCGGACCCGCAGGCCGAGCTCGACTCGTGCGTGGGCCTGGACAAGATCAAGCGGGAGCTGGCGCTGCTGGTCGCCGAGGAGAAGGCGGCCCGGATGCGGCGCGAGGCCGGGATGGTCGTCGAGACCCGGCCGCGGCACCTGGTGTTCACCGGTCAGCCCGGCAGCGGGAAGACCATGGTGGCGCGGATTCTCGGCCGGATGTTCGCCGGTCTCGGGGTGTTGTCCTCCGGGCACATCGTCGTCGTCGACCGCGGCGACCTGGTGCACGGCGAGACCTGGGAGATCGGCCCGCGCGTCCGGCGGGTGGTCGACCGGGCCATCGGCGGCGTGCTGTGCATCGAGGACGTTCACGAGCTGCAGCCCTCCGACGACGACTGGCGCAACCGTGAGGCGGTGAACGCGCTGCTCGCCGGGATCCAGAACCACCCCAACGACCTGGTGGTCGTGCTCACCGGACCCGACGCGGCGGTCAACGGGCTGCTGAAGTCCGAATCGGACCTTGCCGCGTTCTTCCCGTCGGTGCTGCGGTTCCCGGCGCTGACCGAGGACAACTTCGTGGCGCTGTTCGGGGAGAAGGCCATGGCCGCCGGGTTCTCCTTGCAGGACGGGGTATCCGAGAAGGTCCGCAGCCTGGTCAAGTCGACGCCGACCGGCAACGCGCGGCTCGCGGTGGGCCTGCTGGAACGGTCGATCGCGCGCCAGGCCCGGCGGGTGCTCGCCGACGACGTGGTCAGCGAGGACGAGTCGCTGCACGAGATCCTGGTCGAGGACGTGCCGGACACCCTGGCCAACACCTCCTGGGTGGACGTGCAGAGCGACCCGTTGTCCGAGATCGAGTCGCTGATCGGGCTGGACTCGGTCAAGCACGAGGTCCGGCTGCTGGTCGCGGAGGCCAAGGCGGACCGGATGCGCCGCGAGGCCGGCATCCCGCTGGCCTCGCCGACCAGGCACCTGGTGTTCACCGGCAGCCCCGGCACCGCGAAGACCACGATGGCCCGGCTGATCGCGGCCGCCTACGCCAAGCTCGGGCTGCTCTCGTCCGGGCACCTGGTCGAGGTGTCCCGCGGCGACCTGATCGGCGAGTACCTCGGCCAGACCGCGCCCAAGGTCCGCGCGGCCGTGGCGAAGGCGCTCGGCGGTGTGCTGTTCATCGACGAGGCCTACTCGCTGACTCCGGCCTGGTACGACGGCTACGGCAGCGAGGCGATCGCCGAGCTGATCAAGCTGATGGAGGAGCACCGCGACGACCTCGTGGTGATCGCGGCCGGGTACGACGGCAAGATGGCCAAGTTCATGGAGGCCAACCCGGGCCTGTCCTCGCGGTTCCCGACCACGCTGCGGTTCCCGGACTACACCGACGACGAGCTGGTCGAGATCTTCACCAAGATGACCGAGAAGGCCGGGTACACGTTGCACGCCGACGTCGTTCCCGCGGTCTACGACCTGCTGCGCGGGACCGAGCGCGGTGAGTCGTTCGGCAACGGGCGGTACATGCGCAACGTCTTCGACCGGTCGGTCGCGTTGCAGGGGCACCGGATCACGACCACCGAGAACCTCGCCGAGATCCGCCTGCTGCGCCGTGAGGACCTGCCGCCCGCGAAGTCTGTCGAAGCCGACGTTCCCACGGGCCAGTACCTGTAACCCCAGCTCAACCCTCGTGTTCGCGCACGAGGGTTGAGCCGGCCTTGCCTGTAGTAGACCAGTCTGTATATTACAGTTCATGGCGATTCATCACCTCAACTGCGGGTCCATGCGGGAGATCGATCCGGGCAACGGGCTCGTGCCGGCGCGGGTGCTCAACCACGTGCTGCTGGTCGAGACCGCGGATGCGCTGGTCATGGTCGACTCGGGGTTCGGCACGATCGATGTCGAGCGTGGCGACGAGTCTCTGGGGCGGACCTTCCTCGAGCGCACCGAGCCGTTGCTGGAACCGGGGGAGACCGCGTTACAGCAGGTCAAGAAGCTGGGATACCAGCCCGAGGATGTCCGGCACATCGTGCTGACCCACCTGGATCTCGACCACACCGGCGGCATCTCCGACTTCCCGCACGCGGTCATTCACGTCCACAAGCAAGAGCTGAACGCGGCGCTGTCGCCGGGCACGCATCCCGAGCACAGCATCCGCTACCGGCCGATGCACTGGGCCCATCGTCCACAGTGGAGCACCTACACGTCGCAGAAGGGCAACTCCTGGTTCGGCTTCGACGCGTTGCAGCTCGACGGCGTGTCCGAGGACGTGCTGATGATCCCGCTGGCCGGGCACACTCCCGGGCACAGCGCGGTCGCCGTGCGGGGCGGGGAGAAGTGGCTGCTGCACGTGGGCGACGCGATCTACCACCACGGCCAGGTCGAGCCGGGCAACCGGTGGACCATGCCGCTGTGGGAGGCGTTCGAGGAACTGACCGAGATGGACCGCCCGCTGCGGATGGCCAACCAGTCACGGCTGCGGGAACTGCTGCTGGACCACGGTGACCGGGTCGAGGTCATCGCCGCGCACGACCCGTGGGCGTTCCAGCGCTACACCGAGATGGCCCCGGCCTTGTAGCCCAGCCGGTACACCGAGCGGACCACGCCGTGGCCGAGCTTGCGGCGCAGGTAGTACACGTAGGTGTCCACGGTGGACTCGCTGGCCTCGGTGCCGAACACCCTGGTGCGCAGCTCGGCCTTCGGGTAGATCACCGTCGGGCGGGCCACCAGGGTGCGCAGCAGGTCGAACTCCCGGACCGACAACGAGATCCGCTTGCCCTTGGGCAGAACGACCTCGTAGCGCCGGACGTCGAGCTGCGCCTGTCCGAACGGGATGGTCTCGGCGTTGTCGATGTGCCGCCGCAACAGGCCGCGCACCTTGCGGATCAGCGTGGTCGGCAGGAACGGCTTGGTCAGGTACCCGTCCGCGCCGGACGCCAGCGCCGCCTCCTGGTCCTTCTCGTCCCCAATGGACGACAACACCAAAGCCCTCGCCGTGACCGCCTGCCGCCGCAACGTCAGCAGCATGTCCAGGCTGCCGTCCAGATCCCGGTCCACGATCATCAGGTCGTACCCCGGTTCGCCCGCGGCCGCCACATCGTGCTCGTAGCCCGCCTCGGCCAGCAGCTCGCCGAGCCGGCTGATGAGCACTTCGTCGTCCGACACGACCAGGATCTTCGGCGTCACAGGTCCATCCTGCCCGGGACGGGACCGCTGTGGCGGAAACGGCCGATAAGATCCACCCAACCGGTGAGTCCATCCAGTGAGAAGTCGCGCCCAGGCCCGAGCGCGACCCAGTTGTGCAGCACGTCCTCTTCGGACGGTGCTGGCAGCGCGTCCGACAGCTTTCGCGAGCCGGACCGGATCGCGGCGAACAGCGGCCCGGCCGTGCGCGGCAGGCCGACTGCCACGGCGACCAGCACCGCCAGCTGCCCCCGGCGGGGAACCTCCCAGTCCCGCCCGATACCGATCGCCTTGATCAGCAGGTACACGTTGACGAACCGCTTGACCGCCCGGGGTGTCCGGCCGATCAGCTCGGCGACGTCCTCGGCCTGCCGCAGCTCCTCCTGGGTGATGGTCAGGTCGACGGCCACCGGCCGGGCCTGCCCGCCGGAGACCTGGCTGAACGAGGCGACGACTTCGTTGAACTCGTCCAGGTCGCCCCATGGCACGTACACCGCGCCGTCGGCGGTCGCGGCGGCGGTATCGGGAGCGACGATCGTGCTCGGCGCGAGCAGTCCGCGGGTCATCTGTTCGCGCACCGGCACCGGCAGCGGCTGGATCCGGAACGGGATCTGGAAGATCTTCTCCAAGTAGTCCTCCGGGTCCGCGTCCGGCCCGGCGAGCTGGGGGTAGTGCTGCCGCAGCGAACTGGTCAGCCAGCGGGCGTCCACGGCGACCACGACCACGAACACCGGGAACGCCAGCAGCAGGTGCACCGCCTCCAGCACCTTGATCACCATCGGGGTCGGGCAGCGGTCGAGGTCGTCGATGTACAGCACGATCCGGTCGATCGCATACTCGCCGGGCGCCTCGGAGTCCTGCGCCGCGACCAGCCGGGAAAGCCGCTCCAGGTCGCGGCGGACCAGCGCGGGCACGCCCAGATGACGGCGGTAGTCGTCGCTGCCCAGTCGTTCGGTGATGAACTCGTCCAGCACCTGCCCGGGCGTCGCCGCCTCCTGCTCGCGCCTGACCTCGTCGAACTTGGCGGCCAGGTCCCGTTCCCGCTGGACCGCACCGTCCAGTTCGGACTGAATCGCACCGAGCATGGCCTCCGCCTCGGCGACCTCGCGTTCGATTCGGTCGTGCTCCTCCTGTTCGGCGGCGGCCAGCTCGGCCTGGGCGTCGGCGATCTTCTTCCGCGCGGCCTGCAGGTACTTTCCTGCCAGGGCAACATAACTGGCCGCGGTACCGAGCAGCCAGGCCACGGTGGACACAGCGGCGAGGTCGAACTGCCGCATCACCACGGCGATCACCGGCGCGGCGAACAGCGCGATGATCGCGAAGAGCCAGTACTTCCAGTTCCGCAACGGGGTCAGCAGGCTCCGAAGGTCGGCGCCGGCCTGGTCGAGTTCCTCGCGCAGCTTCACGGCGTTGTCGATGACCTCGGTGAACCCCGCTGTGGCGGCCGCCTCCTGGACGGCTCTGCGTAAGGCCGCGCTTGGTTTCGGCCGCTGTGCCTCGGCAAGTTTCCCGGCCGCCTGCTCCAGCTCCCGCGTGCGCTCCTCGACCTCTTTGGCCGCGTTCTCCCGTTTGGTCTCCAGGGCTTCGCGGGAGACCTGGGCGGTCTGCTGTGCGGCGCCCGCGGCCTGAACCTGTTGCAGCCAGTACTTCTGCCGTTGCGCGATCAGGTCGTCGCTGTCGTCCCCGGAGATCCGCAGGTTGCGGAACAGGTGCTCGACCAGGCTCGCCCACAGGTCACCGCCGACGTACTGCCCGGCGTTGAACTCGACCTGCACCACGGACTTGTGGAAGTCCGGCTGGGCGGCCTCGGCGATCCAGGACACCCGCTGCCGCAGGCTGCGCACGAAGTAGCTCTTGCCCGAGCCCCAGTCGCCGAACAGGCCGATGGCCAGCGGCGGTACCAACCGTTTCGACGTGATGAGATGCGCGAAGGCGTTCACCTCGGGGCCGATCCCGATCAGGTCGGGGGTGCCGTCCGGCTGGTCGGTGAGGTAGTCGGCGAGGGTCACTTTCGGCGGCTGATAAGGAAAGCGCTGTTTGAGGAAGTCGCCGAGGGTGCGCGTCGACTGGTGGAGATAGGCCTCGTAGGCATCGCCTACGTCGCGCATCCCGCTGCCGCGGGCGGCGAGCGCCCGGTGCAGCGCCCCGCCGGCCAGCGTGTCGCTGAGGAGGGTCGCGCCGAGCAGTTGCGCCAGCGAGGCCGGCTCGCTGCCCGCGTACCCCTTGAGCGTGCCGAAGATCCGCCGGGCCTCCTCGGTGAGCTGCACCCCGCCGGGCCGGGGTCGTGCGGCGACGGCACGCAATGCGGCGGCGGTAAGTAGTCCGCGGCTGCCCGGCGAGAGCACCTCACCCGGGGAGATGCCGAAGTGCTCGAACAGCACCCGCGCGGGGCTGTTGTGCAGGTCGGCCAGCAGGACACCGGTCAGCAGGTCGAGCGAGCCGATGGGGGCTGTCGCCGCCGACCTGGCGCCGACCCAGGCGGCCGCCTGCGCCCACAGCAACGCCGCCTGAACCGGCTCCGACAGTGATCCCGGCAACTCATCGCCGAACTCCGGCATTCGCCCTCCCTCGATCGTCCAGAGGAACTATCGGCGAGGACGGCTGGATGTTGCCTGTTTCACCTGCTGCGCTGAGTAGACGATTAATCACCTCCCGTGCATAGTTGAGGCCTGGGAGGTTGAGATGTCACCACAGGGATTGTCTCGTCGTGAACTTCTTTTGCGCAGTGGCGCCGTTGCCGCTGGTCTGGGGATCGCTGGGGCTGGGGACGCGCTGGCCGGGCCGCAACCGGACGGCTCGCACGGGGTCGAACTGACCGAGGGAACGAATATGTCGGTCGCCGTGTCGCCGGACGGGCAGCGGCTCGCGGTCGACCTGGTGACCGGGATCTGGGTGCTGCCCGGGTCGGGTGGCCGGGCACGCCGGCTCACCGACGACTTCCAGGACGCCACCCTGCCTTCCTGGTCGCCGGACGGCAGGACCCTCGCGTTCCAGTCATATCGGGAGGGCAACTTCCACCTCTACCTGATCGACGCGAACGGCGGCCAGCCAAGGAAACTGACCAGCGGGCAGTACGACAACCGCGAGCCGGTGTTCTCGCCGGACGGCAAGCGCCTGGCGTTCAGCAGCGACCGGGACGGCAGCTACGGGATCTGGTTGCTGGACCTGGCTTCCGGCGAGATCACGAACGTCACCGCCACCGCCGACGAGGAGGCCACCCCGCGCTGGTCGCCGGACGGGCAGCGGCTTGTCTTCACCGTCAACGACATCGGCATCGACGTGATCACGTTGGCCACCAAGGACCGCCAGCGGGTGATCACCGCGACCGGTACCGACAAGCTCTACAGCCCGGCTTTCGGGCCTGGCGGTCAGATCAGCTACATGCGGCTGCGCGGTGCGGACGCGGACCTGATGCTGGGGGACAAGCAGCTCACCCAGAACGAGGACGTGTTCGGGTTCGCCGCCCAATGGCTCGGCGACGAGTGCTTCTACACCGCGAACGGCAAGATCCGGCGGCGTTCGGCGGCCGGGGTGGCCAAGGACATTCCGTTGCAGGGCTTCGTGTCGGTCGCCCAACGGAACTATCGCAGGAAGGTCCGCGATCTGGAGTCCCGTGTGCCGCAACAGGTCCGCGGTATCGCCAGCCCAGTGGTCTCGCGGGATGGCAAGCAGATCGCGTTCCGGGCGTTGAACGCGATCTACACCCTCCCGGCGGGTGGTGGTCTGCCGAAGCGGATCACCGACGACGAGTTCTTCAACTCCGACCCGGACTTCTCGCCGGACGGGAAGACCTTGCTGTACGCCAGCGACCGGCTCGGCACGGCCGACCTGTGGTTGCGGGACCTGGCATCCGGCAAGGACACCGTGCTGACCTCCTTGCCGGGCGCGCAGATCACGCCTCGGTGGTCGCCGGACGGCAGCCACATCGCGTACACCGACCACGATGGCGCGGTGTGGGTCCTTGAGGTGGCGACCAAGAAGGTCCAGCAGATCACGCCCACGCTGTTCATGCCCGGGCGGCCGACTTGGTCGCCGGACGGCAAGGTGGTCGCGTTGGCCGCGGTGAAGCCGTTCTCGAAGCGCTACCGCGAAGGCACGAGCCAGATCCTGACCGTCAACCTCGAGTCGGGCACGCTCACCTACGCCGAGCCGATGCCGTTCCGCTCCTTGGCAACGCGTGGCGACGACGGTCCACTGTGGTCACCCGACGGCAAGTACCTGGCGTTCACGGTGGAAAGCGTCGCCTGGATCGCGCCGGTCGACGCCACCGGCAAGCTCATCGGCGACCCGCGCCAGGTCACCCACGAGGTCACGGACTCGTTGGCCTGGCAAGGTTCCGACACGCTGGTGTACCTGTCCAAGGGCAGGCTGCGGGCGGTCCGGACCGCCGGGGGAGAGCCGCGGACGATCCGCGTGTCGTTCTCGTGGGCGCGGCCGAAGGCGCCCGAACGGCAGGTCATCCACGCCGGCAAGTACTGGGACGGCAGCGCGCGGTCGCTTCAGTCCGATGTGGACATCGTGGTGGCGAACGGCCGGATCGCGCAGATCCGGCCGCACCGCGACGAACCCGGCACCATCGACGCCCATGACCTGACGGCGATGCCCGGCCTGGTCGACATCCACAACCACTGGCACCTCCGCGGCCGCCAGTGGGGCGACCGCCAGGGCCGGTTGTGGCTGTCCTACGGCATCACCACAACGCGTTCGCCGGGCGACCCGGTGTACCAGATGCTGGAGACCCGGGAGGCCCTGGAGTCCGGAAAACGGGTCGGCCCAAGGTATCTGGGCACCGGCGAGGCCGTCGACGGGTCGCGCGTGTACTACAACTTCATGCGGCCCACGCTGTCCCGGGCGCAGCTCGACCTGGAGCTGGCCCGCGCCGCCGAGCTCGGCTACGACATGATCAAGACCTACGTGCGGCTGCCGGTCTGGATGCAGGCCGAGGTCGTGCGGGCCGCGCACAACGCCGGAATCCCGTTGTCGTCGCACTATCTCTACCCGGCGTCGAACATCGGCATGGACGGGATGGAGCACACCGGCGCCACCAACCGGCTCGGCTATTCGCACACGGTGAGCCGGACGGGCGCGGCCTACCAGGACGCGATCGCGTTGTTCACCCGATCGGGGATGTCGTTGACCCCGACCCTGTTCAACTCGGTCCACCTGTACGGCAAGGACCGTTCGCTGGTGGACGACGAACGCACCAAGGTCCTGTTCCCGCGATGGGAGTACGACCGGCTGGTGGCCGACGCGGAGCTGCACAGCACCCCGGCGACGGACTACGTGAGCAAGGCGCTCGCGGCCAACGTCGAGATGGTCAAACGGGTGCACCGGGGCGGCGGTCTGGTCGTGAACGGCACGGACGCGCCGCTGGACCGGATCGGCATCGCCACCCACCAGAACCTGCGGGCGATGGTCCAGTACGGCATGACCCCGTACGAGGCGCTCACCACGGCCACCCGCAACCCGGCGCGCTGGCTCGGCCTGGAGGGCAAGGTCGGCGTGCTCAAGCCGGGCGCGTTCGCGGACCTGTCCCTGGTCAGCGGCGACCCACTGGCCGACATCAAGGCCGCTGCCGCGGTCAAACAGGTCATGATCGGCGGCCTGTTGCGGTCGGTCGGCGACCTGCTCAAGCCGTTCCAGGCCCAGCAGTCAAGGGCGGCTGTGGTCAACGAGGTGCTCCCAGCCGCCGCTTCGGCGTCGAAGCAGCACTGGTGGCACGAGCCGGAGTGGGCCGACCACATCTGCTGCCACGGATAACCCCTAGTAGGGGTGTGTTTGCGAGCGCTGGCTCGTGAACACACCCCGCTGTCCAACCAGCGGGGCCTGTCAAGCTGGGCTAACAAGCGATTTCAGAAAGTCCTGATGGACCGCACAGCGGCGGTCGCGCCACACTTCGGGCATGAAGGCACTCGTCAAGCTGGTCGAGGGCCCGGGGCTGGAGCTCACCGAGGTGCCGGACCCCACGCCCGGCCCCGGTGACGTCAAGGTGCGCGTGCTGCGCACCGGGATCTGCGGCACGGACCTGCACATCGAGGCATGGGACGACTGGGCCGCCAAGACCATCACCACCCCCCTGGTGGTGGGGCACGAGTTCGTCGGCGAGGTGGTCGAGGTCGGCGCCGCGGTGACCGGCGTGCAGGTCGGCGACCTGGTCTCCGGCGAGGGGCACCTGGTCTGCGGCAGGTGCCGCAACTGCAAGGCCGGCCGCCGCCACCTCTGCGCGAACACCCGTGGCCTGGGCGTGCACAGCAACGGCGCCTTCGCCGAGTACGCCGTGCTGCCCGAGCAGAACGCCTGGGTGCACCGCAACTCGGTCGACCTGGACGTGGCCGCGATCTTCGACCCGTTCGGCAACGCCGTGCACACCGCGCTGTCGTTCCCGGTGATCGGTGAGGACGTGTTGATCACGGGCGCGGGCCCGATCGGGATCATGGCCGCGGCGGTCGCCCGGCACGCCGGCGCGCGCAACGTCGTGATCACCGACGTGAGTGAGCACCGGCTGGAGCTGGCCCGCAAGGTCGGCGTGGACCTCGCGCTGAACGTGAGCAGCGCGTCCGTGGCCGACGCGCAGGCGATCCTGGGCATGTCCGAGGGCTTCGACGTGGGCATGGAGATGTCCGGGCAGCCTTCGGCGATGCGTGACATGATCGCCAACATGTCCCACGGCGGCCGGATCGCGATGCTGGGCCTGCCCGCGGCCGAGTTCCCCGTCGACTGGAGCTCGGTCGTGCTGAAGATGTTGCACATCAAGGGGATCTACGGCCGGGAGATGTTCGAGTCCTGGTACTCGATGTCGGTGCTGCTGCAGGCCGGGCTGGACCTGACCCCGGTGATCACGCACCGGTATCCCGCAACCGACTTCGACCTGGCGTTCTCGACGGCCCGCGAGGGCCGCTGCGGCAAGATCATCCTGGACTGGACGGAGAGCTGATGTACGGCGCGATGCGCGATGACCTGCGAGCCGGGCTGGCCGAGATCCGCGAGGCCGGCCTCTACAAGGCGGAGCGGGTGATCGGCACGCCGCAGAAGGCGGCCGTCCGGGTCGGCGGCGGCGCGGAGGTGCTCAACTTCTGCGCCAACAACTACCTCGGCCTGGCCGACCACCCGGTGCTGGTCAAGGCGGCCCAGGAGGCGCTGGACAAGTGGGGCTTCGGGATGGCCTCGGTCCGGTTCATCTGCGGTACCCAGGAGCCGCACAAAGCCTTGGAGGCCAAGCTTTCCGAGTTCCTCGGCACCGAGGACACGATCCTGTACAGCTCCTGCTTCGACGCCAACGGCGGGCTGTTCGAGACGTTGCTGTCCGACAAGGACGCGGTCATCTCGGACGAGCTGAACCACGCGTCCATCATCGACGGTGTGCGGCTGTGCAAGGCGTCCCGGTTCCGGTACAAGAACCGGGACATGGCCGACCTGGAGGCTCAGCTCAAGGCGGCTTCGGGCGCGCGGTACCGGTTGATCGCAACCGACGGTGTGTTCTCAATGGACGGTTACCTCGCGCCGCTGGACGAGATCTGTGCGCTGGCGGAGAAGTACGACGCCCTGGTGATGGTCGACGACTCGCACGCGGTGGGCTTCACCGGTCCGACCGGCCGGGGCACGCCCGAGCTTTTCGGGGTGACGGACAAGATCGACGTGTTCACCGGGACCATGGGCAAGGCCCTCGGCGGCGCCTCCGGCGGGTATGTCTCGGGTCGTGCGGAGATCGTGGAGATGCTGCGCCAGCGGTCCCGCCCGTACCTGTTCTCGAACTCGCTGGCCCCGTCCATCACCGCCGCCGCGCTGGCCGCGCTCGACCTGCTCAGCTCGTCGGGTGAGTTGCTGGAACGGTTGCGGGACAACACCAAACTGTTCCGCACCCGGATGACGGAGGAGGGCTTCGACCTGCTGCCCGGCGAGCACCCCATCATCCCGGTGATGATCGGCGACGCCGCCAAGGCCGGCCGCCTCGCGGATCTGTTGCTGGACCAGGGCATCTACGTGATCGGTTTCTCGTACCCGGTGGTGCCGCACGGCAAGGCCCGCATCCGTACCCAGATGTCCGCTGCCCACACCACTGATGACGTGAACAAGGCCGTCGACGCCTTCGTCGCCGCCCGCGCCAAGCTCTAGACCTGGTTCTGCAGGGCGTCCAGCACCGTCTTGATCAACGGGTGTTCTTCGCTGCCGCGGCGGACGGCGGCGAAGACCCGGCGCTGCGGCGGGACGCCGTGCACCGGGATGACGATCGCGCCGGGCATGTCGACCAGGGCGGTGCGGGGGACCAGCGCGACTCCGGCACCGGCCGCGACCAGGGCGATGATGGCCCGGAAGTCGTCGGAGGTGTGCACGATCCGGGGCGTGCCCTCGATGGCGTCGCGGCAGGGGTTGCCGGGCAGCGGGGCGATCCAGTCCTCGTCGGCCAGGTCACGCAGGAGGATGGTGTCCTGTTCGGCGCGGGGGTGGTCATCGGGCAACACCATGTCGTAGGGCTCGGTGTACAGCGGGAACTTGGCCACCCGCTGGGACGGCAGCCGCTGTTCCTCGGTGATGGCGATGTCGATCTCGCCGTCGAGCAGCAGCGGGATGCTCAGCTGCCCTTCCGCGTCCCGGACCAGGACGGTGATCCCCGGCGCGTGTTTGCGCAGATCCCGGATCGCAGGCGCCACCACCTGCGTGATCGCCGAGGCGAACGACGCCAGCGCGACCCTCCCCATCGCCCCGGTCGCGAACGACGCCAGCGTGGCCTGCGCCCGCTCCAACTCAGCCGCGACGGCGTTGGCATGCTCGACCAGCAGCTCCCCAGCCGCCGTCAACCACACGCGCCGACCCCGGCGATGCAGCAGCTCCTGCCCCGTTTCCGACTCCAACGCCGCGAGCTGCTGCGACACCGCCGACGGCGTCAGGTGCAGCGCCTCACCCGCCGCCGTCACCGTCCCATGGTCCGCCAGCGCCCGCAGCACCCTCAAGCGCCTCGGATCAATCACACCCCCCATTGTGCTCCCTCACGGCCGGCCTCAGCAGGGTCACGTTGCGGAGCTGGGAGAGCGGCCACTGTAGACAGTTGGGGGCGGTACAGCTCGCGTGTATGGGGCTTGATGGGTTGGGGCACGGTTCGGTTTGACATGGGTCCCGTCGGCGGCCTCGGCAGGAGAGGCGGGCAGGTCCATCCCAGGGATGCGGTATTCCTGGGGTCAGGCGGCGGCGGGGATGGATCTTCGGGCGGAGTTGGTTCTGGGGCGGCGGTGCGGGTCGATGTAGGCGGGTGGGATGAATCGCGGGGTGCGCAGGCCATTCTTCGTCGGCTGAGACGGGCACTGTGCGGCCATGCGCAGGGTTTCTACGAAGGCATCGGCGGTGCGTTCGGCCTGGCAACGGTCGTCGGCACGGTCGGTGGGCCGCTGTTCACCTTTCTTGATCACCGGGTGCAGCAGGTGGCTTCGGCGGGCAGGTGGCCGCGGAAGACGAGGCCGCCGTTGCGCGGGTGCGGTGTGCAGCATTCGGTCGGGCTGCTTCGGTTCCGGGTCGGGTAGAGGTGGGCCATCGGGATCGACGATGTTGCGCACCCGGGTGCCGAAGCGAGCCAACGCATTCGCGCGGCGGAGGTGGCGGGCAGGGCGGGCTCGATCACCGACCCGGTGGGTGTGATGCTGGGGAACAGCGCTTCGGCTTGCGCTAGGCGGCGTTTGGCTTCCTGGGCGAGATCCGCAACGCGTGCACGAGCAGCGCGGCGGGGTTGGAGTAGCCGAGGTCGTTGGCGAGGCCCTGGTTGTTCAGGTGGGCCACCAACTCCAGCCCGGTGTACTCGATCCGCCGACCCTGCGCCTCGACGTCCTGCAGGGCAGCGACTATCTCTTCTTTTGTTTTACTCCAATGGTTTCCACTGCCTTGCATGGCATCAACACTACCCGCGCGGAGCCGGAAGGCCCCGGGATTTGGCGGGGGTTCACCGGAATTGGTGACCCCCTTGTCCCGCGGGCAAAGCGCAAGCGCACCAGATCGCGCCTTCGTGCCCTGTCCCCCTCTGGGTGGCGCTGCCACGCGGCGAGCGCTCCTTCACCCAGCTGGATGTCAGCCCGTCCGGCGAGGACAAACCCCACCTAGAAGCACAAGGACCTACAGAGGCAGAGAAACCAACTCGGCATTCTCAATACCAGCAGCAGACTCAACCCCCAGCCGCCGCATGGCCAACCGCATAACCATCCCATGACACACAACCAAAGCAGGCCGAGGTCCAGAAGAGATCTCAGCGAGAGCGGCCATCACCCGATCCCCCTGCTCCACATAAGACTCCCCGCCCTCAAAGCCAAACCCCTCCGCCCCCGTCACAAACCCCTGATAAGCAACAGGATCCGCGGCCTCCAACTCCGCATATAACCGATCCGTCCACACCCCGGTATCAGTCTCCATGAGCCGAGCATCGACCCGCACCGGAAGTCCGATCTGGACCGACACCGCCTCGGCGGTCTCCCGCGCCCGCGCCAGCGGACTTGACCACAGAGCCACCAGACCCAGTGACGCCACCCGGCTCGCCAGCGCCTTCGCCTGGGTACGGCCGGTGAAGTTGAGGGGGACGTCCATTTGGCCCTGGAAACGGCGCGTGTGGTTGTAGTCCGTTTGTCCGTGCCGGGCGAGGTAGATGGTCACGTAATCACACCGTACTGGTTACGGTCCTACGCGCCAGGGTTCGAGACGGGGTTCACCTCTAAGATGATCGCGGTTGAGCCAGCAGCCCAGTGCGCGAGCCTGCCCAGGTGATGATCAGGGGATATTGCGTGGAGACTCCGGCGAGAGTGGACCGGCCGCTGCGCGTGCTGCTGGTCGAGGACGACGACGGGGATGCCTTCCTGGTCTCCGAGCTGCTCGCGGACGTCCCCGACCAGGTGGTGGTGCACCGGGTGGTGACGTTGGCGAGTGCGCTGAGCATCCCGCTGAATGTGGACTGTGTCCTGCTGGACCTGCAGCTGCCGGACGCGGATGGCCTGGTCGGCCTCACCAAGCTCCGGCAGCACGCGCCCGGGACGGCGTTGGTGGTGCTCACCGGTCAGCGTGACGCGTTGACGGGTCTCGCGGCGGTGGCCGCGGGCGCGCAGGACTACCTGGTCAAGGACCAGGTGGACGGTCTGCTGCTGGTCAAGGCGCTGAGGTACGCGTGGGAACGCAAGCGCGCCGAGGAGGCCGAGCGCCGGTTGCTCGAACAACAGTTGGTGGCGGCGGAGAACCGGCGCCTGGAACGCGGGCTGCTGCCCGCGCCGCTCTTCAACGACCCGAGCCTGGAGCTGGTGGCCCGCTACCGCCCTGGCCGCCACGGGTCCCTGCTCGGCGGCGACTTCTACGACGCCGTCGAACTCCCGGACGGCACGGTTCACCTGGTCATCGGGGATGTCAGCGGCCACGGCCCGGACGAGGCCGCGCTGGGTGTCGCGCTGCGGATCGCGTGGCGCTCGCTCGTGCTGGCGAACCTGCCCACCGACGACGTGCTGGCCACGATCGAGCGCATCCTCAAACATGAGCGGATCAACCACAACTTCGTGACGCTCTGCGCCATCACCCTCAGCCCGGACCGCGCCGTCCTGCGCATGCGCCTCGCCGGTCACCCGCCGCCGCTGCTGATCGAGGGCACGACCGGCAGGCTGCTCCCGTTGGACGAACTGGGCGTGCCGCTGGGCCTGCTGCCCGAACCCGGGATCTGGCGCCCGGTGGACATCGCGCTGCCGCCCGACTGGGCCCTGCTGCTCTACACCGACGGCGTGTACGAAGGCCGGGTCACCGGCAGCCAGAACCGGCTGGGCCACGAGCGGATGGCCGAGCTCGTGCTGGCCGACCTGGCGGCGAACCCGGGCTGGCGCAAGGCGCCCGTGCAGGTGCTCGACCGGCTCATCGCGGCGGTCGAGGAGCTCAACGAGGGCCCGCTGGACGATGACGTCGCCCTCGCGTTGATCAAACACGACAGGCAGGCCCGGTGAACGAGTGGCGGATCGGCCGCTGGGCCACCATTCTGATCGTCGTCGAGGCCGTGATGCTGGCCGCCGCGGTCGTCCTCGGCGTGGTCGGCCTGCAGAACCTGTCCGATGCCCGCAGCCGGGTCGTCGACCAGATCGACCCGGAACTCCTGCAGGCGCAACGACTCAACGCGGCCATGCTGAACCAGGAGACCGGTTTGCGCGGTTTCCTGTTGACCGGCCAGCAGTCCTTCCGCCAGCCGTACGACGACGGCAGGCAGACGGCCACCGAGGCCATTGCCGGCCTGCGCGACCTGGGCGCGGTCCCGGGCACCGACGCCGGCCGCGACCTCGACACCGTGATGTCCAAAATAGACGCTTGGCAGCGGATCGCTGAACAGATGCTGGCCGGCAGCACCGATCCCACCCTCGTCGACCGCAGCAAGACCGCGTTCGACGATCTTCGATCCACAATGGACGGTCAGCGTCGCAACCTGGCGGCCGCGCGGGACGTCGACCGCAACCGGCTGTCGAGGTCGGCGACCCTGCTGTCGGTCATCCTCGGGGCGATCATCGTCCTGCTGGTGGCCCTGTTCGTCCTGCTGGCGCTGGGATTCCACCGCAAGATCGCGCTGCCGATCCAGGCGCTGGCCGGCGAGGTGCGCAAGGCCACCGACGACATCAACCGCGAGATCCCGGCCGGCGGCGGCCCGCAGGAGCTGACCGAACTGGCCGAGGACGTCGAGGACATGCGCAAGCGGATCGTGGCCGAAGTGGACGAGCTCCGGCGCGCGCACGAGCTGCTCGACCAGCGCACCCGCGAGCTGCAGCGGTCCAATTCGGATCTCGAGCAGTTCGCCTACGTCGCCTCCCACGACCTCCAGGAACCGCTGCGCAAGGTGACCAGCTTCGTGCAGCTGATCCAGCGCCGGTACCAGGACAAGCTGGACGAGCGCGGCGAGCAGTACATCGAGTTCGCTGTGGACGGTGCCCGCCGGATGTCGGTGCTGATCAACGACCTGCTGGCGTTCTCCCGGGTCGGCCGCAGCACCGGCGAGTTCGTCGACGTGGACACCGGGGCGGTGCTCGACGCGGCGCTGAGCAACCTGGAATCCGTGATCGAGTTCAGCGGAGCCAAGATCACGCGCACCGACCTGCCGCACGTCCGCGGCGAGGCGTCCCTGCTGACCGTGGTGTTCCAGAACCTGATCAGCAACGCGATCAAGTTCCGCGGCGACACCACACCGCAGATCAGGGTGTCCGCGGTGGAGGGTGACGGTGAGTGGAAGTTCTCGGTGACCGACAACGGGATCGGCATCGAGGCCGAGTACGCCGAGCGCATCTTCGTTATCTTCCAACGGTTGCACCCGCGAGCCGCCTACCCGGGCACCGGCATCGGGCTGGCCATGGCGCGTAAGATCGTCGAGTTCCACGGCGGCCGCATCTGGCTGGACACAGTGACGAACAACAGCGAAGCCGGGAAAACTGTGCCGGACAAGACAACCTTCAGCTTCACGTTGCCTAGTGAGGGGAAATGAACGAACTGCTCAACTCGGTCGACATCCTGCTGGTCGAGGACGACCCGGGCGATGTGCTGATGACCAGGGAGGCGTTGGAGCACCACAAGGTGCACAACACCCTGCACGTGGTCAGCGACGGCGTCGAGGCGATGCAGTTCGTCCGCAAGCAGGCGCCGTACGAGGACGTGCCGCGGCCGGGGCTGATCCTGCTGGACCTCAACCTGCCCCGCAAGAACGGCCAGGAAGTGCTGGCGGAGCTGAAGGGCGACCCGGAGCTGCGGGCGATCCCGGTGGTCATCCTGACCACGTCCGAGGCGGAGGAGGACATCCTGCGCAGCTACAACCTGCACGCCAACGCCTACATCACCAAGCCGGTGGACTTCGACCGGTTCGTCCAGGTGGTCCGCCAGATCGACGACTTCTTCCTGACGGTGGTGAAGCTGCCTAGATAGGCAGCAGCCTGGTGATCAGTTCGGAGAGTTGGTGGACCGTCCGGCACTCGTACATGTCCACTACGTTCGCGTAGGAATGTGCCAGCGAGTCACCGGTCGACCACAACCGTCGCGGCTCGGGGTTGAGCCAGTACGCGTGCCGTGCGTTGGTCACGATCTTCTTGAGCGCGGCCAGGTTCGGGTCGCCGCCGTTGTTGCGGGCGTCGCCGAGGATCAGGACCGACGTCTTCGGCCCGATCGCGTCCAGGTACTCGTCCACGAATACCTGCAACGCATGTGTGTAGTCGCTGTGACCGTCCCAGCGGACCAGTTTGGCCTCGCGGTGGATCCGGGAGGCCAGGCCCGCCGGGTCCTCGGCGCCCGCCTTCACCAGGTGGGTGACCTCGTCGGTGGTCTCGATGAACCCGAACGCCCGCACCTTGCTGAACTGGTCGCGCAGCGCCTGGGTGAGCAGCAGCGTGAAGTTCGCGAACCCGGCCACCGAACCGGACATGTCGCACAACAGCACCAGCTCGGGCCGGCCCGGCCGCCGGTGCCGGTAGGCGGGCTTCAACGGCACCCCGCCGGTGGAGATCGATCGGCGCAGGGTCCGCCGCAGGTCGATCTCGCCGCGTTTGGTCCGGCGGCGGCGCGCCGCCAGCCGGGTGGCGAGTTTCCGGGACAGCGGATAGATCGCGCGACGCATATCCGCGAGCTGTTTGCGGCCCGCGGTGAGGAAGTCGACCCGGTCGGATGGTTGTGCGACCGCGTTACGGGACACCGCGTCCCGGCCGCGCAGCTCGGCGGTCCGCCGCCGGGCCTCGCCCTCGACCATCTCGCGGAACCCGGCGATCTGCCGCCGGATCTCATCCCGCCGCAGGTCGGCCAGGAACGCGGGATCGTCGGCCCGCAGTGCGGCCAGGATCCGGACCAGCAACGTCTCCGGCCGCAACCGTTGCAACGTCTGGTACGCCGACCACCCGCCCGCGCCCTGGCCGTTCTCACCGAACCGGCCCAGCGCGTCCACCGCGGCCTGTGCAAGCGTTTGCTGGTCCCGCAGCGACCCCGTGGCCAGGGCCTCGACCAGCTGGTCCCGCAGGGACTCGACATCGGCGGGCGAGTCGCCGGGCGAGCCGACCGACACCGGGAAGTAGAGGTCGAAGACCTGGTCGAAGACGACCCGCTGACCGGACCGCCGCAGCAGCGCCGCCGCCAGACCCTCCCGGACCCGTTCGCGGTCCTCCAGCCCGAGCACGGTCAGCACCCGGGCCGCGTCGATCGTTTCCCCAGGCCCGGCCAGGATCGAGTGGTCGCGCAGCGCCTCGACGAACTCGATCAGCCGCGCGGGGACGCTCACCCCAGCACCTCGTCCAGCTTGAGGTCGGTGGCCGCCCGGCGCTTGTCCGCCTCGTACTTAAGCACCACACCCAGGGTGGTCTCCACTATCTGCGCGTCGAGCGACGTGGCACCCAGGGCCAGCAGGGTGCGCGCCCAGTCGATGGTCTCCGCGATCGAGGGCGCCTTGCGCAGTTCCATCGCCCGCAGCGCGCCGACCACCCGGACCAGCGACTCGGCCAGCACCGACTCCACCTCGGGCACCTGCAACCGGACGATGTCCAGCTCACGCTGGGCATCCGGGAAGTCCAGGTGCAGGAACAGGCACCGGCGCTTGAGCGCCTCGGACAGCTCCCGGGTCGCGTTCGAGGTCAGCACGACGAACGGCTTGCGGGTCGCGGTGATCGTGCCCAGTTCGGGGACGGTCACCTGGAAGTCGCCCAGCACCTCCAGCAGCAGACCCTCCATCTCGACGTCGGCTTTGTCCGTTTCGTCGATCAGCAGGACCGTCGGGTCGGGGTTGCGGATCGCGGTCAGCAGCGGGCGGGGGAGCAGGAACTCCTCGCTGAAGATGTCCGCGCGTGCCTCGTGCCAGTCCTCATCGCGGCCGGCGGTGATGCGCAGCAGCTGTTTGGCGTGGTTCCACTCGTACAGCGCACGGGCCTCGTCGATGCCCTCGTAGCACTGCAGGCGTACCAGCTGGGACTGTGTGGCCGTGGCGACGGCACGGGCCAGCTCGGTCTTGCCGACCCCGGCGGGGCCCTCGACCAGCAGCGGCTTGCCCAGCCGGTCGGCCAGGAACACGGTGGTCGCGATGGCGGTGGACGTCAGGTAACCGGCGTCAGCAAGCCGCGCGGCGACCTCGTCGACGGAGTCGAAAAGCACACCTGCCAGGCTAACCGGTTAGGTAGCCAGGGTAAGCAAGATGTCCCCGTTGTCCGCGCGGATCTCCAGGCGGGAGATCTCCGACGGCTGGAACGGGGCGCCGCCGCTGAGCTTGAGCGGCTCGTTGCGGCCACCGGCCGGCACGCTCCAGCTGGTCACCGTGCGGGCCTCGCCCTTCTTGGACACCGCCACCAGCTCGCACAGCCTCGGCCCGGCGGCACCGCGCAGCTCCATGTCGATCTGCGTGCCCCAGTCCTGGGCCAGCATGGTGACGTTGGCGTCCAGCTCACCGCCCATGCCCTTGGCCGGCCCGTCGAGCGTGCGGGGCTGACCGGTCGGGGCGGCGGAGGACGGCGGCACCGTCTCGGAGTCGATCTTCACGTTCAACTGCGGGCTCGCGACCGGGGAGCCGCCGCCTGCCTGGGTGATCACGATGGTCGCCAGCGGGGCGGCGATGATCAGCGCGGCGGCGGCCGCGGCGGCGAA
This sequence comes from Actinocrispum sp. NPDC049592, assembly GCF_040675465.1. Taxonomy (NCBI): domain Bacteria; kingdom Bacillati; phylum Actinomycetota; class Actinomycetes; order Pseudonocardiales; family Pseudonocardiaceae; genus Actinocrispum; species Actinocrispum sp. NPDC049592. Next base: position 210,937 of record NZ_JBFAPA010000003.1, on the reverse strand, counting down.
CCACTGGCGCCTGCGCCGCTGAAGACGGGACCGGCTGGCCTCCTCGAGCAGCGAGGACAGCACGCGCGGACCGGGAACCGGGACGAGCAGGGCCGGGGCGTCATGTTTGACGGTGTCCAGCAGGTCCGGCACGTCCTGCAGCTCGACCAGGTCGAGCTGACACCTCGGGCAGTCGAGCAGGTGCTCCTCGAACGCCGCGTTGTCCGGCTCGTCGAGGGCCCCGAGGATGTAGGCGGCGATGTCGACATGCCCAGACGCGTGGACCATTCCCGCCCTCACCCCCTGTCCCGTAGCGCACGCCTCAGTGCCCTGACCGCGTGATACAGCCTCGACTTGACCGTACCCGGCGGGACGCCCAGTGTCTCGGCCACATCATTAACCGTGCGGTCACGGAGATAGGTCTGCATGATCGCTTCTCGTTGCTCGTCGGACAGTACGCGCAGCGCGTCGTAGACCACCATCGCGCTGAGTGTCCGGTCGGACTCGTCGGGTACACCGACGGAGTTCGCGTCCGGCTCCTCCACTTCCTGCGGTCTCGCCTTTCGGCTGCGTCTGCCGTCGATGACGATGCGCCGGGCCACCGTGTACAGCCAGGCGCGCAACATGTCGGGACTGCGGTCGAGTTTCTCCGCGTTACGCCAGGCCCTGATCAAGGTCTCCTGGACGACGTCCTCAGCCCAGTGCCGGTCGTTGCCGGTCAGCTTGAGGGCGAACGCCATCAGGGGCGTGCCGAAGTCCCGGTACAACGCTGTTGCCAGGTCTTCTTCGGAATGCCCATGACGGCGAAGCTCGTCGCCGAGAAGTGCTCTCGCGGTATGGCTGTGGCGTCCCACGCGAGACATCCTGTCGGTATGTAAGGTTGCTGTCCACTGCCGAATCGTTGCGGAATTTTTGTTTGAACCACCCTGGGGCCCGCTCCGTATCCACCAGTGAAGGCGCACCAGGTGCCCCCGAACCCGGTCGCACCGGATCCACTGTGGCCACAAAGTGTCCATTGTGGATTCAACACGGCCTTTTCCAGCAACGTCGCTAGGTAGCCGGTCCCCCGGCCGGCCCACGGAGACAGGAAGGACGCCGTGAAACGAATACTCACGTCGCTGGTGTTGGTGCTGCTCACTGCACTCACCGCACCCGGCGTGGCGGCAGCGCAGCCAAGCCCCGCACTGTCGGCGTTCGACGCGGAACTGCTGGTGAAGGTCCGTCACGCCGGCCTGTTCGAGATGCCCGCGGGCGAGATGGCGCAGGAGCGCTCGGCCAACGCCAAGGTCCAGGAGGCCGGCCGCACGCTGATGACCGACGACGCCCAGCTGGACGTCGAGGTCCGCCGGGTCGCGAGCCTCTACAACCTGGCGCTGCCCGCCGAACCGGACGACCAGCAGAAGGGCTGGCTCGCCGACATGGCTACGGCGTCCGGCTCCCAGTTCGACTCCGTTTGGGCGATGCGCCTGCGGCTCGAGACCGGAATGATCTTCACCACCATCGCCAAGGCGAGGGCGAGCACCGCGGATCCCGAGATCCGCAAGTTCGTCACAACGGTGAACACCATGGTCCTCAAGCACATGGGCGTTCTCGAGGACACCGGGATGGTCGACTTCGCGAGCCTGAACCAGCCGCTCGCGAACGTGCTGGCAACCGACCCGGACAACGGCGTCGACATGGGCGTCGCGCTGACCCTGGTGCCGCTTGTGGTGGCGATCACGATCTTCGTGTTGTGGCTTGCCGCCGGACGTCGCAAGGGCCGCCGGGCACCGGCGCGCTACCGCGACGAGGAGGACGAGGACGACGATCGTGACCGGGGCGATCGCGGTGACCGAGGCGGTGGCCGCCGTAGGCGGGAAGAACCGCGCAGTGGTGGTACGAAGTTGTTCGCAGATAAGGAATATGCAAGGTGAGTGGCACACAGACGCTGATCCTGGCGGTCGGTGGCCCGTCGGACGACGGGCTGCGCGGAGTCGCCGCGGTGGCGGCCCGGGTCTCCTACGCCATGCTGTGCCTGACGATCAGCTGGGGCGTACTGACCCGGACCGGCTGGGCGCGGCGCGTCGGCGAGCGGAAGACCTTCCGCAGTGGGCATCTCGTGCTCGCGACGCTGACCATCGCGTTCGGCATCGTGCACGCGCTGGGCTTCCTGTTCCTGTCGGACGGGAAATTCACGTTCGGCATGATCGCCATCCCGATCCAGCCCGAGTTCCGCTACACCATCGCGATTGTCGGCCTCGAGCTGATGATGGCGATCGCGATCACCGCCAGCCTGTACCGCTGGACTTCCTACCGTCGCTGGCAGTACGTCCACCGAATGGCCTACATCGCGTTCCTGCTTCTGGTGGCGCACTCGGTACTCGGGGCGATGGCCAACAACCACCTGTCGATACTGTGGCTGGCGGGGCTGACATTTTTCATCCCAGCCATTACGTTGGCCATCCTCCGGTTCGTGCCGACCCGGACGCTTGTCCAAATCGGACTTGTTGAGGAGCAGGCATGAGAGAGCGCCGGCTTCGGCTCAAAGTGGACAATGACCGTTGTGAGCGTTACGCGATCTGTGAGATGGAGGCTCCGGACTTGTTCGAGCTGACCCCGGACGGGCGGCTGTTCTACACGAAGAGACCGGACGAGACTCAGGTCGAGCAGGCGGCCGCAGCCGCGCGCTGCTGCCCCATGCAGGCCATCAAGGTGGACAGGGTTTAGATGACCGAACTAGAACGCATCGTCATCGTCGGCGCGGGGGTCGCCGGCCTGCGAGCCGCGGAACGGTTGCGCGAGCTGGACTACGACGGCGAGGTCGTCATCATCGGTGACGAACCGCGCTGGCCGTACCACCGTCCACTTGTGTCCAAGGACCTGCTCGCGGGCAGCGACCGCCCCTCGGACCTGACGCTGCAGCGGCACGTCGAGACCGGTGCCCGCTGGCGCCTCGGGACCCGCGCGGAACGCCTTGACACGCAACGCAAGGTCGTCGGCCTGCCGGGCGGCGAGGAGATCAAGTACGACGGGCTGATCATCGCCACCGGTGTGGAACCCCGGCACATGAAGGGTGTTCCCCGGCACAGCCCGCGTGTGCACACGCTGCGCACCGTGGACGAGGCGATGGCGCTCAAGAAGACCATCCACGACAACGACCTGCCGATCGTCGTGCTGGGCACCGGTTACATCGGCTGTGACGTCGCCGCGAGCTCGCGCAAGATGGGCCGGGACGTCACCATGGTCGGCCGTTCCCGGTTCCCGTTGAAGGCACTGGGCAACGAGGTCGCGTCCGCAGTGGACCACCTGCACCGCAAGCACCGCGTGCGGATGGCGATGAACACCGACATCCGCAACTGGGTCGTCTCCGACGACAACATCGCCATGCACACCACCGATGGCCAGCTGCTGGTCGCCGGTGCAGTGGTGCTGGCCATCGGCTCGATCCCGTCGGTGGACTGGGCGCGCGGCTCCGGCCTGATCCTGGAAGACGGCATCCTTTGCGACGCGCAGCTTTTCGCGGCCGGCGCGGACAACGTCGTGGTCGCCGGTGACTGCGGCCGCTGGCCGAACCTGCGGTTCAGCGAGACCCCCCGGCGGGTCGAGCACTGGATCAACGCGGTCGAGATGGGCCGCGCCGCGGCCGAGAACCTCCTTGTGGGGCGCGAGAAGGCGACGCCGTTCACGCCGATCCCGCGGGTCTGGTCCGGTCAGTACGGCATGCGCCTGCAGATCGCCGGTGTGCCCGCGCTGGGCAAGGACGTCGTGCACCTCGAGGACGGTGTCCCCGGCACGCCGGGCATCACCGGGTACGTGCGGGACGGCAAGCTCGTCGGGGTCTGCGGCTGGGACGCCCCGCGCAAGATGATCAAGTGGACCGAGGAGCTGCACAAGCTGCTTCCGGTGCCGGAGAAGGCCAAGCGCCCGGTCGCCCCGGCTCCTGCCGCCGCGAACTCCCGCCCGCCGGCCCCGCCGGTGCGCCAGGAGGTGCCGACCGCCCCGGTGCGGCAGCAGTCCATGCCGTTGCCGGTTCCCGCGATGGCCGGTGCCCCCATGAACAGCATGGAGATGACGGTCGTGCAGCCCGGTGCGATGGGCCGCCCGCCGATGCCGTCCATGCCGATGCAGCGGCCGGTCGCGACGCCGTCCATGCGGATGCGTCCCGTGCCGCCGCCCGCGCCCGCCAACCCGCCGGTCGCCCCGGCCGCGCGTGGCGCCATGAACTCCATGCCGATGTCGCGTCCGGCCCCGGCCGGTCCGCCGCCTCGGCGGGTTCCGCCCGCGCTCGCCCGTCCCGCCGCCGCGACCGGTGGCGGGGGTGGGCGTCACTCGAAGCCCGCGGGTCCCACCGGGCGTCCGCCGATGCCGTCGATGCCGATGGCTCGTCCGCAGCTGCCCGAGCCCGAGCCGATGACGACGCAGATCCCGCCGATCCGGGACGAGCCGATGTCGATCAACTCGGAGTTCGCCCGCATGGTCCGAGAAGAGGCCGCCCGCGAGCGCGCCAGCGTCCCGGAGTACCGCGGCCGTCGCCGTCGCGAGGACCGTGAGGTGTCGGTCCAGCCGCCATCGGCGCCGGCGACCGGGTCCATCCCGAACCTGTCCGCGCCGAACCTGTCGATGTCGAACCTCGCGATGCCCAAGATCCCGGTGCCCGACCCGACACCGTCGGCACGGATGCGGCCGGCGCCGCCACCCGCACGGCAGCGTCGCGCGGAGGCCAGCCAGGCCCTCCCGCCGGTGCCGCCGCCACTGCCCGGGCAGCACCCCTCATTCCCGAACATGCGCCCGGTGGCGCGTCCGGACGAGATGCCGTCGTTCTCGAGCATGCCCCCGGTCCCGCCGCCCACCGGCCGGTACCAGGAGCACCCCTCGTTCCCCAACATGCGGGCCGTGCCGCCGCCACCCCAGGGGCGGTACCAGGAACACCCCTCGTTCCCGAACATGCAAGCGGTGCCCCGGCCACCCCAAGGCGGCCGTTACCAGGAGCACCCATCGTTCCCGTCGATGCAGGCCGTCGAACGGCCGGAACGCGAAAGCCGCCGCCTCACCAGCCGTGGTGCGGTGCGAGGGTTCGGCTAGAGACACGGCTAGCCGAGCAAGGCCGCGGCGGCCAGGCCCTTGGCCGCCGCGGTTGCCCCTTCGCAGGTGAGCCAACCCGACCGCTCACCCGCGAGGGGGCGTTCGCATACCCGGACCAATCCGCCCCACCCACCCCGGCGCTCACCCCTGGCGCTCGCCCACCCTGGCGCTCGCCCACCCTGGCGCTCACTCACCCTGGCGCTCGCCCACCCTGGCGCTCGCCCACCCTGGCGCTCACTCACCCTGGCGCTCGCCCACCCTGGCGCTCACTCACCCTGGCGCTCACTCACCCCGGTGCTCACTCACCCTGGCGCTCGCCCACCCTGGCTGGCCCCTGCGCAAACCGGCCCCTCCCAATCCGGCCCCTGTGGATAACTCATCCCCACAGCCCCGGTTCTGTCGCCCCTCCCCGGTAACGTGAAATTCGGGGATCCCCCAGGAGGGGACCCCCGTCGCGGCGTGGGCGGGGGTGGGTGTGGATGTGGATGTGGGTGGCTCAGTCGAGCAAGCCCCGGCGGTAGGCCTCGGCGACGGCTTGGGCACGGTCGCGGACATCGAGCTTCGCGTAGATGTGCAGCAGGTGGGTTTTGATGCTGGCTTCGCTGATGAAGAGTTTGGCCGCGGCCTCGCGGTTGGTGGTGCCGTCGGCGACCAGTTGCAGGACTTCCAGTTCGCGGGGGCTGAGGGTGCCGCGCTGAGGTTTGCGGACCTGGCCGATCAGGCGGTTGGCGACCGAGGGCGACAGCACGGACTGGCCCTGGTGGGCAGCGCGGACCGCGCGCAGCAGTTCCTCGGTGGGCGCGTCTTTCAGTAGGTAACCAGTGGCGCCCGCCTCGATCGCGGGCAGGACGTCGCTGTCGGTGTCGAACGTCGTCAGCACGATCACGCGCGCCTGCGAGGACGACTCCTTGAGCCGGCGGATCGCCCGCACGCCATCGAGTTCCGGCATCCGCAGGTCCATCAGGACGACATCGGCCTGAAGGGCCGCGACCTGTTCGACGGCCTCCCGTCCGTTGGCCGCCTCGCCGACGACCTCGATGTCCGGCTCACCGGTGAACGCCACACGCAGCCCGTCCCGGACGACAGGGTGGTCGTCGACGATGAGGAGTCGGATCATCGGTCACCTTCCGCGCGGATCGCCGGGACGCTCGCCCCGATGGCGGTGCCCTCACCGGGCCCGCTCTCGATCTCCAGGGTGCCACCCACCCCGAGCAGCCGCTGACGCATGGTCTCCAGGCCGTACCCGCTCGACTCGCCCGGCGACTGCGCGGACACCACGAACCCGGCGCCGTCGTCGCGCACGTCCAGCAGCACCACATCGTCCAAATAGGACAGCGTGATCCCGGCCCTGGACGCGCCCGCGTGCTTGGCGACGTTCGCCAGCGCCTCCTGCGCCACGCGGAACAGCGCCACCTCGATGCCGGTGATCATCGGCACCGGCGTCCCGTTGGTGTCGACACTCAGGCTCACCCCGGAGGTCTGGCTCCACGCCTGCGCCATCTCGGCGATCGCGTCCGGCAGCCGGGAACGTTCCAGCGGCGCCGGTCGCAGCGCCTGAACCGACCGGCGCGCCTCGGACAGGCTGCGGCGCGCGAGCATCTGCACCTGGTCCATGTGGTGCTGCCACTGCTCGGGTTGGTCGCGCACGCGGTCGGCGGCCTGGAGCTGACGGATCATCGCGGCCAGTTCCTGCGCGAGGGTGTCGTGGATCTCGCGGGCCATGCGCTGCCGTTCGTCGAGCACCCCGGCTTCCCGCGCCTGCACCAGAAGCTGGGCGTGCAGGCCGGCGTTCTCCGCCATCGCGTTGGCCAGCCGGGCGTTCGCATCGGTCAGTTCGGTGATCGCCTTCTTGCGGCGTTCGCTCTCCACGCCCGCGTACCAGCCGGCGAAGATCACCGGGATCGCGATGGCGAGGATCATCGAGTACGGCGAGCTCTGCGTCATCGCGTCCCGCTGCACGACGAACGTGCCGAACGCGTTGGCGGTCACCGCGAACACCGCCCACCGCGCCGGGAACACCGCGAACGCGAACGGGTAGCCGACCCACACGAACGCGGTGAACGCCTGACTGCTCCAGATCAGCGCACAGCAGAACGCGAGCAACCCGGCGAACGCGGCCACGGCCCACACCCGGTGTTCCGGCCACGTCGGCCACCAGAACCCGAACAGCAGCAGCCATACGGCCGTCCCACCGGCGAGCGCGGCGGTGAGGCCGGGGCTCGGGGTGAGCTCGCGCTGGACGAGGGACCACGTCACCGAGAAGGCCAGCGCGGCGTACGCGACGGCGACGTAGATCCACTTCGCCAGCCGCGCGCCCGCGTCAGCGGAGTCGGTGACCTGCAGCATCGTCCTCATTCCCACCGGAACACCCGGGCCGCCAGCGCGCCCGCCACGATCGTGTACCCACCGAGCACGCCGAGGTGCAGCGGTGCCGGCATCGTCCCACCCCAGCTCGCCCGCAGCGACTGCATGGCCGCGCCGAGCGGGGTGTAGTCGCCGATGTCGAGCAGGAACGGCGGCAGCGTCTCCGCGGGCATGAACACCCCGCCGAACACCAGGCTGACGAAGAACAACCCGACACCGATGCCGGTCGCCACCCGCTGGCTGGGCGCCAGCGCCGCGACGAGCAGCCCGACGGCGAACAGCGCGGTGCACGAGAGCACGATGGCGGCGAGGAACCCGGGCACCTGCCGGGGCAGCTCGAAGCGGAACCCGAAGTGTCCCACGACGATCACGAGCACGACCGCGACGGCGGCGACGATCAGGCCGATGGACAGCTGCGCGGCCAGAACCCGCCACGGCGGCATGGGCGTGGTGGACATCCGGCGCAGGATGCCCTTTTCGCGGTACCCGGCGAGGGTGGTGGGCGTGAGGTTCAGCGCCAGCTGGGCCAGCCCGAGGCACAACGCCATGGTGGGGAAGTAGGTCAGGATCGGGTCGGTGTTGTCACCCGGATGCGCGATCACCCCGAAGACGACGACGATCGCGACCGGCAGGGCGAGCGTGACGATGGTCGACGCCGGGTCGCGCAGGAACAGCTTGAGCTCAGTGACCGTGAGCCGCATGGAAACCTCCACAGTGGATGGCCGCCCCCGCGTGTCCCCCTTTCCTCCGCCGTGTGTCCCCCTTTGCTCCACCCCGAGATCACCGCGGGACCCCCAGCCCCGCGGTTTCGGGGCGGACGAACGTGGGACACGCGGCGGAGGAACGGGGGACACGCCGGGGAGGAACGGGGGACACGCGGGGGAGGAACGGGGGACACGCCGGGGCGGGGTGTGGTTGTGCGCGGAAGTTGGGGGTATTGCCCAGGTTTGGGCGGTGCGTGTCAGTTTTCCGTAGTAGTGAGCGGGTGACCGGTGAGGGCCACGTAGGCGTCGTCCAGGGTGGTCTGGTCCACTCGCAGGTCGGTGGCGATGACGTGGTTGCGGGCCAGGACGGCGGTCACCGCGTACAGCAGGTTGCCCGTCCCGGTCACGACGAACCGGGTGCCATCGCGCGAAACGTCCGAGACTTCCGGGATATCCGACAGAAGTAGTGGGTCGAAGGGGTCAACCGCCCTGAACCGGACGCGCTGCCGGTTGTCCACTTGGGACACCAGACCCGCTGGCGTATCGATTGCAATGATCTTGCCGGCGTCGATCACGGCCAGCCGGTCGCAGAGCCGTTCCGCCTCTTCCATGAAGTGGGTCACCAGGATCACCGTCACGCCGGTCTGCCGCAGCCGGGTGATGTGATCCCATGTTTCCCGCCGGGCGGATGGGTCTAGACCAGTGGTCAGCTCGTCGAGGAACACCACCGACGGGCGGCCGACCAACGCGAGGGTGATGAACAGACGCTGTTTCTGGCCACCGGAGAGCTTGCCGAACGGGCGATCGCGCACCGCCGAAAGGCCCCAATCGTCGACAAGGCCCTGCCAGTCCGCGGGTTGCGGGTAGAACGAGGCGTACAGCCGCAGCGCCTCGCCCACCCGAAGCCGCTCGGGCAGCTCACTCGATTGCAGCTGCACGCCGATGCGCGGACGCAGCGAAGCCCCGTCCCGCCGCGGGTCGAGGCCGAGAACGCGAATGGTCCCACCATCCGGTGTCCGCAGGCCGGAGAGGCACTCGACGGTCGTCGTCTTGCCCGCGCCGTTGGGGCCGAGGATGCCGAAGATCTCACCCTCGGCCACGGCGAACGACACATCCTGGACCGCGACGATGTCGCGGTACCGCTTGTGCAGGTGGGACACCTCGATGACGCTCATGGCACAGAGCATCGGTGAACGCGTGGCCCCGCGGATCCACGAACCGGCCACAATGCCGGTGGATCCCGGGATCAGCCGATCGGTCGATACGCGCCGATCCGCTTGCGCAGCCGGTACAGCGCCGAATGCGCGCCCTGCGTGGTCGTGCCCAGCTCACGGGCGATCTCACTGTGCGGCTTGCCGTCCGCGACCATGTCGACCAGCTCCTGGTCGCGGCGGGGCAGTGCGAGGATCTTCACCGCCAGCCAGCGGGCTTCTTCCTTGTCGCAGGCGAACTCGGCCGGGTCCTCCGCCGTCGGCGGGACCAGCCGGGGATGGCCGGCCATGCGGGTCGCGACCGTCCGGCGGCGGGCCTCGTCGGCGCACAGCCGGGTGACCGTGGAGACGAGGAACTGTTCCAGCCTGCTCATGTCCAGATCGTCGAACTCCGCCCCGCGGACCAGGGCTTCGCCGACGATGTCATCGGGGTCCACCGGTGCCGCACAACGCCGGGCGGCGATCCGGACCAGCTGGGGCCGGATCCTGATGCACTCCTGCCAGTAGTCGTCGGTACGCGTACGTGCGTCCGGGACCGGCATTACCACACCCCCGATCGGGCTGTCGTACGCGCCGCACGACAGACCGTCTCGATGTCGAGTAGTTGTTATTTGAACATATTTCTTCCATGTTTCGATGGAAGCTTCTCCTGAGCGACACTGATCCGGGAGGGCCATTCGGCCCGTGTCTCATGTGGTGAGAATCTCAACCCTATCCCGACGAATCACTGTAACGGCGGTACAGTAGAACCCAACTTCCGCCATTCGAGTGAACCTCGGTCAGATCGCGCCGACTCAAGCGAAATACCTAGCGTGGGAGACGTTGCGGCTCGGACTGGATCTGCGGGTGCTGAATTCATTTGCGGTTATTTTGATCGACAGAATTCAGCCACCAGGTCGCCGCGGCGGGGGACCACCACCGGCCCCCGGGGTTGATCACCCCGGCGGTGGAGCGACGCGGGGCAGGGCCGCGTCGCTCCACCGGGCGCGGGTGTGCCGCTCAGCGTGTTCAATCGCGTTGAGCGGCACACCATGACGTCCTTGACCAGCGTTTTCATCGTTGACGACCATGAGCTGATCCGCAGAGGCCTCGCGGCCCTGCTGGACGACGAGTCGGACATCCAGGTGGTCGGCCAGGTGGGCACGGTGCTCGAAGCGCTGGCCCAGGTCCCCGAGCGGCTGCCCGATGTCGCGGTGCTGGACGTCCGGCTGCCCGACGGCGACGGCATGCAGCTCTGCCGGGACCTGCAGCAGCGCTGTCCCGAGGTCAGCTGCCTGATGCTCTCCCCGTTCCCCGACCAGGACACCACGCACGCCGCGTTCGCCGCGGGTGCGTCCGGGGTGGTCTCCAAGCACCTGCGCGGACCCGAGCTGACCAGCGCGATCCGGATCGTTGGCGCCGGTGGCAAGCTGCCGAACGTCGCCCCGGCCGACCAGCCCAGGGAACAGGACCCGCTGCAGACCCTGACCAGGCGGGAACGGGCCGTGCTGAGCCTGATCGGCGAGGGCCTGACCAACCGGCAGATCGCCGCCCGGCTCGACCTGGCCGAGAAGACGGTCAAGAACTATGTCTCGAGCGTGCTGGGCAAACTCGGGCTCAGGCGCCGCACGCAGGCCGCCGTGCTGGCCCACGAGCTGCGCCACCGGCTATGAGCTGGTGCTGTTGAGGTACGCGAGCACCGCCAGCACCCGGCGGTTGGTGTCGTCCGACGGGGCCAGCTGCAGCTTGGCGAAGATGTTCGCCGTGTGTTTGCCCACCGCGCCCTCGCTGACGAACAGCTGGGACGCGATGGCCGCGTTCGACCGGCCGCCCGCCATCAGCTCGAGCACCTCGCGCTCCCGGGGCGAGAGTGCGGCCAGCGGCTCGTTGCGGGCGTTGCTGGCCAGCAGCTTGGAGATGACCTCGGGGTCCATCGCGGTCCCGCCGGCCGCGACCCGGCGCACGGCGTCGATGAACTGGTCCGAGTTGAGCACCCGGTCCTTCAGCAGGTACCCGATCGCGCCCGCGCCGTCGGCCAGCAGCTCCCGCGCGTAGAGCTGCTCGACGTGCTGGGACAGCACCAGGACCGGCAGGGCGGGGACCTTGCGGCGGGCCTCCAGCGCGGCCTGCAGGCCCTCGTCGGTGAAGGTCGGCGGCAGCCGGACGTCCACGATCGCCACGTCCGGCGACAGCTCGTCCAGGGCCCTGACCAGCTCGGGACCGGACGAGACGGCGGCCACGACCTCGAAGCCGTGCGCCGTGAGCAGGTGCGTCAGGCCGTCTCGGAGGAGGTAGAGGTCCTCGGCGAGGACAACGCGCACGGCACCTCCAGGGTCACGGTGGTCGGCCCACCGGGCGGGCTGTTGAGCATGAGTACGCCGTCGAATGTAGCGAGCCGCCGCCGCACGCCGTCCAGGCCTCCACCTGGGGACACCGAGGCACCGCCGTGGCCGTCGTCGGACACGGTCACCCGCAGCCGCTCGTTGTAGTGACGGATGTCGATGCTGGCCCGTTGCGCCCGTGCGTGCTTGCCGACGTTGGTCAGCAGCTCGTTCACAGCGAAGTAGACCGCCGCTTCGACAGGCGCGGTCACCCGTCCGGGTAGGTCTACCGCGACATGTACGTCCAGAGCGCTGTCGAGGGCTAGCGCCCGCACAGCGTCGCCGAGGCCGCGTTCGGACAGCACCGGGGGATGGATCCCGCGGACCAGGTCGCGCAGCTCGACCAGGGCCTCGGCGGATGCGTTCCGGGCGTTGGCCAGCAGTTTCTTGGCCGCCTGTGGATCTTGGTCGATCAGCCGCTCGACCGCGCCGAGGTTGAGGCCCATGGCGACCCAGCGCGCCTGTGCGCCATCGTGCAGGTCGCGCTCGATACGTCGGAGCTCTGCGGCCTGCGTATCGATTGCATCGGTCCGGGTCTCGGTCAGCTGCGCCACCCGCCGGGCGAGCTCCGCCGAACGGGTCGGCGCCAGCAGCAGGCCGCCCCACCGGCCGTACAGCCTGAGCAGGGCACTCGCCGCCGCGAACACCGCCGCTGCCACCACGAACCCGATCACCGGGGTGGCCCAGCGCGGCACCCAGCCCAGCCCGGGCAGCAGGTCCAGGTAGGCCCAGCCCTCGCGCGGGCGGGCGGACGAGAGCAGCTCCGGGATCCACGACCAGACCCAGGACCAGAAGTAGCCGAAGAACGCGGCCGTGCCGAGCAGCACCGGCACCAAGCACAGCACGATCACCACGATCGGGTCCAGGACCAGCCACAACAGGTCCCGCCAGGTGGCCTTGTCCTTGTACGTGGTGCAGATGGCCTGGTTGCGGATCAGTTCGTCCGGCCGGTCGTGCAACCGTTTGCCGGCCAGGTACGTGCCGTCCGGGCGTGGCACCGGCGGAGGCGGTGGCGGCAGGTACGGCTCGGCGATCGGCACGCCGGTCCACTTGGTCAGCTGCCTGCGCCGGGCGTTGGCCACCAGCCGGTACTCGGCCATGATCTGCGGAAAGAACCCCACCACGCCCGGGAAGATCGACACGACCAGGAACAGCGCGTAGGGGATGTCCAGCAGCGCCATCCCGCAGGCCTGCGCCAGCCGGCCGGCCGCGCGGCCCTGGGTCTTCGCCCAGGCCCAGAACGGGCCGAGCACGTCGTCCGTGCCCAGAAAGGGCACACTCCACCGGACGTACAGCTCCAGTGCGAGTGGACCCACCGCGAACCCGGTCACCACCAGCGGAATCGCCGCCCACCATGGCACCAGGACCGCGGCCGCGATCAGCAGCGCGGGGACGCCCGCGGCCAGGCCTCCGGTGAACGGCGTGGCCAGTTCCCACATGTGGTCACGGTGAGTGGCCATGTCCCGGTGGATCCAGTCGCGGCGGCGCCGGTACTTCAGCAACCAGGTCCGCCGGTAGAGCTGGTTGCCCTCGCGATACCAGCCGTCCGGCTCTGGCGTGGGCGGTGGCGGCTTGGGCCGGTAGGGCTGCGGCACGTGCACGCCGAACCAGGCACCCATCAGCCGGCGGACCAGGTTCGGCAGCCACCGCTCCAGCTGGAAATGCACGACCACGCCGGTGAACGACAGCACGAAGGCCACGATGACCTGCGCGAACCCGACCAGCGAGAGGCCGGACAGGACCAGGCCCCGAACGGGGGCGAGGGCGTGTCGGCGCAGCATGGACCCAGTCTGGCGGACCTGCGCTTCCGTATGCACTGCGTTCAGGCGTAGGGCGGGGGTATGGCTAGCCCCACCCCAGGTGTGCGGTCAGACGGATTCGATACGCAGTGGCGGATCAATAGCGTTGCCGTCAGCAGAACGACGAACTTCCGAGGGGTGAGTCCGGTGGCGGTCATCGAGGTATCGAACCTCCGCAAGAAATACGGCGAACATATCGCGGTCGACGATGTCTCGTTCACCGTCGAGCGCGGCGAGATATTCGGAATTCTCGGCCCGAATGGCGCCGGGAAAACGACGACGGTGGAATGCGTCGAAGGATTGCGCCCGGCGGACGGCGGCACCATTTCCGTGCTCGGAATGCGGCCGCAGGACGTGCGTGAGCGGGTCGGCGTGCAGCTGCAGACCAGCCAGCTGCCGGAGAAGATGCGGGTGCGCGAGGCGATGGACCTGTTCGCCTCCTTCTACCCGCGGCCTGCCGACGGCGCGAAGCTGCTGGACGACCTTGGCCTGACGGCAAAGCGGGACGCGCGGTACAAGGACTTGTCCGGCGGGCAACAACAACGGCTCGCCATCGCGCTGGCCCTGGTGGGCGACCCGGAGATCGCGTTCCTGGACGAGCTGACCACCGGCCTGGACCCGCAGGCGCGCCGGGACACCTGGCAGCTCATCGAAGGCGTGCGCGACCGCGGGGTCACGGTCGTGCTGGTCACGCACTTCATGGAGGAGGCCGAGCGGCTGTGCGACCGGCTCGCCCTGGTCGACTCCGGCCGGATCGTGGCCATCGACACCCCGGCCGGGCTGGTGTCCAGAGTGGATGGTGGCGGCCAGCGGCTGCGGTTCCGCCCCTCGGTGTCCTTTCCGGACAGCCTGCTCACCGCCCTGCCCGAAGTCACCGGCATCGCCCGCACGGCGAGCCAGGTTGTCGTGTCGGGCAACGGAAACCTGCTGCAGGCGGTGAGCGCGGCGCTGACGGCGCACAACGTGGTCGCGCTGGACCTGCGGGTGGAACAGACCAACCTCGAGGATGCCTTCATGGCCCTCACCGGACGCGAGCTCGAAGGGGAATGAGATGACTACGGCAACGAAAGCCAGTCCGATGACCGGCCTGAGCAGGCTGACCGGCAGCGAGTTCCGGCTGATGTTCCGCGATCCCGGGGTGTTCTTCGTGCTGGGGATCCCGATCCTGCTGGTGCTGATCTTCGGGCTGATCCCGGCGATGAGCTCGCCCAGCCCGGACTTCGGCGGCGGCCGGTTCATCGACTACTACGTGCCGGTGCTGGTCACGATGATCATCGCCATGCTGTCGCTGAACGTACTGGCCGGTGTGCTTGGCACGTACCGGGAACGCGGTGTGCTGCGCAGGCTCGGCGTGACCCCGGTGCGGCCCGCGGCGCTGCTCATGGCTCAGGCACTGGTGAACCTCGCTGTGCTGCTGGCGATGACGGTGGCGTTGCTGCTGATCGCGAACCTGGCGTTCGACGTGCCGATGCCGCGCCAGCTCCCGGGTTTCCTGCTGGCGCTGGTGCTGTCCATCGGCGCGATGTTCGGCCTCGGCCTGGTGATCGCGGCCCTCGCGCCGAACGGCAAGGCCGCCAACGGGATCGGCACGGTGCTGTTCTTCCCGCTAGGCTTCCTGGCCGGCCTGTGGACACCCGGCCCGCTGATGCCATCGGCCATCCGGCACATCGCCGACTTCAGCCCGCTGGGCGCCGGAGTGCAGGCCATGCAACGGGCCTGGGACGGTTCGTTCCCGGAGCCGCTGCACCTGATCGTCCTGGTGGCCTACACCGCCGGCCTCGGTTTCCTCGCCGCGAAGGTCTTTCGCTGGGAC
Source organism: Actinocrispum sp. NPDC049592 (assembly GCF_040675465.1). NCBI lineage: Bacteria > Bacillati > Actinomycetota > Actinomycetes > Pseudonocardiales > Pseudonocardiaceae > Actinocrispum > Actinocrispum sp. NPDC049592. The sequence goes on along the minus strand of NZ_JBFAPA010000003.1, from coordinate 195,646 downwards.
TAGGTGCAACTCAGCAGCAGTCCGCGGACTCGCCCTGGGGGTGCGGGTCCGCGCTGCGGCGTTCGATCAGCCGCCGCGGACCGGGGCCCTGCTGGGAAAGCCGGTCGTCGGTGTTCGCGAGTCCACACCGGTCAAGGGAAAGACAGCCGCAGCCCACGCAGTCGGTGAAGTCGTCGCGCAGCTGCTGCATCTGCTCGATGCGCACGTCCAGCTCGGCGCGCCAGCTCTCGGACACCTCGGCCCAGTCCGCGCGGGTGGGCACGCGCCCGTCCGGCAGCCGGCCGAGCACCTCGGCGAGCGTGCTCAGCGGCACGCCGACCCGCTGGCCGATCCGGATGAACGCGATCCGCCGGAGCGTGTCGCGGCGGAACCGGCGCTGGTTGCCCGCGGTTCGGCGGCTGGTGATCAGCCCTTTGGACTCGTAGAAATGAAGTGTCGACACTGCGACGCCCGCGCGCCTGGCCAGCTCTCCCACGGTCAGTTCGGTGCTCGGTACGGACATGGCGCAATCCTAGCCCAACCTGAACAATAGTTGAGGTTCTTCGTCGTAAGGAAAGTGCCGCATTCATCACCGGGATTTATGGTCCGGGCCGGAATGCCCCGGCGAGTTCACCGCGCGCCAACGTCCACTGTGGTGATGTCTGCCCGGTGAAGGATTTCTGGGACGAGCTGTTCGGCACGCAGCCGGACCCACCCTCGGCGGTCATCCTGGTGACCGGCGGCGCGGCGCTGCTGCTGGTGCTGTCCGGGCAGCCGTGGCGGCTGGCCCGCAACGTCATCACCATCGTGCACGAGGCCGGGCACGCCCTGGTCGCTCTGCTGGTCGGGCGGCGGCTGCGCGGCATCACCCTGCACTCGGACACCTCGGGCGTCACCGTCTCGCGCGGCAAGCCGACCGGGCCGGGCATGGTCTGTACGGCGCTGGCCGGGTACGTCGCGCCCTCGCTCGTCGGTCTCGGGCTGGCCGCGTTGGTCACCGCGGGAAAGATCACCCTGATGCTGTGGGTGCTCACGGCGCTGCTGCTGGCGGTCCTCGTGATGATCCGGAACCTCTACGGCGTGCTCTCGGTGCTGGCCACCGGGGCGGTCCTGGTCGTCGTGTCGGTGGTGACGACGCCCGAGGTGCAGTCCGCGTTCGCCTGCCTGACGGCGTGGTTCCTGCTGTTCGGCGGGGTCCGGCCGATCTGGGAGCTGCAGGTCAAACGACACCGCGGGCACGCCCGGGACTCCGATGCCGACCAGCTGGCCCGGCTGACCCACACCCCGGGCATCTTCTGGGTCGCGATGTTCATCCTCATCGCGCTGGGCGCCGTGTTGGTCGGCGGCCTCTGGCTCGCCGCGCCCGCCCTGGCGTAAGACTGACGATTTCCCGTCAACTTGACAGCGGAATCACTAGTTCTTCGTGGATAGCTTGCAGAGTGTGAGCGCACTACTTGACCGAAGGACCTTGCTGAAGGCCTCCGCGTACGGCGGGGCGGCCGTCGCGTTAGGCGCGTCCGCCACTGGAGGGATCGCTGTGGCGGACGACTCCGACGTCCCGACCTACCTGACCGACGTCCGAGCCCCGGTTCCCGACGAGATCAATGTGCAGAACCTGCCGGTCGAGGGTCGCATCCCGGCCGAGCTCAACGGCCGCTACTTCCGGGACGGGCCCAACCCGCCCGCGGGCTTCGACTCCGGTGTGTGGTGGTCGAACGCGGGCATGGTGCACGGCATCCGGCTGCGCGGCGGGCGGGCGGAGTGGTACCGCAACAAGTACGTCATCTCGCAGAACACCAACGACCTGCGGCGCAGTGCCGCCAACACCCGGATCATCCAGTTCGCGGGCAAGATCCTCGCGCTCTACGAGGTCGCCTACCCGTACGAGATCACGCCCGAGCTGGACACGGTCGGCCCGGTGGACTTCGGCGGCAAGCTGCAGACCGCGATGACCGCGCATCCCAAGGAGGATCCGGACACCGGCGAGCTGCACTTCTTCGCCTACGACTTCCGCAAGATGCCGTTCCTGACGTATCAACGGCTGTCCTCGGCGGGTGAGCTGATCCGCACGGTGCCGATCGACCTGCCGGCGCCCGTGATGATGCACGACTTCGCCATCACCAAGAACTACGTGCTGTTTCTCGACCTGCCAACGGTGTGGGACCTGCAGTCGCTGCAGACCGGCTTCCCGAGCTGGGGCGAGGACCACCAGGCGCGGATCGGCATCATGCCGAAGAACGGCACCAGCGCCGACGTGAAGTGGATCAAGGTCAGCCCGCGTTGGGCCTGGCACGTGGGCAACGCGTACGAGGACAGCCAGGGCCGCGTGATCCTGGAGGCGATCTCCGGCAACCGCGAGGGCTGGCTGGCCACGATCAACTACTTCACCGGTAAGCCCGCCGCCCGCGCCATGGGCGTGGTCTGGCGGTGGACGTTCGACGTGAAGAACGGCACGGTCCGCGAACAGCAGATCGACGACACCTTCACCGAGTTCCCGACCATCAACGACGACCGGACCGCCCAGCCACACCGGTTCGTCTACAGCCCCACCTCACCGCTGTCGGTCGAGACGCACAACCGGATCGTCAAGCACGACACCACCACCGGCCGCACGGTCGCGCACTACCTCGGCCGCGACCTCGTCGCCGGGGAAGCGGTGTTCATCCCGGCCCGCGGCGCCCGCTGCGAGGACGACGGCTGGCTGATGACCATCGTGCACGACCTGGTCCGGGACGCCGCGTCGTTGCAGATCCTGGACGCCTCCTCACCGGCCCGCCCACCGGTCGCCGTTGTCCACCTCCCCCGCCGGGTGCCATATGGCTTCCACGGCACCTGGTTGCCGGACGCCAGCTGACATCCGCCGCGGCCCGGAAGGGAGGTCACCCCTCCCGGGCCGCCACCATCCGTTGCGGGGGCGTTGTCCTCTAGTCGGCCACGGTGAAGTGCCGGTGCTCGCCCGGGTTCTCCAACTCGTCGACGATCGCGACGGCGAGGTCTTCGGCCGAGATCCGGGACTGGCCGTCGGCGGTGGTGAGCAGGGTGGTCGTGCCGCGGCGGTACTTGCCGGTGCGGGTGCCCGGTTCCAGAATCGCCGGCGGGCTGAGGTAGACCCAGTCAGCGGAGTGCGCCCTGCAGGCTTCGAGTTGGTCGGCGCTGGCTTCGGCGAAGGTCCGCCATTCCGCGGGAACGTATTCGGGGCTGTCCATGACAAGCCTGCCGTTGGCCCGCAAGGGACCGGCGCCCCCGACAACGAGGATGCGCGTGGACGCGGCCGCGTCGAGGAGTGCTGTGGTGGTTGCGACGACAGTGTGTTCCTGGCCAGGAGCGGGACGGGTCGCGCCGACAATCGCGTCGGCGTCGGCCAACAGGCTTGCCATGTGGCCTGGGTCGTTCGCGTCACCCTCCACTGTGGTCACTCCGGGCAGCGAGTCCGGCGCCTTGCGGAAGACCGCGACGACGGTGTGTCCGCGGTTCACGGCTTCCTGGACCACACGCGAGCCGACCATGCCGCTCGCGCCCACGACTGCGATCTTCATCGGGCTGTCCTTTCCAGCACGCGGATCTGGGGTTCGGGGAGTTGTGCGGCGACGATGGAGGCGAGGGCGAGGCCGAAGCCGGCGAGCTGGACCGGGCCGAGGGTCTGACCGAGCACGACCGCGCCGAGGATGGCGGCGACCAACGGGGACAACAGAACCAGGACCGCGACCGAGGTGACCGGCAGGGTGGTGATGCCGCGGAACCACACGATGTACGCGATCAGCCCGCCGACGAGTCCCAGCCACAGGTAGCCGACGGCCGAGGTGGCGCTGATCGCGGGTGGCTGGCCCTCGCACAGGAAGGTGACCGGCAGCAGGAACAGGCCGCCCGCAGTGAGTTGCCACCCGGCGAACCCGGTCGGACTCACCCCGGCGGGACGCCCCCAGCGTTTGGTGAGCGTCAGCCCGACTCCCATCGAGGCAGTACTGCCGAGCCCGGCCAGGACACCGACGAAGTCGAGCTTCGCCGCCGGGCCGAGCACGACCAGGCCGACGCCCAGCACGCCGGCCACACCCCAGGCCAGTCGCCAGGCGGAGGGGCTTTCGCGGAGAACGGCCATGGCCAGCAGGGCGACGAACAACGGCTGGGCGGCGCCCATAGTGGCGGCGACTCCACCGGGGAGTCGTTCGGCGGCGGTGAACACCAAAGCGTTGAGCAGGCCGATGTTCAGCACGCCGAGCACCGCGGCCTTCCACCACCACGCGCCCCGCGGCAGGACCCGGGAGATCGCCAGCGCGATCAGGCCTGCGGGCAATGCACGCAGCAGCGCGGCGAACAGGGGATGTCCGGGCGGCAGGAGTTCGGTGGTGACGATGTAGGTGGTGCCCCATGAGGCCGGCGCGATCGCCGTGAGGAGCGTGATTGCCGGGCTTTTCATGCTTTTGATTTCAGCTCGTATGGATCGATGAGTCCAACACATGTTTGTCACGCCATCGATCTCGATTCAAGATAGATCAATGGAGCTTCAGCAGCTGCGCTACGTCATCGCCGTCGCCGAGACGAACAGCTTCACCCGGGCCGCCGAACGCTGCCTGGTCGTCCAGTCCGCGCTCAGCCACCAGATCGCGCGCCTGGAACGGGAGCTGGGCGCACGGCTGTTCGACCGCACCAGCCGCCGCGTCCAGCTGACCCACGCGGGCGCGGCCTTCCTGCCCGCCGCGCGGCAATGCCTGGACGCCGCCGAACGTGCGGCCGCCGAGGTCGCCGCCGCGGTCGGCGAGATCCGCGGCCGGCTCGCGGTCGGCCTGATCCCCACCGTGGCGGCGGTCGACATCCCGGCGGCGTTGCGTGAGTTCCGTCAGCGGTACCCACACGTTCGGGTCAACCTGAAGGTGGGTGCGAGCGGAGAACTCACCGAACAGGTCCGCCAAGGCTCGCTCGACGTGGCCTTCCTGGGCCTGCCGACTTCCCAGCAGCCGCAAGGGGTTGCTGCCCGCGAGCTCGTCCGCGACCGGCTGGTGGCGTTGGTCGCGCCGGACCATCCCCTGGCCGGTGCCGAGGTCGTCGACCTGCGGCGGCTCGCGGAGGAGGTGTTCGTGGACTTCCCGGCCGGGACCGCCGGGCGGATCCAGTCCGACCAGGCCTTCGCGGCGGCCGGGCTGACCCGCGAAGTCGCCTTCGAGGTGACCAACGCGGACTCCCTGCTGGCCCGCCTGGTCAACCAGGGCCTCGGCGTCGCCATGCTCGCGTCGACCTACGCGCCTCAGCTCAGCGGCGTCGTCACCATCGAGGTCACCGACGCGCCGAGCCGCGTCGAGTACGTCATCTGGAGCCAGGCCACCCGCACGCCCGCGGCCACGGCGTTCCTCGAGATCGTGAACGCCTAAAGGCTGGGAGTCCGCTCCTGCCAGCGCTCCTCGGTCTCCAACTGCTGCGCCAACGAGATCAGCAGCGGCTCGCTGTGCTCGGTGCTGACGAGTTGCGCGCCGATCGGCAGGCCGGACGCGGTCAGCCCGGCGGGCACGTTGATGCCGGGCAGGCCGAGGATGTTCCACGGCCAGGCGTAGGGGCACGCGGCGGTCATGGTGCGGGTGGTGGCGAAGTTGGACAGGCCGTCGTAGTGGCCGATCGGCGTCGGCGGCGTGGCTGTGGTCGGCGCGAGGATCACGTCGAAGTCGTCGAAGAACCGGCCGAGCCGCTTGCGTTCGAACTTCTCGTGCAGCATCGACAGCTTCAGCAGCGGCCCGAACACCACGCCCATCCGCCGGTTGCCCTGGGTGCGCTTGTCCAGCAGGCGCAGGTCGGGCACGTTCACCGCCGCGTCGCGCAGCCCGCCCATCGACCGGGCGAACACACCCGCGCCGACGATCCCGTAGCTGGGACTGGCCAGCGTCACGTCGTGACCGAGCCGCGCGAGCACCCGCCCGAGCCGGACCACCGCGGAGCGGATCTCCGGGTCCAGCCGGGCCGGGACCATCGTGAACGGCACCCGCAGGGCGAGCGCGATCCGCAGCCGCCCGGGAGTCCGTCCCACGGCCGAGCGCATTTTCGTCCCCGTTCCGGCGATGACGTCCAGCAAGAGGGCCGCGTCACCGACCGTCCGAGCGAGCGGTCCGTTCACCGCCAAGCCGTGCCAGGCCTCGGGTTGCGGGTGCGTGTCGACAAGCCCACGCGTTGTCTTGATCCCCACAAGCCCCGTCCACGCGCACGGGATCCGGATCGACCCGAGCCCGTCGGACCCAGTCGCGGCAGGCACGAGACCAGCGGCAACGGCAGCGGCCGAGCCGCCGGAAGATCCACCGGGGGTGTAGCCGAGATCCCACGGGTTGCGGGTGGCGCCGAACGCGTGCCCCTCGGTGAACGGCCACTGCCCGAACTCCGGGGTGTTCGTCTTGCCGACGATCACCGCACCGGCCTCGCGCAGCCGCCGGACCAGGCCGCTGTCGGCGGTCTTCAACGGGAAATCACCCGCACAGCCGAACGCCGTGGGCTCGCCCGTGACGTCCGTGTCGTCCTTGACCGCGATCGGTACCCCCAGGAGCGGGGCTTTCTCACCGGCCGCCAGCCGGGCGTCCGCCTCGGCGGCCTCGGCCAGCGCGGCCTCGCGCCGGATCCGCCGGAACGCGTTCAGCGTCGGCTGCGCCTTCTCGATCCGGTCGAGCGCCTCGGTGACCACCTCGACCGAGCTCGCTTCCCCGGCCGCGACCAGCTCCGCCGTCCGCTGCAGGCCCGCGAACTCCGTCACCGCACCTCCCCGAAACCGTTTCGCCTCGTGCGGCAGACTAGTCATCTCGCTGGAGAGGAGATACCGGTGGTTGACGAGGTTGTCGAGGCCTGCGCGCGAGCGGCGAAGCAGGCGGCTCCGTCACTGGCCGCGGCGACCGACGAGGCCATCGACGCGGCGCTGGCCGGAATGGCCGAGCGGCTGCGGGCGAACGCGGACAAGCTGCTCGACGTGAACAACGGCGACGTGTACGTGGCCCTCGAGGAGGGCATGAGCAGCGGCCTGATCGACCGGCTGCGGATCACGCCCGAGCGCCTGACCGCCATGGCGGACGCGTTGCTGCTGCTCGCCGGGGTCCCGCAGGAGCCGCGCGAGACGCCGGTCCGGGACCTGCCGGACGGCCTCAGGCTGGTCGAACGCCGCCGCCCGGTGGGCGTGATCGGCGCGAACTACGAGGCCCGGCCGAACGTCACCGTGGACATCGCCTCCCAGCTGATCAAGTCCCGCAACGCGGGCGTGCTGCGTACCGGCTCGGCCGCGCTGCAGTCGGCGAAGGCCCTGGTCCGTTTGGTGATCGCGCCCGCGCTGACCGACGCGGGCATCGACCCGGCGGTGATCCAGCTGGTCCCCAGCCCGGAGCGGGAGGCCGCGGCCGCGCTGGTCCGGTTCCCGGATCTGGTGCCGCTGGTGATCCTGCGGGGCAGCGGTGAGAGCACCCGTGAGCTGGGTCTGGAGGCCGCCAAGCACGGGGTGCGGACGCTCGCGCACGCCGACGGCGGGGGAGTGCTGTACATCGACGGCGCCGCGGACCTGGACAAGGCCATCGGCCTGGTCGCGAGCAGCCTCGACCGGCTGGGCGTGTGCAACCGGCTCAACCTGCTGCTGATCGACTCGTCGATCTACGGCGAGGTCCTGCCGAAGATCCAGGAGACCCTCTCCGAGCTGGGCATCAAACTGTCGATGCCGCCGCACGAGCACCCCATCGGCTACGAGTGGGCGCTGGACCCGGCGAATGAGGCGACCGTCACCATCTCACCGGTCGACGACGCCGTGCAGGCCGCGCAGGTCGCCAACGAGAAGACATCCGGCCTGGCCGCGGGCATCGTGACCGAGGACAAGGCGGTCGCGGACGCGTTCATGGACGCCTACACCGGCACCGGCGTGTTCTGGAACGCCACGACCCGCCTGCTGGACGGGTTCAAACTGCTCGCCGTGCCCGAGACCGGCATAAACATCGACAAAGTGCCCGGCCCGCGCGGACCTGTGACTTACACCGACCTTTGCCTGCGCCAGTACGCGGTGGTGCCCGCGTAGGCGGTCTGACCAGCATCGATACGGTTGGCTGCCCTCTGGTGCCCGCATATGTAGCGGGGGATAGTATCCAGGGGCCGTCTACCGGACGGTCCGAGAATGTTTGCAACACCTCTGGAGGCACGACAGTGACGGCGGTAGCCCCCAAGCCGATCGCGACGCGGCCGTTCCCGGCGCGTGAGACGGTCAAGGGTTCGTACCTCCTGCGGCTGTTCCGCACTACGGACCACAAGCAGATCGGCATCATGTACCTGGTCACCGCGTTCGCCTTCTTCATGGTGGGCGGCGCGATGGCGATGCTGATCCGCACCGAGCTGGCCGTGCCGGGACAGCAGTTCCTCTCGCAGGAGCAGTACAACCAGCTGTTCACCATGCACGGCACGATCATGCTGCTGCTGTACGCGACGCCGATCCTGTTCGGGTTCGCGAACTTCGTGCTGCCGCTGCAGATCGGCTCGCCGGACGTGGCGTTCCCGCGGCTGAACGCGTTCTCGTACTGGCTGTACCTGTTCGGCGGCATCATCGTGCTGTCCGGGTTCCTCACGCCGGGTGGCGCCGCCGACTTCGGCTGGTTCGCCTACACCCCGCTGTCGGACAAGATCCACTCCCCAGGGGTGGGCGCCGACCTGTGGATCTCCGGTCTGATCGTCTCCGGTCTCGGCACCATCCTCGGCGCGGTCAACATGATCACCACGGTGATCTGCCTGCGCGGCCCGGGCATGACCATGTTCCGGATGCCGATCTTCACCTGGAACATCCTCATCACCGCGATCCTCGTGCTGATCGCCTTCCCGATCCTGACGGCCGCCCTGTTCGGCCTCCTAGCGGACAGGCATATAGGCGCGCACGTCTTCGATCCCGCGTCAGGCGGGGTGATCCTCTGGCAACACCTGTTCTGGTTCTTCGGCCATCCAGAGGTCTATATCGTCGCGCTGCCGTTCTTCGGGATCATCTCCGAGATCATCCCGGTGTTCAGCCGCAAGCCGCTGTTCGGCTACAAGCCGCTGGTCTACGCGACCCTGTCGATCGCCGCCCTGTCGGTGGCCGTCTGGGCGCACCACATGTACGCGACCGGCGCCGTGCTGCTGCCGTTCTTCTCGTTCATGACCTTCCTGATCGCGGTGCCCACCGGCGTGAAGTTCTTCAACTGGATCCTGACCATGTGGAAGGGCCAGCTGACCTTCGAGACGCCGATGATGTTCTCGATCGGCTTCCTGGTCACGTTCCTGTTCGGCGGCCTGACCGGGATTCTCCTGGCGGCGCCCGCCATCGACTTCCACGTGTCGGACACCTACTTCGTGGTGGCGCACTTCCACTACGTGCTCTACGGCACGATCGTGTTCGCCACCTTCGCCGGCATCTACTTCTGGTTCCCGAAGATCACCGGGCGGTTCATGGACGAACCCCTGGGCAAGCTGCACTTCTGGACCACGTTCATCGGGTTCCACGGCACCTTCCTGGTCCAGCACTGGCTGGGCAACGAGGGCATGCCGCGCCGGTACGCCGACTACCTGGCGTCCGACGGGTTCACCACGCTGAACACGATCTCCACGATCGGCGCGTACATCCTCGGCGCCTCCACGCTGCCGTTCATCTGGAACGTGTTCAAGAGCTACCGCTACGGCCAGATCGCCGACGCGGACGACCCGTGGGGCTACGGCAACTCGCTCGAGTGGGCGACCACGTCCCCGCCACCGCGGCACAACTTCAAGGAGCTGCCGCGGATCCGCTCCGAGCGCCCGGCGTTCGAGCTGCACTACCCGCACATGGTCCAGCGGTTCCGCGACGAGGCGTTCGCCGGCCACGGCCACAGCAGCGTCTCGGTCATCGAGAAGCCCGAGGTGAACGAGATCACCGACGACGGCGACAAGTAACCGGCTAGTTTCATAGGCGTCGATCTGCCGCCGGTCCCACGATGGTGTGGGATCGGCGGTATACGCATGTCCAGACCGAGGAGGGGACCCCCTTGCCCGGCCCGACCAGCACGCCAGTCCTCATCACCGTCAGCGGCCCGGACAAGCCGGGCGTGTCGTCCGTGCTGTTCGCAGTGCTCACCCGCCACGGCGTCGACGTGCTCGACGTCGAACAGGTGGTGATCCGCGGCCAGCTCGTCCTGGGGGTGCTCGTCGGCACCGACAAGGACGCGGAGGGCCTGCAGGAGACCGTCGAACAGGCCATGGCCAGCGTCTCGATGCAGGTCGAGGTCGAGGTCGGCGCCGACCCGCTGACCCCCGCCCGCGTCGGCTCGACGCACGCCGTGGTCGTGCTGGGGCGGCCGGTCAGCGCGCGGTCGTTCACCGAGGTGGCCCGCCGGATGGCCGCCCTCGGGGTGAACATCGACGCCATCCGCCGAGTCGCCGACTACCCGGTGACCGGCCTTGAGCTGCACGTTTCCGTGCCGGATGACACCCCCGAGGCGGACAGCGCCTTGCGCAACGCCCTGGTCGAGGTGGCTTCGCGAGTGGGCTTGGACGTGGCGGTCGAGCGGGAGGGCCTGACCCGGCGGTCCAAGCGGCTGATCGTGTTCGACGTGGACTCGACCCTGATCCAGGGCGAGGTCATCGAGATGCTCGCGGCCAAGGCGGGGCACGAGGACAAGGTGCGGGAGATCACCGACGCCGCGATGGCCGGGTCGATCGACTTCACCGAGTCGCTGCACCGCCGGGTGGCGTTGCTGGAGGGGCTGCCCGCTTCGGTGATCGACGAGGTCGCCGCCGACCTCGAGCTGACCCCCGGTGCGCGGACCACGATCCGGACGTTGAAGCGGATGGGCTTCCGCTGCGGGGTCGTGTCGGGCGGGTTCACGCAGGTCATCCAGGGCCTGGTGGACGAGCTGGGGCTGGACTTCTGCGCGGCCAACGAGCTGGAGATCGTCGACGGCAGGCTCACCGGGCGGGTCACCGGCGAGGTCGTCGACCGCCCCGGCAAGGCCGCCGCGCTGCGCCGGTTCGCCGCGATGTACGAGGTGTCGCCGGCCCAGACCGTCGCCGTCGGCGATGGCGCCAATGACATCGACATGCTCTCCGCGGCCGGCCTCGGCGTCGCCTTCAACGCCAAACCCGCCCTCCGCGAGGTCGCCGACACCGCGTTGTCGCACCCGTACCTCGACGTGGTGTTGTTCGTGCTCGGCGTGACCCGTGCGGAGGTCGAGGCCGCGGACGCGGCCGACGGCATGGACGCTGCCCGGATATGAGCATCCTCGCGCCGCTCGCCGCCCGGTACGCCTCCTGGCTCGCCCTCCCCGCCGAACAGACCAACCAGGTCGAGACCGACCCGGCGCTGGTCCGGGCGATGCCGGTGATCCTGCGGATCGAGCGTGACCCGGTGCCCGGCCGGACGGCGTTGCTCGAAGCCGCCGCCTCAGCCGCCCTCGCCGTCTGCCTCGACCCCCGCGCCACCGCCCCGGACGGCGAATGGCACTCCGCGGTGACCGCCTGGATCAACGGCCACATCCGCAAAGTCTCCCGCCGAGCCCGCGGCGCCCACTGGCAAGCCGCCCAAAGCTTCCCCGGCGTAACAGTCACCGCCAACGGCACCTCCACCGCCCTTGGTGACGTCTCAGTCCTCGGCGGCGCCTCGGTCCGTGCTCTCGTTCCCGGCCTGGTCACCGAGACGCCCAAGGAAATCAGCCGCCTGCAGATCTCCGGCAGCGACCTCCCGCACGACGACCCCGGTCCACTCCCCGAGGGAATCCCCGTCCTGTGGCTCAACCCCAACGTCGAACTCACCGCAGGCAAAGCCGCAGCCCAAGTCGGCCACGCGAGCATGCTCCTGGCCGCCCTCCTGGACGACACCACCCTGAAGTCCTGGGCCGAAACCACCTACCGCTGCGCCGTCCGCACCCCCACCCAAGCCCAATGGAAAGCCCTCCACCCCGGCACCGACCCCGCCAAGGCCTGGGACGAACGCCGCGTCATCGCCGTCCGAGACGCAGGCTTCACCGAAATCGCCCCCGGCACAGTCACCGTCCTAGCCCAATGGCCCCCCTAACCCCCCACCCCACCCCCCCGCGTGTCCCACACTCGCGGATGCCGTGTCCCACATTCGCCGCATATGAAATCTCCCTACGCCGCGACCGCGCGTTGGCGAAACGCCGTCCGGACGGAATCGATCAGCCGGTTGGGATCCTTCAGATCCGCTGATGTGGCCCTCAGCACGATCCACCCCCGCTTCATCAGGTCCAGGTCCCGCGACGAATCTCGGCCCTCGCGGCCTTCATGTGCCGCGTAACCGTCGTACTCCAGCGCGATTCGCAAGTCGGGCCAGGCGAAATCGAGCCGATACCGAACGGTGCCGTCGATACCAACGATGGGGTACTGCGGCACTGGCGGTGGCAGTCCGGCGTCCGCGAGCATCAACAGCACCCAACTTTCCGCGGGGGACTCAGTCAGGCCGGTGGCCAGTTCCAGCAGAGACGCCGCCCTGCGAGAACCACGCCGGTCGGCCCGGCTCAACACACAATCCGCGACCAGTCCGACGAAGGCGCGGCGACTGTCGGCCGGACGCATCGCCAGAGCCTGTTCCAGACAGGCGAACGCAGTCGACGAACGCGCACGGCAGAGCATTTCGGCGAGCGCGTGCTCCAAGGCGAGCACAGGCAGACCGTGCACGCTCACCACATCACGCACTGACCATGCACTGTGGTGGACGATCATGTCGGGCTTGGACCGCACCTTGCGCCGGTAAGGGACTACGACGTGCACCGGTGCCTGGTCAGCGGCTTCACATCCGTGCAGGCGAACTGCGGTGTGGCTGGTCAGTACCGCGGTCGGGCCGGTGGTGAGGATGCTTGCAGCGGCTCGCGTGAGCAGGTCGGCCGACCTATCTCGTTCGACGACAACGGATCTCGAGAAATGGATCAGGTGCCGTTCGGCCAGGTCCGACTTCAGCTGACTCTCGCCACGAGAACGGGCCAGGTCCTGGATGAGGTGTGCGCCGTGCATGCCGGTTTCGATGTTGGACATGGGTCCACGGTGCTGCGCCCGGACTCTCCGACGCCAGCACCCTCGACTGACCTGTGGACAACTCCGGAGTGCACGGGGATTTCGGGGGCGGCGAATGTGGGACACGGCCTCCGCGAATGTGGGACACGCGGGGGTGGGGGTCGGGGTGGGGTGGGGGATGGGGTGGGTGGGGGTTAGACGAGGGGGGTGCAGTAGACGCTGCCTACTACTAGTTCGCCGGTGATGGGGCCTTGGCCGGTGGGGGCGAAGATCACGTGCATGAGGTTGAGGGTGATGCTGCCGTCCGGGGGGCTGGGGACGAGGATCTCGTTGAGGATGATCTTGGCGAGGGGTGGGTCGCCCTTGTGGTCGCCGGGGACGACGACGGTGTAGTTCGGCGGGAGGTCCTGCGGGGCTTCCATGCCCACCAGGCCTGAGAACTGCATGCGCGCCACCGCCCCGCTCACGGTGGTGGCGCAGGTGGCCAGGAAGTTGCTGATCCGGATCCTGGGCCCGCCGAACTCCGGCAACGCGTTCAGCTCGAACTTCTGCCCGGTGGCCTCCACCGTGATCCTGCCGTTGGACGGGTCGGCGGTGCACTTGGTGTTGCCGTCGCCGTACTCCGCCACGCCCTTGAGGCGGATGCGTTTGCTGGCGTTCTGGATGTTGCCGCCGTTGGTCAGGCACTGGGCGACCGGGGGCTGCACGATCCGTTTCTTGCCGTGGATGGTCACGTCCACCGAGCCGACCAGGGCTGTTCCGCTCCCGGTGGCCGCGAGCGCGGGCGCCGCCTGGGTCAGCAGGACGGCAGCCACCAGCACAACAGCGATCCGCCTCTTCATAACCCCATGATCAGCGGAAACGGTGTCACGGACGACCCCGCGAGCGCGGAACCACACCATTCAGCGACCCCGGAACTGTCGCGATTACCACAGGTCATCACTAGTGCGGCCGCACTAGCCTGCAGACGCAGGATGATCCTCTGGGAGGTTTGACCGTGTCCGTTGTCCCCGTTTCTCGTCCGGCCGTGCTCGCCGACCTGGTGCCCGGCGCGCTGGTCCGGGACGCCGCACTGGTCGTCGGCGGAGCCGTGCTCACCGGCCTGGCCGCGCAGGTGGTCGTGCCGGTGCCGGGCAGCCCGGTGCCGATCACCGGCCAGACGTTCGGCGCACTGCTCGTCGGCGCCGGGCTGGGCTGGCGGCGTGGTGCCGCGTCGATGCTGCTGTACCTGGTCGCCGGGATGGCCGGCGTGCCGTGGTTCCAGGATGGCAAGTCCGGGTGGCTCGGCGTGACCGGCGGTTACCTGGTCGGGTTCGCGGTCGCGGCGACGCTCGTCGGCCTGCTGGCCGCCCGCGGTGGCGACCGCACGCCGTTGCGCACGATCGCCACCATGGTGCTGGGCAACCTAGTGATCTACGCGATCGGCGTGCCGTGGCTGATGGCCGCCACCGGCATGGACCTCGGCACCGCTCTGGACCGTGGCGTACTGCCGTTCCTGCTCGGCGACGGCATCAAGATCCTGCTCGCGGCCGGCCTGCTGCCGGGTGCTTGGGCGCTGGCGAACCGAGCCGCGCGATAGCACCACCCCGCCGATGATCAGCACTGCTCCGGCCGCGGTGTTCCAGCCGACCGGTTCGGCCAGGAACACCGCGCCGAGCAGCGTTGAGAACACCGGCGTGACGTAGGTGACGGTCGACGCCACCGTCGACCCCGCCTGCCGGATGACCGTGAAGTTCAACCGGTACGCCAGCCCAGTTCCCAACGCACCCAGCGTGACCAAAGCGGCGACCGTGCCCCAGCCCGGCCACGCCACAGGGCCACCGAAGAACGGCGTCACCAGCCCAAGCTGCACCACACCCCACGTCACCTGAGCCGTGGCCATGACCGTTGCCGACTCGGGCCGCTTGGTGAGGAACCGCCGTGTGTAGACGAACGAGGCGCCGTAGCAGGTGGTCGCGCCCAGACAGGCCAAAGTGCCGGCAAACGGGCCCGCGTCGATCCCGTTCCACATCCCGAGCACGACCAGCACGCCGACGAACCCGACGGCCATCCCACCCAGCCGTCGCGCCGAAGGTCGCTCGGACGGCAGGATCATCAGCACGAAGGCCAACGTGGCCAGCGGCACGGTCCCGTTCCACACACCCGCGAGCACCGAGCTGATCCGCGTCTCGCCGAACGCGAACAACGGGAACGGAATGCTGTTCAACAGCAACGCCACCACGAACGTGTGCCCCCACACCGCGCGGGACCGTGGCATCCGTTCGCGGCTCACCAGAACCATCACCCACAAGGCCAACGCACCGAACACGCACCGCGAAAGCGCGACCCACAGCGGCGGAACCCCCGCGGTCACGGCGATCTTGATGAGCAGGAACGTCGATCCCCAGATCGTGGACAACAGCAGGAACGACGGCACCCAACGCTGGTTCATTGCCCTGACCTTTCCGGACCCTGGCCGCCCGGTCCGGCGGCTTTCGGACGTCAGGCTGACCCGCTGAGGCATAATGAGTCCAACAAGTGGCTCACGAATGACCATGAGAGTTGCTCATGACGATCAACCTGCCTCAGCTGCGGGCCTTCCTCGCCGTGGTCGACGAAGGCGGGTTCGGCGCGGCCGCTCCTGCCCTCGGCATCAGCCAGTCCGCCGTCTCCCACGCGGTCGCCGCACTGGAGAAGGCCGTGGGCGGCCCGGTCCTGCATCGCGCCAAACAGCCGCAGCTGACCACTCTCGGCAGCCGCATGCTCGACCACGCCCGTGCCGCGGTCGCGGCGGCCTCGGCCATCACCGATCTGGCCGCGGAACACGCCGACAAGCCGAGCGGCACGATCCGGCTGGCCGCGCCGGCGACCGTCTGCCAAGGACTGTTGCCGGACCTGCTGGCCCGGTGGCGTTCGGAGTTCCCGGCGGTCAAGGTGCGCGTGTTCGAGGGCGAGGACGGCGAGATCAAGGAGTGGCTGGCCGAGCGCACGATCGACCTGGCCGTGCTGGTCAACCCGGAGCGGCACAACGACGGCGTGGAGATAGGCGCGGACGCCTTCTACGCGTTGGTCCGGCGCGACCATCCGCTGGCGGGCCAGGAGATCATCGACGTCACCGACCTGGACGACGACCCGTTCCTGATGTCCGACGGCGGCTGCGAGCGGTTCATCCGGGACATCTACCGGCAGGCCGGGCACCAGGTGCGGCCCACGCACCGGGTCCGGGAGAACGGCACGCTGATCGCGATGGTCCGGGCCGGTGTCGGCGTGTCTGTGGTGCCGGGTCTGATGGCCGGGTCGATCGACCACCGGCTGGTGCTGGTTCCGTTGCGCCAGCACGGAAAGCGCCGCCTGGTGCTGACCGGGCCGGATACCGGTACATGGCACCCCGCGGTGACCGCACTGGTGGATGGTCTCAAGACTGACAGTGCGGCCGGGTAGGTTCAGGCGGTGCCCGAACTGCCTCCGATGAAGGAACTCCTGGCGACCGCTGTCGAGTCGGTCGGCGGCACCGAACGGCCTGGCCAGCTCACCATGGCCGAGGCGGTGCAGAAGGCCATCCGGACCGGCTCGCACCTGGCCGTGCAGGCCGGCACGGGGACCGGGAAGTCGTTGGCGTACCTCGTTCCCGCGGTTCGGCACGCGGTCGAGAAGGGCAAGTGCGTCGTGGTGTCCACCGCGACCATCGCGCTGCAGCGCCAGCTCGTCGACCGCGACCTGCCCCGGCTGGCCAAGTCGCTCAAGGGCGCGCTCGGCCGGGAGCCCACGTTCGCGATCCTGAAGGGCCGCCGCAACTACCTGTGCCTGCACCGGCTGGACACCGGCGCGCCGGACGAGCCCGACGACGACATGCTGTTCGACCCGTTCGCGGTGTCCGCGTTGGGGCGCAACGTCAAACGCCTCTTCGAGTGGTCCTCGGAGACCGAGACGGGTGACCGCGACGAGCTCAACCCGGGTGTGCCGGACCAGGCCTGGCGGCAGGTCTCGGTCACCGCTAAGGAGTGCCTCGGCAAGGACAAGTGCCCGTTCGGCACCGACTGCTACGCCGAGCTCGCCCGTGCCGAGGCCGGCCGCGCGGACATCGTGGTCACCAACCACGCCCTGCTGGCCATCGACGCGTTGCAGGGCTACCAGGTGCTGCCCGAGCACGATGTGGTGATCATCGACGAGGCGCACGAACTGGTCGACCGGGTCACCTCGGTCGCCACCTCGGAGCTGACCGGCGGAATGGTGTCCGCGGCGGTGAAGCGCTGCGGGCGCCAGCTCGCCGAGGACATCGTGGACCGGCTGGAGGAGGCCGCGGAGGGCATCCGGGAGATCTTCGACGACCTGCCGCAGGGCCGCCTGGACCAGCTGCCGCGGCCGCTGGAGGCCGTGCTCAAGGTGACCCGGGACGCGGCGCACACCTGCATCACCGCGCTCGGGCCGGACCGTTCCACCAAGGACGTCGACTCGACGACCGCGCGGCGGCAGGCGCTGGCGCTGCTGGAGGAGATCCACGACACTTCGGTGCGCATGCTGGAGGCGTTCGACCACCAGGACCGGGACGTGGTCTGGCTGAGCGCCGACGTGATCAACGGCAACCCGCGGCCGCCCGTTCTGCGCGTCGCGCCCCTTGGCGTGGCCGGGTTGCTGCGGGAACGGCTGTTCGCGGAGTGCACGACCATCCTGACCTCGGCGACCCTGACCCTGGGTGGCTCGTTCGACGCGCTGGCCCGGCAGTGGGGCCTGCCGGTCGAGGCCGCGCCCGCGCAGAAGGCCGCCGGGACCGCGACCGACATCGCGCCGCCCGCCGACGACGACGTGCCGAGCTGGGACGGCATCGACGTCGGGTCGCCGTTCAGCCACGAGAAGAGCGGGATCCTCTACGTCGCCCGGCACCTGCCGCCGCCCGGCCGCGACGGGCTCACCCCGGCGTTCCTGGACGAGCTGGAGGGTCTGATCAACGCGGCCGGCGGGCGCACGCTGGGCCTGTTCTCGTCGATGCGCGCGGCCAAGCAGGCGACCGAGGCGCTGCGGGACCGGATCGAGCACCCGATCCTCTGCCAGGGGGAGGACTCGACATCGCTACTGGTCAGTAAGTTCGCTGAGGACGAAGCAACCTGTCTTTTCGGAACGCTGTCGCTGTGGCAGGGCGTGGACGTGCCAGGGCCGTCGCTGCAGCTGGTTGTTGTAGACAGGATCCCGTTCCCGCGGCCCGATGACCCGCTCGCGTCGGCCCGTCAGCGCGCCATCGAGTCCCGCGGCGGAAACGGTTTCCTGACCGTCGCAGCGACGCACGCTGCGCTTTTGCTCGCTCAGGGTGCCGGTCGCCTGCTCCGTTCGAATGACGATCGGGGTGTCGTGGCCATACTTGACTCGCGGTTGGTTACTGCCCGGTATGGTGGCTTCCTGCGCGCGTCGCTGCCGCCGTTCTGGACCACTTACGACCCTGGTGTCGTACGTGGTGCTTTGGCCAGGCTAAATAAATGAACCGGAGTCCCCGTGCCGTCCGTACCTCCCTGTGGAGGGCAAGACGAGGCACGAGGAGGCTTTCGCTATGGGGACGCATCGGGGCCAGGCGCCACGCCCGGTCAACCGTAAGATCCTCGTTGGCATGGTCATCGGGGTGACCGTGGCCGCCTCCGTGACCGCGATGGCCTCCACCGGCCGCGGTCCCGTCGACCAGCAGACCGTCGAGGTCGGCTCGGCGTCGGCGCTGGACACCAACTTCAAGCGGGACGAGCGGCTGACCGCCCAGCAGGCCAAGGCGCGGGCGGTCGACGACGCCAAGGCCAGCCGCACGGTTCAGGACCTGCGCAAGAAGCTCGGCGAGAGCTACGCGGGAGCGTGGCTGAACAGCACCGAGCGCAAGCTGATGGTGGGCGTGACCGACCGGACGCAGCTCGAGGTGATCAGAGCGGCGGGAGCTGAGCCGAGACTGATGCGCAACAGTTTGACAACGTTGACGAAGGCCAAGTCCAAGATCGACCGGTCCGGCCGCGCCATCCCCTCCTCGGTGGTGTCCTGGTACGTCGACCCGCCGACCAACAGCGTGGTCGTCGAGGCCAAGAAGGACCCGGCGGCGGACGACTTCATCGACCGGATGAAGGCGGGCACCGGCGACATGATGCGGGTCGAGTGGCTGCAGCGCGGCGCGCAGACCTTCGCCGACCTCGTCGGCGGCCGCGGGTTCACCATCGGCGACGCCCGCTGCTCCATCGGGTTCTCCGCCACGGGCCAGAACGGCACCAAGCACATCCTCACCGCGGGCCACTGCACCAAGGACGGCGACATCGCCCTGGCCGACGGCCTGGAACTGGGCCGGGTGAGCGGTTCGGCGTTCAACACCGACGGCGACTTCGCCCTGATCGACATCACCGACCCCAGCGCCACCACCTCAGCGTTCGTGGACACCAGGGACGGCGGCCCGGTCACCATCACGGGCACCGAACCAGCGGCCCTCGGCGCGTCGGTCTGCCGCTCCGGATCCACCACCGGCTTCGCGTGCGGCGAGGTCATCGCCCTCGACGAGACCGTGAACTACGGCGACGGCAACATCGTCCGCGGCCTCACCCGGACCTCCGTCTGCGCCGAACCCGGCGACTCCGGCGGCTCGGTGATCAGCGGCACGCAGGCGCAGGGCGTCATCTCCGGCGGTATCGGCGACTGCGGCTCGGCCGGCGTGACCTTCTTCCAGCCCATCGTCGAAGCCGCCACCAAACTCGGCGTCACTGTCGTGACGCTCTGAAGCCCGTTCGCGGGACCACCACGCCATGCTCGGCTGGCGGCCGGAAGTCGGGCGCGCGCCAAGATGTCGATGGCGGACCGGTTGTGGGCAACCATGCTCAGATCGCCTTCCCAGCAGCGCCAGAATCGCGCCAACCAAGCCGCCGCTGGACCGGCCAGCCTCGTGCGTTTCGCCAACACACTCGCGTCAGCTGTGACCGCCGCGACCGCGAAATCCAGACGCTGCGCGCACAGTCACGCTCGCCGCGGACCTACAGGCACCTCAATGGCGAGTTCACTGCCACTCACTGAAATGCCGGTACGACCACTCACCTGCTGCACCCAGCGGGTTCGTTTCAGCCGCAGCCTCCCGCGGAGATGCCCGCACCTAGCCGCGTTCGCTTGAGCCGCACCCGCCCGCGGAGATACCCCCACCCTCCCGGGGGCGGCCCCAGTTCCATTCTATCGAGGGAAGGGGGCCGGGAGTGGGTTTGCGGGCGGGCTGGGGATAACTGGGTGGGCTGTGGACAAGTCTCAGCCGACGTGGGGGTCGCCGATGAGGTCGGCGCCGGCGTCGCGGAGCTGACCCAACGCGGACTCCACTGTGGACGGTGCGACGCCCGCGGTGAGGTTGAGCAGGACGCGCGTGGAGAGGCCGGCCTGGGTCGCGTCGAGGGCGGTGGCGCGCACGCAGTGGTCGGTGGCGATCCCGACGACGTCGACCTCGGTGATGTCCCGCGCCCGCAACCAGTCGGCCAACGAACTGCCGTCCCCGGCGAACCCCTCGAACCCCGAGTAAGCCGCCGCGTGCGCGCCCTTGGAGAACACCGCCTGGATCCCGGTCACGTCCAGCTCCGGGTGGAACGAGGCCCCCGGCGTGCCCGCGACGCAGTGCACCGGCCAGGTGTCCACGTAGTCGGGGGTCGCGCTGAAGTGGTCGCCGGGGTCGATGTGGTAGTCGCGGGTGGCGACCACGGCGTCGTAGGCGCTCGACTTGATGTGGTCGCTGATCGCCGCGGCCACAGCGGCGCCGCCCGTCACCGGGAGCGAGCCGCCTTCACAGAAGTCGTTCTGTACGTCCACCACGATCAGCGCGCGTGCCATCAGGACTCCTTCAGTCTATGAACACTGTGGGGATCGCCGGTTCGCCGTGCGACAGCTTCAAGCCCTCCCAGGGCAGGCTCACCAGCCCTCGCTTCACCCGCTTGCGGCACTGTTCCAGGGTGGGCGGGTCGGCCACCGGCTGTCCACCGCGCAGGAACGGGACTTGCAGATCGCGGTCGTCGTCGCTCATCTGCGGCCACTGCTTGTCCGGCTGGTACACGACCTCTTCCAGCGCGGTGCCGGTCGGCTTGTGCCGCCGCATCGCGCCCTTGCGCCCGCCGCGGGACTCCTTGTGGGAACTGCGTTTCGCCACCGGCCGGCCGGCCACCTCGACCAGCTTGTACACCATCCCGGCGGTGGGTGCACCCGATCCGGTGACGAGCGATGTCCCCACGCCATAGGCGTCCACCGGTTCGGCGCGCAGTGCGGCGATCGCGTACTCGTCCAGGTCGCCCGACACCACGATCCGGGTGTCCTTGGCGCCCAACGAGTCCAGCTGCTCACGTGCGTGCCGGGCCAGCACGCCCACGTCACCCGAGTCGATCCGGATCGCACCCAGCGATGGCCCGGCCACCTCGATGGCCGTGTTGATCCCGTTGGTGATGTCGTAGGTGTCCACCAACAATGTCGTGCCCACGCCGAGTGCGTCGATCTGCGCCTGGAACGCCGCTCGCTCATCGTCGTGCAGCAACGTGAACGCGTGCGCGCACGTCCCCGCCGTAGGAATGTCGTACGTCCGGCCCGCCTCGAGGTTCGAGGTCGTCGCGAACCCGGCGATGTAGGCCGCGCGGGCGCTGTCGACCGCCGCGCTCTCGTGTGTCCGGCGCGAACCCATCTCGATGATCGGCCGGCCGTTGGCCGCGCTCACCATCCGGGCCGCGGCCGACAGGATCGCGCTGTCGTGGTTGAGGATCGACAACACGACCGTCTCCAGGACCACCGCCTGAGCGAACGTGCCGCGCACGGTCAGGATCGGCGACCCCGGGAAGTACAGCTCGCCCTCGGGGTAGCCGTCGACGTCCCCGGTGAACTTGTACGACGCCAGCCAGTCCAAAGTGGCCCGGTCGACCACGTCCGACTCGCTCAGCCGGGCCAGCTCGGCCTCGCCGAACTGGAACCGCGCGATCGTGTCCAGCACCCGCTGCGTGCCGCCGACCAGGCCGTACCGCCGGCCGTCGGGCAGCCTCCGGGCGAACACCTCGAAGACACAGGGCCGCTCCGCCGTGCCGTCGGCCAGCGCCCCGGCCAGCATCGTCAGCTCGTAGTGGTCGGTGAGCAGCGCCGTGCTCGCACCGCGTTCGTTCATGAGAGGTGAGCCTATGGCGCGGCGTCAAAGGTCGATCACCCGCCTGGCAGGGAGCATGCCACCATTGAGCTATGACCACGCCAGTCGAGCTGGGGAGCACACACGGGGCCGAGCTGGGTGCTGAGGACAAGCCGTGGCAGACGATCGTCTGGAACGACCCGGTCAACCTGATGTCCTACGTCACCTACGTGTTCCAGAAGCTCTTCGGCTACTCCCGCGACAAAGCCACCAAGCTCATGCTCGACGTGCACCACAAGGGCAAGGCCGTGGTGTCCTCAGGCGACAAGGACAAGGTGGAGGCGGACGTGGCCCGCCTGCACGCGGCCGGCCTGTGGGCCACGATGGAGCGCGACTCTTGAACCCTTGGCGCCGTGAGGGCGAGCTGATCGTCACCGAGATGGAGCGGCAGGAGGCCGCCGTCCTGCGGGCGATGGTCAGCCAGGTCAACGACATGCTGCTGGCGCGGTCGGACGAGGCGCCGCAGGACGAGCTGGCCGAGCTGACCGGGATCCGCACCGGCCCGTCCACCTCCCCGGACGACCCGATCCTGTCCCGCCTGCTGCCCGACTTCCACCGGCTGGACGACGACAACCCGACCAAGGAGGCGCTGGACTCCGCGGCGGCGCTGCGGTCGTTGCACGAGCCGGCGTTGCTGGAGCAGAAGACCGGCGTGGCCGCGATCGTGCTCGAGACGTGCCCGCCCGAAGGCGGCCAGGTGCGGCTCGACATGGAACAGGCCGACGCGTGGTTGTCCGCGTTGAACGACGTCCGCCTGGCCCTGGGGACCGCGCTGGACGTCGACGACGACATGCCCGACGAGCTGCCGGACGACGACCCCCGCAGCGGCCACCTGCCCGTGTACCACTGGCTCACCCTGGTGCAGGAAGAGCTGGTGCACGCGTTGTCGGCCGCATGATCACCGCCGTTCCCGGGGTCCTGGTCGGCCACCATTCACAGTGGAACACCGGGACCACGGTCGTCCTCGCCCCGCCGGGGACTGTGGGTGCCGTTGACTGCCGTGGTGGCGCGCCGGGCACGCGTGAGACCGACTCGTTGTTGCCGGAGAACCTGGTCTCCCAAGTCGATGCCGTGTGCTTGACCGGCGGGAGCGCGTACGGGCTGGCTGCGGCCGACGGTGTGATGCGGTGGCTGGAGGAGCACAAACGCGGGCTGCCGGTGGGGGAGCAGGACCACCAGGTCGTGCCGATCGTGCCCGCGGCCGTGCTGTTCGACCTGCCCGCCAACGAATGGGGCCACCGGCCGACCGCCGACTTCGGTTACCTGGCCTGCGAAGCGGCTTCCGAGAATGTGCCGCAGGGGAGCGTCGGCGCGGGTTCCGGGGCGCGGCTGGGCTCGTTGAAGGGCGGCCTCGGGACCGCGAGCACGACCGTCGGCGAGTACACCGTGGGCGCTTTGGCGGTCGCCAACGCCATCGGTGAGGCCGTGGATGCCCGGAGCGGTGTTCCGTTTGCCGCGGACTTCGAGGTCGACGGCGAGTTCGGCCCGTGGCCGCACCGCCCCGCGGAGCTGCCCAACATCCCGCGCCGCCGCCTGAACACGACCATCGGCGTGGTCGCCGTGGACGCCCGCCTGTCCAAGGCCGAAGCACGTCGTCTCGCCGTCGCCGCCCACGACGGCCTCGCGCGGGCTGTCCGCCCGGCGCACTCCATGTTCGACGGCGACACCATCTTCGCCCTCGCCACCGGCACCCGTGACCTGGCCGAACCCCGCCCCCAGACCCTCGACACGCTGTGCACCGCGGCCGCCGACACCTTCGCCCGCGCGATGGTCCACGGCCTGCTCGCCGCGAAGACAGCCGCGGGTCTGCCCTCCTACCGGGAGATCTGGTCGTGATGTGGCGGATCGTCCTGTGGGACGACGACATGAACACGGGCGCGACCATGACGTTCGTGCTGCACCGGGTGGTCGGGCTGACCCTGGCGCAGGCCGTGGACCTGACCCACCAGGTTGGCCGCGAGGGGTTCGCACAGGTGCCGGTGATCGCCGACCAGCAGGAGACCGGGGTCGTCGCCGCCCGCATGCAGGTGTTCGGCCTCCGCGTGGAGGTGGCTCCGGCATGACGGACACACGGCACGCCTGGTCGGCGGGATTCAGGTACCACTCGCAGATCCGGCAGGCGATGGTGATCTTCGAGGCGAGCCTGCGCGGCGTGCGGACACCCACACGGCTGGGACGGGTCACCCTCGGCGGAGTGACCCACCTGTTCTCGCCGGTCTCGGCCGACGCCACCATCGCCGAGGAATTCCGGCGGGCGCACACCCAGGGGATGCGCGCCGAGGTGCTCCGGTCCGTCCAGCACGCCCTGCGGATCTGGGGCCGGCTGGACGGCACGGCCCAGGAGGACTTCGACGCCCTGTTCGTCGCCCTCGCCCAGCTCGCGCGGTTCCTGCAGGCGCACCCCGCCGATCCGGCCATCCAACGCGTCCTGGACGAGTGCCTGATGCTGCAGGACGACATGTCATCGGCGTGGCTGAGGCAGCAACCCACCTGGCAGGAATGAACACCCCGTCCGCGTGGTTCATCTCACGAGATGGGAGTGCCCCACCCAGCCCTTAGGATGGAGCCGTGTTGCAGATCCGCCGAGACCTCGTGGACGAGATCGTCGCCCACGCCAGGCGAGACCACCCGGACGAGGCGTGTGGGGTGATCGCCGGCCCGGAGGACACGCGGCTGCCCGAGCGGTTCGTGCCGATGACCAACGCGGCGCGGTCGCCGACGTTCTACCAGTTCGACTCGATGGAGCAGATCCGGCTCAAGCGGGAGATGGACGCCAACGGCGAGGAGCCGGTGGTGATCTACCACTCGCACACCGCGACCGAGGCCTACCCGTCGCGCACGGACATCCAGCTGGCCCAGGAGCCGGACGCGCACTACGTGCTGGTGTCCACCCGGCACGCCGACGAGACCGAGCTGCGGTCCTACCGCATCCTGGACGGTGTGGTGACCGAGGAACCCGTCGAGGTCGTCGAGTCCTACCTGTTCTCGCACACCGGCGCGGACGACGTCCCCGACCGCGGCTGAGCGTTCCTGAGCACCGCAACGTTGTCATCACGGAGGTTTGCCATGGCTGTGACCGTTTCCATCCCCACCATCCTGCGCACGCACACCGGTGGCCAGAAGGCCGTCGAGGCGTCCGGCGCCACCGTCGCCGAGGTCATCGACGACCTGGAGGCCCGGCACGGCGGCCTGAAGACCCGCCTGGTCAAGGAGGGCTCGCTGCACCGGTTCGTCAACGTCTACGTCAACGACGAGGACGTGCGGTTCGCCGGCGGCCTGGAGGCCAAGGTGTCCGACGGCGACACGGTGACGATCCTGCCCGCGGTCGCCGGCGGCTGAGGCACGTGGCCCGCTACGACTCGCTGCTGGACGCCCTCGGCGACACCCCGCTGGTGGGGCTGCCCCGGCTCTCGCCCGGTGACGGCGTGCGGCTGTGGGCCAAGCTGGAGGACCGCAACCCGACCGGGTCGGTCAAGGACCGGCCCGCGCTGAAGATGATCGAGGCGGCCGAGCGTGACGGCCGCCTCACCCCCGGCTGCACGATCCTGGAGCCGACCAGCGGCAACACCGGGATCGCGCTGGCCATGGCGGCCAAGCTCAAGGGCTACGGCCTGGTCTGCGTGATGCCGGAGAACACCTCCGAGGAACGCCGTCAGCTGCTGCAGGCCTACGGCGCCCGGATCGTGTTCTCGCCGGCCGCGGGCGGCTCGAACCAGGCCGTCGCGCGGGCCAAGGAGCTGGCCAAGCAGAACACCGACTGGGTGATGCTCTACCAGTACGGCAACGAGGACAACGTCCGCGCGCACTACGAGGGCACCGGCCCGGAGATCCTGCGGGACCTGCCGTCGGTGACGCACTTCGTGGCCGGCCTGGGCACCACGGGCACGCTCGTGGGCGTCGGCCGGTACCTGCGCGAGCACAAGCCGGGCGTGCAGATCATCGCGGCCGAGCCCCGGTACGGGGAGCTGGTCTACGGCCTGCGCAACCTCGACGAGGGGTTCGTGCCGGAGCTGTACGACCCGTCCGTGCTGACCGGGCGCTACTCGGTCGGCTCGTACGACGCCCTGCGGCGCACCCGGCAGCTGCTGGAGACCGAGGGCATCTTCGCGGGCATCTCCACTGGGGCGATCCTGCACGCGGCGCTGGCCGCGGCGGAGAAGGCGGCCACCAACGGCACCGAGGCCGACGTCGTGTTCATCGTGGCCGACGGCGGCTGGAAGTACCTGTCGACCGGCGCCTACAGCGGTTCCCTCGACGAGGCCGCCGAACGCCTCGACGGCCACCTCTGGGCCTGACCCTCGTGAGTGGGTCAGCGCCCCGACCCACTCACGACGGCGTTCTCAGCCCTGGAAGACCGTGCTGGGCAGGCCCATGCCGACGTCGGGGAGCACGAACACCGACCCGGACAGCGGCTGCGTCTCCAGCTCCCGCTCGGACAGGCCCGTACGTGCCGTCGTGATGTACAGGTCGGTCAGACCGGCGCCACCGAAGCAGCAGGCTGTGGTGTGTGCCGCGGGGACCGTCACAGTGCGGTCCAGACGGCCGTCTGGCGTGTAGCGGCGCACCTGTCCGGCTCCCCACAAGGCGACCCACACGCAGCCGTCAGCGTCCACGCAGAGGCCGTCTGGCGAGCCGTCGACGTCCGCGAACAACCGCCGTGACGTGGGCTCCCCGCTGTCGAGGTCGTAGTCGAACACGTCGATGACGCCGGTGGGCGTGTCCGCGAAGTACATCAGCGTGTTGTCCGGGCTCCAGCCGATCCCGTTGCTGATGGTCGTTTTCTCCAGGATGACCTTCGCGTGGCCGTCCGGTTCGACCCGCGCCAGCCAGCCACCGCCGTCCGCGGTGTCGTAACGCATGGTGCCCGCCCACAGCCGCCCCGCCGCGTCCACGGCCGCGTCGTTGCCCCTGACCTCGTCGCGCGCCCACCACACGAGCCACTTCTGCTCACCCGACGGGTCGACGATGCCGATCCCGTCGCGCAGGTTGAGCACCAGACCGCCGTTGGCCCGGGGTTTGGCGGCGCCGACGTGCTGCGGGGCCGGCGTGGTCTCGTTCACGCCGGTCGACGGGCTCCACCGGTGCACCGCCGGCGCGAGGATGTCCACCCACAGCAGCGTGGACGTGCGCGCGTCCCAGGTCGGTCCCTCACCGAGCGAAGCTGTCGATTCGATCGCGACTTCGAAGGCTTCCTTCACGACCCGAGATGGTGTCACCCTGGTCGCGCTTTACCAAAGACCAGGGTTTTTCCCGATTCGACCGGGCCGCGTGGCACGTAGCCTCGGTGCTGTGACCACTTTGCCTGCCAAGCCCGTCGACCCCGGCCCGGTGAACCGGGTGGTGCCGCCCAACCCGAAACAGGCGGCACTGGTGGTCGTGGGCTTCACCGCGCTGCTGTACCTGATCGAGCTGATCGACGTGGCGCTGCCGGTGCACCTCGACAGCTGGGGGATCCAGTCCCGCAGCTGGTCCGGCCTCGACGGGGTGATCTGGGCCCCGCTGCTGCACGCCGGCTGGGACCACCTGATCAGCAACACGCTGCCGGTGCTGGTGTTCGGCTTCCTGGCGATGGCGGGCGGGCTGGGCCAGTGGATCGCGGTGACCGTGACGATCTGGCTGGTCAGCGGGCTCGGTGTGTGGCTGACCGGACCGTCCGGGGCCACAACTGTCGGCGCGTCCGGGGTCGCGTTCGGCTGGCTGGCGTTCCTGCTGGTCCGGGGGATCTTCAACCGCAGCCTCAAGCAGCTCGCGGTGGCTGTCGTACTGTTCCTGTACTGGGGCAGCACCCTGCTTGGCGTGCTGCCGGGCAACCCCGGGATCTCCTGGCAGGGTCACCTGTTCGGGGCCCTCGCCGGGGTGCTCACCGCGTGGCTGACCGCGCGGGCGTCCAGGGACAAGAAGCCGATACCCGCGACACCCACCACACCGGAGCTGCCCGCTTGAGTTCCACCGAAGCGCCGATCGGGATCTTCGACTCCGGGGTCGGCGGCCTGACCGTGGCCCGCGCCATCCGCGACCAGCTGCCCGGCGAACAACTCCGTTATGTCGGCGACACAGAGCGGTCGCCGTACGGCCCGTTGCCGATCGCGGAGATGCGGGCGCGGGCGCTGGAGGTCATGGACGAGCTCGCCGACAGCGGCGTCAAGATGCTCGTGATCGCTTGCAACACAGCGTCCGCGGCGGTTCTGCGGGACGCACGCGAGCGCTATCCGATCCCGGTCGTGGAGGTCGTCCTGCCCGCCGTGCGACGAGCCGTGGCGACCACCCGGAGCGGGCGCATCGGGGTCATCGGAACCGTTGGCACGATCCGGTCCGGGGCCTACCAGGACGCGTTCGCGGCGGCCCGGGACGTGACGGTGACCGCGGTGGCGTGCCCGAAGTTCGCCGAGTTCGTCGAGCGTGGGGTCACGTCGGGACGCCAGATCCTTGGCCTGGCACAGAGTTACCTGGAACCGTTGCAGCGCGCGGAAGTTGACACGCTCGTGCTCGGCTGCACGCACTACCCGTTGTTGACGGGGGTGCTGCAGATCGTGATGGGAGACGGTGTCACGCTTGTGTCCAGTGCTGAGGAAACGGCGAAAGACGTGGTCCGTGTGCTGACGGAGAACGAGCTGCTGCGCGACACACCCGGCGACGCGCGACACGAGTTCCTCGCCACCGGTTCGGCGGCCTCCTTCCACCGTCTGGCCAGGCGTTTTCTTGGGCTGGAAGTGGGCTCAGTTAGGCCGTTAGCGCGAAATTGACCTGTAGTTGGCACCTGGTATGTCAC
Organism: Actinocrispum sp. NPDC049592; assembly: GCF_040675465.1. Taxonomy (NCBI): domain Bacteria; kingdom Bacillati; phylum Actinomycetota; class Actinomycetes; order Pseudonocardiales; family Pseudonocardiaceae; genus Actinocrispum; species Actinocrispum sp. NPDC049592. The sequence goes on along the minus strand of NZ_JBFAPA010000003.1, from coordinate 166,829 downwards.
GCTGTGCGCTGTGTTGTTGACCGTGCTGGGCTGTTCGGGCAGCGTTCCCGGGCCGAACACGCCGGCCTCGGGTTACCTGATCGAGGCCGACGATTTCCTGCTGGCGATGGACCTCGGCAACGGCACACTGGCTGAGCTGCAGTGCTACTGCGATCCGTTCCTGCTCGGCGCGTTGCTGTTGTCGCATCTGCATCCCGACCACTGCGCCGACTTCACCGCGCTGACGGTGTTCCGGCGGTACCACCCGAAACCGTCGCGGGATCCCAAGCTGCACCGGCTGCCGGTGTACGCGCCGGGCGACGCGCCCGAACGGTTCGCCGGCGCCTACGCTCCCAGCGTCAAGGAACGCGGTGAGACGGACTTGTCGGACGTGTTCGACTTCCGGGCGCTGGGTTCGGCGACGGTCCAGGTGGGACCGTTCGAGGTCACCTCGAGGCTGGTGCTGCACCCGTGTGAGGCGTACGCGTTCCGCATCTCGCACGGCGGCCGCAGCCTGGTCTACACCGGCGACACCGGGCCGTGCCCGCAGCTGGACGAGCTGACCGAGGGCGCGGACGTGCTGCTGGCCGAGGCGTCCTGGACGCACGGGCCGGACCGGCCCGCCGACATGCACCTGTCCGGCCGGGACGCGGGCGAACTGGCCACCCGGGCGGGGGTGCGGCGGCTGCTCATCACGCACGTGCCGCCGTGGACCGACCGGGAGGCGGTGTTCGCCGAGGCGCGCCAGAACTACCGGGGTGACGCCCGTCTGGTCGAGCTCGGGGACACCTACACGGTCTGATCGTCCGCGCATCTCGTAGGGTGGCGGTGTGGCGCGAAGTGACGGCAGGAACGACGACGAGCTGAGGGAAGTCCGGATCACGCGGGGCTTCCAGAAATGGCCGGCCGGCTCGGTGCTGGTCGAGTTCGGCAACACCAAGGTGCTGTGCGCGGCGAGCGTGACCGAGGGGGTGCCGCGCTGGCGGATCGGTTCGGGTCTCGGCTGGGTGACGGCGGAGTACGCGATGCTGCCGTCGGCGACCAACACCCGCGGCGACCGTGAGTCGGTGAAGGGCCGGATCGGCGGGCGGACGCACGAGATCAGCCGCCTGATCGGCCGGTCGCTGCGGGCGTGCATCGACCTGTCCGCACTGGGCGAGAACACCATCATGATCGACTGCGACGTGATCCAGGCCGACGGCGGGACCCGCACGGCGGCCGTCACCGGCGCCTACGTGGCCCTGGCCGACGCGGTGACGTGGCTCGGTGCGGCGGACCGCCTGGCCGACCCCAAGCCGTTGTCCTGCGCGATCTCCGCGGTGAGCGTCGGCGTCGTGGCGGGCCGGGTCCGCCTCGACCTGCCCTACGAGGAGGACAGCGTCGCCGAGGTCGACATGAACGTGGTGGCGACCGACGCGGGCACCCTGGTCGAGGTCCAGGGCACCGGCGAGGGCGCGACCTTCGCCCGGTCCACATTGGACCAGATGCTGGACCTGGCGCTGGCCGGAACCGAGAAGCTCTGCCGGTTGCAGGCCGAGGTGCTGGCCGAGCCGTACCCGGGCGAGCTGCCCGAGCCGTCCCCGCGCAGGAAGTCGAAGGCGAAGTAGTGAAGCTGCTGCTGGCGACCCGCAACGCGAAGAAACTGGTGGAGCTGCGCCGGATCCTGGCCGCGGAGGGCATCCAGGGCATCGAGGTGGTCGGCCTCGGCGATGTCCCGGAGTACCCCGAGGCGCCGGAGACCGGGGCCACGTTCGAGGACAACGCCCTGGCGAAGGCCAGGGACGCCGTCGCGGCCACCGGGCTGCCCGCCATCGCCGATGACTCCGGCCTGGAGGTCGATGCCCTCAACGGCATGCCTGGCGTGCTTTCCGCGCGTTGGGCGGGTGGGCACGGTGACGACAAGGCCAACCTCGAGCTGGTGCTCAGCCAGCTGGGCGACGTCCCCGACGAACGCCGCGGAGGAGCCTTCGTCAGCGCGGTGGCCCTGGTCGTCCCCGGCCACGACGATGTCGTGGTCCGCGGCTACTGGCCCGGCCGCATCGTCCGCAAACCCCTGGGCACCAACGGCTTCGGCTACGACCCCATCTTCGTGCCGGAAGGCGAGACCCGGACATCGGCCGAGCTCACCAACGAGGAGAAGGACGCCATCTCCCACCGAGGCCGGGCCCTGGCGCTGATCCTCCCGCATCTGCGCACCCTGGCTACTCGTACTTGACGGTGACCCCGGGGCCGAGCTTGTCGAGGCCCCGGTAAGTCCCATCCCTGGTCAGGATGAGCTTGAGCTTCTTGTCCTTCAAGGGACTCAGGTCCACGTTGTCGCCGTCCAGTTCTAGGAAGGTCAACGGCAGCCTGGTGATGGGTGTGAGATCGGGTATGGGGATCTGACGCAGCGTCAGCTGCGTCAGCCCAGGGAAAGCCACTGGGATCTGGGCGATGTCCTCGTGGCTGTTGTAGATGCCCAGAGATCTGACATGCGGCCACGCCTTGTTGGTAGTGGAGTTCAGCGCGACGTCGTCCCACAGTTGCAGCGTTCGCAAATGGACGAGGTCGTCGAGCGGTGCGAAGTCCCGCACTTCGCTCAGCCGGTCCAGGGTCAGGTCGGTCAGCTGAGGGTGCTGGCGCAGGAACTCCACGTCCGGCCACGGGGTGTACTGGTACAAGTTCAGCATCGTGAGCCGGGGCAACTCTGCCAATGATGCCAAGCTGGTGTAGCCGTGGACGTGGATTAGCGTGATGCTGCGTAGCTTGCGATGCCGGACAAGCGGTGCAAGATCGACAGTCGTAGCGTTCATCCGCGCACTCAACCGGATGATGTCGGGCAGATCTGCCACGAAGTCTAGGCTCGGGAGCGGCTTAGCCCTTAGCAGGCCTATACCGAGCCACTTAAGCCGTTTCAACAGCTTCACATGCGGCAGCAACCGAGTGGACTCGATGTCGATCAGTCCATTCAGCAGCGGCGCGTCAGCGAGCACCTCCTCGGCATAGCGCTGCGGATCGAAGTACTCCCAGCCTGCGGCCAGTTGTTCCTGCACCGTCCAGCGTTCGTCGGCGGCGTAGCCAGCCAGCCGCGTGAGCGCCTCGGCATTCCCTGTAAGCACGGCTGTACGCACGGTCGCCGCCGCCTGCGCCTCCGAGAGATCCTCCAATGTGGACGGCAGGTACCGCAGCAGCCGGTGGCCAATGGTGGCCAACGACGCTGACTCTCGGATGTTCCTGGGCGGTACCAGGTGTTCGCGGATCAGGGTTTCCACCCGTTCGTGCACCTTGGGGTCGATCTCCGTCACCGTCTCCAAACACGCCGCCGCGAGCAGCCACAGTCGACGCGCGTTCCGCGGCTCCTTGTCCGCGCGGTTCATGATCTCCGTGAGCAGGTCATCCGCCTGCTTCTTCTTCGCGTGACCACAGGCCATCACGATCGTCTCGCGCCAGCTGTCGAGATGGGCGTTGGCGACCAAGGTATCGATGTGGGCCTGTTCGGTGGCCTCGCTCGCGGCCAGGTACTCCTGGAAGGTCCGATGGATGAAGTCGACCTTGCCCGGGATCGGTTGGCGCAGCACACCACTGCGTTCCAGGAGGTGGTGGAGCACGTCGTCCGCGGGCTTGTCGACGTTCGGCAGGCCTCGCAGTTTGAGTTCGACGTACTCCAGCGCCCTGGCTTTGGACAGCTCGACCCGGTTGGCCTGAGTGAGCCGCCAGGCGATGTCCCGCAACAAAGCCCGCTTCTCGGCCAGCTCAAGGAAACCCTTGATGCCCCGCTCGGTGTCGCGGATGTCCAGCAGCATCGCGAGCGCGCGCTGGTACAGCTCCATGCGGCTGCGCGGCAACTCCGAGGCGTGGTTGAGGTTCAACGCGCACAACATCGCGCACAGCAACGGGTTCGCGGCCAGGGTCCGCAGGTGTGGGCGGCTGTCGAACTGGGTCATGAGCCGCTGTTCGGCCGCCGGGAGGTCGACGCGTTCGCTTGGCAGCGGTGTGGCGTGGGAAGCGGCGACGTGCCAGCGCTCGATGAACTTCCGGATGTCATCCGCGCCCATCTGCTCCAGTGTCACGGAGCCGAACTTCTCCTCGGCCAGCCACTTCTCGTCCACCGCCGCGGGCCGCGCGGTCACCACGACCTTGATCTTCGGGAAGGTGTCGACGAGGTCGCGAAGCCAGGCCTGCACCTCCTTGCGGCGCCGCACCGGAACCTCGTCCACGCCGTCGACAAGCACAACGCTCCGGCCATCACGCAGTCGCCGGTGAACCCATCCGGCAGGCATCTCGGCGGACGCCATCGGCCACGCGTGCCGGACGAACTCCTCGGGCACCGGCAACGGCCCGCTCGCGAAGCTGCGCAACCGGATCGGGAACGGCACGTGGTCGTTCCACTCGGCGAGCCCACCGGTGAACTGCGAGCGCGCGGCAGTCACCGCCAGCCAGTCGAGCAGCGTCGTCTTGCCCGAACCCGCCTCACCACGAACCAGAACCCGGTCCGCGGACCCGACCGCCTCCTCGACCCGCAGCGACCCGCCGCCGCTCTCGGGTTCCCGGAACCAGTGGTGCGCCAACTGGTCCCGTTTCGCACGGGACCGCTGGGTCTGCGAGACGCTCAAGGACAGGTACGCGATGGTCAGCTTCAGCCGCGGCTGTTCGTGGGCGTTGAGGCCGAGCAGCTCCAGCTTGTCCAAAGTGGACGATATGTGGCTCAGGTAGGCCGTGGTGAACTCGGCGTCGTGCTGAGTTCCGCTGGGTGCGTGCAGGCTGGTTCGCGGGATCCGGGCGAGGAGTTCCTCGAGCTGCGCCGTCTGGTTGGACAGCCGCGTCAAGGTCTCGGCGAGTGCTCGCGGCTGGAAAGTGGGCAGATAAAGGACAACCTGCACGAGGTAGCGGCACGCCTGGTTCAGGGCCGCCTCGTAGACCTGCGTCGCCGCCTCGGACAGCCCGGCGATCCTGGCCTGGTCGGGAGAGCGGGAGCGGATGTGTTTGGCGAGGTCGTCGGGGTTCGCGTTCGCGGCGAGCAGGGCGTCATCGGACAGGTCGACGGCGTCGAGTGCATCGCTCGCGGCGTCCAGGGCTGCCTGGATCTCGTTGTCCGGTAACGACTTGAACCGCGTGGCCAGCAGCGGTTCGAGGTTCTCGGCGACCTGGATGCCGATGTTCGCCACGAAGTTGTCCAGCTTGTGCAGCTGGATCGGGCTTGCCACCTCGCTCGCGGCGAGTTCGTGCAACGACGAAGTCCGCTGCGTCTTGGCCTTGTGGCGCTGCAGCCAGAACGTCGCTGCCTTGGTGGCCACGGTCTGCGCCAGTTTCAGTAACTCGGTGATGGCGACCTCCCAACCGGGCGGTCTACGTTACTGGGCCGCGAATGCCGTTGCGAACAGGGGGATCAGCGCGTCGCGCAGGTCGTCTGCGGAGCGAACCGGCCCGGCTTCGGCGATCTGGTCGAACAGCAGGCCGTCGATGCAGGCCACGAGGTTCTCCGCGCGCCGCCGCGCATCGGGGACGCCCGCCTCGGTCAGCAACTGGGTCGCGGCGGCGCGGAAGGAGGCACCGGCGGCCAGCAGGACCTCGCGGAGTTCGGGGCGGCGGGTGGACTCCAGGGTCAGCTCGAACCGGGCCAGCATGCGGTCGCGGCCGTCGGTGAGCCAGCGGTGCAGCAGTCCCGCGATCGCGTCGAGGTCCGTGGGTGGCGTGGCCTCGATGTCCGCCGTCGACAACTCGGCCAAACGCTCCAGGGTCGCCTGGAGCAGGGCTTCCCGCGTGCGGAAGTAGTAGGAAGTGGAGCCCTCGGGCAGGCCGGCCTCGCGGTCGACGGCCCGGTGGGTCAGGCCGCGCATGCCCGAGCGGGCGAGTGTGACGATCGCCGCGTCGGTCAGGTGGGCTCTTCGGTCCGGCACTCTACAAGTGTAGAGTCCTCTACAGATGTAGAGGAGGTGCGGTGTGCGAACCGCGATCATCGTTGGCGGCGGCATCGGCGGGCTGGCGGCGGCGACCGCCCTGATCCGGGCCGGCTGGCAGGTCGAGGTGCTGGAACAGGCCGCCGAGTTCACCGAGGTGGGCGCGGGCCTGACGTTGTGGCCCAACGCGTTGCGCGCGCTCGACGCCATCGGCCTCGGCGACGAGGTCCGGGCGGCCGGCGCGATCGAGGCCACCGCGGGCATCCGCAACCCGCGCGGCGACTGGTTGCTGCGCACCGACTTCACCGAGCTGGACCGGCGGTTCGGGCCCGCGGTCGCGTTGCACCGCGCGGACCTGCTACACGTTCTGGCCAAAGCAGTACCCGAAGGTGTGGTCAGAACGAGCACCAGGGTCACGGATGTGCGCCTGGACAACCAGGTTGTCGTCACACACACGGGTGGAGAATCCCGAGCGGACCTCCTGGTGGCCGCCGATGGGCTGAAAAGCGTTGTCCGTCAGTTGTTCTGGCCCGGGACGACACCGATCTACTCGGGTTCGACGGCCTGGCGCATGATCCTCGACCGGCCCGGCGAACGCCTTGAGGTCGGCGGCGAGTACTGGGGGCGCGGCGAGGAGTTCGGTGTCCTGCAGCTGCCCCGCGACCAGGTCTACATGTTCGCGGGCGCAGCCGCCCCGGAAGGACAGACGAACGACGACGAACACGCGGAGCTGCTCCGCCGCTTCGGCACCTGGGCCGAACCCATCGCCTCACTTTTGCCGCAGGTCGATCCGGGTCGCGTCATGCGGCACGACATTCACTACGTCCCGAAACTCAAGTCATACGTCCACGATCGGGTGGTGCTGCTCGGCGACGCGGCCCACTCGATGACCCCGAACATGGGCCAGGGCGGGTGCATGGCGCTCGAGGACGCGGCGACCCTCGGTGCGATCGTCAACGACGGACTCGACCGCTACGACCGCCTGCGCCGGCCCAGAACCCAGTCGGTCGCGCGGATGTCCAGAATGGCCGGCCGCGTCGGCCTGGCCCGGTCCAGGGCGGCCGTTGCCTTGCGGGACAACGGAATGCGACTCGTCCCGGCCCGGGCCATGCTCCGCTCGTTCGCGGGCGTGTTCAACTGGTCGCTTTAGGACAGTATCGACCGGATGTTCTTCGCCGCGGCGGTGACCGCGCTCGTGGCCGATGACCACGGGGTGGACCGCGGGTACTCGGTCAGGATGATCACCGTGTACCGCCAGCCGTCCCCGACCAAACCCGTGCTGTGACAGGACATCGACGTGTCGTCGTTGGTCCACGCCTGCTTGACCGCCCAGTGGTCCATCGCGGTCATGATCCCGAACGACTGGTTGAACCCGTCCGAGCCCTTCGGTGCCGCCGACGCCATCGCCCGCACGATCACATCCCGGTCGCCCGCGGCGGCCTGCTTCAGGATGTAGTCGTAGACCCGGGTCAAGTCGTTGGCGGTGACCAGGGTTTCACCCCATTGGGTACTGGGTGTGGGCGGTTCGGTGTTCAGCAGGCCCATCAGTTTGGCCATCCGGCCGACGATGGAGGTGCCGCCCTCCCGCACCCAGAAGGAGCTGGCGATGCCGTCGTCGCTGTACCGGATCATGTCGGTGACCCGGCTGATGGTGTTCGAGTCCTTCGGGTGCCGCCGCAGCGCGTCCACCGCGATCAGCAGCTTGACCAGCGACCCGGAGTGGAACTGACGGTCGGCGTTCTCGCTGACGACCTGGTCGCCGGTCTGCCGGTCGATCACCACGGCGCCGGTGATGGCCGTCTTGACCGTCGCGGTGACGGCCGCCCCGATCTTCGGCTTGGCCTTCGGCGCGGGCGAACTGACGGCGGGTGGTGGTGTGGCCGGGGGAGTCGGCGAGGCCGGCTCCACGGTCGGGACGATGAGCAGCTCGGTCGCTGATGGCGGGGCGGCCGTCTTCGCGGCACACCCCGACAGTATGAGCACCAGCGCGACCCCAAACGCGATCCTCTTCATGACCCGACGACGCCGGGCCGCAGGGCCGGAGTTGAGCGGTGCTCAGCTCAACTTTGTCGCAGGTCAGGGCGTTCTTGACGCCCACCGGACGGGTTTGGTTGAGCCCGTCCGGGGTGACGTTCAGACCCCGAGATCCTTGCGGAGCTTGGCAACGTGACCGGTCGCCCGGACGTTGTAGGCCGCCTTCGCGATCTTGCCATCCGCGTCGACGATGAACGTCGACCGGATCACCCCGGTGACCGTCCGGCCGTAGTTCTGCTTCTCGCCGTACGCGCCCCACTCCTGCATCACCGAGCGGTCCTCGTCGGACAGCAGCGGGAACGTCAGGCCCTCGTCGGCGACGAACCTGGCCAGCTTGGCCGGCTTGTCCGGGGAGATGCCGAGCACCTCGAACCCGGCGTCGTTCAGCTCGGCGAGGTTGTCCCGGAAGTCACAGGCCTGCTTGGTGCACCCGGGCGTGCCCGCGGCGGGGTAGAAGTACACGACCACGGAACGGCCGCGGTAGTCCGACAGGGACACGGTCTTGCCGGTGCTGTCGGGCAGCGTGAAGTCCGGGGCGGCGTCCCCGGCTGCCAGCCTGTTGTCGCTCATGTCGCGAGAACCTACCCGGCTCAGGCCGGGCCTTCGAACTCGGCGGTCGTGGTCGCCTGCGCCACGTTGGCCTGCACCGTGACCACCACGTTCACCTGGTCGGCGGGTAACGCGAACGCCAGCGACAGGCGTGCGGTCCGGCCCGGCAGGACCTCCCCGGCGAGCACTCCCGAGTAGCCCTGGGTGGCGTCGACCACGGCCGCCATCCGCTTGCCGTCCGACGTGGACGCCTGCACCACCAGCTGCGAGGACCGGTACACGCTGGTGCCCACGTTCTCGAGGGTGATGTCGAACCCGGCCGCCCGCGGCGCCTTCGGATACGCCGTGTCGCCCGGCACGAACGACCGCGGCGAGGAGACGGTGACCAGCAGGGTGTCCCCGGCCGGCCGTTGCTCGCCCCACTTCGCCAGTCCGCCGGCCACCTTGACCGGCACCTCGCTGGGCGCTGCGGCCTCGGAGACGACCTTCGCGTCGGCCCGGTTCATCCCGTCGGCACCGCATCCGGCCACGAGCGCCAGCAGCGCGCATGCGACGGCGGCCAGCCCGGCTCTCACGGGTGTCCTACTTTCGACCAACGGGGATGGGAGGTGTGACTTCCACAGAGTGAGGCTTGTGGGCCGGATTACCTAAACCGTTCGGCTGGTCGAGTCAGAGCTGGTGTCGTGATGTGGCCAAGCTGTAACCGAAGGGGCACCTGGAGTGACCAAACGGGCTTATGCGGCCATCGCGAAGAAGACGACGAACATGCCGACAGTGACCAGCCAGGTGGCGATCAGCCAGCCGAAGTCCCGCCACGGCGAGACCGGGTGGCTGTCCTCCCCTGGCACGTAGACGCCGCGCGCCTCGAACCAGTCGACCACGCGCAGGGCCCGCTTCAGCGGTTCGAACACGCGCATGGTGGCCCCTCCCGTCGGTTCGAATGGTGCCAGGCCGGGCGCGCCGGTCAAGCACCTGGGTGGAGTATCACGCTCAGACCGGCGGTACGCACCCTTCGACCCAGCCCATGTCGTCGGACTCGCCGCAGATCGGGCAGGCCCGTTCGACCATGACCCCGGGCGCCACCTCGTGGTAGATCGAGCCCTGGCCGGGCACGGTCATCGGCCGCAGGATGGCCACGTCGTCCTCGTCCTCCAGCCTGATGTGCGTGACCTGACGACAGCCGTGGCAGACCGTGCGCTGGGGCAGCGACCCTGGAGTGGACACCGGCAGAGCCTATCGCCGCCAGGTCACGCCGGGCCAGCCCGCGTGACCTGGCCAACGATGTGTTTGCCCAGGTCATCGGCGTTTCGGTGGCGTTCGGTGTTCGATCCATGTGGCGGCGATGGACAGAATCCCGGCGCGTGTACCCATGCCGTCGCAGCGCCTCGATCAGGCCGTGTGCGGCGTCGGCGAACCGTGACCGTTCCCGGCGCCGTGACTCCGGCGAGCCGGCCGGGCGGCCGGTGTGTCCTTCAGGAGGTCCGCTGAGTTTCCGCAGCGTCGCGCGACACCCCATGATCGCGGCTCTTTCCGTTGTGCGCCAACGGTTTTCCAAAATTGTCGGTGCCTGCCCGTATGGTGCTGCCAACGTCCGGACCAGGGGAGTCAGCGCAGTGCGAGAGACCACGTTCACCGTCCCGAAGTCGTGGCGGGCCAGGGTTCACCCCTGGCCCGGCGACGACGGCGGGACCGAGCCGGACCCGTTGGCGGAGGAGTTCCTCCGTGAGCGGATCGCGGCCATGCCGAAGCACTTCACCGGCGATGGCGAGCTCGGTGCGCAGCTGCGCGCGTACCTCGCCGGGACGGGCACCCCGCTGGGGGCGGCGGCGCTGGTCGCGGTGCTGCACGCGATCGACCGGACGGAGGGCCAGGAGCGCATCGCCGACGCGCTGATCGGCAGACACGGCCTGCTGTTCACCGTTGAGGTCGCCGCGCGTCTCGGCGAGGTCCACGCGGCCCACGCGCTGGTCGGCGCCAGACTGGTGCGGCAGATGATGACCGTCGCGCCGATGCTCGAGCGGCTCAGACGCCTGCTGGCCGGCGTGCGTGCGGGCGAGTTCGACGCGGTCGCCGAGGTGCTCGCCCGGCATCGTGCGACCGGGCTCGGCTGCCGGGTGGTCGCGGCCTACCTGGTGCCGACCCGGGTGGACTGGGTCGACGAGGTCTGCCGGGAGGCGGTCGCGATCACCCAGCAGTACTCGTGGCCGGGGCAGGATCTGCTGCTGCAGTCGCTGAGCACCGGCGGGCAGTACACCCTGCTCGTCACCGAGGCCTCCTTCTGGTTCAAGCTGGCCAGTGAGGAGCGCCTGCGCGTGGCCGCGGCGAGAATCGGCCCGTCGATCGCGCCCGGGGTGGCGTCGCTGCTGGACCGGCACAAGGGCAGCAAGCCCGACCGCAGACGGCTGCTCAAGCTGCTCGGGCAGCTGCCGACCGATGAGGCGTTCGGGCTGATGCTGGCCCGGGTGGACCAGCCGCTGGTCCGGCCGGTCCTGCTGGACATGATGAACCGGTTCCCCGAGCGGGCGGCGCGGCTGCTGGCCGCGGCGGGCGAGACTTCGTTGCTGCGGGACCATCTCGTGGCGCACCCAGGCATCGCGCCTCCAGACGGCTTGGCTGTGATGCCGGGGGTTCCCGAGGCGACGGACCTGCCGTCGGCGCTGGTCGATCCACCGTGGACCCGTCGACGTGAACCTGTTGTCCTGCCGGGACTTCAGCCCATCGGACAGCCCGCGGCCTGCTGGACGCCGGGCGAGCGCGAGGAATGGGCCGCGTCGCCGGTGGACGAGTGCTGGTCGGGCACGTTCCCCGACTGGGATCAGGCCATGCGGCAGTACCGCGGCTTCCAGCTGCCCTGGTACCAGGAGGTATGGCTGTTCACGCGCGGACCGGCCGAGGTGATCGACCCGGTGCTGGAGTCGTGGCGGCCGTTGCACACCAGCGCGTTCGAGTGGGGGAGACCGTTCGCGGCCCGGCATGGGATCGCTGGTCTGCCGGTGCTCCAGTGGGTCGCTTCGAAGGCGCCCGCGCACAACGGTGAGTTGCTGCTGCCGTTCGCGGACGCCTCGGTGGCGCAGCTGATGGCGGAATGGCTCGTACGCAACAAAGGCGCGCGCCCGACTGCGGAGGCGTGGTTGCGTCGGCACGCGGAGTTCGCCGCGGCCGCTTTGGTGCCCGCGGCGTTGGGCAGACCGGGCAGACACCGCAGCGAGGCCGAGGCAGCGCTGTTGTTCCTCGACGGCGTGACCGATGTTCAGGCGGCTGCCCGCGAGTACGGCGAGGAGGCCGCGCAGGCGATCGAAGGCATGCTCGCGTTGGGTGAGCTCGGTGTTCTGCCGGCGAAGATGCCCGCGCTCCCGACGTGGGCGCACCCGGGCATGTTCCCGCAGATCCTCATGCGGGACAAGGAGACGGCCCTGCCGGTCGCCGCCGTCGGGCACCTCCTCACAATGCTGCGGATATCCACAGTGGACTCCGTGTACGCGGGCATCCGCGTTGTCCAAGACTTGTGTGACCCGGCGTCGCTGGCATCGTTCGCGTGGGACCTGTTCGAGCGCTGGCGCGACGCGGACTCCCCAGCGAAGGAGTCGTGGGCGTTCACCGCGTTGGGCGTGCTCGGCGACGACGACACGGTACGCGCGCTGACCCCGCTGATCCGCGCCTGGCCGGGTGAGAACGGGCACGCCAAAGCCGTGCTGGGCCTGGACGTGCTCGCTGCCATCGGGACCGGCATGGCGTTGACCCATCTGCACAGGATCGCGCAGAAGTTGCCGTTCAAGGCGTTGAAGGAGCGAGCGGAGGAGAAGATCACCGCCGTTGCCGCCGGTCTCGGGCTGACCGCCGACCAGTTGGCAGACCGGCTGGTGCCGGCCTTCGGTCTGGACGAGACGGCATCGCTGATGATCGACTACGGGTCGCGCCGGTTCACTGTGGGCTTCGACGAGTCGCTGCAGCCCTACGTCCTCGACGGGGATGGCAAGCGGCGCAAGGACTTGCCGAAGCCAGGGGTGAAAGACGATCCGGCGTTGGCCCCGATCGAGTACAAACGGTTCACCACGTTGAAGAAGGACGTGCGCGGGGTGGCGGCCGGTCAGATCGCCCGGCTGGAGTCCGCGATGCTGAGCCAGCGCGAGTGGCCCGCGGAGGAGTTCGTCTCGTTGCTCGCCGAACACCCACTGCTGGGGCATATCGTGCGCAGACTGGTGTGGCGGACGAACAAGGGCGAGACGTTCCGGCTCGCCGAGGATCGCACTCCGGTCGATGTCAACGACGAGCCGTGGACGCTGCCGGAGGACGCGACCGTGAGCGTGGCGCACCCCGTCCAGCTGACGGATGTAGCCGACCGGTGGGCGGGGGTGTTCGCGGACTACGAGATCATCCAGCCGTTCCCGCAACTCGACCGGCCCGCGTACGTCCTTACCCCACAAGAGATGCAGGCGACGCGGCTGGACCGGTTCCATGGCATGACAGTTCCCAGCGCGCGGTTACTCGGCCTGGCCAACCGCGGCTGGCGACGGGGCGACCCCCAGGACCACAGCGTGGAGCGGTGGATCACCCGTCCGGTGCCGGGCGGCGGATCCGTTGTGCTCACCCTGAATCCGGGGATCACCACGGGCCACGGCAGCGACAACGAGCACCAGATCCTGACCGATATCTGGCTGTGCCCACCAGGCGACCGGTTCTGCGATCCGCGGGACCGACGGGTGTTCGGCGAACTCGACCCGGTGACCGCGTCCGAGCTCCTCGCCGAGTTATCCGCAATCACGTTGTCCACAGCCACGTCGCCCACAGCCACGTCGTCCGCAGTCACCGGCTGAGCGAACCGGAATTGCGCATGGGTCGCCCTGCGAACTGTGGTCTGGGGGCGCGATGAGGGGCCTGACGGTTGCCGGATTGGCGCTGGAGGTGGCTCTGGTCTGGTGGGCGGGCCGGTCCTGAGGGTGGGGTCGCATACCCGGGGTGGGACTGGTGAGGGAGTTCGAGGTGACGTTCCGGGATCTGGTGCCGCGGTTGCTGCCCGCGTCCACAACCAAAACCGCTCGCGTCTGCTGGAAGCCCACCTCATGAGTGCGGCGCTCGCCGGGTCGGGCCGGTGGGCCGCGCAGCCGTGCCAAAGTGCCCGGCATGTACGACCTCAGTGACTCCGAACGGCTCGTGCTCACCGCGTTGGGGCAGCGGTACCTCCGGTAGGAACGACACCCGCGACCGGTGGCGTGGAAGCAGGTCGTCGACGACCTCAAGCGCCTCAACGGGCCGCACCTGGACCGTCAAGACCACCACCAACACGGTCGAAGCCGTCCGCAAACGCCTCGCCGCGCAGATCCTCGGGATCGTCCGTGACGACGGCATTGGCGAACCGGTCGGCAATGTGTTGAACCACAACCTGATCCAGGCCCTGCTCGAGACGACGACCCTGATGCCCGCCGGCCTCACCCTTCTCGGCGACGAGCAATCCCCAGCCGCACAAGGAAAGGCTCACAGGGCTGCCAGACCGGGCAACGCCAGCCGGCGGAAGCGTTCGTACATCTCGTCCGCCGAGCACCGCGCCTTGGTCACCATCCACCAGGTGATCAACCCGTTCATCCCGCTGAACAGGAACACCACGATCGCGCTGAGCTCCTCATCGCTGACCGTCAGCCGCGGCCGCAGATGCTCGAACAGGATCGTGTTCAGCTGGTCGCGGATCGGCCGGATCGCCAGCTCGTGGCCGAGCACCATCGCCTCGTACAGCGCCCGCTGCTTCTTGACCGAGTGGAACAGCGCGCGCATCGGGCCGAGGATGTCGTCCGGCACGCGTTGGGCCTCCGCGAGAAACGCCACGCGCACGTCGTCGTAGCCACTCAGCAGGAGGTCGTCCTTGCTTTGGTAGTGCGTGTAGAACGTCGAGCGGCCCACGTCGGCGCGGTCGAGGATGTCCTGCACGGTCACCTTCTGGTAGCTCTTCTCCAGCACCAGCGCGACCAACGCCTCCTGCAGCCGTTCGCGGGTCCGCCGAACCCTGCGGTCCTCCACATGCACCCCGTTTCCGCACAGTTGCGCCGGAGATGTTCAGTACCGGACACCTTCCACGGAACTGTGCCTGGTGTTCAGCCGTTTCAGTATCGAACATGGGTCCGGTAACGGACACTCGTTCGGAATTGCGGGGGAGCAGATGACCGTTCAACGGATCGACATGCCCAACATGGGGATCGCGTACCTGGTCACCGGGTACGAGGAGGCGCGGGCCGCGTTCACCGACCCGCGGCTGTGCCGGGACGCCCGCAACGCCCCGGACTGGCTGCGCGACCGGGTCGTGCAGAACCAGCGCGAGTCCGGCCTCGGCCGCAACATGCTCGACAGCGACCCGCCGGATCACACGCGCCTGCGGCAGGCCGTCAAACGCGCCTTCACACCGCGTCGCGTGGAGAGCCTGCGGCCGCGGGTTGGCGAGATCACGTCAGGGCTGCTCGACCGGATGGCCGGCCAGGACGAGCTCGACCTGATGGACGAGTTCGCGTTCCCGCTCCCGGTCACGGTGATCTGTGACCTGCTCGGCCTGCCGTACGCCGACCAGGACCAGTTCCGCGGCTGGACCGCGAGGCTGTTGATGGGTGGCGAGGACCGCGAGGCGAGCCGGGCCGCGAGTCACGCCATCCGCGGCTACCTGGAGGACTTCGTCGCCGGGATCACGGTCGAGGACCTGCCCGAGGACGCCCAGCCCGACCTGACGCACGCGCTGATCCGGGCCGGTCAGCTGGACCACGACGAGCTGGTCAGCATGTTGATGCTGCTGCTCATCGCGGGCCACGAGACCACGGTGAACCTGATCGGCACCGGCATGGTGTCGCTGTTCACCAACCCGGCCCAGCTCGAGCTGCTGCTCGCCGACCTTTCGCTTGTCCCGCAGGCGGTCGAGGAGATGCTGCGGTTCGACGGCCCGATCGTGTCCGCCCCGCCCCGGATCGCGGCCCAGGACCTCACCCTCGGTGGCACGGACATCCCGGCCGGGAGTGTGGTGGCGATCGCGTTGCCCGCCGCCAACCGCGACCCGGCACGGTTCGACGATCCGGACTTCCTCGACCTGACCAGAACGAACAACGCACACCTCGCGTTCGGCCATGGCACGCACTTCTGCCTGGGCGCCGCGCTGGCGCGGATGGAGGCCGAGATCGCGTTCACCGCCCTGCTGACCCGGTTCCCGGGCATCGGGCTGGCCGTGCCGTGGCAGGACCTGACGTGGCGCAGCGGAATGGTCCGGGCACTCAACGCGTTGCCGGTGCGGCTCAAGGCGGCGTGATCCGGCTCACTTCCCGGTCCACCCGTGCACGGATTCGGCCGCCCGCGCATTTCCCTGCATGATGACGTGTGGCCGCAGATCAGGACGGGTGCACCGGTTCCCCCAATGGGGTGACGGCACGCCGTACCACGATGTGGTCGTAAGCCCCGGTGTAGTGGTGTGTCACGCTACGGCAACCCCATACCAGGGCCAGGCGTCCAACTACGTGTGTCGGGGGATGGCGCAGCTAGCGAAGGAGAGCTGGATTGGACTACGGGCCGCCGAGGTCGGGCGGTCGCGCGGGTGAGCAGGGCCGAGGAGGACGTCCGGTGCCGCCGCGTGGCCAGCCAGGGGTGCCGCCACGTCGCCGGGTGCCGCCGCCCCCGGGTCGTGAGCAGGCTCCCCCGCCGGGCCGTACCCCAGTGCGCAGCGAGCCGCCGCCCAGGACCCGGGTGCGTCCGGCCGTGGACGACCGTGACTACGACGACCGCGGCCGCGACCGGGATCGTGACCGGCAGAGGTCGCGTCCCGCGGCCCCGCCGCCGCGCCGTCCGAGGTTCGTCGCCGGCAAGGTCGCCCTCGCGGTGGCCTCGCTGGTCGTGCTGAGCGCGACCGGGATCGGCTGGGACAAGTACAACGAGATCGTCAGCGGCTACACCACCGCCGACGTGATCGACCCGGGCGCGGGTGGCCCGAAGCCCGCCGACGGCGCCACCGACGTGCTGCTGGTCGGCCTGGACAGCCGGGTCGACGCGCAGGGCCACCCGTTGTCCAAGGAGCTGCTGGCCCGGCTGAACGCCGGTGTCGCCGACGGCCCGCTGAACACCGACACGCTGATCCTGATGCGCATCCCGAACGACGGCAGCAAGGCCGTCGGCATCTCGATCCCGCGTGACTCGTACGTCAACATCGCGGGCGGCTTCGGCAAGCACAAGATCAACTCGGCTTATGCCCGCGGCAAGGCGGCGGCGACGGCCAGGCTGAAGAAGCAGGGCGTCACCGACCCGGCCCAGCTGGAGGTCAAGTCCAGCCAGGAGGGCGCGCAGATCCTGATCAAGACGATCCAGGACCTCACCGGCGCCACCATCGACCACTACTCCGAGGTGAACCTGCTCGGCTTCGCCGACATCACCGACGCGGTCGGCGGCGCGGACGTGTGCCTGCTCAAACCGGCCAAGGACAGCTTCTCCGGGGCGAACTTCCCGGCGGGCCCGCAGACCCTGGCCGGCCCGCAGGCGCTGGCGTTCGTGCGGCAGCGGCACAACCTGCCCAACGGTGACCTGGACCGGATCGTGCGCCAGCAGGTGTTCATGAAGGGCATGGCCAGCAAGGTGCTCAGCGCGGGCACGCTGACCGACTCCAAGAAGCTGGACTCGCTGCTGGCCGCGATCAAGAAGTCGGTCGTGCTGGACCCGCGGTGGAACATCGTCGACTTCGCCCGGCAGATGTCCGGCATGACCGCCGGGCAGCTGGACTTCAAGACCATCCCAACCGGCAGGCCGGACCTCAAGACGCCGGAGGACGGCGACGCGATCCAGATCAACACCGCCGACGTGAAGACGTTCGTGCAGGGCCTGCTGCCCGGCGTCGGCCAGCCGGCCACCTCGGGCAGCCAGTCGCCGAGCAGCTCGGCGAGCAGCAACCCGGACACGCCCGGCAACGGCATCACCGTGGACGTCCGCAACGGCAACGGCGGGTCGGGCCTGGCCGCACAGGTGCTCAAGGACCTGACCAGCCAGGGCTACAAGGAAGGCACGACGCTCAACGCCAGCGTGCGCAGTAAGACCGTGGTCCGGTACGCCAAGGGTGAGAAGGCCAACGCCGACAAGGTGGTCGACGCGCTCGGCAAGGACTACACGGTCGAACAGGACACGTCTGTGCCCAAGGGACACGTCGTGGTGTACCTCGGCAAGGACTACAAGTCCTCGCAGGGCCTGGCCGGCGAGCCGTTGCTGCAGATGAACCCGCCCGCGTTGCGGGCGCAGCCGCCCGGAGCGCAGATCGGGGCCAACGGCGCACCGTGCGTCAACTAGCCTGACCAGGCTCGCTTCGCCCGTTCGGAGCAACACGTGAAAGAAAATTCTACTTTCGCGTAATAGCGGCGGGCCTGATCAGTTCCTCCAGTGTGTTGTTCGACGTGGCTGTGTACCAGCGGGTGCTCGGGGACGAGATCCGCCGGCTGCGTAAGAAACGTGGCCTGACTCGCAAGCAGCTCAACCGCCGCTTGCAGAGCGAGATCTCGCTGCAAACGCTCGCCACCTACGAGCTGGGCACGAGACAGTGCTCGGTCGTCCGGTTCGTCGAGATCTGTGTGGCTCTCGACGAGCAACCGCACGAGCTGATGGCGCGCGTGCACGAGCGCGTGTTCGCCGACGCCCCCCGTGGCCGGATCCGGCTCGACCTGCGCCAGGTCGTCCGCGACGACCACGACGAGCTGCTGCCGTTGCGCCGCTGGGCCAGAGGCAGGCTCGACCACCTCCCGAACGCCGGGGCCGCCGAGGTCCAGCTGGACTTCGCCGCCCTGGAGCAGCTCGCCGCGCTCTGCGGCCTGCAGACCGTCGAACTGATCGCCTTACTGCGCCGCATCGGCGGCGCCGCACCCGAACCCGTCGCCGTTCACCACCACTTCGGTGAGCACGACGAGGACGACTAGAGCCACCCACATGGAACCGGCAACGACCGCGCCCGATGCCGGTTCCGCCCTTCCGGGGAACCTCGGCAGGCCCCCAGGCTGAGGTTCCCCGGAAGGGATCACTTCTTCTCGACGAGTTCCTTCGCGATCGCGGTCAGGTCCTTCTCGCCCTGGTCCAGCGGGGCAGGCGTGTCACCGAAGAACCCCTTGGTGTAGCCGTACAGGCTGACCTTGGTGATCGTGTCGCCCTTGAGCACGTACAGGTCCAGATAGGTGTGGCCGTCGTGCTCGAAGGCCCGGTAGGTCGACTTGTCGCCGAGCTTGGGGCCTGCTTTGAACGAGCCCTGGGTATCGCCGAACTGCCGTTGGAACACGTTGGGGTCGGCGACCAGCTGCGGGTGCACGTTCGGCACCACGGCGACGCGGATCGTGCGAACGGTGCTGCCGCCCCGCGCGATCGAATAGTCGCAGTAGAAGTTGCCCTGGTCCTCGTAGCCGCGGGTGAAGACGGTCGCGTTGGCGCTCTTGAGCGCCTCCTCGCTGACCGCGCAGCGCGGGTTCGGCTGGGCGCCGATCGGCGTGGCGCCCTCGTCCCGGGACACGTAGATGATCCGCCACGTCACCCACCCACCACCGGCCAGCACGAGCAGCACGATCGCGGTGATGATGAGGATCTTGGGCAGCTTGCTCTTGCGCTTGGGCTGCTCCGGGGACCACTGCTGCTGGTAGGGCCTGGTCTGGTCGAACCCGGGGATGAAGGACGCGCCTTGCTGCTGATGGTGGTCGGCGCCCGGCTGGGGCTGGAAGCCTGGCGGCGGGGCCTGCTGCGGGTGAAAGCCAGACGCTGGTGTCTGCGGGGGCCGGCCCGGTGCCTGCGGCTGGAAGCCGGGTGGGTAGGCAGCCGCTTGCTGCTGAGGCTGGAAGCCGGGCCGGGACCCGGCCGCTCCTTGGGGCTGAAAGCCAGGCGGATGGGCGGCCGAGTCCTGCTGCGCCTGGAAGGCCGCAGGAGGCGGCTGCTGTGGCCCCGGTGGGGTGGGTGCGTTTTGTGCGGGTGGAGTGAAGCCCGGCGGGTACTGCGCTGGTTGGGCCGGCGGTTGTTGTGGGTACTGCTGGTTGTCTGGTTGTTGTTGCTGCCAGCCTGGTCCGGACATGTCGGAACCCCCTCCACCCCTTGAGTTCGCCCCAGCCTAGCGACCCGGGTGCCCCGCCGCCCGGACGCCGGGCGGTCCACCCGGCGTCCGGCCCACAGTGGACGGTCAGTCCTCCCGCCGGCCCAGGAAGGCCAGCATGCGGGTCTGTTCGCCCGCGTCGGTGGGTGGGGTCAGCTCGGGGCCGAAGAACCCGGGCCGCCGCACCACGTTCTTGCGCGACCAGTCGAACGCGACCGCGACCAGCTCCTCATCCAGGTGCACGTCCAGCCCCAGGGCGTGCCCGATGTCCCACGTGTGGGCGACATGGTCGGTGATCATCAACGAGATCAGCGCGCCCACCGGCACCTCGCCGAGCCCCGGCAGGGTCGCGGTCCGTGCCAGCGCCTCCTCGGTGAGCGCCGCGAAACACGATGAACGCGCCGCCCGCCAAGTCGCCACCGGATCGTCGCCCATCATGACCGCTGGATGCGGCGACCCCGGTGCGCCGGCGGTCTCGCCCCACTCCTCACCGGTCGCCCACGTCCGCAGCCGGTGCTGACCCCAGATCACGTGCCCGGCGACGTCCCCGACCGTCCACTCGGAACACTCCGACGGCTTGTCCCAGGCCCCCGCCGGAACCTGTGTCACAACAGCATCGAACCCATCCTGAGCCCGCCGGTACAACTGCAGCATCAAGACCAACTCCATCCTCGAAGTGCCTCACGAACACCTCAAGGACGCAGCCATCCACCGGGACTCGACATGAGTTTCAGGTCAGTTGGAAGTCCGCCGGGTCGACCTTGCGGGTCTCCAGCCAGTAGCGCCAGGTGAAGCCCGGCCAGATGGTCCGGTTCACGCCCATCGCGTCGAGATACCAGCTGTCACAACCGCCCTGCGACCACACGCCCTTCGCCAGCTGCCGCTGGATCCGCGAGTTGAACTCGTCCTGTGCCTGCGGGCGGACGTTCAACGCCTTGGCGCGGCTGCGTTCCACCAGCTTGATCGCGTCGGCGACGTACCGGATCTGCGACTCGATCATGAACACCACGGAGTTGTGGCCCAGGCCGGTGTTCGGGCCCAGCAGGAAGAACAGGTTGGGGAACCCGGCCACCGTGATGCCCTTGTGGGTCTGGATGCCGTTGCGCTGCCAGTGCTTGGCCAGGTTGGTCTCGTCGAGGCCGACGACGTCCAGGTAGTCGAACGCGTCGGTGACGTGGAAGCCGGTGCCGAAGATGATGGCGTCGACCTCGTACTCCTCGCCGTCGGTCGTCACCACGCTGTGCTCGCGGACCTGCGCGACGCCGGACGTGACCACCTCGACGTTGTCGCGGGTCAGCGCCGGGTAGTAGTCGTTCGAGACCAGCACACGTTTGCACCCCATCGTGTAGTCCGGGGTCAGCTTTCGGCGCAACGCGGGGTCCTTGATCTGCTTGGCCATGTGCCGTTTGGCCAGGCCCTGAGCCAGCTTCAGCAGGCCGGGGCGGGAGCTGAACGCGATCGCGCGCGACTCCAGCAGCCAGTAGACGAAGTCGCGGTAGAGCCGTTGGGTCAGCGGCACGGTCTTGAACAGGCGCTTCACCCACGACGGCATCTCGTAGTCCGGCTTGGGCATGATCCACGGCGCGGTCCGCTGGAACAGTGTCAGCTTCTCCACGTCGGGCGCGATCCGCGGGACGAACTGGATCGCGCTCGCGCCCGTGCCGATCACCGCCACGCGCTTGCCGCGCAGGTCGTAGCCGTGGTTCCAGGTCGCCGAGTGGAACGTCTCGCCCTTGAAGTCCGTCAGCCCGGGCAGCTCGGGGATGTGCGGGATATGCAGCGCGCCAATACCCGACACCAGGAACCGGGCGACGTACTCGTCGCCGTTGCTCGCGTGCAGGTGCCAGCGGCCCTCGTCGTCGTCCCAGCGCGCGCTGACCATCTCGGTGCCGAACCGGATGTGGTCGCGAACGTGGTACTTGTCCGTAACGCGGCGCAGGTAGTCCCAGATCTCCTGCTGCGGTGAGTAGGAGCGGCTCCAGCCGGGGTTCTGCTCGAACGAGAAGGAGTACATGTGCGACGGGATGTCACACGCGCAGCCCGGGTAGGTGTTGTCCCGCCAGGTGCCGCCGACGTCCTGGTTCTTCTCCAGCACCACGAAGTCGGCGCGGCCGGTGCGTTTGAGCTGGATGGCCATGCCGAGCCCGGAGAACCCGGTGCCGATGACCACGACCCCGGTCTCGTGTCGGTTGCCCATGTCTCCTCCAAGCGGCTCGGATGTTACCGATAGTAGGTTACTTCAAGTAGGAAACGGTAGAGTGAGTGTCGTGACAAGCGCGGGGAGCAAGACCGAACGACGGCGGCGGATGCCGCGGGCGGACCGGGAACAGCAGATGATGACGGTCGCCGAAGCGGTCTTCGCCGAACGCGGGTACGCCGCGACCTCGATGGACGAGATCGCCGAACGGGTCGGCGTGTCCAAGCCGATGCTCTACGAGTACTTCGGCTCCAAGGAAGGCCTGCTCGTGGCCTGCATCCGGCAGGTGCGGGTGGAGCTGCGGGACCGCACGGCCGAGTCGGTGATCGGCGCCGACACCCCCGAGGAGGCGTTGCGCCGCGGCCTGGTGACGTTCTTCAAGTACACCGACGAGCACCGCCGGTCATGGGACCTGCTGCTGCGCACCGAAGCCGCCGTGGTCGGGCCGGCCGCGGTCGCCGAGATGGAAGCGGTCCGCCAGGAACAGACCCAGCTGCACATCGCGCTGTTCTCGGCGTACATGCCCGACGCGACGCCGCTCGAGCTCGAAGCGGCAGCCGAGATTCTGGTCGGCGCGTGCGAACGGCTCTCGGTCTGGTACGTCCGGCACGACGACGTGACCGCCGAAGAAGCCGCCGAACACATCATGCGGATGACATGGTTCGGCCTGAAAGGCGAAGTCGAGGCCAGGCACAAGCACTGACAGTAGTGTCGATTAACACTCTGGATCGATCAGTGCGCCCACAACTGTCGGGATAGGCTCGAAAGACGTCTAATGGTGACAAGGACGTGGGAGCCGCGCGGAGAGGGGCCGTCATGGTGGAGCCGATCGAAGCGAACTACGTGCCCGACGGTGACGACTGGACCATCACGATCGTCGGCAAAGGCAAGACACTGACCGCCAAGGCCCCCGGCCTGATCGCCGCGCGCGACCGCGCGGACCAACTGGTCGACGAACTCGCCGGCGACGACAAGAAACGGACCGTGGTACACCGCCTCGACGGCGACGCCCTCGAGTTCACCACGGCCTACCTCAACGCCCGCCTCGCCCGGCCACCGGCACCCGAACCGGACCCGAAACCAAAGGTCGAGGAAACCAAGGCATAGCCGGTCGCGACGGCACGGCCTGCGGTCCTCGAAGCCGCAGGCCAGCAAACAACGGGGGCTAGCGGAAGATCCGGCGCACCACAAGCACAGCGACCAGCACACCCACCCCGATCAGCGCCGCCTTCACCCGAGGGTCATCGAACTTCGACTTCACACTCGAAGTGGCGTCATCCACCAGCTTCTTCGGATTCGCCTTGGTGCCGAGCTGATCCAGAGTCGAAGCCAGCGCATCCCGCGCCTGCTCGATGTCTCGCTGGATGGTGTCGGGGTCGCGGGCCACATGTCCTCCCAAGAATCCTGGCTCTCGCGGCCTACGGTAGATCACCCATGGTGTCCGTGCCCTCCAGGGATACCACTAGGCTGTCCGGAGTCAGTCGAGTAGGGGCTGTAGCCCAATTGGCAGAGGCACACGGTTTAGGTCCGTGCCAGTGGGGGTTCGAGTCCCCCCAGCCCTACGCGATTGGGCGGCCCCTGCTCGCGGATAGCGCTCGCCGGGATCGCTCCGGCGTAATTTCTGGGGGGCGACCCCCAGACCCCCGAAGCTGGGGCTTCGCCCCAGACCCCGTTGCGGGCTTCGCCCTCGGGGGCCGCAGCCCCTTGCCCCCGATGGGCGGAGCCCTGGGCTCCGTGACGGCTGAGCTTGGTGGTGGTGGGGCGCCCCTTGGTTATTGCGGGGTGGGCGGGGGGATGATCTGGGGGTGCGGGCGGAACGGTTGGTGGCGTTGTTGTTCATGTTGCAGGGGCGGCGGGGGGCGACTGTTGGGGAGTTGGCTGCTGCGCTTGGGGTTTCCGAGCGGACTGTTCACCGGGATGTGGCCGCTTTGGTGGATGCTGGGGTTCCTTTGTGGACTGAGGCGGGGCGGTATGGCGGGGTTCGGCTCGTTGATGGGTGGCGGACTCGGCTGGATGGGTTGACGTCGCGGGAGGCTGTCGCGATCTTCGCGATGGGGGTGCCGCGGGCGTTGGCCGAGCTGGGGTTGGGGACGGCGATGTCCGCTGCGCACGCCAAGGTCAACGCCACGCTGCCGCCCCAGATCCGGGAACAGGCCCAGCACATGGCGCAACGGTTCCACCTCGACGCGCCCGGCTGGTTCCACCCGCAGGACCAGGCCGAACACCTCGCCGCGGTCGCGCAAGCGGTGTGGGAACAGCACCGCGTCAAGGTGACGTACAAGGGCACGGTCGAGCGTGTGCTGCAACCGTTGGGGCTCGTGCTCAAAGCGGGTGTCTGGTACCTGGTGGCACAGGTCGACGGCACCGTCCGCACCTACCGCGTCGGCCGGATCGACCAGGTCGAGGACCTCGCCGAACCCTTCGAGCGCCCCACGGACTTCGACCTGGGCAGCTGGTGGGAGAACGCGTCGACCCAGTTCGAGAACACCCTGCGGCGCATCCCGATCCGCGTCCGCCTCAGCCCGAGGGGACTCAAGGCGCTGCCGTCGGTCATCGGCGTCGAAGCCGCGGCCGAAGCCGTACGACACGACCCAGGGCCGGATGGCTGGCGGGAGGTCGGGTTCGCCCTGGAAGACCCGGAAATAGCCGCCGTGATGCTGCTGGGCCTCGGGACCGAGGTGGAGGTGCTGGAGCCACCCGCCACGCGGGCCGCGTTCGCGGACGCCGCGCGGCGGATGGCCGAACGTCACCGGTAGCCGGTGGTGTCCGCGGGCTTCCCCGCGTCGGTCACCTCGGTCGAGTATCGCCACGCATCGGGCTGGCTACCGTCGATGTCCCGTATGCCGTAACGAAGAGCGATGCTGCCGCTGTCCAACGTCTTGCCGGAGAACCGCGCCTTGTCCGGGTCGGCGGCCAAGGCGACCACCCCGCGGCCCACGTAGGTCGGCGACTCGGCGATGGCGAAGTGCGGCTCCTTGGCCACCGCGTCCCGCCAGTTCTCCTCGGTCACGCCGAAGATGTCGAGCATCGCCTCCGACCGCAGCCACCCGGGGGTCAACGCGACTGCCGTGCAACCAAAGGACTCCAGCTCGAACGCCTCCGCGATCGCCATGGAATGCGCGGAAGTCTTCGCCAGATAGAACGCCAACGACGTGCCACGGCGGAAACGCGCGTTGTACTCGGCGGTGCCGTCGGTCATCTCCACCACGAGGCCGCCCGGCTGCTTGATCACCAGCGGCAGCAGGAAATGGCTCGTGATGATGTGCGCGTCGATGCCCAGCCGGATCATCCGCAGGCTCGCCTCCAGCGAGTGCTCCCACACCGGTTTCGCCCACTGCAGATGGTGATCACCGCCCCAGACCCCATCTATCAGAATGTCGATCCGCCCTTGCTCCCGTTCCACGCGCGCGGCGAACTCGGCGACCGCCGCTGGGTCGAGGTGGTCGACGCGCACCGCGAACCCCGTGCCCCCAGCCGCTTCGATCAGCGCGACGGTGTCCTCAATGGTTTCCGCCCGGTCCACTTCGGACCGTTGGGTACCGGACGTCCGTCCCGTCACATACACCGTCGCACCACTGCGCCCCAGCTCCACCGCGATCGCCCGGCTCGCCCCGCGCGTGCCACCGGCCACCACCGCCACCTTGCCCGAAAGATCTGTCATGCCCGCCACACTCGCGGCGAACCCTGTCAGAACGTGTCATGGTTTGGGTAAGGATGTCCGGGTGACTCCGACGTACGTGTTTGTGCACGGTTCAAGCAGCAACTCCTTCACCTGGGCGCCCCTGCAGCGCGAACTGGCGCTGCGCGGGCACCGCTCGCTGGCGGTCGACCTGCCGGGCCACGGGTTCGGTGCGTCGTTCCCGGTCGCGTACCAGGCGCCGCAGGACCTCGAGGCCTTCGCCAAGGCACCGGGCAGTGTGCTGGGAACCGACGCGGCTGTGGAGCATGTAGTCGATGTCGTAAGGCGCGTCGCCGAGCACGGGTCTGTAGTGCTCGTGGGTCATAGCCGTGGTGGTCTCACGCTGACGGGCGTCGGCAACGCGATCCCCGAGCTGGTCGACCGGATCGTCTACATCTCCGCGTGGTGCTGCGTGGACCTGACGGTGGGCGAGTACGCGACGGAACCGGAGAACGCGACGAGCGCCCTAGCGGCCACGGTGGGCATCTTGGCGGGCAACCCGGCCGAGCTGGGCCTGCTGCGGATGAACTGGCGGACCGCCGACCCGGCTTTGCTCGCCGCGCTGAAGACCGCGCTGCTCGATGACGGCACCGAGCAGGAGTTCCTGGCGTACCTCAACACCCTCGAACCCGACGAGAGCCTCGACGCGGGCACCCACCGGGCCGACGCGGCGACCTGGGGCCGCATCCCACGCACCTACATCCGGCTGACCAAGGACCTGTCCATGCCGCTGGCCCTGCAGGACCGGTTCATCCGGGAG
Organism: Actinocrispum sp. NPDC049592; assembly: GCF_040675465.1. Taxonomy (NCBI): domain Bacteria; kingdom Bacillati; phylum Actinomycetota; class Actinomycetes; order Pseudonocardiales; family Pseudonocardiaceae; genus Actinocrispum; species Actinocrispum sp. NPDC049592. The sequence continues at coordinate 140,702 of NZ_JBFAPA010000003.1, read as the reverse complement.
GCCGACGCGCTCACCCCGGACAACCCGTTCGAGGTGCACTCGCTGGACAGCAGCCACGTGCGGTTCCTGATGTACCCGCAGGAGGCGGCCGAGATCCTCAGTCGATCACCAGGCCGGTGAGCTCGCGCTTGCGCCGCAGCACGTACCGGCCGGGCGCGATGCCGCTGTTGCCGTGCTCGGGGTGGTCGAGATAGGCCTCGGCCCCCGGCGGAACGTGCAGCGACCCCAAGGTGAGCCAGCCGTCCGAGGGCGAGTACCGCACGTCCCCGGACGCCAGGAGGAGGTGGGTGTTGCCGTTGGAGAGCGCCTGCACAACGGCAACCCCCTCGGCCGGGACGTAGGTGGCGGGCTCGATGTAGTCGTGCACCATGGCGGCGGGCACGACGGACACGTCGCCCTGGTGCTGCAGGCCGGCGAGCACGGGAATGTCGAGGTCCTGGGCGAGAACGCGCAGGTCACCGCCGAGGAGCTGGCTGAGGATCACGGGAGTCTCCCTAGGTGCGGCGGACGGTCTGGCGGTAGGCGTCGGCGGAGATGCCGATCTGCCACGCGGCGGCCGCCACGGGGTCGGTGAGGTCGGCGGGGACGGTCTCGGCGTAGGAGCGGCGGGTGCCGTCCCGCTCGGGCGTCCCGTTGGTCATCAGCAGGAGGTTGACGGGGACGGGATAGATGTCCGGCACCCGGTACAGCGACAGTGTCTGCCCAGGGTTGCCGGGGTCTGCCACGGTGCTACCGACCTGGGGCCAGCCCGCACGGGCGATGAGCGACTCCCACCCCTCGACGGAGGCGACTCGTTCGACCGCGCACCGGCGGACCTCGCTGTTGGGCTCCCGGACGATCTGCTCGATCGGCCAGCCGTCCAGGATCAGCGAGGCCGGGACCCGGGTCCCGTGCCACACGTACACACACCAGCCGTCCGGGTACACGAGCGCGGGCCCGTCGGCCCGGTGCAACCGGTACTGGTCGTCGCGGTACAGCGCCGACGGCCGTTCACACAGCACCACGGCGTCCCGCCGCGGCCACCACATGCCCGCGGACTTCGCGACCCTGGTGATCCCGGCGACTCGTCCGCACGGCACCGCCCCCAGGCGGGCGTACATGTCGTACCGGCTCAGCTCGGCGGCCTTGAACTGGCCCTCGATGCCCTCCCACAGCAGGTCCCGCATCGACCGCAGCTCCGCCTCGATGGCCTGGACGACCGCGTTGACCTGCGCGTGCACGGGTAAGCCGACCTCGGACCAGATCTGGTTGCCCGTGGCCGGGCTGATCCGCTCCGACAGCGAGTCGCCGAGGTAGATGTAGTTGTGCACCTCGTACTGCACGCTGGGGCCAGCCGTTTGACGTGACTTCTGTGCCTCGTCCGCCCCCGAGAACGGTGACCCCGCCCAGACCACGTGCTCCGGCGGGGGGAGTCCCGCCGCGCGGTAGGCCTGGGCGACGCCCGCGACCGCGGCCGGCCGGTCGGCGGGCTGCGTGCACAGCCCGTGGGCCAGCCATTCCGCGCGGACCTCAGCCATCAGTTGCGTCACCCGGCAGAGGATGCCGCGCCGGAGCCGGATCCTCTGTGTCAGATGACACGCTCGCACGTCCACTATGGACGAAAACCACGGCAAGGGCGACCGCGACGGTGGCGCTGTGCAGCACCAGCCCGATCGGGCTCCAGGTGGTGAAGATCGGTGGGATACAAGCCGCCGCGGCCAGCAGCCACGGCCACGACTGGTTACCACGCCGACTGAGTCCACTGTGGACGCTGTGGACGTACTGAATCAGGTACCCGCCCAGCATGAGGTGGATCAGGTTGGCCAGTGGGTCCAGCGCCAGCCCGAACAGCCACGGCGCCCCGACTTGCCAGGTCACGCCGGTGACAGCGAACCCCAGCACACCTAGCACGCTGTAGCCAACGCCAAGCGCCGACGCGAGTGCGTGTATTCCCGTCACCGGTCCGGACAACGTCGCCGACGGCCGCGGACGCCGTTCGAACCAGAAGAACGCGGCCAGCGTCACCGCCACGATCATGGCTATCCCGAGCCAGGTCCGGAACCGGGTGAACCAGTCCACACCTGTCGCACTCGTCAACCCGAAGACCAGCAACACGATCCCGACGTACACCAGGTACACCGTCATCGGCATGTTCCGCAGCACGCTGACCGCCTGCCGGGGCACCCACCCGTACGTGCGAACCATGCACGCCAGGCACACCAAGGCGATCCCGAGCAACGGCAGGTACCCCAGCGCGACAAACGCACCCAAGGCAGCTACAGCACCGACGATCAACACAACGCGGGGAACGCGTTGCAGCGGCCCGTCCTGCCAGTGGAAGGCCAGCTGCGCGAACCCCAACGCCAGCAGCACCCCGCTGACGTGAACGTACGGCGCCGAGTCCCCAGCAACGTCAACAGCCGTCGTCGCCACCAGCAACACGGCGGGAACGACCCAACTGAACCGCTGGTACAGCCACTGCATCGGCGGACACGCAGCCACAGTGATCAACACGAGTCCCAGCAACCACAACGGTTGCAAGACCAACTGGCCCACCGCGTTGATCGTCCCGGTAGGCGCGTCAAGGGCCTCGAGCGCCAACGGCACGATCAGCCACGCGAGCACGAACGCGAACGTCGGCCGCAGCAGCGCGGTGATCCGGTTGGCCAGGTACACGCCGTAGTCCTCGTTGGACTGCCGCCACGCAACCAAGTTGGCATGACCGCTGGCAAAGAACAGCAGTGGCGCCAGTTGTAGCTGTCCCAGGCTGGTGTTCCCGGCGAACGCGAGCACGGTCTCGCCGACCACGACCCCGGCCAGGCTCAGCACCTGCAGGAACGACATGTACGGGTGCCCGGAAGGCCGGGGCGCAACGGGTTTGCTAGGAGTACGACGCTTCCATGGCGGCCGGGCGGCGAGCAGGAAGATGACCACTAGCAGGCCCACGGCCCACGACGAGATCGGCTCCGCGCGCGGCGGACCCCAGCGCTGGTGCCACGAGTTGACCACCAGGCCGACCGTGTACAGCGACGCCACCACCGAGCACATCCCGGCCGAGTTCTGCGGGTTGAGCACGCACTGGTGGTGCATGTCGAACGACAGCTGGTCGTCCAGGCGGCGGCGGAGGTCGGCGGGCAGCGGGTGGCCCTTCTTCTCCGCGTACCGCAGCAGGTCGTAACCGAGGTCGTGCGCCTTGCAGCCGACGCTGTAGTCCCATCGGGTGTTCTCGTCGCCCCAAGGTGTCGAGCAGCCGCCGTCGACGTGTACCGCGCGCATGGTGCCATCCGGCGCGCGCATCCGGCCGGGCGTGACCTTCTCCACAGCGGTGAAGTCGGGCGGCAGCGTGGCCAGCGGGTCGACCCCGGAGCCCGGATGGAGCAGCGCCTCGATGGTCTGCGCGGCCAGCGCCAGGTCACCGGGCGGGATGTCGGTCGGCGGCGCGGCGGGGCGGGACGCGACGATCCCGAAGCCGAGCGCGGCCACGATGACCGCTACGACCCCCACCAACCTGCGCACATACGGAAAGTACCCGCAGAGATCGTGAAGACCCAGTCAGGCCCGCACCACCGTTTTGGTGGGGCCGGCCGGGTTGTTCCGGCAGGATCACCCCTATGGCGTTCGGCCCCAACGAGTTGGGTGAGCTACTGCGGGCTCACCGGGTCCGTGCTGGGCTCACCCAGCAGGAGCTGGCGGACCGGGCCGAAGTGAGCGTGCGTGCGGTCCGCTACATCGAGCAGGGCCGGGTGGCCAAGCCGCGGCCGGCGTCCATGCGCCGGCTGGCCGAGGTGGTCGGGCTGGTCCTGGACGGCCGCGCTGACGTGCACATCCACGTGCTGGGGGAGCTGACCGTGCGGACCGGTGCGGGCCCGGTGGACATCGGCCCGTCCATGCCGAGGTCGCTGCTGGCCCTGCTCGCGCTGCAGCCCAACCGGGTGGTCACGCGCGAGGAGATCGTGGACGTTCTGTGGGGCGAGCACCCCCCGAAGTCCTCGCTCAACCTGGTCTACACCTACGTCGCCCGGCTGCGCCGTGCGCTGGACCCGGCCCAGCCGATCGTCGCTGCGCACGGCGGCTACCAGCTGAGAGTCGACTCCGACGGCCTGGACGCGCTGCGGTTCGACGAGCTGTCGACCGAGGCGCGGCGGATCGCCGCGGAGGACCCGGACACCGCCGAGGCGCTGTTCGTCGAGGCCCTGGGCCTGTGGCGGGGCTCCGTACTCAGCGATATGCCCGACAGGCTGCGTAGGCACCCGGCGGCCATGGCACTGGCGCAGCGTCGTCTGGCTGGGGTGCTGTCGTACGCCGACCTCGCGATCGAGCTTGGCCGGCACGAGCAGGCAGCAGTCCAATTGCACCGCTTGGCGGGTGAGGATCCGTTGCATGGCGGCCTGCACGAGGGGCTCAACGCGCGGCTGATGACCGCGTTGGCCGGGTCCGGTCAGCAGGCGGCGGCGCTGCGGTTGTTCGCCGAGGTGCGCGACCGGCTGGCGGACGAGCTGGGCGTGCGGCCGGGCAACGAGATGCGGGACGCGCACCTGCGGATCCTGCAGCGCGAGACGCCCCAAGTGTCCACTGTGTCCCCGATGACCAGTCGTGCGATCCCGGCGCAGTTGCCCGCGGACGTCACCGGGTTCGCCGGGCGTGAGGCGCAGTTGGAGATGCTGGACTCGCTGGTCCCCGAAGGCGACCAGACGACCGCCGTGGTGATCGTGACCATCGAAGGCATCGCTGGCGTCGGCAAGACGGCACTAGCCGTGCACTGGGCACACCGCGTACGTCACCGTTATCCCGACGGTCAGCTGTATGTCGACCTACGTGGCTACGCGGCCTCGGGGCCACCCGTGCGGCCGTTGGACGCACTGTCACGGTTCCTGCACGCCCTGGGGGTCCCGGCCGAGCAGGTGCCGATTGACGTCGACGAGGGCATGGGTATGTTCCGCACGCTCCTGGCCAACCGCAAGGTGTTGATCGTGCTGGACAACGCCAGCGGAGTGGACCAGGTCCGGCCGTTGCTGCCGGGCAGCGCGGGCTGTCTGGTGCTGGTGACCAGCCGGGGCCGTCTGGGCGGTTTGTCCGCGCGTGAGGGTGCGCACCGGATGCAGCTGGACGGGTTGCATCCCGAAGAGGCGCAGGCGTTGCTGGAGCGCACGATCGGCGTCGACCGGATGCGCGACGAAGAAGCCTCGGTCGCTGATCTGCTCGACGCGTGCGCGTACCTGCCGTTGGCACTACGGATCGCCGCGGCGAACCTGTCTTCGGGGCCACACACGGAGATCGCCGCGTACACGGCGGATCTGCGGAGGCAGGGCCGTCTGGCTGGGCTAGCGGTCGACGGCGATGAGCAAGGCGCCGTGCAGGCCGCGTTCGACCTGTCGTACACCAGGCTCGGCCCGGAGTCACAGCAGCTGTTCCGGTTGCTGGGCTTGGTTCCTGGCACGGATTTCTCGTCCGACGCGGCGATCGCCATGACCGCGGGCAGCCCGGCGAACGTGCGGCGGTGGCTGGGGCACTTGGTGTCGGCGAACCTCGTGCACCCGGAGAGCGGCGACCGGTTCAGCCTGCACGACCTGCTCGCCGAATACGCGGGCAGCAAAGCGCGTGCGGAGGACGCCGAACCCGCGTTGCGGCGCCTGCTGGACTACTACCTGTACACCGCGCACGCGGCGACCACACGGTTGTTCCCGGACACCATGCGGTTGCCCATCAAGCCGCCCGCGCCGGGTGTGCACATCACCGCGCTGACCGACGAGACCGAGGCCATCGGCTGGCTCGACGCCGAGGGCCCGAACCTGATCGCGGCCATCAACTGGGCCGCGACCGCGGCGAAAGGACTGCGCCCCTTCGCCTGGCAGATCACCGACGCGCTGCGCGGGTACTTCATCAGCCGCGGCCACGGCGTGGACGGCCTGGAGATCTGCCAGGTGGCGCTGGACGTCGCCCGCCAGGAGGGCGATCCCATGGCCGAAGCGTCCATTTTGGACATCGTCGGCCTGATCTACTACAACCTCAGCGACTACCAACGCGCGATCACCAACCACAACGAGGCCCTCGCGCTCAACCGGCGGATCGGCAACCGCACCGGCGAAGCCGCCTCCCTGCACAACCTCGGCCGCGTGCACTCGCAGCTCGGCCGTCCCGCGCAGGCCGCCAGCTACTACTCGCAGGCGTTGACGATCAACCGCGAGACCGGCAACCGCGCGGGTGAGGCGACCGGGCTCAACTACGTTGGCGTGGCACAGCTTTCGCTCGGCCGCCCGGACCAAGCCCTGAGCTGGCACAAGCAGTCGATCACGCTGGCCAGGGAACTCGGCAACCGCAACACCGAGGCGCGCGCGTTGAACGGCGCCGGTCTGGCGAACTGGGCGCTCGGCGACATGGACGCGGCCGTGCAGTGCCACCTACGGGCCCTGGCTACCTGCCGTCACCTGGGGGACAGGCACGGTGAGGTCAGTACGATCATTTGCCTTGCTGAGACCCACTGTGACGCCGGTAGGTATCGCAGGGCTGTCGTGTTGGCGCGCACTGCTATCACTCAGGGGCGTCAGTTAGGCGAACGACGGCACGAAGTCAGCGGCCTCGACATCGTCGCGACCGCCCACATGCGCCGTGGCCACACGGACATCGCGCTCGGTCACTACCGGGACGCGCTGAACCTGGCCCGGGACATAGAGTTCCGCTACGGCGAGACGTCCGTGCTGATCGGCATGTCGGCCGCGTTGCGCCGCGCGGGACACGTCGCCGAGGCGTTGACCGCCGCGCGGGACGCGTTGTCGGTGATGCGTGACTCCGGGATGCGGCTGCTGGAGGCGCGCGCGTTGACCGTGCTCGCGTTGGGGTACTTGGCGTTCAACGACTTCGCTCGCGCGCACGACCACGCTCAGCAGGCGTTGACCATCGCGCGGCGCACGGGTCAGCGTCTGGTGGAGGCGTGGGCGCGTCAGGCGAAGGCGCAGATCCAGCAGGGACTGGGCGAGACCGCCGAGGCGTTGGTGGAACGGAGCACCGCGGCCGCGATCTTCACCGCGCTCGGCGTGCCGCCGATCGACGACTAGCCATCCGGAGCGTATTACGACATACCCCCCTATGCCGTAATACGCCGCCCGGACTGAGGACAACAGTAGTGCGCCCCTGTGGATCAGGAGTGAAATGTCCCTGTACTTCAGAACAGTGTTCAGCGGCAGGTCTAGACCACGTCTGAGCTGCGAGATTCGTCGAACCCTAAACCGGCGACCGGCAACTTTGAGATCCAAACCGGCAATATGATTCACCGCTTCGGCACATTCTGGACGGAGACGTTGATAGGTTGCGCTGTATTGTGCGGCCTAACTCGATGGTTCGTTTGGCGCAATGAGCGGACCGCTCGGCGCGGGTCACCCACCCGTGGCAGCCGGCCACTGCCACCGTTGTGCCATGAGGTTCTTGGACGGCAAGGCCGTGGTCATCACCGGGGCCGGGCGCGGCCTCGGCGAGGCTTTCGCCCTGCACGCCGCGCACGCGGGAGCGGCGGTAGTGGTCAACGACATCGACGCTGACCTGGCGGAACGGACCGCGGAGAACATCAGGGCGCAAGGGGGCAAGGTCGTCGCGAGTACCCACTCGGTCGCCGACCCCACGCAGGCACAGCAGATCGTGGAGCTGTGCGTGGGCGAGTTCGGCCGGATCGACGGACTGGTCAACAACGCCGGCCTCAACTACGAGGCCCTCCCGTGGGACGAGGACGTCGACCAGCTCAGGGAACTGGTCGAGGTCAACGTGCTCGGCGTGATGTACGTCGGCATCGCGGCCGCCCGCCACATGCGTGCACAGGGTGGCGGGTCGATCGTCAACGTCTCCTCCGGGGCGCACCTGGGGCAGCGCAAACTCGGGGTGTACTCGGCGTCGAAGGGCGCGGTGGCATCGCTCACCTACTCGTGGGCGCTGGACATGGAGGAGGCCGGAATCCGCGTCAACGCGCTGTGCCCGTTGGCGCACACCAGGATGGTGTGGAAGTCGGAGCGGTCGCTGCGGGCCTGCCCGCCGGACCGCACACCCAGCCGGATCGCGCCGGTGGCGCTGTTCCTGCTGTCCGACCGGTCGCACGGGATCACCGGGCAGATCATCCGGTGCAACGGCCCGCAGCTGCACATCATCGGGCAGCCGTACTTCAAGGCGCCGATCCTGGAGCGGGAGGTGTGGGACTCCGAGGGCGTCGAGCACGCCTTCAACGAGGTGTTCCAGGCGCATCTGGAGTCCTACGGGCTGGAGAAACGCCTCCCGCCACTGCTGCGCAAGTGGATCGTGCCGGCTACAGCGTCCTGAGGATGGCGCGGGCGACCGCGTCGTTCTGCCGGAACGCCGGCGCGTTCGTGTGCGGCCGGGCGAACGCGGTCGCTGCCACCACGTTCGTCAACGGTCCCAAGGCGAACCGCGAAGGGTGCGGGCGTCCTTCGCGGTCGACGACTCGCAGATCGGCCGGTGTCACCACGAGCCGGCCGGTCTCGACCGCCGGGTCCCGCAACACCTCCGCGGTGGCGTTGTCGTTGAGCCAGTGGATCAGTTCGTCGGTGGTGCCGGTGAGCCCGGGCTTCGGCAGTCTCGCTTCGACCAGCGCCGTCGCGGTAACCGGTTGGGGGTGACTGGATGTCGTCGCTCTGAAGACGCCATCCTGGGCCGCTACCCGCATGTCCGCGCCCAGGAACTCGACGATTCCCGCTCGGGACAAGGCAAGCAGCTCCTCCAGCCGGTGCCCTGGCGGGCCGCTGGCGAGGAGGTTGAACAACCCCTGCCACCAGCCGACATCGTGCACGAGCGAGGTGGTGGTGAGTTTTCCGGACGCCGCAAGCGGTGCGAGGCCGCCGAAGCCGGTCAGCAGGCCCATGAACGCGCCGAGATCCGGGCTGTGGCGGTCGTCGTGACGGCGGTCGATGTCCTGGCGGATCACGGTTCGCAGGTGTTCCTGCAGCGCTTCGGGTGTGTCGAACTTCTGGGTCAGCGGGCGGTCGAGGGCCTCGAAGTCGAGCCGGTCCTCCTCGCCGGGAACCGTGCCGTTGATTAGGGCCTGCATCTGGTGAGAGCCCCACGTCAAGGCGGCGAACCTTTCGGCGAAATCACTCCATGTGGTGGTAACGCGGTCTGCGTGGGCGTTGAACAGCTCGTGGTAGTGACCCCACGCGATGTCCTTGGCCATCAGCGGCCACACGTCCGCGTGAAAGTCGAGCTTGTCCCTTGCGGCGAAGGCCTCCGGCACGAAGAACCTCGGCAGCGGTGGGCGGCCGGCTTTGAGGCGGTAGTCGGTCTTGGCGTGGTACGGCACGCCCCGGCGGGAACCGACGATCAGCCGGGGTTCCTCGCCGGAGGGCAGGTACGTCAGGGCGCCGTCGGGTTCGGTCCGGTACTTGCCGCCGCGGCCTTCGGTGAGCAGCACCATCAGGTCGATGAACGCCAGGCCGAAGCCGCGCATCAGCACGTCCTGGCCGGGGCGGATGCCGTCGAGGTCGGCGTCCGCGGAGTATTCCGGTGGCAGGTAGAACAAGCCGTGGTCCCGTGCGTAGGTTTCGAGGTCCTGCTTGGGTTTGTTGTCCAGGTGGCCGACCGTGAACACGATGACGTCCGCCCTGACCGGCGGGGTGTCCTTGAGCCAGACGGTCTGCGGGTCTTCGCTGATCCTGGTCGCGATGTCCTGGTGGACATGGACTTTGACGTTGGGCGGGAGGGTGGCGACGGTGTGTTCGTAGAACCACTTCAGGTAGGCGCTCTGCAGGCGGCGGGTGGGGAATGCCGTGCCGGTCAGCGTTTCCACCTCTTCGCGGATGTCCGCGGGCAGGGTCTCCGGCCGGACCTGCTGGGCCCATTGGGAAAGCGACGGTCCCGGACGGACCGGTCCCTCGCAGGTCACGCTTTCGTCGGTGAACATCGTGACGTCCTCGGCCATCGAGTTCATCCGCAGCAGCGGCGACTGCTCATACCGCCACACCCGCCCGGCACCCACCGGGAAAGGATCCACCAGATGGACGTCCAGCTCGCCGGTGAACAGTTCGATGTTGGCGCCCAACCGTTCCAGCACACCGACCCCGCGCGGCCCACCTCCCACGATCACAATCGACGGCACTCACCCAATAGTCCGGTTGCGGCGCCGGGAAGCAACAGTGCCCACCTAGTGGACGCCTGGCTCCGCCCGCAGGACAGCGACCGGGCACTTCGCGTAATGCAGGATGGCCTGGCTCACCGACCCGAGCAGCATCCGCCGCACCGCTCCACGCCCATGGCTGCCGACCACCACGAGATCCGCGCCCTCCGCCTCGTCCAGGATCGCCTGTACCGGCTTGCTCATGGCGACGACCTGCCGGACTCGGACATCCGGGTACCGCTCGGCATGGCCCGCGATCGCCTCGGACAGCACGGTCCGCGCGGACTCGGTCACCTCGTCCCAGTCCACATCCCACTCCCGGACCGCGGCCAGGGCGTCCAACGGCAGGTCGCTCCACGCGTGCACGGCCACCAGCTCGGCGTTGTGCCGTGACGCGAAGTCGAACGCGAAGTCCACCGCCCTCGTGCTGGTCGGCGACCCATCCGCGCCCACCACGACCTTGCCGTGGGTGAGGTCGTCGCCGCGGACCACGACCACCGGGGCGTGCGCGTACCGCACCAACTCCGCCGACGTCGACCCGAGCAGCACCTGATGCGCGGTGCCATGCCCCGACGACCCCAGGACCAGCAGATTCGCGTTCACCGACACCCGATCGAGCACATCCACGGGTTCCCCGGTGAGCACCTCCCCGGTGACCTCCATCCCACCGGCCAGCTCGCGGCACTCCTCGACGACGGAGTCCACGAGCTTCTGGTACTCGGCCCGGAACGGATCCTCGGTGAGCACCACGATCTCCGTCCGCAGCTGCGTCAACTCCGTCAGCGGCCACCGAAACGCGCTGACAACCAGCAACCGCCGCCGCCGCGTCGCCGCCTCCCGCGCGGCCCAGTAAGCAGCCCGCCGAGAAGCCACCGACCCATCAAACCCAACAACAACCCCATCATGCGCCACCTCACCCACAACCCCACCCCTTCCCATCACCCATCGGAGCGAACCCCGTGCGAACGGCCCACTCGCACGCCCAAAACCTCCCCCACCCCCTCCCACCTCGATAGACTGGCCGCAGGGGTGCCCCCCAGTGGAGGGCGGGGGCTGCTCGGATTGCGGTTGGCGGTTTCTACTTTGCTCCTGGTTGGCGGGGCGTGCAGCATGTGGGGGTGCTCAGTGTTGGGGCGGTTGTGCGGCAGCGGGGGTTTGGGCTGCGGGTGCTCGCGGGGGAGGGGGAGCTGGGGCGGGCGGTCGAGTGGGTTCACGTCAGCGAGCTCGCGGACCCTGGTCCGTTCCTGCGGCCGGGCACGTTGCTGCTGACCACGGGGATCCAACTGGGGGATCCGGAGGAGTATGTCGGTCGTCTCGACGTGGTTGGGATCGGGTTCGGGGTGGGGTTGTCGCACGAGTCCGTTCCGGACGGTCTCATCGCGACCTGCCAGCAGAACAGCGTGCCGTTGCTCGAGGTGCCGTTGGCGACGCGGTTCGCCGACATCGTGCGGTTCGTGGCGGACGACCTCGCCCGCACCGCGGTCAAAGCCGTGCGGTCCACAGTGGACGCCGAACGCACGCTCATCCGAGCGTTGGGTACCAAGGATCCGCAGACGGAGATCGTCCGCAGGCTCGCGAAGTGGCTCAACGGGTGGGCAATGGCCCTCGACAAGGACCGGCGCCCGCAAGCCGTCTTCCCGGCCAAGGCCCGGCGCGAACTCGGCCAGGTCCAGGCGGAGCTCACCCGGACCACCCCGGCCGGCCGGTTCTCGGTCTCCTGGTCGACGGACACCGACCAGATCTCGGTGCACCCGACCGAGCACGGCTATCTCGCGGTCGGCGCGCCGAAGCTCAACCCCGACGCGGCGGGGGTCATCGGCATCGCGGCCAACCTGCTGTCGTTCCAGGACGACCAGGCCGGCCGTGCCCGCGAAGCCGAGCGAACCGTCCGGACCGCCGCCGCGTATCTGCTGGTCAACGGCCTGCATGACGAAGCCGTCAAGATCGCGAAGGACCTCCCGCAACCGCCGTACCGAGCGGCGGTCATCCAAGACCAGGAGACCCTCCCCGACGACGTTCTGATGATCGACGACATCGGGATCTTCGCTGCGGACTTCCCCCTCGCCGACCACCTGACCGGCCGCGCCGCGGTCAGCGACCCGGCCGAAGACCTGCCCGAAGCCATCGAACAGGCCCGAAGCCTCGCCAAGGCGTTGACGAAGCCGGGAATCATCACCCGCGACGATGTCGCCGCGAGAAGCCTGCTGTCCCAAGTGGACACTCCGGAAATTCGCGCGTACGCCAAGGCTTTGCTCGACCCGTTGCCCGCCGAGTTGCTGAACACGCTCAAGGTCTTCCTGGCGGCCGGCGGTAGCTGGGCGGAGGCGAGCGCCAAACTCAAGATCCACCGGCACACCCTCCGCTACCGCATCCGCAAGATCGAGGACCTGCTCGGCCGCAGCCTCGGCGACACCGGCGCCCGCGCCGAGCTGTGGCTGGCTATCCATTTGGACAAGTAGCTGTCCAAATGGACAACTGCGGAATCCCCAGGACCGCGCCTGCAATAGAAGCATGACGGAGCAGCGGCGCGTTCTGCGCACCGAGATCCCCGGCCCGCGTTCGCGCGAGCTGCAGGCCCGCAAGACCGCGGCGGTCGCCAGCGGCGTGGGCACGACGTTGCCGGTGTACATCGAGCGCGCGAGCGGCGGGATCGCGGTCGATGCCGACGGCAACCAGCTGATCGACTTCGGCTCGGGCATCGCTGTCACGAGCGTCGGCAACTCGGCACCGCGCGTGGTCGAGGCCGTACACAAGCAGGTGGAGGACTTCACCCACACGTGCTTCATGATCACGCCGTACGAGGAGTACGTGGCCGTCGCCGAGCGCCTCAACGAGCTGACCCCAGGGAGTCACGAGAAGCGGTCGGCGCTGTTCAACTCCGGCGCCGAGGCGGTGGAGAACGCGGTGAAGATCGCGCGCCACCACACCGGCCGCCAGGCCATCGTCGCCTTCGACCACGCCTACCACGGCCGTACCAACCTCACGATGGCGCTGACCGCGAAGAACATGCCCTACAAGCACCGGTTCGGCCCGTTCGCCGGGGAGATCCACCGGGTGCCGATGGCCTACCCGTACCGCTGGCCGGGCGGTCCGGATGTGTGTGCTGACCAGGCGTATGCGGCGTTCACACAATCGGTGGAAACGCAGGTCGGCGTGGACAACGTCGCCGCGGTCATCGTCGAGCCGATCCAGGGCGAGGGCGGCTTCATCGTGCCCGCTCCCGGGTTCCTCAAGCGGGTCGCCGACTGGTGCGCCGAGCGCGACGTCCTGCTGATCGCCGACGAGATCCAGACCGGCTTCTGCCGCACCGGCGACTGGTTCGCCTCGACCCACGAGGGCATCGTCCCGGACCTGATCACCACCGCCAAGGGAATCGCGGGCGGCCTGCCGCTGGCGGCGGTCACCGGCCGCGTGGAGATCATGGACTCTGTGCACGTCGGCGGCCTTGGCGGCACCTACGGCGGGAACCCGATCGCCTGCGCGGCCGCCCTCGCGGCCATCGAGACCATGCGCGCCGACGACCTTTGTGCTGCGGCGCAACGGATCGAGGCGACCATGCGGCCACGCCTGGAGGCGTTGGCGGCCAAGTACGAGGCCATCGGCGACGTTCGCGGCCGGGGCGCGATGCTGGCGGTCGAGTTCGCCGAACGTGGCTCCGCGCAGGCCGCCGCGATGGCCGCGGCCTGCCACAAGGCGGGCCTGATCGTGTTGACAGCCGGGACTTTCGGCAACGTGCTGCGGTTCCTGCCACCGCTGGTGATCGGCGCGGACCTGCTCACCGAAGGCCTGGACATTCTGGACGCTGCGGCGGGAGAAGTCCTATGAGGACGGACATGTTCATCGGTGGCGAGTGGACCTCGGGCTCGGCGGGCACGTTCCCGGTGCTGGACCCGTCGACCGGCGAACCCATCACGGAGGTGGCCCGCGCGGGCCTGGACGACCTCGATCGCGCGTTGAAAGCGGCGCACGAGGCACAGCCGTTGTGGGCCGCGGCCGCACCGCGTGAGCGCAGTGAAGTGCTGCGCAAGGCATTCGACGCGATGATCGCGCGACGGGACGAGATCGCGGCGCTGATCGTGCGCGAGATGGGCAAGTCGCTCGCGGACGCGCTCGCCGAAGTGACCTACGCGGCGGAGTTCCTGCGTTGGTTCGCCGAGGAAGCCGTGCGTATTGGCGGTGAGTTGCGGACGGCACCCGCTGGGGCCAACCGGATCCTGACCTTCAAACGGCCGGTGGGTGTCGCATTGTTGCTCACCCCTTGGAATTTCCCGGCGGCGATGGCGACACGCAAGATCGGTCCGGCGCTCGCCGCGGGGTGCACTGTCGTATTGAAGCCCGCCGAGGACACGCCGTTGACCGCGCTGGTGCTCGCCGAGATCTTCGCGGACGCGGGCGCGCCTGCCGGTGTCGTCAACGTGGTGACGACCGACCGGCCCGGTGAGATCGCGTCGGCCGCGTTGGCGGACAGCAGGGTGCGCAAGGTGTCGTTCACCGGGTCGACGCCGGTCGGGCGGTTGTTGCTGGCGCAGGCCGCCGAGCGGGTGGTCAACGCGTCGATGGAGCTCGGCGGCAACGCGCCGTTCATCGTGCTCGACGACGCCGACCTGGAGGCCGCGGTGCGAGGCGCGATGCTCGCGAAAATGCGCAACTATGGCCAGGCGTGCACCGCGGCCAACCGATTTCTCATCCATGAATCCGTGGCGGGCGAGTTCACCGGCATGCTCGTTTCCGCGATGAACCAGGTGGCCACCGGGCCGCTGGTCAACGAGAAGGCGGTGGCCGGTGTCGAGCGGAAGGTGGATTTCTCCGGCGGCCGGGTACTGCTCGGCGGAAAGCGGGACCCCGGGCCCGGATTCCGCTATCCCCCGACTGTCGTAACCGATGTTCCGCGTGACTCGGTGCTGGTGACCGAGGAGATTTTCGGGCCGGTCGCGTCGATCGTGCCGATCTCGGGAGACGAGGACGCCATCGCGGTCGCGAACTCGGTGGAGATGGGTCTGACCGGCTACGTCTACACCCGGGATCTGGCCCGTGGCCTGCGGATGTCCGAACGGCTGGAGGTCGGGATGGTCGGCCTGAACCGGGGCCTGGTGTCCGATCCCGCGGCGCCGTTCGGCGGGGTCAAACAGTCCGGCCTCGGCCGGGAAGGCGGCTTCGAGGGTATCGAGGAATACCTGGAAACCGCCTACGTCGCAACATCGTGGTAACACACCGGGAAGAACAACCGAAGAAAGTTGGTTGACCGCCCGGATTGGGCTCTGGTGTCATCGATTCGAGTTCCACATCCCTGCATCTCTTCTGTGGACCCGAGAGGAATGACCCGTGAGCACCAATACGTGGTTCAGCGCGCTCAAAAAAGCCGCAGTCGGCCTCGTCGGCGCCGTGACCATCCTCGGTCTCGCCTCACCCGCCGTCGCGCAGCCCCCGCAGACGAACGTCGTCGGTGGCACGCGCGCGGCCCAGGGCGAGTTCCCGTGGATGGTCCGGTTGTCGATGGGCTGCGGTGGTGCCCTGTACACCCGCCAGATCGTCCTGACCGCCGCGCACTGCGTGTCCCGCACCGGCAGCAACACGTCGATCACCGCCACCCTCGGCGTCGTCGACCTGCAGAGCAGCGCCGCCGTCAAGATCCGCTCGACCTACGTGCACCGCTCACCGACGTACCCGACCTCCACCGGCGGTGACTGGGCCCTGATCAAACTGGCCAGCCCAGCCCCCTCCACCATCCCGCTGCTGCCCATCGCCACCACCAAGGCGTTCGACACCGGCACGTTCACCGTCGCCGGCTGGGGCGCGGCCACCGAAGGCGGCGGCCAGCAGCGCTACCTGCTCAAGGCCCAGGTCCCCTTCGTCAGCGACGCCACCTGCAAGGCAGCCGGCGGTGACTACGCCGGCCTGATCGCCTCCGCCGAGATCTGCGCCGGCCTCCCCCAGGGCGGCGTGGACACCTGCCAGGGCGACTCCGGCGGCCCCATGTTCCGCCGCGACAACAACAACGCGTGGATCCAGGTCGGCATCGTCAGCTGGGGCGAAGGCTGCGCCCGCCCCGGCAAGCCCGGCGTCTACACCGAGGTGAGCACCTTCGCGTCCGCGATCGCCGCTGCCGCAGCAAGGATCTGAGAAAGCTTAGCTATACAAGCAAAAGAGTGAGGGGGTCGGCCCAATCGGGCCGACCCCCTCACCTACAGGTCTACTGCGGATCCATCCAAGCGAGCTGCAGGTTCACCGTTTGGGGATCCATCCAATCGGTGTGCGCACCTACTGCCGGTGGGTTCTTCGGCTGCGTGTTCTCGGTGGCACCCGCTGTCGCGCCGAAGGAAACGAGCACGAATAGTGCCAGGGCAACACCGCTGATAGCTCGCCTCGAGATCATCGTCACCCGAAAGATGATCTCATGTCCCCCAGGCAACGCGTCGCCCGGGTGGGCGAATGGGCTACTCCTCAGTAGACTGTTCGGCGGTCACCCTCGGTGATATTCGGTGTGGCTGCGTGCGATCGGCGAGGTGGGGGCGTTGTCGAGCGGTCGAGGGCAGCCAGTCTGGTTCTGATGTCGGTCTCTCGTGGACTGTCCTTATCGGTCAGGACTCCCAGCTCCTCGATGAGGACTCGGCGGGCGCCGGCGATGTCGCCGGTCGCCTGGAGGGATCGGGCGAGGACGTCCAAGGCGTTCGCCCGGGTCCGCCGGTCGACGATCTCCTCGGCCGCGATCTCGGTCGCCTCGTGCGCCAGGCGCAGGGCCTCCTCGAAGTCCCTTGACGTGAAATGGATCTGGGCCAGAACCACCAGGGCCGCGCAGGTCGCCACCCGGTCCATGGTCTGGCGCAGCACCGTCAGGCCGATCTGCCCGTGGATGCGAGCCATGCCCAGTTCGCCGAGGTCCAGGTACACTTCGGCAAGCGCGGTCCTGGTCGCTCCCTCGCCCCGGGTGTGCCCGATGTGGACCCTGAGGTCGAGTGCTTTCGTGAGGTAGTCAAGGGATTCGTCATCGCGGTCCAGCCGGTGATAGGTAACACCCAGGCGGTGCATGGAAAACGCCATGCCGTAGGGCTGCCTGATGTCGCGATATGCTTGCAGCGCAAGGTGATAGTTGCTGATGGCGCTGGCCGATTCACCCTGGTCCGCCAGGATGTTGGCGAGGTTGTGCAGGCACACCGCTTGTCCCTCGCGGTGTTCGGCCTGTTGCGCCAACTCGAGTCCGCGCTGGAAGTAGGCCGTGGCTTTGGGGAGGTTGCCGAGCTTGTAGTAGGTGGCGCCGAGATTGTTGAGCGTCCCGATCTGTGGTTCGGCCGCGTCGAGCGTCAGTGTCGAGGCGAGGGCGACCATGTTGCTGTGCAAGATGTCCGCCTGTGGACCATAGCGTTCGTACACCTCATGGACGGTTCCGGCCAGCTGCCATGAATGCTGGTGAAAACCATGGTCGTGGGCACTTTCCGTGGCCGCGGCCAGATTCGCCCGCTCCACCTCGCACCATGCCAGGGCCGTTGGTTCTGCATCGAACTCCAATGGCCTGATGTCACCGGGTTCGGGCAGTCCAGGGGTCTGACTGCGTTGCGGGACAAGGCATCGCGCGGCATTCACGCCACTGAGCAGGTAGAAGTCCAGCATTCTGCGCACGGCGGCGGTGCGGTCGGCGAGGGAATCGTCCATCTCGCACAGGTTCGCGGCGTACGTCCCAAGAAGGTCATGAACTCGGTATCGCTCATGGTTCGCTTCTCGCTCAAGGAGGTGGCGGCGGATGAGCGTCTCCAGATGCGGCTGCGCGTTGCCGTTGAACAGCGCGTTGGCGACTGGGACGCCGAAGCTCCGGCCCGGGTGCAGGCCCAGGAGCCGGAACATACGTGCCGTCGTGGCTGGTAGTTCTTCGTAGGACCACGAGAAGAAGGTGTGCAGGGTCTCGTCGTCCTGACCGTCCTCGGGCATCCGGCTGAGCAGCTCGGCCAGATGGCCGTGCAGACCGGCCAGGGGCGCCTCGGGCAGCTCCGCGATGTTCTGGCCGAGGATGCGGATCGCGAGCGGCAGTCCGCTCGACAAATGGGCCAGCGCGGCGACCGTCGCCGGACTTTCCGCGGCCCGCCGGGCACCGATCAATGTGGTCAGCAAACTGACGGACTCGTCGTGCGACAGCGGGGGGATCGCGATTGTGCGGATACCGTCCCGAATGCTCAGTCCTTTCAGCCGGTCGCGGCTGGTGATCAGCACCATGCCGGACGACAACGCGGGCAGCAAAGGACGTACCTGGTCAGCGTTGCGGACGTTGTCGAGGACGATCAGCACCTTGCGATCGGCGAGTAAATTCGCGAGCCGCGTCCGTCTGCTGTCCGCGGCGTGCGGCACGCGGTCGGCGGGCATTCCGAGATCGCGCAACAGCTGCGCGGTGATGTCGTCTGGCGGCATCGGGCGGTCTGTGCCATAGCCGTTGACATTCATATATAGCTGCCCGTCTGGGAACAGCTCGGTTCTGCGGTGTGCCCAGCAGGTGACGAGGGTGGTTTTTCCGATGCCGGGCATCCCGGTCAGCGCGACACCGGTACGCGCTCCCGGTTCGGCCGCGATCGCGTCCAGTTCGGCGAGCAGCGGCTCGTGTCCGGTGAACTCCCTCGTGGGCAGCAACAGCTGGCGAGGTGGCACGAAGTCGGCGAACCGTTTGCGGCCGTGCCGTTTGCCCAGTGCCTCCTCATACACGGCTCGCAGTTCGTCGTCTTCCTCGTCCAGCCTGGGCGAGAGCCTTTCGAAATGTCGTTGCAGTTCCTGGTGCCGCCCGGTCGCCACCATGGCCGCTGTCCAGTGTTTGGCCAGTTCGACGTCGTGTGGACGGTCCTCGACCAGTGGACTCACTCTGGTCAGAATGGCGTCGTGCTGCCCCAGTGACCGCTGGCTGTCGAACAGCAGGTGCAGCGCGGGCAGCTTTCCCCAGAGGGTCACCATCTGTTCGCGGATGTGTTCCGCCTCGGCCGACTTCAGTTCGTCCAATGGTGTGCCCGTCCACCATTCCATGGCTCGCGACAACAGATCAACCACCGCTTTGTGATCACCTTCTGCCGCCGAGATGCGGGCAGTTCGTACGGTGGCGACGAGCCGGTGGTAGTCGATGAGATCAGGATTGAGGTCCAGCTGATATCCGTCCGCGAGCCGGGGAAGGTCGGCGGGCACCCGGTTATCCGTGAATATCTTGCGAATACGGCTGATCGGCGCATACAGGATCTGGCGGATGTCCGACGGTGGACGGCCGCGCCAGAGCAGGTTTCCGATCGTTTGAACACTCACCGGCTCGTTGGCGTGGTAGAGCAGTATCGCCAGCAGTCCGCGTTGGCGAGCGGCGCCGAGCGGGACGGATCTACTTCGCACGATCAGCCTGGTCGGTCCCAGGATCTTGAATTCCACCAGCGTCACCCCTCGCACGACGCGGTTGTCTGGGAAAAATTCTGGACCACCGGGAGCCATGCGTCAGCAGAATCGAGAAAGTCGTTAGCAAGCGTCGACAAAGCTCGTCCGAAAGGGTGACAACAGTACGGCAAGTTCGCTGGCAACCCAGGCGCGGATCCTTTCCCGGCATCGGGGGCGTTCTTCGTATTGGATCGGGGTGGAGAAGCATTGATCTCCAATGAGAACTGGGTTCATGTGCCAGTTGGCATAGACGCCGAGTGGCTGGTCACCAGGGCGGACTGCCGGAGTGTTCTCGTCGTCGTGCACACCGTGACCAGCGGGCGGGCGCTGCTGGACGTGGTGGAGCTGATCGAGACCGACCCGCGCGTCCAGCTCGTGTTCACCCATCAGCCGGGAGCCTTCTCCGGCGGGGTGGCCGAGTTCCTCCACCAGATGGGTGGGGTCGTGATGCCCTGGCACCAGGCGGTGCGCGAGCGCTTCGACCTCGCGCTGGCCGCCGCCTACAGCGGGCTGCCCGACCTGCACGCGCCGGCGATGGTGGTCAGCCACGGAGCTTCCTTCGGCAAGCATGTGTCGCCGGTCGGTGAGGGTGTCCTGCTGGCGGATCCGCCCGTGTACGGGCTGGACGCCCAGCGACTGACCCGGGATGGGCGTCTCGTGGTGTCGGCTTTGGCTTTGTCGCACCACAGTCAGCTGGATGTACTGCGTCGGCAGTGCCCGGACGGACTGCGGGTGGCGGTGGTCGCCGGCGATCCCTGCTTCGACCGGTTGGTGGCAAGCGAGCCGCATCGTCGCGAGTACCGGGCCGCGTTGAACGTCGAAGACGATCAGGCTCTCGTCGTGGTCACGTCGACGTGGGGCAGGCACGGCCTTTTCGGGCAACACGGGGACGTGCTCGCGAGGCTGATGAGCGAGCTGCCACCGGAGCGGTTCCGGGTCGCGGCACTCCTGCATCCGGCGGTGTGGGCCTGCCACGGACGGCGGCAGGTGAAGGCCTGGCTGCGTGAATGCCTCGACGCCGGGTTGATGTTGTTCGAGCCGCAGGACGACTGGCGTCCGGCGATCGTCGCCTCGGACCACGTCTTCGGGGACCACGGTTCGGTCACCGTGTACGCCGCCGCGATCGGTCGCCCGGTGCTCTGCGTCGACCGGCCGAGCGGCTTCGTCACCGCGGGCGGGTCGCCCCACGAGCTTGTCGGGCACACCGCCCCGGCGTGGGATCCGGACCTGCCGCTGGCCGAGCAGCTCGGCACCGAGCCTGCCGTTCGCCCCGAGGAGGTCGCGAAGTTGGTGACATCATGCCCCGGGCGGGCCGACGGGGTCCTGCGCAAGATCATGTACAAGCTGATCGGGATCGCCGAACCGGGCCGGCACCGGCTGGCCCGGCCGGTCCCCGCTCCGACCCGGTGGCGGGCGCGGTGACCGAGCCGGTCATCGCATGGGGTCCGGGTGGCCGGGTCGCCTTGGCCGACGTCTTGGTCCTCCCGGTTGAGGACGTTGGCGCCTTCCAACAGTGGCCCGGACTCTCGATGATCGCCGTTCCTGGACCCGGCAACAGCTGGACGATCGTCATCCGCGACGGGCAACGGCTGAGCGTGACCAGTTCGTCCATTGTGAACACTCTGCGCCGGATTCACCACCGGTGGTCATTGTTCGGTCAGTTGTCGTAGGCGGGTGCGGACGGAGTCGGCGCGGGCGGAGAACGCCGACTCGAAGATGGCCAGGGCGTGCTGGAAGTGGTCGATCGCGGTGGTGCGGTCGCCGGTGGCGACGGCGATCTCGGCGAGGACCTCGTGGGTTTCGGCCTGGCCGAAGGTGGAACCGAGCTCGGTCATGGCATGCGCCGCGCGTTCAGCCCAGGTGCGTGCCTGACCGAGGTCGCCCGCTTGGCGGTGCGCGTCGGCGAGGGCGGTCATCGCGCGGGCGCCGTTGAACGGGTCGGTGGTGGCCAGGCGGGCGAAGATCTCGTGCGCCTCGGACAGTTTGGCAACGGCTTCCTCGGCCCGTCGCTGTTTCGGCAGCACCAGCCCGAGGTTGATCAGGTCGAGCGCGACGTTGCGCTCGGCGCCGAGTTCCCGGTGCACGGTAAGCAACTCCTCGAACACGTCGACGGCGTCGGTGAGCCGGCCGGTCTCCAAGTACAGCAATGCCAGGTACTCCCGGGCGGCCGCCGCGCCCAGGGTGTCCCGCTCGGTGGCGAAAAGGTCTTGTGCGGACCGCAAACGCTGCTCGGCCTCGTCGTGGTCGCCCAGCACGGTCAGGACCCGGCCCAGTCGTTTCAGCATCTCTGCCTCTGCCCAGGTGTTGGCCCACTCGCGGGCCGCCGTCACGCCGCGGTGGTCGATGTCCAGTCGGTCGCGATAATGCTTGCGGTACAACAAAAGCGGCCACATCACGTCGGACAGGTGCCAGGCCAGTTCCGCCCACTTGCGGTCCAGCGCGGCCCGTCCGGCGGCCATCAGGTTGACCCGTTCGCTGTCCAGCCAGGACAAGGCCTCGTCGCGGGAACCGAACCGGGGCACCGGCGACGGGCCGGTCTGGAAGTCGTACCCGAACGGGCGACGGCGATACGGCGTCACCACGAGGTCGGCGGCAATGGCGGTCGCCAGGTACCACTCCAGGATGCCGAGCACGGTGGCTTCCTGTTGCTGGGGTGTGTCCTCGGCGGCCGCGCGATCGCGGGCGTGCAGGCGGAGCAGGTCGTGGAAGCGGTAGCGGTCCTCGTCGATCTCCTCGATGAGGTTGTCCTCGACCAGGTTGTCGAGGGCCTCGTCGGTGTTGTCCGGTGTCACCGCGACGGCGACGCCCGAGCCGAAGTCCTGGCCCGGGTGCAGGCCGAGGCGCCGGTACAGCGTGGCCACCTGCGCCTCAAGGGATCGGTAGGACACGTCGAACGCGGCTTGCACGGCGGACAACCCGGCCAGCCGGCGCTGCTCGTCGGCGAGAGCGGCGGTCATCCGGCCGACGGACAGCCGAGGCCGCGTCGCCAGCCGGGCACCGGCTACGCACAAGGCGATCGGTAACCCACCACAGATGTCGACAAGTTGCTCGGCCCGGTCTCGTTCGTGCTCCACCCGGTCCTCGCCGACGGTACTGGCCAGCAAGTCCATGGCGCCCTCAGTCGGCAGCGGCGGCACCGGTACGAGCCGTGCGCCATCAGGCACCAACCCGACGAGACGGCTACGACTCGTCACCACAACGGTGCTTGCCTGGGACGACGGCAGGAGCACGCGCACCTGGGCCGCGGAGTAGGCGTTGTCGAGCAGGATCAGCATCGCCTTGTCGGCGGTCAGCGACCGGTACAGCGCGGCCTGCTCGGCGAGCCGCGCTGGCACGCGTTCGGGTGCCACGCCGAGCGACCTCAGGAACAACCCCAGCGCCTCACCGGGTTCGACCGGGGTGATCCCGCTGAACCCGGCGAGGTCGATGTACAGCTGGCCGTCCGGGAACCGGTCACGCACCCGGTGCGCCCAGTGCAGCGCCAGCGCCGTCTTCCCAACCCCGCCCTGGCCGGTCAGCACCAGCGTCCGGGACCGGATCTCGTCGAGTTCTCGCAGCTCACGGTCGCGCCCGGTGAACCTGGGTGGGGACGCGGGCAGCTGCCGGGGCACGGGTGGCCCGGTGGCCGCGGTGTGGTGGATGTGCACGCCGCCGGTGACCTGACCGGCTTGGACGACAGGCCCGGATGCCCGTCCGGAGATCTCGTTGCGGATGTCCGCGGTGTCCATTCGGCTCCCCCCGACGAAAGCGCATTCCGACCGTACGTCGTGCCCGGTCTGAAAGCACTCAGTGCTTCGGGTGGAGTTCGTCGAGGATGAACATGGTGTGGGTGGCCATGACTTCGGGCATGGACTGGAGGCGGTCGAGGACGACGTCGCGGAGGGCGTCGCTGTCGGTGGTTCGGACGAGCAGGAGGCCGTCGTAGCCGCCGGAGACCATGGCGGCGTGTTCGACCTCGGGCATGTCGGCCAGGCGTTCGGTGAACTCGCGCCAGGAGCGTTGGCGGAGTTTGACCGCTAGGTATGCCGACACTGTGTAGCCATACCTGTGCGGATCGATGGTGGCGTGGTAGCCCGTGATGACGCCGGAGGCTGTCAGGCGTTCGATCCGGGCATAGGCGTTGGCCCTGGAGACGTTGACCTGCTCGGCGAGTTTGCGGACGGAGATCCTGCCGTCGGCTCGGAGGAGCTCGACGATGTTGCGGTCGATCTCGTCCAGGACCGGCGCCATCCGTCCATCGGTTCCGTGCTGGCCGGACATCTGGTGGGACATCCGGACCTCCTCCTCGCCGCCCACCGGCAACTCGTCTCGGGCTAGGCCACCGGCGTGGACAACTGTCACGATACCAACTGACCATTCGGTCATGAAGTCGACCGAAGAGCTCCTCGGCGTCGACCTGCCGAGCATGGACCCGATCCAACTCGTCGACGAGCACGGTATGGCCGCCGGCACGCTGCCGGACCAGCAGGTGCTGCGGTCACTGCACCGGGCCATGGTCCTCGGCCGCCGGTTCGACCGCCAGGCGACAGCGTTGACGAAACAGGGCAGACTCGCGGTCTACCCGTCCTCCGCGGGCCAGGAGGCCTGCCAGGTGGGCGCGACGCTCGCGTTGGCGCAGGATGACTGGCTGTTCCCCACGTACCGTGACTGTGTCGCCATGGTCACGCGTGGTGTACCCCCAGTCGAGGCGCTGACACTGTTGCGCGGCAACTGGCACTCCGGTTACGACCCGTACGCGTACCGTGTCGCACCACAGTGCACGCCGTTGTCCACCAGTGCGCCCCACGCAGTGGGCCTTGCCCACGCCGCCCGTCTTAAGGGCGACAACGTGGCTGTGCTGGTGTTCATGGGCGACGGCGCTACCAGTGAGGGCGACGCGCACGAGGCGTTCAACTTCGCCGCGGTGTGGAACGCCCCGGTGGTCTTCTTCATCCAGAACAACCAGTGGGCCATCAGCGTCCCGCTGTCCAAGCAGACCAAGGCGCCCACCCTGGCGCACAAGGCGATCGGCTACGGCATGCCCGGCCACCACGTCGACGGCAACGACGCCGCCGCGGTGTACACAGTCACCAAGCAGGCGCTGGACCGTGCACGCGCCGGCGGCGGACCATCCATTGTGGAGGGCCTTACCTACCGGATCGACCCGCACACCAACTCAGACGACACCAGCCGGTACCGCGACGCCGCGGACGCCGAACCGTGGCGGGCCAAGGACCCGATCGCGCGGTTCGACCGGCTGTTAGGCCTTGACGCGGACGTCTACGCCGACGAGATCGAGCGGATGGCGAGCGCCCTGCGCGCCGAGATGAACAAGGACGCGCACGTGCACCCCGACGAGCTGTTCGAGCACGTCTACGCCACCCCCACGCCGCGCCTGCGCGCCCAGGCGGCCATGCTGAAGGAAGAACTGGCATGACCACACAACTGAACATGGCTCAGGCGCTCAACCGTGCGCTGAAGGACGCCATGACGGAGGACCCGAGTGTCGTCGTCTTCGGCGAGGATGTGGGCCCGTACGGCGGGGTGTTCACCGTGACCGAGGGCCTCACCAAGCAGTTCGGTGAGGACCGTTGTTTCGACTCGCCCCTAGCAGAGTCGGGGATTGTTGGCACTGCTGTCGGTATGGCTATGTACGGTCTGCGGCCTGTGGTCGAGATGCAGTTCGACGCGTTCGCGTACCCCGCGTTCGAGCAGATCACCTCGCATGTGGCCAAGATGCGCAACCGTACGCGCGGCAAGGTCGCGTTGCCGATGGTCATCCGCATCCCCTACGGCGGTGGTATCGGCGGTGTGGAGCACCATGGCGACTCGTCAGAGACCTACTACACGCACACCCCGGGTCTGACCGTCGTCACACCAGGCACTACAGCGGATGCGTACTCACTGTTGCGCTCGGCGATCGAGTCGCCGGACCCGGTGATCTTCATGGAGCCGAAGTCCCGCTACTGGTCCCGCGCCGACTTCGACCTGACCCAGCGCGACCCGATGAACCGCGCGATCGTCCGCAAGCACGGCAAGGACGTCACGCTGCTCTGCTACGGCTCCACGGTGCAGACCTGCCTGGAGACCGCGGAGGCGGCCACCGAGGAAGGCTGGGACGTCGAGGTCGTCGACCTGCGGTCGCTGTCGCCGCTCGACGAGGAGACGGTGTGCGCGTCGGTGCGTAAAACGGGCCGCGCGGTCGTCGTACACGAGTCGTCGATGTTCAGCGGCTATGGCGCTGAGGTTGTGGCTACCGTTTCCGAGCACTGCTTCCACTGGCTGGAGGCACCCGTGTTGCGCGTCGGTGGCCTGGATGTGCCGTACCCGCCCAAGGACCTCGAGGAGCACCAGCTGCCGCACCCGGACCGGATCCTGGACACCATTGCCCGGCTGCAGTGGGAGGACAAGTGAACGTCCGCGAGTTCCCGCTGCCGGACCTCGGCGAGGGCCTGATCGAGGCGGAGATCGTCCGCTGGCTGGTCGAGGTCGGTGACGCGGTCGAGGTCGACCAGCCGGTGGTCGAGGTCGAGACGGCCAAGGCGGCCATCGAGGTGCCCGTGCCGTACGCCGGGGTCGTGACCGCGCTGCACGGCGAGGCCGGGGCGATGGTGAAGGTGGGCGCCCCGCTGATTTCCGTTGCCTCGGCCGGGCTTTCCGAGCCGGGCGTGCAGACCGCGCCCAATCTCGTTGGCGCGGGAACGGTGAAACGCGCCCGCCGCGCCAATGGCCGCCGCCGAAACGCTCCCGTCGCCACGCCGGACGTGCCCAAGACCCACCCCGGGCGGGTCCCGGTGATCTCTCCGGTGGTGCGGAAACTGGCCCGGGACAACGGGGTCGACCTGCAGGCCGTGGACGGCTCCGGGCCCGAAGGCCTGGTGCTGCGCAAGGACGTCGTCGCGGCGATCGAAGGACCGAAGGGCACCCGGATCCCGCTGAAGGGCGTCCGCGGCGCGATCGCCGAGCGCCTGAGCCGCTCGCGCCGCGAGATCCCCGAGGCCACGGTCTGGGTCGACGTCGACGCGACGAACCTTCTCGCCGTGCGCAAGGAGATCAACGCCGCCGACCCGTCCCGCCCGGTGGGTGTGCTGGCGCTGCTGGCCAAGTTCTGCGTGCTCGGGCTCAAGCGGTTCCCGTTGCTGAACTCCACTGTGGACAACAACGAGATCGTGCTGTCCGAGGCGGTCAACCTCGGCTTCGCCGCCCAGACCCCGCGTGGCCTGGTCGTCCCGGTGATCAAGGACGCGCAGACCCTGAGCACCCGCGAGCTGTCCGCGAAGCTGGCCGAACTCACCGACTTGGCCCGCGACGGCAAGGTGGCGCCGGCGCAGCTGACCGGCGGCACGTTCACGGTGAACAACTACGGTGTGTTCGGTGTGGACGGTTCGGCCGCGATCATCAACCACCCGGAGGCCGCGATCGTCGGCCTTGGCCGGATCATCGACAAGCCGTGGGTGGTCGACGGCCAGCTGGCCGTCCGCAAGGTCACCCAGCTGACGCTCGCGTTCGACCACCGGGTCTGCGATGGCGAGGTGTCCGGCGGGTTCCTGCGGTTCATCGCCGACTGCGTCGAGCACCCGGCCGCTCTGCTCGGCGATCTCTAAACCGGGTAGGTGTGGGTCTCGGTGGCTTTCACCGAGACCCACACCTGGCGCCCCTGCACCAGTTCCAGTTCGGCCACGGCGGCCGTGGTGATGTCGGCGAGGAGATCCGGCGACCCGTCGAGCCGGACCCGCACGGTGTCGGCGTGTTGTTCGATCCCGGAAACCGTTGCCTGCCAAGTGTTTCGAGGGCTGCCGTCCGGGCGGGTGCGGTGCAGGCTCACGGCGGTGGGCCGGAAGGTGAAGAAAACCTCGCCCTCCGCGGGATGTGCGGTGGTGAGAACGCTGCCGTCGGTGAGTTTCACTGACGTGCCATCGGCTTTCCCGCGGTAGAGGTTCAACCCGACCAGCGTGGCGATGTAGTCCGTGCGCGGCTGGCGGGCCACCTCGGCCGGGGTGCCTTCCTGCACAACGAATCCGTTCTCCAGCACCAGCAACCTGTCGGCGAGGATCATCGCGTCCAGCGGGTCGTGTGTGACCAGGACGGTCGCCCCCGCGTACGCGTCGAGGTGTTGCCTGAGTTGCGAACGGATCTGTACGCGGGTCGCGGCATCCAGCGCCGCAAGGGGTTCGTCGAGCAGCAACAGGTCCGGATCGATCGCCAAAGCGCGCGCCAACGCGACCCGCTGCGCCTGTCCGCCGGACAGTTCCCGGGGCTTCTGACGCGCCTGGTCGCGCAACCCGACCTGGTCCAGCCAGCGCAACGCGGCCTCGTTCGACTCGCGCTTGCGGTGTCCCCTTGCCCGGAGGCCAAAAGCAACGTTGTCCATTGCGGACAGATGTCCGAACAGCAGGTAGTCCTGGAAGACCACGCCCACCGCGCGTCGTTCGGGCGGCAGGAACGTGCCCCGTTCGGGATCGTCGAGCGTCCGGTGACCGAGTTCGATCAGCCCGTCGGTCAACGGCTGCAACCCGGCGAGCGCCCGCAGAGCCGTGGTCTTCCCGGCACCGTTGGGCCCCAGCAGGGCCAGCGTGGTCCCGGGTTCGACGCTGAAGGACGCGTTCAGCTTGAACGCGGCGATGTGCACCGAGAGGTTCGCGTGCAGGCTCATGCGCTCGGTCCGATCCACTTTTCCCGTAGGCTCACCAGGATCGCCACGGACACCGCGAGCAGCACCAGGCTGAGCACGGTCGCGCTGTCCGGATCCTGTTCCAGGGCGAGGTAGACCGCCAGCGGCATGGTCTGGGTGGTGCCTGGGAAGTTCCCGGCGAAGGTGATCGTCGCGCCGAACTCACCCAACGCCCGCGCCCAGCAAAGCACGGCGCCAGCGGCGATTCCGGGCGCGACCGTCGGCAAGGTGACCCGCCGGAACGCGGTCCACCGGGACGCACCGAGGGTCGCCGCCGCCTCCTCGAACCGGGGATCCGCGCCGCGCAAAGCGCCCTCGACGGCGATGATCAGGAACGGCATCGCCACAAACGCCTCGGCCACAACGACTCCGGCGGTGGTGAACGGCAACGTGATCCCGAACCACGAGTCCAGGTACTGGCCGATCACCCCACGCCGGCCGAACACCAGCAGCAACGCCACCCCGCCGACCACCGGCGGCAGCACCAGGGGCACCGTCACCAGCGCACGGGCGAACCGCCGCCCGGGGATCGTGGTCCGCGCCAGCACCCACGCCAGCGGAACCCCGAGCACCAGGCAGATCGCCGTCGCCGTGGTGGCGCAGATCAGGGAAAGCCGCAGCGCCTCACCCACCTCGGCGCTCGCCAGCCGCGAGACCAAAGTGGACCAAGGCGCCCGGATGACCATCCCGGTCAGCGGCAGGACCAGGAACAACAGTCCCACCACGGCCGGCACGACCAGGACACCGGGAGCTGTCCTGGTCCGCCGCGCTACTCGCATACCCACAGTGTCACGGAGAGTCGAAGCCCGCGGCGCTCAGCACCGCCTTGCCCTTGCCGGACAACACGTAGTCGACGAACGCCTTGGCGCCCGCCGCGTTGGTGGCCTTGGGCAACGCGATGATCGGGTAGTCGTTGATGGCCTTGTCGGCCTCGGGGAAGGTGACGCCGTCGACGTCGCCCTTGGTCGAGGACACGTCCGTCTGGTAGACCAGCGCGGCGTCCACCTCACCCAGCTTGACCTTGGTCAACGTGGCCTTCACGTCCTGCTCCAGGGTGACCGGCTTGGGCGTCAGGTTGGCCGCCTGGAACGCCTTCTTCGAGGCCGCGCCGCAGGGCACCTGCTCGGCGCACAGCGCCAGCTTGACGTCCGGCTTGGCCAGGTCGGCCAGCGAGGTGATCTTCTTCGGGTTGCCCTTGGCCACCGCGATCTGCAGCTTGTTGCGCACGAACACGGTGGAGCCGCTCTGCGCGACCTGCTGCATGTTGGCCGGGGCGGCCGAGGCGAACACGTCCGCGGGGGCACCCTGGTTGATCTGCCGCGCCAGCGCGGAGCTGCCGGCGAAGTTTAACTTCACGTGCGAGCCCGGGTGGGCCGCCTCGAAGTCCTTGCCGATCTGGGTGAACGTCTCGGTCAGCGACGCCGCCGCGAACACCGTGACATCACCGACGGGGGTCGCTGCACTGGTGGACGTGCCGGTCGGGGTGCTGCCACCCGACGCGGGCTGGTCCGTGCCGCCGCAGCCGGTCAGCACCAGAGCCGCTGCCAGCGCGATCGCGAGTTTCCTCACCGCGAAACCTCCGTATCTGCGGAAACATGAGCAATCTACGTCAGCAGATGCGGGGGTCCAATATTCGGTTGTGGTTCTTGCTAGCCTTGTAACCATCATGGAGAGCTGACATCACTGCCTGCCCGCGCCCGAGGCCGTACTGCCCGGCGGGCTCCCAGCGTTATGCCGAGCGGTGATGAATCCATGTATCTGAGCGCCCGTGACGTGACCAAGCTCTACGGCGACCGGCGAGTTCTCGACAGCGTGTCGTTGACGACATCCCCTGGCCAGCGCCTCGGGCTGGTCGGTGAGAACGGGGTCGGCAAGTCGACCCTGTTGCGGCTGCTCGCCGGCACCGAGGAGCCGGACGGCGGCGAGATCACCCGCCCGCCGGACTTCGGCTACCTGGCCCAGGAACTGCCGTTCGACGCCGGTCAGACCGTCGGCGACGTGCTCGACGACGCCCTCGCCGAGATCCGCGACGCGGAACGCCGCCTGGACGAGCTGGCCGGACAACCCGATCGGATGAACGAGTACGGCGAAGTGCTGGAGTGGGCCCAGGAGCACGACCTCTGGGACGCCGACCGGCGCGCCGAGCTGGTGCTGGCCGGTCTCGGGCTCGATCCGACCGGGCGGGACCGGCGGCTGGACGAGATGTCCGGCGGGCAACGGTCCCGGCTGGGCCTGGCCGCGCTGCTGATCCGCCAGCCCCGCGCGCTGCTGCTCGACGAGCCGACCAACCACCTGGACGACGACGCCATGACGTTCCTGGAGCGTCAGCTGGCCAAGCTGCCCGGCGTGGTCGTGCTCGCGTCACACGACCGGGTGTTCCTGGACGCGGTGTGCACGGACATCGTCGACCTCGACCCGGCCAGGGGCGGGGTGACCCGGTACGGCGGCGCCTACACGGACTACCTGGGGGCCAAGAAGGCCGACCGGGCCCGGTGGGAGCAGCAGTACCAGTCCGAACAGGACGAACTGCGCGAGCTGCGGGACGCGGTGGCGACCAAGGCCCGTTCGGTCGCGCACAACCGTCCCGCCCGCGACAGCGACGGCTTCGTCTACGCCTTCCGCGGTGCCCGCGTGCAGAAGTCGATCTCCCGCCGGGTGCGCAACGCGCAACACCGGCTGGACGAGCTGACCCGTACGCAGGTCCGCAAACCGCCGGAGCCGTTGCGGTTCGCGGCCACGCTGACCGCGGATGTGCCGGACAAGCTGGCGTTGTCGGTGCGGGATGTGCGGGTCGACGGCCGGTTGTGCGTCGACCGGCTGGACGTGAACACGTCCGCGCGGCTGATGATCACCGGGTTGAACGGGGCCGGGAAGTCGACCTTGCTCAACGTCCTGGCCGGGCGGCTGGCCCCGGACCATGGCGAGGTGCGCCGGGCGAGTGGTGTCCGAGTCGGACTGTTGGAACAGGACGTCGTGTTCGCACACCCGGAATCCTCCGCACGGCAGCTCTACACCGGTCCGGACGTCGGCCTGGTCTCCCCGAGGGACATGGACCGCCCGGTGGGTCTGTTGTCCGTGGGGCAACGCCGGCGGCTGGCGCTGGCGATGGTGATCGCCGACCCGCCGGACGTGCTGCTGCTCGACGAACCCACCAACCACCTGTCGCTCAGCCTGGTCGAGGAGCTGGAAGAGGCGCTGCGCCAGGCGCCGGGCGCGATCGTGGTCGCGTCGCACGACCGGTGGCTGCGCCGCGGCTGGACCGGTTCCGAACTTGTCCTCCGTAACGGCAAGGTCGCCTGATCGGACTAGTGAGAGCGACGAACCACCGGGCCGCACGGGCGTCCTTGTCTGTGCGGACCGGCTTCCCCAAAGGGCGGGCGGATCGTCACCCAGAGGCACCAGAGGATCAACCTACGTAGTGCGGACACAGGATGTGCGTAATTACCACGAAGCGCAGGCGCTCGGCGAAGGCCACTATTGTCCGGGGCAAGGGGACCTCCTGGGGAGAGGGTCGAGGAGTTCAATGACGGGGACCGCTCACTACAAGCGCCTGGTGCTGGAGCTGTGCCGGGCGTTCAACGAGGGAAAGATCGCCAGGATCGACGACTACCTGACGCCGGACTTCGCCGACCTCGGGGTGTCGGCCGGGCCGGACTGGTTCAAGAGCTCACTGCTGTCGCTGCGCCGTTCGTTCAGTGACGCCCGGTGGGAGGTGCTCGGTCTCGTGGCGGAGGGAACCACGACGGTCGTGCGCCTGCGGTTCTCGGGTGTCCACATCGGCGAGTACCTGGGCGTGGCACCGACGCGGTGCCCGGTCAGCGTCGAGCAGGTGCACATCTACGAGGGGCGCGACGGCCGACTCGCCACGCACCTCTGCGTGCGCGATGACCTGGAGCTGCTGGCCCAGATCGGCGTGCACCCGGACACCACGTCGGTGGGTGACACCAAGCCGATGCGGAAGAAGAAGCTGCGGATGGTGGCGGCCGCGTCCTAGCCCGCGCGGATCACGCGGGCCGCGAGCGCGGCCCGCGAGGCCACGTCCAGTTTCAGCCTGATGTTGGTGATGTGGGTTTCCACCGTGCGCCGGGACAGCTGCAGGCGCTGCATGATCTCGCGGTTGGTCAGGCCCTCGGCCACCAGCCGGGCGACCTCGTCCTCACGCGCGGTGAGTTCGGGCAACGTGCCGCGCGCCTCGGCGCTCCGGGGCGCGATCACGTTGTGCCCCAGCGCTCGTAGCTTCCGGTAGACACCGTCGCGGCGCCCGGGCAGGCCGAACGCCGAGTACTGCTTGGCGGTCTCGGTCAGCTCGGCGATCGCGGTCTCGGGATGCCCGGCCGCGGCCAGTGCGCTACCGAGCACCTCGCGGCTTTCCGCCTCCTGCAACGTGTGGTCGATCCCGCCGAACGCCCGCACGGCCGTGGTCGCGTGCTCGACGGCCTGGTTCGCCTCGCCGGCAACGAGTTCGAGCCGCGCGCGGCACAACGCTATGTGCCCGGTGCGGTTCGGGAGGCTCTCGCCGCCGTTGCTTTCCTCGACAGCCTGTTCCATCATCGCGATCCACGCCCTGGCGTTGTCGATCCGGCCGCGGGACAGCTCGGCGACCACGAGTGGTTCGCCGAACACCGGACGGTGCAAGGGGTCCAGCAGCGGCAGGTCCGGTCCACCGGCGAGCCGGACGAGATCCGCGAGGCAGCCCTCGGCATCACCGTTGATCAACCGTGCCGATCCCAGCGCACATCCGGCCACTGCTGCCCACCAGTCCGGGTTCTCCGCGCTTGCCCGCGCGGCACGTTGGCCCGCTTTCAAGGCCAGGTCCCGTTCCCGCCGGGAGGTCGCGACCATGGCCTGGATCGTGTACGCGGCCGCCTTGAGCTTCTCGCTCGCGGACAGCTCGGCCGCCTCCACCGCCTCGGCCGCGGTCGCTCCCGCCTCGATCAGGTCGCCCATCAGGTGCTGCGCCATGGCTTTGCCGGTGAGCAGGTAGATCAACTGATGGCTGTGCCCGGTGCGCGCGGACAACGCCAGCCCACGGTCGAGGTGCATCAACCCTTGCCTCGGTTGCGCCAGATACAACTCCGCCCACCCCAGCGTCGCGGTGACATCCACGCGCCAAGCGAGTTCGTCATCGGTCAGCTCATCGAGCAGGGCTGCGCCTTTCCGTTGCCACTCCAGAGCCGTTGCGACATCTGCGACCCCGTACGCCGCCAGCGCCAGAACCGCATAGGCGCCTGCCTCCAGGGCACGGTCGTTGAGGTCTTTCGCGATGGCCAGGGCGTCGGCAATCCAGGTCGTGTCGATCTGGAAGTCGCAGCTGATCAGCCCCACCGAGCCGAGTTCCAGCTCCAGGAACGCACGTTCGCGGCGCTGGTTCTCCGGCATTCTCTTGAGTTCCGCGAGCAGCAGGCCGCGTGCTTCGGGGTGCCTGCCCAGCAGTTGCTCTACTCGGGCGCAGAGGACCACCGCCCCGCTGCGGTAGGCGTCGGCTGGCAGCTGGTGCAGCACGTTCTGCAGGACCTCCCGGCTTTCGTGCAGGGATCCGCTCAGCGCCAACGCGTTTCCCAGTTCCGCCAGGAGTTGGAGTCTCCTTGTTGTTGCGGTGTCGGGAATGAGGTCCGCGGCGGCTCTCAGCCACTGGGCCGCGGTTGCCGGGCCGTGGGTGATGGTCTCCGCTGCCGCTTTCGCCAGCAGCTCAACCGCTTGCTCGTCGCCTACTTGGGCCACGCGCATCACGTGCGGGGCTTGTTTGGTTGCGGGCGCTTCTCTCAGCGCTTTCGCTGCCCGGGCGTGGGCGCCGTGCAGCCAGCCTCGGCTTGCCGCGTTGTAGGCGGCTCTGCGGACCAGGGGGTGGCGGAAGCGCCATTTGCCGCCGTCTGGGCGGATGAAGTCTCGTTCCTGGAGTTCTGCCAGCGCTTTTCTGGTGTCTGCTGTGGACAGTTCGCTGACTTCGGCGGTTCGTTCCTGGTCGAAGGGGTCGTCCAGGACCGCTGCCGCGTGGGCGACTCGCCTGGCCGGGCCCCGCAACCGATCCAGCTCGGCCGTGAGCACCGCGTCGAACGAGGAGGCAGTGCCCACTTTGGACAGTGCGTCCAGGTAGAGCGGGTTGCCGCCGCTGAGCTCGTACAACCGGTTCAGCCGGTGCTGCGAGACATCCGGGCCGAGCAGCTCGGCGGTCTGGTCGCGGGACAACGGCTCCAGCTCGATGACCTCGCTGTGCGTGCCGGCGAGCGCGGCGGCGAGGTGCCTCGGCTGCTGGCGGGGGCGGTACGCGAGCACGATGAGCAGCGGCGCGTCGGGCGGCCGGCGGATCAGGTGGCCGAGCAACTCGGACGTGGCCTCGTCGGCCCAGTGCATGTCGTCGAGCGTCAGCACCAACCCATCCGGCGTGGCCAGCCACTCGAGCACCTCCCCGAGCGCCTGGTGCACCCAGAACCGCGCCCCTGTGGACAACTGCCCCTCGCCGCCCCAGTTCTGTCGCCCCTCTGCCGTAACGTGAAATTCGGGGATCCCCCCGGAGGGGACCCCGGGCGGGACGCCGAAATTCCCGGCGCCTGTGGACAACTCCGAGGCGCGGCTCGGGGTTTGTCGGTGCTCTCGACTAGCGTGAAATTCGGGGATCCCCCGGGAGGGGACCTCAGTCGCGGCGTGGGCGGAAAGCGGGGGCGCGTCGAGGGTGGGGGAGCGCAACGGATCCGAGGGGGTGGGGGAGGCGTCGCCGTGGGCGGGGGTGGTGGGGGAGGGAGGGGTATTCGCGGGGGAGGGGCGCGGGGGTGTGAGGGCGGGGAGGATGTCGGTGAGGAGGGTTTGGGTTTGGGGGGTCAGGGGTGGTTGGGACTTTGTGAGGGTGTCGTCGAGGGCGTCCACGAGGACCGAGTAGGGGATGCTGCCGGCGAGTTCGCCTGCCTGGCCCGCGAGGGCGCGGCGCGGTCCGGCGGCCGCCCGGATCTCGGCGAGCAGGCGGGTCTTGCCGATGCCGGGCTCGCCGACGATCTCGGCGATCCGCAGGCCTGGCCGGGCCAGCAGCTCCGCGATGACCGCGAGCTCGTCCGCTCGTCCGACCAGGTGCGCCATGCCCTGCCTATCCCTTTTCGTCACGCAGATGTTGCGCCGCGAGCGCCGCGCGTGACGAGATTCCCAGTTTGGCGTAGATCCTGGACAGGTGGGTGGTGACGGTGCGTTCGCTGATCACCAGGGTCGCGGCGATCGAGCGGTTGCTGTGCCCGGCGGCCACCAAAGAGGCGATCTCCAGCTCACGCGCGGTGAGGGTCTCGGTTCCCGCGGCGCGCCGGCCGAGCTGGCGCAGGTCGCGAGCGACTTGCGCGGCCAGCGAAGGCGCATCGCAGGCGGTGAACAGCGCGGCGGCGCGTTCGAGGTGCCGGATGGCGGCGGCCGACGAACCCTGCAGGGCCGCGGCTCGTCCGGCGGTGAACAACGCGCGCGCCAGTTCGAACTGGTTGAGCGAGAACTTGGCCGCGGCCTGCGAAGCGCGGGCCAGCGCCAAGGGGTACGAGCCTTGGGCCAGCAGCACATTCGCCCACGCCAGATCCGCCAGACCGGCGCGGCCCGGCAGCAACGGATCGGCGGCGTCCGACGCACGCCGGGCCCAGTCGGCGGCGCGCGGGACATTCCCGATGGCGAGGTCCGCGCACACCAGTTCCTCGAAGTGGATCGGCCTGCTGAACCGTTCGACCATCGGGATGTCCGGGCCACCGATGAGTTCGAGCACCTCGTCCATCCGGTCGACGTGGTCGGCTTCGGACTCGGCCAGCGCGAGGGTCTTGCGGGCGTTGCGCGTCCACCAGTCCGGCTCGGACCCCTCGGTCGCCACCGCCAACCGCCCGACCCGCACGGCCTCCAACACGTTCCCGGCGACCAGCGTAAGCCGGCTCCAGTAGTGCAAGGACACACCTCGCCGGGCCTCGCTGCCCAGTCGCGCGGCGACGTCGACGCCTTCCTTGGCGGCTTGCAACGCGTCGCCGAGATGGCCTTGCCACCGCAAGATGTTGCACCGTTGGGAAAGCAGCATCGTCAGGATGTAGTTCCGGCCGGTGGCACGGGCCAGCGCGATGCCCCGGTCGACGTGCCGGAGGCCGTCGTCGAGCCGGTCGAGGTACCGCTCGGCCAGGCTCAGCCAGTACGCGGGCTCGATCCACGCACTGAGCTCACCGTCGGACAAACCGTCCAAGATGGACTTCGCGCTGTCGCAGCTCTGCATGGCGGTCTGCAGGTCGCCGGCCGTGTACGCGGCCCACGAGTGCAACGCCAGCGCGGCGGCCTCCAGGGCGCGGTCGTGCTCGCGGCGGGCGTAGTCGGCGACATCGTCGATCAGGCCCGCATCCTCGCCGAACCGCGCGCGGATGACCGAGATCAACGCGAGTTCCAGCTTGAGCCGGGCGACCTCGGGCGAGTCCGTCTTGCCCGGGTGTGCGGCCAGCTCGGTGACCACGATCGACCGCGCCTCCTCGTGGAACCCGAGCAGCCGGCTGATCCGGGCCAGCTGGGCGACCACCGCCGGGCGGTTGTCCACTTCAGACCGGAGTGCTGTCGTCAGCAGATCTCGTGCCTCTGACAGATCTCCTGTCAGTGCTAGCGCCTGGCCCGCCAACGTCAGCACGCGCTGCCGCTCGGGCCCATCGTCGAGCAGCTCCGCCGCCACCTGCAACCAGGTCGCCGACGCCGCCGGATCCGTCGACATCTTCACCATCGAGCCACGGACCAACGTGTCCACATCGTCCAGTTTGGCCAGGGCGACGTGGTGCGCGCGCACGGTGACCAGCGCGTCTCGCCGTGCCAGTTCCGAGGCGGCCCGGCGGTGCGCCAGCGTCCGCCACGAAGCACCGTCCACATAGGCCACTTCGCGGACGGTCGAGTGCCGGAACCGGAACCGCCGCTCGTCGGTGTCCACCCGCACCAGGTCGAGCGCCAAAAGCTCGTCCAGCCCGGACAAAACGGCGCCGGTCGGCACATCCGCGATCGCGGCGACCAGGCCGGGCTCGAACGGATCACCGGCGACGGCGGCCGCCTGGCTGATCAGCCTCGCCTCCGGCGACAGACCGGCGAACTCCAGCCGCGGGGCATTCGCCGCATGTCCGGTCAACAACCGTAAGTAGAGCGGATTCCCCTCAGCGGCCTGATGCAGCTGCATCACCCGTGCCTGGCTCACATCCGGTCCAAGCAGCCCGGCGAAGTCGGTGACGGTCAACGGTCGCAGCTCGATCCGCTCCACCTGGGCCGCCGCCAGCGCGGCCGCGATGGTCGCGGGAAGCTGGCGACCGCGGTATGCCAGCACCAGCAGCACCGGTCCGGTCGGTGGGTGCCGCAGCAGGTGCGCGATGGCTCCCAACGTGCCCGCGTCCGCCCACTGCAGGTCGTCGATCACCACGACGGCCCCGCGCCCCGCGAGCCCCTCCAGCAACGCCCGGACCGCCCGGAAAGCGCGATAGCGCCCCACTTCCGAGGTGACCGGCCCGGGTAACCCGGCCCCGGCACCGGCCAGGACGTCCTGGAGGACCCCGAAGTCGGCGTCCGGGCGCCCGCGTCCGGTCAGCACCAGCAGCTCGGCCGCCCTGGCCCGCTCGACCAGCTCGTCGAGCAGCCGGGTCTTGCCGATGCCGGGCTCTCCGACGACCTCGACGACCCACGGCTGCCCGCCGATCCGGGCGAGCGCGGCCGTGAGCGCGGCCACCTCGCGGCCCCTCCCCGCCAAGGTCATGCCGCGAAGTATCACAGCCCGCCAAGATCCATAACAGTGTGCGCCCTGCCGACCGGTCCGGCACTGGCCAGGTGTAACGGCAGGCTTGACACCCGGCCGGCCGGCACCCAAGGTATATAACTGACGGACCAGTCAATTTTCCTCGGGAGCTCCCATGGCACGACCTGTCCGCGACGGCATGGCGGTGACGGACGAGCAGCGGCAGTTCGTCTCGCTCGCGTCGGACTTCGCGCTGCGGGAGATCCGGCCCGCCGCCCGCGCGGTGGACGACGCGCAGACCGAGTCGCCGCTCGACGTGTGGCGCGCGGCGGCGAAGGTTGGGCTGACCGCGTTCATGCTGCCCGCCGAACATGGCGGCGGCGGGGTGTCCGAGCTGGTCACGCAGGCGCGGATCCAGGAGGAGCTCTGCTACGGCGACATCGGGATTGGCAACTTCGTCACGTCGAACGGGTTCTACGCGGCGCCGATCCTGGAGCTGGGCACACCCGAGCAGCGCAGCCGGTGGCTCGACCCGCTGTGCACGGATGACCCGCCGGTCACGGCCCTGGCGGTGACCGAGCCGGATGTCGGCTCGGACGCGGCTTCCTTGAAGACCACTGCGACGATTCGCGGCGACCACTATGTCCTCGATGGACAGAAGGCGTGGATCTCGAACGCGCCCTACGCGCAGTCGTTCGTCATCTTCGCGACGGTCGCGCCCGGCACACGCAGCAAGGGGGTTACCGCCTTCGTGGTGGACCGCGACACCGAGGGGCTCACGGTCGGCAAGCCGATCAAGAAGCTCGGCCAGCGGGCGATCGTCAACGCGGAAGTGTTCCTGGACAACGTCAAGGTGCCGGTGGACAACCGCCTCGGCGAAGAGGGGCAGGGCTTCTACGGGCTGATGCGGACGTTCGACGCGTCCCGGATCCTGATCGGTTCGGCCACAACGGGTCTGGCGCGAGCGGCGCTGGATCTGGCGACGGAGTACGCGAAGCAGCGCGTCCAGTTCGGCGTGCCGATCATCGACCACCAGGCGGTCGCGTTCCGGCTGGCCGACATGGCGACCAAGGTGGACATCTCCCGGCTGATGACCATGCGCGCTGCCAGGCTGTTCGACGCGCACGAGGACGTCACCGCGGAGGCGGCGATGGCCAAGCTCACCGGGTCGGAGAACGCCGTGTGGTGCACCTGGGCGGCCATCCAGACGCTCGGCGGCTGGGGCTACTCGCAGGAGTTCCTGGCCGAGAAGTGGTGGCGGGACGCCAAGCTGGAGGAGATCGAGGAGGGCACCTCGGACATCCAGCGCCTGGTGATCTCGCGGCGGCTGGCCAAGGCATGAAGGTCTTCCGGGACCCGCGATCCGTCGCGGTCGTCGGCGCCAGCGACAACCCAGCGAAGTGGGGACACTGGCTGGCCAAGGGTGCGCTGACCGGTAGTGACAGACGAAGTCTGTATTTTGTCAACGCGAATGCCACTTCTGTTCTCGGTCAGCCCGCCTATGCCTCGTTGAGCGACCTGCCTGAGGTGCCAGAGCTCGTGGTGCTCACCGTTCCGGCGAAAGCGGCTGCCGGGGTGGCCGCGGAAGCGGCCGAACTGGGGGTGCAGGGGCTGATCGGGATCACCGCGGGAGTCCGGTTCGACCGCGGGCAGATGCGGGTGCTCGGTCCCAACTGTCTCGGGCTGTACGACTCGGAGACGGCGTTGAGCCTGGCGTGGGGAACTTTCACGCCCGGGCCGCTCGGGATCGTCTCGCAGAGCGGGCAGGTAGGCCTGGAGATCGCCGGACTTGCAGATGCACAAGGTATCGGCGTGTCGAGGTTCGTCTCGGTCGGCGACCAGCTGGACGTCACGCACGACGAGGTTCTCGACGATCTCATCACGCATGAGTCGACGCGCCTGGTTGTGTTGTACGCCGAGGGTTTCGGTGCTGGGCGTGCGCTGATCCGGACCGTCGCGAGGCTGACCGCCGCAGGCAAGCGGACGATCGTCCTTGCCGTTGGTGGCAGTGAGACCAGCCGCGAGGCGGCTCGATCGCACACCGGCGCCCTGACGTCCGCGATGGATGTCGTCGACGCGGCCTGCCGTGCCGCAGGGGCGATCCGGGTGACCACGCCCGCGGAGGCTGTCAATCTCGCGCAACTGCTACTCCATATGGAGCCGACCGGTGACCGAATCGCGATCCTGACCGACAGTGGCGGTCAGGGTGCGATCGCTGCGGACATCGCCACCGCGTACGGACTTCAGCCCGCGGCGCCGATTGATCTTGCCGGCGCGGGCGAGCAGGACCTCGGAATTTACAGTCAGGTCGTCGCGCAGCTGCAGGACTTCGACACGATCCTGATCACCGGTTACTTCGGCTGCTACGGCAACGAAACGCCTTCGTTGGCGGCGCGGGAGATCGAGGTGATCGAGGCGCTGCAAGGAAACGTCATCGTGCACACCATGGCTTCCGGTGGCGCGGCGGTCGATGCCATGCGGCGCAAGGGCATCCCGGTGTACCGGGAGATCGAGTCGGCGCTGGCCGCGGTGAGTGCCGGTCTGCGGTCGGCGCGGGCACGAAACATTCCGGTGGCCTCGGAAGTGAAAGGCCTACCTGGCTCCGGCTATCTGGCCGCGCGGTCCTTTCTGTGCATGGAGGGGATTCCGTTCCCCCGGTGTGTCGAAGGCGTTGACGTGCAAGACCTGCAGGCGCCGTAC
Source organism: Actinocrispum sp. NPDC049592 (assembly GCF_040675465.1). Taxonomy (NCBI): domain Bacteria; kingdom Bacillati; phylum Actinomycetota; class Actinomycetes; order Pseudonocardiales; family Pseudonocardiaceae; genus Actinocrispum; species Actinocrispum sp. NPDC049592. The sequence goes on along the minus strand of NZ_JBFAPA010000003.1, from coordinate 100,196 downwards.
GTGCTGAAAACCGACTGGATCCCGCACAAGAGTGAGCATGGCGCCGTCGTGCTCGGGCTTTCCTCCCAGGACGAGGTGAATGACGCACACGCCGAGCTGGTGGAACGGCTGGGGCATGGGCGTTATGTGGTCGAGGAAATGGATGTCCGGCCGCAGGCGGTCGAGATGATCGTTGGTGCGCGGCGGGATCCGGCGTTCGGCCCGGTCGTCGTGGTCGGCGCCGGCGGAGTGCTCGCCGAGTTGCTCCAGGACACGACTGCCGAGCTTGCGCCGGTCTCGCACTCGCTGGCGTTGGCTATGCTGGGCCGCCTGAAATGCCTGCCGTTGCTGAAGGGCTGGCGTGGGCAGTCCGCTGTGGACATTGAAGGTCTCGCGGATCTGATCGTGAAGGTCTCCTGGGTTGTCGCGTCCCGGCCGGACATCCATGAGCTGGAGCTGAACCCCGTCCGGGTCACCGCGGACGGCCCGCTGGCGGTCGACACCCTGATCACCGGAGCGCCGGAATGAGGCTCACCGGTGGCGCGGTCCTGGTGGAATCCCTTGCGGCGCACGGAGTCGAGGTGGTGTTCGGCATTCCGGGCACGCACAACCTCGGCATCTACGCGAGCCTGGGCATCCGGCATGTCTCGCCGCGGCACGAGCAGGGCGCCGGGTTCGCCGCCGATGGGTACGCTCGCGCATCGGGCAAGCCCGGAGTGTGCCTGACGACAAGCGGTCCAGGCGTGCTCAATGCCGCGACTGCCGCCGCGCAGGCATATTCGGACTCCGTGCCGATGTTGATCGTCTCGCCCGGACCGCCGACCGACCATCCCGGGCACTGGACCGGGATGCTGCACGAGGTCCGGTCGCAACAGGGTGCCATGGCGGCCGTCACCGCTGGGAGCCATCGTGTTCGCAGCGTCGGCGAGATCTCTTCCGCGGTGGCGCAAGCGTTTGCCGCGATGGCGGCGCGCCCGCATCCCCGGCACATCGAGATCCCTTATGACCTGCTCGATTCCCCGGCCGACGTGCGGATCGTCGACCCGGTCAAGATCGCCCGGCCGGTTCCCGGCGTCACGATGGCCGCCGGCGTTCTCGCTTCGGCTTCCCGGCCCGGGATCATCGCCGGCGGCGGCGCGCGGGGCGCGGATCTGGGGCGGCTCAACATCCCCGTCGTGACCACGACCAACGGCAAGGGTGTGTTGCCGGAGGATCACCCGTACTCGTTGGGCGCGGGACTGCACCACGACGCGGTGGCCTCGTTCATCGCTGACTGCGATGTCGTGCTGGCCATCGGAACCGAGCTGGCGCCCGCTGACCTGTGGAACGGACCGCTGCGGTTCGGTGGCCCGTTGATCACCGTCAACCTCGACCCGGCTCAAGCGCTCGACGCCGACATCGCACTCGTCGGCGACGCCGCCGCGACAGTCGCTTTGCTTGCCGCTGCGGCCGGAGATCCCGCGAGGGCGGCTTTGTGGCGGTCCAGGATCGCTGAGGAGGCCGCCGCGCTCGGCGCGCCTTGGGAACCGCTGACGTCGGCGTTGGCGGCGACCTTGGGGCGAGACGGGATTCTCGCCGGCGACAGCACAATGGCTTGCTACTACGGAACAATCTCGACGTTGCCGCGGTATCGGCCCGGTACTTTCCTGTATCCCACCGGACTCGGCACCCTCGGCTACGGCCTGCCCGCGGCCATCGGTGCCAAGATCGCCCGCCCCGATGTCCGGGTCGCCGCGCTGCACGGCGATGGCGGCTTCATGTTCACCGCACCCGAACTGGCCGCCGCCGCGGCGCTCGGCCTCCCGCTCGCGGTGATCGTCGTGGACAACGGCGGCTACGGCGAGATCAAGCAGAAAATGCTGGCCCGCAACGACACCCTCAAAGCCGTCGACCTGCCCGCCCCCGACTTCGCCGCCCTGGCCGAGGCCCTGGGCTGTCACGGTGTCACCGATCCGCCCGATCTGGCCGGCACGCTCGAAAAAGCCTTCACCGCGACGCGCCCGACGGTCATGCACCTACACGGCAACTAGCCGCGCAACGAGTCGATGTAGGCGAGGCAGGTCGTCTTCATCCGGTTCACCGTCATGTTCTGCGAGGCCAGCAACACCTGGAAGGCCATCCCGTCGATCATGGCGATCAGGGTGTTGGCGTACAGCACGTCGTCGCCGGGGCGGAGCTGGCCGGTGGCCTGCCCGTCGCGGATGATGCCCGCGACGAGGCGGCGCCATTCGCCGTACATGCGCTCGTTGAGGTCCTGCAGCTGCGGCTCGCGGATGCCTTCGGCCCACAAGGCCGCCCAGACCTTCCACGCCTCAATGGTCTCCGCGTCCTGCGGCAGGTAGGACTCCACCACGTACCTCAGGCGCGTCACGGGATCGTCGGGGGAGTCGAGGATCCAGCGGCGGCGTTCGAGGGACCGGCTGAAGTTGTACTCGAACGCCGCGTGGACGAGCTCCTTCTTGCTGTCGAAGTAGTAGTGCACCGTCCCGCCGCTCACGCCGGCCACCTGCGCCACATCGGACACGCGCAGGTTCACGTAACCCTGGGCGGCGATCACCAGGCAGGTCGCGCGGAGGATCTGGTCCTTGCGTTCGGCTTCGACGCTGGGGCGGGGCATGGTCACACCGTAGCCGGGCCGAACCGCGCCGCGATGACCTCGGTGGCCTCGGCGGCGAGTTCGGCGGCGGCGGCGCGGGGGCTGACCGTGCCGGCCCGGTCGAGGACGCGGGCGACCAGCGTCCGCATGCTGGATCGCACCTTGGCGAAGGCCTCGTCGGCGGAGGCCGAGACGTCCCCGAACAGCGTCCACCACCACCAGGAGTTCGTGGCGGAGTTGGCGACCACATCAGGAATGATCAACACGCCCCGGTCGACCAACGCGGGCTCCGCAGCGGCGGTCACGGGCATGTTGGCGGCCTCGACGATCAACTGAGCCTGTACCAAGGAAGCGTCGTCGATCGCGTACGACACCGCCGCGGGGATGAGCACGGAAGCCGGTACCGACAGCCAGGAGGACAGCGGCAGCTCGACATCCGACGGACGCAGCTCGGACCGGTCGATCATCCCGAACGCATCCCGCGTCAGCAAAAGCCGTTCCACATCAAGCCCGGCGGGGTTCGCCACAACGCCTGCGGCGTCCGCGATCCCGACCACGGGAACCCCGGCCTGCGCCAGGAACCGGGCCGTGGCGCCGCCCATCGAACCGAACCCCTGGACGAAAGCTGTCGGCTCGGTCAGGCCAAGCCGTTCGATACCAACCAAAGCCGCCTCGGCGACCCCGCACCCGCCGACCAGCGAGTCCAGCCCGACACCGTCCACTGTGACCGCGAACGCGTCCGCAAGCCGTTGCCGCGCCTTGACCTCGTCGTCCAGCAACGGATACACGGCCTGGATGGACGACTCCATGCCCAGCGCGGACAACACGGAGTCGATCGTCTCCTGGCGCAGCCCGAGATCCTCGCCCATGGTCCAGAACCGCTCGATGTACGGGCGCATCGCGATCAGGTACCGCCGCAACACATCGACCGCGTCGGGGGAGCGTGGGTCGCACGAGATCCCGCCCTTGGCGCCGCCGAGCGGGATGTACCGGCTGGCGGGGTCGTAGTTGAGCGCCTCCTTGGCGGTCATCCCGGCGGCGAGCCCGGCGACCTCCGTCAGCGTGCAGCCGTCGCGCATGCGCAGACCGCCGCTGGAGACGCCGCGCACCAGCCGGTCGATGACCAGGTACCCAGGCCGCCCGGTCACCGGGTCGTGCCAGATGACCTGCAGATACGGGCTAAATTGATTGGTCACTCAATCAGTATCCGTCCATGTCAAGTGCTGAAGGTGCTTGACACATGCGGTGATGGGCGTCACCTTCTAATAACTGACTGACGGACCAGTTATGGAGGCGGGATGGACGCCCTGGGATCCGGGTGGGACACGCAACGGTCGCGGTTACGGCGGTCGCTGCGCCGCGTCGACGTCGTGTTCTTCCTGCTGTGCACGCTGGTGGGCCTGGACACGATCGGCAGCGTCGCGGCCAAGGGCCCGGAAGGCCTGACGTGGATGATCGTCCTGGCGGTCGTGTTCTTCCTGCCCTACGGCATGCTCGTGGCCGAACTCGGCACCACGTTCCCGGTCGAGGGCGGCCCGTACGTGTGGACCAAGCTGGCGTTCGGCCGCGCGGTCGCCGGGGTCAACCAGGTGCTGTACTGGCTGACCAACCCGGTCTGGGTCGGCGGCAGCCTCACGATCATCGCGGTGACCACGTTCAAGACGTTCTTCGTCGACCTCGGCCAAACCGGCACCTACATCGCCGGGCTCGTGTTCATCTGGGCCGGCGTGCTCGCGGTCGCGACCTCGTTGCGGGTGGGCAAGTGGATCCCGACCGCGGGCGCGCTCGCGCGGGTCGTGCTGCTCGGGTTCTTCGCCATCTCGGTGATCATCTACGGGTTCCAGCACGGCGTGCAGCCGTTCGGCGACATGTCACCGACCTACACCGGGTTCATCGCGCTGGTGCCGTTCGTGATCTTCAACTACGTCGGCTTCGAGCTGCCGACCGCGGCCACCGAGGAGATGGCCGACCCGCAGAAGACCGTGCCGTTCGCGATCCTGCGCTCCGGCGTCGCGTCCGTCCTGCTCTACGGCGGCCCGATCCTGGGCATCCTGCTGGTCGTGCCGGCCGGCAGGCTCAGCGGCCTGTCCGGGTTCATCGACGCCTGCAAGACCGTGCTGACCGTGTACGGCGGCGAGATCAGCGCCGACGGCACGGTGACGCTGACCGGCTCGGGGCAGCTGTTCGGCACGATCTGCGCGGCCGGGCTGATCGTCGGCCTGCTCACCAGCGGGGTCAGCTGGGCGATCGGCGCACACCGGGCCCAGGCGGTGGCCTGCGCCGACGGCGCCGGACCGCGCTGGCTCGGCGAGATCTCGGCCAAGCGCGGCACACCGGTCCGGGTGAACGTGCTGTCCGGGATCCTCGCGTCGATCACGATGATCCTCGCGCTCAACCTCACCGGCGGGTCCGCGGAGAAGTACTTCGCCGCCGGGCTCGGCCTGACCATCTCGATGACGTTCGTGACCTATGTGGTCACGTTCCCGTCGTTGCTGGTGCTGCGCAAGAAGATGCCGGACGTCGAACGGCCGTTCCGCGTACCCGGCGGCTGGGGCACGGCCACGGTGGTGACCCTGCTGCCGACGATCCTCGTCGCGTTCACGGTTGCCACGCTGATCTGGCCCGGCCTCGGCGTCGGCTGGTTCGGCACCGGCGGCGACCCGGACGACTCGCTGCCGGCCTCGTTCGCCGGTGACCGCCTCTCGTACACGCTCAGCCAGCTGGTTCCCCTGGCCGGGGCGATCCTGATAGGCATGGTGTTCATCAGCCTGGGACGAGAGAAGAGCGAGCTCCGCGATGATCGTGTTGGCGCACCTCAGTGACATCCACATCGACGACGAACGGAGCATCGAGCGCGCCTCGCGCGTGCTGCGCTACCTCGCGGACCTGGAAGGCGAGATCGACGCGATCCTGGTGACCGGCGACCTCGCCGACCACGGCCTGGCCGAGGAGTACGAACAGGTCGCCAAGCTGCTGGTGAGCACGCGCCCGGTGCTGCACTGCCCAGGCAACCACGACATCCGGCGCCCGTACCGCGAGGTCCTGCTCGGCGAGACCGGCGGCGACGAGCCGATCAACCAGGTGCACCACGTGGCCGGCGCGGTGTTCGCGATGTGCGACTCCAGCATCCCCGGCCAGAACGAGGGCTACCTCGCCGACGAGACCCTGGCCTGGCTGGAGCAGGTCCTCACCGACGCGGGTGACGCCCCGGCGTTCGTGTGCTTCCACCACCCGCCGGTGATGCTGCACATGCCGTTCATCGACCGCATCAAGCAGAACGGGGAAGAACGCCTCGCGGCACTGCTGTCGAGGTTCCCCAACGTGGTAGCAGTGCTGTGCGGACACGCGCACACCGGCGCCGCTACAACGTTCGCGGGACTGCCGTTGCGCGTCGCACCTGGCGTGGTCTCCACACTCGTGCTGCCCTGGGAGACCACCGACAAGGTCGTCTACCTCGAGCAGCCGCCCGCGCTCGCGTTCCACATCCTCGACGACAACCACGGCCTCACCACCCACTACCGCGCCATTCCCGCAGCTCACCTATCGTGACGGGCTACCAGGGCTTGAGGGGGAGGACTGCTTCGACGTTGCCGCCGTCGGGGCCGGGGCGGGCTTCGCAGCGGCCACCGACTTCGGCGGCACGTTCGGACATCGACGCCAGGCCCACTCCGGCAGACCAGCCGTCGGCGGCGGTGGCGCCGTCGTCCTGGACCTGGATGTGCAGTTCGTCGCCGACGGTGATGCGGACGCGGACGTTCTCGGCGCCGGAGTGCTTGGCCGCGTTGTTCAACGCCTCGGCGCTGATCCGGTAGGCGGCGACCTCGACCGCGGCGGGCAGCTCGGGCATGTCCGGCGGGGCGTCCACGCTGACCGTCAACGGCCGGCCACCCTCCTGATAGGACAGCCGCTCGGCCTCCCGGTGCAACGCGCCGACGAGGCCGAGCTCGTCCAACGCGGGTGGCCGAAGGCCCTCGACCAGCCGCCGGATCTCCACGATCGCGTCGCTGATGTCCCCGCGCAGACGCACCAGCAGGTCCACGGCGGTGTCCGGATCGGACTTGGCCAGGTTGCGGGCCGCGTCGGTGGCGTAGGCGACGCCGCTCAACGTGGGGCCGAGGCCGTCGTGCAGGTCCCGCCGGAGCCGCCGCCGTTCCTCCTCACGCGCGGCCACGATCCGTTCGCGCGACTGCTGCAGTTCCTCGGACAACATGGTCGCCCGCAACGCCACCCCGAGCGGGATCGCGAGCACGGTGAGCACGTGCGTGTCCTGCGTGCCGAGCCGGGTCTGACCCGGGCGAACGCCGATGACCAGCTCACCGCTGGCCGAGCCGGACGCCGCCAGCGGGATCACCTCGAGCACGCCCGCGGCCGACCCGGACGCCGCGACTTCGCGCCCCTGCAGCCGGAACGCCGCATAGGGCAGCTGCAGTGAGTCCCGGACGGCGGTCAGCAGATCGTCGAGCGACCCCATCTCGGCGTCCAGCCGAGCACTGAGGTGGCTCAACGCCCGCACCGGATCCCGTCGCATCCCGTACAGCGCACGGTCCAGAACTCGTTGCAGCCACACGCGTACCGGGTTGAACACCAACGCCACGCCGATCGCCAGCACACAAGCCGCGCCGAGGTTCGCCGACAGGCTCAGCGTCCCACCGAGCGCCAAGGCCAGCCCGGAGTACAACGCGATCACGCCGACGATCAGCAGGAAGTACAGCAACGCCCGGGACACCACGAGCCGGATGTCCAGCAACCGGTACCGCAGCAGCGCCACGGTCATCGCCGCGGGCACCAGCGCGGGCATGACCATCATCAGCTCGGGCCCGAGCCGCAGCACCAACGGCAGGTACGCGATCGCGTTGCCGATCAACGCCAGCACGAGCCACAGCAGCTGCCGCCGCAACACCTCGTCGCCCCGCCGGTACCGGACGACCAACGACGCCACCACGCCCAGCGCGGGCACCCCCCAGGCGAACCGCGCCTCGGGCCAGCCGATCACGAACGGCGGTGCCGCCACCACCAGCGCCCACCCCACGGCCTGCCACCACGGTCCCGGCAACCGCCCGGTCGGGAACAGCAACAGCGTCAACGGGAACACCAGCGACACCGACAGCAGCCACGCGTGCTGGCCGGTGGCGTTGCCAGCGGGCAGGGACACCGCGCTGATCGAGTGCAGCAGCGACGCGGCCAGGAACAACCAGCCGATCGGGTTGCGCGGCCGTGCCTTCGCCAGCAGGAACCCACAGATCCCCAGGCCGAGGCCCAGCACCGCGTGCGCGATGACGAACCGCGGGTCGCCGCCCAGCACCGTCACGAGCGCCAGCGCGGCGGTCGCCGCCACGGCGGTGAGCGCGAAGCAGCCACTGGCAACCCAGGTCACCGGCCGGTGAGCGATCTGCGGCACCCGCTCATCCTCCGTCCCGCCGGCGGTTTTGTCCTGGGATCGGCGTCCCGATCTCACCCGGACAGTTTCCCGCCCTGTCCCGGCCCGGACCCCTGCCATTTGGGTGTCCGGGAGCGCAAGGGTTGTGCATCGGTCCAGCGGGGAAGGGAATAAGGCGATGCGTTGCACTCTGGTGGCTGCCGTGCTGGGCGCCGCGCTCGTGCTGGCGGGCTGCGCGAACCAGACCGCCGGCGTCCCGCAGGCCAGCGGTGACGGCGCCAAGTCCTCGGCCTCGACGGCGGGCAAACCCGCCGGGAAGCCGGCCGCCGACCCGAAGGCGTTGATCTCGAACGCCGCCAAGTCCACACGGGACGCGAGCACGGCGAAGTTCGAGTACACGATGGATGGCGCGAAAGAGGCCGACCTCGGCATGAAGTTCGCCAGCAAGGGCGAGATGGACTTCAAGGCCAACCGGGCGAAGATCGAGTCCGTCGTCGAGACCGACGGCCAGAAGGTGACGATGTCGATCGTCACCGATGGCGACACGCTGTACATGCGCACCACCACCGACGGCGCCGAGGACGGCCCGTGGACCAAGACCGACGCGGCCGCGCTGGCCGGTCAGCTCGGCGGCGGGAAGACCTCGCCGGGCAGCGACCCGATGTCGTTCATCGACCAGATCAAGGACCTGGCCACGGTCACCCCGGACGGCACGGAGGCGGTCCGCGGGGTGCAGGCGACCCGGTACCGGCTCGTGCCGAACGCGGGCGGCGAGGAACTCGGCGACTCGAAGATCTGGATCGACGGGCAGAACCGGCTCGTCCGCTTCCAGGTCGGCGCCAAGACGTTCGGCAGCATCACGGCCGAGTTCTTCGACTACGGCGCCCCGGTGTCCATCGAGATCCCGAAAGTGGGCTGAGCACAGACCCCGATTGCCGTCCCCCCAGCCGGCGATCGGCAAGGGAATCACCCCGCCCTCGTCCTTAAGGCGGGGTGATTTCCGTTATGGCACAAAGGGTCAGCGGCCGAGACCGGCTTCCCGGGCGCGCACGATCGCGGCGGCCCGGTCGACCACCCGCAGCTTGGCGAAGATCGCGGAGATGTGGTTGCTGACCGTCTTGGGTGCGAGGTGCAGCTGACGGGCGATCACCGCGTTGCCCAGCCCGGCCGCCACCAGGTCGAGGACCTCCCGTTCGCGCGCGGTCAGATCCGGGAACGGCTCCGCGGTCCGTGGTGTGGCCAGCAGGTCCAGCACGCGGTGGGCCACGTTCTGGCCGAAGATCGCCTCCCCGGCGGCCACCCCGCGCACCGCCCGCACGATGTCCTCCTGGCCCGCGCCCTTGAGGATGTAGCCGCGGGCACCCGCGCGCATCGCCGAGACCACCGACTCGTCGTCGTGGAACATGGTCAGCACCAGCACGGCCACCTCGGGAACGTGCTGCAGCACCTCACGCGTGGCGGCGATCCCGTTGAGGTCGGGCATCTGCAGGTCGACCAGCAGCACGTCCGGCTTGTGCTCGATGGTGGCCTCCACCGCCTCGCGGCCGGTGGTCGCCTCGGCGACGACCGTGATCCCGTCGACGGAGGACAGCAGCGCCTGCAGACCGCTGCGGACCACCGGGTGGTCGTCCGCCAGCACCACTGTCAGTTCCTTCTCCGGCAGTGTCATGACTGTTCCGCCTCCCCGGATTTAACCCTGTTGGTCGCGTTGGGCCGGCACGGTCCAGTTCGGTACGTACTGGTGGCCAGGTTGCGTCCCGTTCCCCTCAGGTGCGGTTGGGAGCCGCCCGGCTCATGCACACCTGAGGTTGACACAAGGGGGGTCATGACCTCTCCGTCAGGTTGGGTGGGCCGGGGGTCATTGCCGGCCGCCGTTGTCCGCTGCCCAGCGCGCCAGCGCGACCCGTGAGGACAGGTTGAGCTTGGCGTAGCTGTTGCGCAAATGGGTCTCCACGGTTCGCGGCGACAGGAACAGCCGGGCCGCGATGTCCGCGTTGGACAGTCCGTCGCCGAGCAGCCGGACCACCTCCAGCTCCCGGGTGCTCAGCACGCCCGAGATCCGCGAGGACGGCACCCGGATGCCCATCGACCGCGCGTGTTTGCGGGCCCGCGCGGCCCAGGGTGCGGCTTCCTGCCGGTCGAACGCCTCGACCAGTTCCAGGACGCGGGTCCGGTCGCCGGTCAGTTCGGCCCACTCCAGCCGGGTCTGCGCCGCGATCAGGCCCGCGCCCATCCGCGTGAACGCATCGGCGGCCCGCTCCAGCAACTCCGCCGAGGAGTCCCGCAGCCCGGTGAGCCGGTCGGCGATGGTCGCGAAGAACGGCGCACCGCGGAACCGTTCCAGGTGGGCGATGGTCGACCCGAGCGCGTCGAAGTCCCGGCGGGCCACCAGGATCAGGCCGGCGAACAGCGGCTCGACACAGCTGAGCGGCTCGTTGTAGCTGACCCACTCGGGCGTGGCGGCGACCTGACCGGTACGTCCACTGTGGATGGAGGTGGCCATGTCGGCCAGCGCGGTCAAGGTGGACACGCTGATGTCCTGCGCGACCGAGATGCCCTCCGCCTCCGTCCGGCACTCGTCCGCCTCGCCCAGCCTGCCCTGCTCGGCGAGCACGATCGACCGGCCGAGCAGCATCCGCGTCAGCGACCGGAACAGCTGCCCGCCGCGGGCGATCCGGATGCCTTCGTCCGAGGCCCGCAGCGCGGTGCGCAGATCGCCCCGCACGTAGTTCGCGGTGACATAGCTGAACTGCACCGAGGCGGACGCCGAGGGCACGTCCAGCTGCGCGAGCTCCGTGCGCACGCGAGTGGCGTGTTCGAGCGCCGCCGGGATGTCCCCGGCCGCGATGCACAGCCACAGCAGCAACCGGCGGGCGGCCTGCATCTGCATCGGCGAGTCGCTCCGCCCGCACATCTGCGCCAGTCCCAGCACGCGGGTGGCGGCCGCCAGCGCCCGGCTGATGTCGTATTCCGAGACCGCCTGCAACGCATCGCCATACGCGCCCACGGCCTGCCCGGCCGTCGTGGGATCCGTGGCGAACGACCGCAGCTCGTCGATCATGGCCTGGGTCGAGGAGACCTGCGTCCGGCGCAACGTGAAGATCATCTTGAGCATGGCGCCGTTCGGGTCGCCCGCCGCGAACTCCACGTCCGGGGCGGGGTTTCCGTTCTCGGAGGCCAGCAAAGCGAGTCGGTAGTGCAAATTGGACAGCAACGTCCCGCTCGCCAACGCGCTCGCCTTCGTCCACACGGCTTCGGCGTTCGACAGCTGCCCGGCCGCCTGGTACGCAAGGCCCAAACCCTCCAGCAGCACCGGATCCTCGGGCGAGTTGGCCACCGCTGCGGTCATGTACGTGATGGCCTCGGCGACATCGTGCACGGCCATCGCGCGCCAGCCCGCCTCAGCGGTGACCTTCGCCGCGCGTGCCGCGTCAACGAGATCCCCGGCCTCGCGGTAGTGCGGAGCCAACGCGAGAACGTCGCCGGGTGTCTGGGCGTCGATTGTCCGCGCGATCGCCGCGTGCAGGGTTCTTCGTTCCCCCAACGTCAATTCGGCGTACGCGACCTCGGCGTAGAGCGGGTGCGCGATCCGGTACGACGTGCCCTGTTCGACGATCAGCCGCGCCGCGATGAGTTTGCGCAGGGTCGCGTCGAGCGGGCCGTCCCACAACGCTGCCAGCAAAGCGTTCGAGGCGACATCGGCGACCGACACGATCTCCAGCAGCCGCCGCTCGTCCTCGTTCAGCTGCAGCAACCGGCTGAGCACGACATCCCGCACGATCACCGGCAACGTGTCCGGCCGCAGCGAAGAGGCCCCGTCATGCACCAAAGCCGTGACGAACAACGGGATTCCCTTGGCCCGCGCGGTCACCCCCTGCAGCATCCGCTCCGGAGGGACCTCGCCGAGGAGATCCTGCACAAGGGTGGCGACATCGTTGTCCGCCAACGGCGTCAGCCGGATCTCGTTGTCCTCGCGGCGGGCCCCGGCGGACAGCTCGGCGAGGACGTCGCTGGGCCGGTACGCGGCCAGGACCAGCACCTGGCCGACGTGCCCGATGTAGTGCACCAGCTCGATCGTGCCGCGGTCGGCCCAGTGCAGGTCGTCGACGAACAACACGGCCGGGGCCAGCTCGCCGACCAGCCGCGCGACCTCCTCGAACATCCGGGTGCGTTCCAGTTCCGGGTCGGTCACCGGCAACGTCCGCGCACCGGTCATCAACGGCCCGAGGTCGGCACCCCCGGACAGGTGCGGCCGCAACGCCTCCACGATCGGCGCGTACGCCAGCCCGCTGTGCAACGGATGCGCCTGTCCACTCAGGACAGCGCAGCCCTTCGACCGTGCGTACTGCAGTGCCTCGGCGGCCAGCCGGGACTTGCCGATCCCCGCCTCCCCGCTGAGCAGCACCATCCCACCCCGCCCGCCGAGCGTCCGGTCGACCGCCTCGGTGAGCCTGGCCAGCTCCGAACCCCGCCCCCTGATGTCCATCGTTACTCAGTGTATCGGCGTTTGCGCCCGCTGATCACGGCCATGGCCAGCGATGATGTCAGCTCGGTGGTGCTGGTCTCGGTCAGGCCGGCGCCGGCCAGCCACCCTTCGTAGGCGGCCGGCGAGTGCACACAGCCGCTGCGGGTCCGCAGGTACAGCGAAAGATCGTGGATCGCCGACCCCGGCCCCCCGGCCATGGTCTCGACGATCGCGAGCACGCCGTTCTCCGCGAGCGACCCGGCCAGCCGGTCGAGCAGCGCGGCGCAGGTGGCCGGCGGGAACAGGTGACAGACCTGGCCGAGCACGATCAGGTCGTAGGCGCACGGCTCGAACGGCGTGCTGAACACGTCGCCCTCGAGGTACTCGTACCGGTCCTTGAGCCCGGCCCGTTGGACCGCCCGGCGGGTCGCGGGCAACACCTGCGGCAGGTCCATCGCGGTGACCCGGCAGCCGGGATTCCTGATGCTGTACGCGATCGTCCACGGCGCCGCGCCCGCGCCCACATCCAGCACGCGTTTGGCTTGGGGCAACACGTCCGCGGCTTGTTCGACGGCGTCACCCCACAGCCCGGCAAGGAAGTTCACCGTCGGCGGGTAGACCTCGCTCGCCGTTTCGGACATCGACGCCTCGTACACCGGAGCGCCCGTGCGGACCGCGTCAGGAAGGTGGTCCCACAACGGGATCAGCGGGTGCAGCGCGGCCAGCCCGGTGAGCACCGGCCGGTATCGCCCGTCCGCCAGCCGTTCCACGAACCCGCGATCGGCCAGGGTGGACAGCACGACGCGGACCCCGCGCTCGGACGCGCCACAGGTGCGGGCCAGCTCGGCGGGTTCCGCGGGCTCACGGTCGATCCGGTCCAGCAGACCCAGCCGGACCGCCGTGGAGAACGCGGCGACCGTCCCGGCCGCCTCGGTCAACGTCAGGAACGGAGTGCTCACGACTCCACCTCCACGATCCCGCGATCGCCGTGCACGGTCACGATCTGCCCGTCCCGCAAGCAACTCGTCGCCGATCCGGTGGCCACCACGGCGGGGATCCGGTACTCGCGGGCGATGATCGCGGGATGCGACAACGCGCCGCCCGCGTCCGTCACGATCGCGCCCACGGCCGGGAACAGCACCGACCATGACGGCCGGGTGGACCGGCAGACCAGCACATCGCCCGCCGCGAACCGGTCGAAGTCCCGCTCGGAGGTGATCATCCGCACCGGTCCGCGATACCTGCCCGGCGCCCCAGGCACTCCGGTCAGCTTCTTCGAGGTGACCGGCTGGGTGCGGTTGCTCTGGTCCATCGCGAGCACGTGGTCGGCGACCAGCAGCATCGACTCCATGGTGACCCGCAGGTCCTCGCGCAGCCAACGGGTCGACGGCGGCTGAGCCTCCCGGCCGTAGGCGCGCGGGCCCGGGTTGGCCAGCGCCCACTCGTGCCTGCCCCGGTTCGCGGTGACCACCGCGCGCCGGTCCTCGCCGTCCCGCAGCGCGGCGAGCACTTCCTCGACGCGCAGGAAGAACACGTCCTCGGTGGCGTCGATCTGGCCGCGGCCGGCGAGCCGTTCCCCGGCTTCCAGGGCGGCGTAGCGGCACAACGCGTTCGGCGCGTCCAACGTGAAGAACACGTTGTCCTCACGGATCGGGTAGGCCCGGGTCATCCGGTCCAGTGCGGCGTCGAAGCTCGCGAGATCCTTGTCCCGCAACTCCGCGCGCGCTTCGGCCGCGGCCTCTTCACGCTGTCGCTGGAGCTCGATCGAGTCCTCCTCCGGGTGATAGCCCTTGGCCTGCCGGTCCCGCAGCAGGCTCCAGAGCAGGCCCGGGACCTCGCCCAGGGTCGGATCCGCCAGTTCCATCGTCATCGAACGGCAGCCATAGACGTGCGCGAACTCGTTGAACTCGAGGGAGTTCTCCGTCGTGCCGGCCAGTGCGCGCAGTTTGCGGGCGGGTTCGGTGGACCGGAACGACAGGCCCGCGAACAGCCGTTGGATCTGCGGCTGACCCCAGCCGAGCAGGCCCCGGCAGAGCGCGGACAGCTCGCCGAGCGCGAGCAAATGCGCCACGTTGGTCCGGAAGTGCGTGTGCCAGCCGTCAGAGGTCAGCTGCCGCACGGCCTCGAGGTGCCGGGCGAGATCCTCGATGTCCAAAGTGGTCAGATCGGTGTCCCGGAGGGCGCTGATCCGGCGCTCGTAACCCGGAAGTGTCTCGACGTGCCACTCGGTCACGACCTGCTCGGCGAACCCGGTCCGGGCGACCTCCCGCGACCGGCGCATCCGCTTGCGCCCCTCACCCGACAGCCGCAGCAGCCACGGCAACAGCCAGCCCGGCGGCGTGCGGGCGTCCGGCGGGGCACCGACCGGCTGCATCGAGGTGTACCACCAGCCGCCGATCTCGGTGATCCGCGGCACGACGAGCAGGCCGAACTCGGCGCACGCGGCGCCGAAGCCGGCGTCGCTGTCCATCACCGAGGCGCTCAACGGGGTCAGCGGCAGCGGGAGGTGCGTGTCGTCCCGCCGCCAGTACCCGGGCGGCACCCGCACCTCGATCGGCACCAGCTCGACCGCCGCGTCGACCGACCCCCAAGAGTTGTCCATTGCCGAATGGTCGCCGGACTCACCCGTACGCACCATCCGTGGCACTACGTAATCTGGTCCGCTGCCCACCTCGCGAGGGCGACGCGGGAGTGCAGGCCGAGCTTGGCGTAGCTGTTGCGCAGGTGCGACTCGACGGTCCGTTCGCTGACGAACAACCGGGCCGCGATGTCCGCGTTCGACAGTCCCTCGCCGAGCAGCCCGACCACCTCCAGCTCGCGTTTGCTCAGGCCAGGAGCCCTGCGGGCGGTCGGCAGCCGGACCCCGAGCCCCTTGGCCAGCTTGCGGGTCCGCTCCAGCCACAGCGACATGCCGGCCCCCTCGAACACCTCGGCGCACTGCTTCAACGGGTCCGGGTCGCCGGTCCGCTCGACGTGCTCGACCCAGGCCTGCGCGGCCATGGCCTTCGCACCCATCGAGTCCAACCTGGACGCTGCCTTGCCCGACATGCCCGGCTCGCCCATGAACCCGGCGAGGCGGTCGGCCAGGGCGTCGGTGAACGGCTTGTCCCGCCCTTCGCGGCGCAGCTGGGCCAGGATCTCCGTAGCGTCCTGACCGGCGGCGACCGCGGCCTGGCCCGCGTACATCAACCGGAACCCGGCCGAGATCGGGTCGTGCAACGTGCCCGGGAACTCCGGCAGCCCGGGGGCCAGCTCCGGCTGTCCCTTCTGGATGGCCAGGCTGGTCCGGGCGGACGCGTAGATCATGTGCAGCCCGGCCTCCTCCTCGATGCCCGGCCCGTAGAGCGCCGCGGACTCGTCCAGGTCGGCCTCGCCCTCGGCGAGCCGGCCCAGTTCGACGTTCATCCAGCCGCGGATCATCAGCATCCAGGCGTGCATCCGGTGCCGCGTCGAGCGCCGTTCCAGCTCCAGGCCGCGTTCGATCTCGGTGCGCGCGCCCTTGAGGTCGCCGTGCAGGTGCTTGGCCAGGCTGACGTAGTAGTGGCCGGACGCGCGGAACATCGAGTACTCGAACAATAGCGGCGAGTCCCGGTTGTGCTCGGCGATCCGGACCGCCTCGGCCATGTCCCCGGTGAGGATGCTGATCAGCAGCAGCTGGTTGCCCGCGATGGTGCGCAGCATGGTGGACAGCCGGCCGGGGGAGCGTTCGGCGGCCGCCACCATCGCGTCGACCTCGCTGCGGGCGGTCGCCCAGTCGTTCGCCAGGATCGCCAAGGTCGCCTTGGCCAGGTGCGCGGCGGCCCCACCGACCTGCAGCAGCTCCTGCGCCCCGTGCTGCAGCACGATCCGGTCGTTGGCCCGGATCGCGAAGTTCATCGCCAGTACCGAGTACTCGACCGCGCGGGCCTGGTCCGCGGGCTTTCCGGCCGCCATGGCCACGCCGATCGCCTGCACGCTGGCGTCGAAGTCGCCGCGCTCGGCCTCCAGCAGCGCCAGCCAGAACGCCAGCGGGCCAAGGTGTTCGGTGTGGCCCGCGGCGCGGCCGGCGTCGATGGCCTGGTTCCACGCCTCGGCGGCCTGGTCCAGCCGGCCCGCGCCCTGGTGCAGCCGGCCGATCCCGTCGAGCACCTTGACCTTCAGCTCCGCGTCCTTGGCCTCGGCGACGGCGGCTTTCAGGTAGCGCAGTGCCTCGTCCTCGGCGTGGATCTCCAGGGCGCGCAGGCCCGCGCCGGCCAGGACGGTCGCGGTGCGTTCCGGGTCGGCCAGCGCGCCCGCGCCCAGGTAGTGCGGGGCGAGGGCGAGGACGTCGTCGGAACGTTCGCGGTCGATCGCCTCGGCGACCGCGGCGTGGGCGCGCCTTCGTTCGTGCGCGGTGAGTTCTGCGTAGGCGACCTCGGCGTAGAGCGGGTGCGCGATCCGGTAGAGCACGGTCCGTCCGGCGAGGTGCTCGGTGACCAGTCCACCTTGGACCAGGCCGCGCAGGATGCCGTCGAAGTCGTTGTCGCAGTAGATCTCGCGGAGCAGTTCGGCGGTGCCGGACTCGCCCGCGACGGCGACGATCTCGATCAGTCGCCGGGCCGGTTCGCTGATCGCGTGCAACCGGCCGAGCACGACGTCCCGCACGATCGTGGGCAGGGTCGTCTGGGTGATCGGCGCGCTGGTCAGGGCGGTGACGAAGAGCGGGTTGCCTTGGGCGCGCTCGGTCAGGTCGTGGATGAGCTCGCTCGGCGGGGCCTGGCCGAGGATCTCCGTGGCGAGTTCGGTCACCGCCGGGTCGGTCAACGGCTGCAGGGCGATCTCGTCGCGCGGATCCGCGCGGCGGACCGCCATGGCGAGATCCCTCAGCGGGCCAACCGGTTCGCGGCAGGTGGTCAGCACGAGCACGCCCGGCGCGTTGCGGCTGACGTAGTGCGCGAGTTCGATCGTGCCGAGGTCGGCCCAGTGCAGGTCGTCCAGGAACAGCAAGGCGGGCGCCAGCTTGGCGAGCTGCGCGGTGACGGCCTCGAACATCCGGGCCTTCGCCAGCGTTGGCTCACCGGGCGAACTGCGCGGCGCGGCCAACAAGAGGTCCAGCGCGGTGGTGTCCGCACTGGACGGTCGCAGCGCCTCCACGAACGGCGCGTACGCCAGGCCCGCGTGCAACGGATGCGCGCGACCCTCCAACGTCGCGAACCCCTGCGCCGCCGCTGCCGCGACGACCTCCTGCGCCAACCGGGACTTCCCGATCCCCGCCTCGCCGGACACCAGCACGATCCGGCCCGAGCCGTTCCGCGTCCGGTCCAGCGTGGCGAGCAACGCCCCCAGTTCGGCCCCACGCCCGATCAGCCGAATCCCCACGCCCCCATTCTGTCCCAAGTGCTGCGGCCGGGTGGGGTGCCGGCCCTCGACGGCCCAGCTTCCCGGCCGCAGCACTAACCCGCGTACCGCGTGAGCGTGGCGATCTTGGCCTGGGGGATGGCGGCGAGCTTCGGCCGGATGCCGAGCTGACCGAGCAGGGCCAGGTCGTCGCGGATGAAGTGGTGCGCGGCCAGCCGGCCGTCGCGTCCCTCGTAGAAGTGGATCTGCTCGACGTCGACCTGCCGCCGGGTGGGTGCGACGCCGACGATCTCGCCGACGTGCACCCCGGTCAGCCGGACCCGCAGGACCACGGTCGACCCCTCGGCGACCAGGCCCAGCACCTCGGAGCGGGGCTCGTCCAGCGCCTCCCGCAGCAACCGGACCGCCGTCTTGTAGCTGTCCGGGCCAGGTGGCATGCCACGCTCGGCGAAGTCCGGCGTCAGCATTCCGTCCACACCCGACAGGTCCCCGCTGTTGAACGCGTGGTTCAACGCCAGGACGAGGTTCTTGTAGCGCGCAGACCGGTCGCTCATGACTGCTGATCCTGCTCCGGATGGGCCGTTCGGGGTATCCGTGGCACTACGGAATCGGCTACGTAGTCCGCGGGCTACTGAATCTCGGTGACGCTGTGGAAGACGTGTTTGCCCTCATCACGGGCCTGCGCGACCATCTCGTCGGCGCCTGCGGAGGGGCCGCCGATCCGCAGTACCGCGTCGCACCGGCTGAGCAGCCTGCGGGCGATGGGGTGGAAGATCTCGTCGAACGCCTCGTCGCCCGCGTGCTCGATCAGCGGCAGGGCAAGGGCTTCCCCGGTGACCGGGAGGTGCCCGGCCCGGAACACCTCGAGCGCTGTGCGGTTCATGGCGTCGACGTTGGCCCGCATCTTGGCGGGGTCGCCGTTCGTCCCGGATCTGTACGGTCCGGCCACCAGGATCATCATTCCGGTCTCCTCACGCGAGAAGGGTGGTCACGCCCGCGCGGCGGATCGCGGCGAGCGTGTCCTTGTCATCGGGTTTGTCGGTGACGAGCGTGCCGACCTCGCCGAGCGCGGCGACCTTGGCGAACGCCCGTACCCCGAACTTCGTCGAATCGGCGACCACGACGGTCTGCTCGGCGCGGGTCAGCGCGTGCTGTTTGACGGCCGCGTCCGCGATGTCGAACTCGGACCAGCCCAGCTCCCTGTGCACGGCGCCGATCGACATCACGAAGGTGTCGAACCACATCTCGTCGAGCATCTTCGCGGTGAGCGGCCCGACCAGGCTGCGTTCACCCGGACGGGACTCCCCGCCGAGCACGATGAGCCGGATCCCCCTGCGGTCGGCGAGGTGCGCGGCGGCCTGCAGGCTGAGCACCGCCACGGTCAGCGGAGCCCTCGAGACCAACGACTTCGCGACCGCCGCCGTCGTGGTTCCGGCGTCGAGCAGGATCGTCTGGCCGGGTTCGACCAGCTTGGCGGCCCGCGCCGCGATCCTTTTCTTGGTCGCCGCCTGCCAGGCCTCCCGCCGTTCGAACCCCGCCTCCTCCCGCGGCGCGCTCAACGCGACGGCCCCGCCCCGCACCCGCTCGACCAGTCCCTGCGCCTGCAGCTCGTCCAGATCCCGCCGGACCGTCATCTCGGACACCCCGAGCCGCTCGGCCAGCTCGGCAAGCGAGATCCGCTGCGACTCCCGCACAAATCTCAACGTGAGGTCCAGGCGATCCACAAGAGGCACACCCCATTTCTACCATCAACTTGTGAGATTTGGTAGATCATCTGTGATACTTGCCCCGGTGGCAAGCCATGACCCCATTGAGCGACAACAGATGCGACCACCCCGGGATTGTCGGTAGCTGCCCCTACATTCGAGGGCATGCGAGACCGAGAGTCGACAGTGCGCAGCCGTGAACTGGGCGACGCCCTTCGAACCGCCATGGCCCGGTCCGGCCTGACCGCCGCCGAGGTGGCGAGAAAACTGGCCTGGTCCCAAAGCCGCGTGTCCCGCCTGCTCAGCGGCAAACGCGGCACCGGCGAGACCAGCCTCGCCGCCGTCATGGCGATCATCGGCATCACCGGCCCCGAGTTCGACCGCCTGCTGAGGGTCTGCCGCGAGGCGAACAGCCGTGGCTGGTTGCAGCATTTCGGTGCGGGGCGGCCAAAGCAGGTCCGCACGCTGGCCGCCCACGAGGACTCGGCCGTCGCGATCACCGACTTCCAGCAGGTCCATGTCCCGGCGCTGCTGCAGACCCCGCTCTACGCGCGCAAGATGATGACCAGGCTCGGCAGCGTTCCGGCGGCGGAGATCGACGAACGGGTCGAGACCCTGCGTGAGCGGCAGCGCCTGCTGAGCCGGGCGCCGCAGATCCGGTTCACCTTCTATCTGCACGAGTTCGTACTCCGGCTGCCGGTCGGCGGCCCGGCCACGATGTCCGGGCAACTGCACCACCTGCTCCGGCTGTCCGTGCGCCCCAGCATCAGCCTCCGCGTCATCCCGGCGGCGGCCGGTGAGCACGCGGCGATGTCCGGCGCGTTCACCTTGATGGAGTTCGCCGATGTCCGGCCGGTCGTCTACGTGGAGCGGGAGACCTGCGGCCTGTTCCTGGAGGAGCGGCCGGAGATCGCCGCGTACGCCGCCATCCTGGCCGACCTCGCCGCGGCGGCCCTGTCCGAGGACGCGTCCAGGGAACTGATCGGGGACATCGCGACCGAGCTGTACCCGGCCGGAGAGGATCCGGCCGCCGGGAAGGCGGCCGTCCCCTCTCGGTTAGGCGACCACCACTAGCGGAGTGCCGGGGGCGACCTGCTCGCCCGGTTTCACCAGGACCTCGATCACCTCACCGGCGATCGGCGCGGTGAGGACGGTCTCGGTCTTCATCGCCTCCAGCGCGACCGCCGGTGTGCCCGCCGTGATCCGCTGGCCTTTGCTGACGTCGACTCGCCAGATCGTGGCCACGAAAGGGGCCTCGATGACGGTGGCGCCGGGTGGGGCGGTGTAGGTCGTGGAAGGGGGTTGGGTGGGGGTGGGGTCGGGTTTGGGGTCGAATTCGCCGGCGGCGGCCCAGGCGTGGCGTTCGGCGGTGAAGGCGGCGGACTGGCGCGCGCGGAAATCGGCGATGGAGGTGGCGTTGGTGGTGAGGAAGTCCTGGTACTTGGACAGGGCGAACTCGCCCGGCTCGATGTCGAGGGTGAGGCGGCCCGCGGCGGCGTCCGCGCGCAGGTCCAGCAGCTCCTCGGCGGAGACGGGGTACCAGTTGATCCGGTCGAAGAACCGCAGCAGCCAAGGGTTTTCGCCGTGATGCCAGCTGTTCCACACCTGCACGGTCCGGCCCACCAGCTGGTAGCCGCCGGGGCCCTCCATGCCGTAGACACACAGGTAGGCGCCGCCGATGCCGACGCTGTTCTCGGCGGTCCACGTCCGCGCGGGGTTGTACTTCGTGGTCACCAGGCGGTGCCGCGGGTCGAGGGGAGTGGCGACGGGCGCGCCCAGGTAGACATCGCCCAGGCCCAGCACGAGGTACTCCGCGTCGAACACCGTGCGGTACACGTCGTCCACAGTGGACAGACCGTTGATCCGGCGGATGAACTCGATGTTCCACGGACACCAAGGGGCGTCATCGCGAACCCCGGCGGTGTACCGGGCAATCGCCTCGCGCGTGGCGGGATCGTCCCACGACAACGGCAGGCTCAGCCGACGGCTCGGCACAACGAGTTCCTCGGTCGCGGGCAGCGAAGCCTCGATCTCCCGCACCAACCCCAGCAACCGGTCCACCGGAAGCTCGGCGGGGTCAACGTGGATCTGCAACGACCGGATCCCGGGAGTCAGGTCAACGACCCCGCGGAGGTTCGAGGCCGCGAGCTGAGACGCCAGCGCGTGCACCCGCATCCGCAACGCGAAATCCAGCTGCATCGGCCCGTACTCGATCAGCAGGTTGTCATCGCCATTGCGCCGATACGTCACGCCCGGCCCCTCAGCCCCGCGCGCGAGCACCCCGCCGTCGACAAGCGGCTGCACCGGAACGAACCGAACCGTGTCCCCCGGCCGCAACTGCCCGAGCTTCCACCGCTCACTGGTGACAACCGTTGCGGGGCAGACAAACCCGCCCAGGCTCGGCCCGTCCGGACCGAGCAGGATCGGCAGATCCCCGGTGAAGTCCACCGCCCCAACGGAATAAGGCGTGTCGTGGATGTTCGACGGATGCAGACCCGCCTCGCCGCCATCCGGACGCGCCCACTTCGGCCGCGGACCCACCAGCCGCACGCCGGTCCGCGCGGAGTTGTGGTGCACCTGCCACTCCGTGGCGTAGAAAGTGTCCATATCGGACTCAAGGAAGAACTCCGGCGCCGCGTGCGGCCCCTCGGCGACCATGATCCGCCACGAGTTGGTGAACTCCGGCCGCGAAACCACCGGCCCAGCCGTCACTCCCGAAGCGTCGCGAGGACGGAGGACATCGCCGGTCCGCAGAGCCCTGCCGCCGTGACCGCCGAACCCGCCCAGGGTGAACGTCGAAGCACTGCCCAGGAACGAAGGCACGTCGAACCCGCCGGCAATGAGCAGATACGCCCGCATCCCCGTCGAGCGCATCTGCCCAATGTCCACAGTGGCCCCAGCGGGCACCGGAACCGGCTCCCACTGCGGCGCGGCAACACCGTCGACAAGCACATCACAAGGCGCTCCGGTCACGCAAATGACCGCGGCGGAGGAAAACCGCAGCGAAGGACCGTCCATAGTGAACTCAAGTCCAGGCGCGCCCTCGGCGTTGCCCAACGCCAAGTTGCCCAGCCGGAACGACAGGTCGTCCATCGGCCCGCAAGGCGGAACCCCGACATGCCAGTACCCGACCCGCCCGGGCCAGTCCTGCACCGTCGTCATCGTCCCGCCGCGCAGCACCTCGATCCGCGGCGACACATCCGCGATCGACGCCAGCGTCCGGGTCGTATGCGTCCCAGCGAGAACGGGAGCGGAAACGGTCGCCGCCCGCAGCAGGCCGAGGTTCGTCTCGATCCCGTCCACCCGGCTCGCGGCCAGCGCCGAAGAAAGCGCGGCCCACGCCGAAGCGCGGTCCGGGCCGGTCGCGATCACCTTGGCCAGCAAGGGATCGTAGTGTGCGGTGACCGAAGTCCCCGCCTCGATCCAGCTGTCCACCCGCGCCGAAGAAGGAAAGGACACATTCGTCACCAGACCGGCGCTGGGCCGGTGCTCATGCGCGGGATCCTCTGCGTAGACCCGCGCCTCCACGGCATGCCCGGAAGGCGAACCAAGAGGCGGAATCGTCAACCCACTGGCCTGACGCAACATCCACTCGACCAGGTCCACCCCGTACACCGCCTCGGTAACGGGATGCTCGACCTGAAGCCGCGTGTTCACCTCGAGGAAAGCGACTTCTTCCCGAGCCGCGTCATAGACGAACTCAACAGTCCCGGCGCTCCGGTACCGCACCGAAGAACACAACCGCACCGCGGCGGAGTGCAACAGCGAACGGACCGAAGTGGACAGTCCGGGGGCCGGGCACTCCTCCAGCACCTTCTGGTTCCGCCGCTGCAAAGTGCAGTCCCGGTCACCCAAAGCGACAACGCCCCCGGCCCCGTCCCCGAACACCTGCACCTCGATGTGCCGTGCGGAAGTGACCAACCGCTCCAGATACACGCCGGCACTGGAAAAGGACGCCGAAGCGACCCGCTGGACCCGATCCCAAGCGGCCGAGAGGTCCGAAGGGGACTGGCAGGGCTCCATGCCGATCCCGCCACCCCCACCGGTCGCCTTCAGCATGACGGGATAGCCAAGAGAAGCGGCCGCCGAGAGAGCGGCGTCAAGCGAAGGCAGCAACGGAGTACCCGCCAGCAAAGGAACACCGGCGGCCGAAGCGGCCTCACGAGCGGTGTGCTTGCTACCAAAGAGAGACAGCTGCTCAGGAGTGGGCCCGACGAAGATCAGGCCCGCGTCCTCGACCGCCTGAGCGAACGAGGCATCCTCGGACAGGAACCCGTACCCGGGGTGGATCGCCGTGGCCCCAGTGGAAAGAGCCGCCTCCAGCAGCAACGGAACCTGGAGGTAGCTTTCCCGCGCCGGAGCGGGACCCAGCCGGACCGCGGTGTCGGCGAGACGCACGTGCGGGGCGGACCGGTCCGCGTCGGAGTACACCGCCACGGTCGAGATCCCCAGCCGCCGGGCGGTCCGCAGGATCCGGACCGCGATCTCTCCCCGGTTGGCGACGAGCAGCCTCTCCAGCATCCGCTACCTTCCGTCCCGGATTTCCCGGATGTCCACGCCGATCGGCGTCGGGTTGAACCCGTTGCACGGGTTGTTGATCTGCGGGCAGTTGGAGATCAGCACGAGCGCGTCCACCTCGGCCCGCAGCGAGACCCGCAGCCCGGGCGCGGAGATCCCGTCCACGATGCCGAGCATCCCGTCCTGTTCGACCGGCACGTTCATGTACCAGTTGACGTTGCTGACCAGATCCCGCTTGCCCAGTCCCCACTTCGCGCCCTCGGCGAGGAAGTTCTCCACGCAGGCGTGCTGGTGACGGGTGTGGTGACCATAGCGAAGGGTGTTGGACTCCTTGCTGCACGCTCCGCCGATGGTGTCGTGCCGGCCGCAGGTGTCGTCCACCACGGTCATCAGCGGCTTGTCCTCGTTGGACCGCAGCACGCTACCGGTGGTGAGGAAGATGTTGCGCTGCGCGGTGATCGTGTTCGCCGCGCTGTAACGGTGTGCCGTATCGGCGGCGTCGTAGACGAGGAAGTCGACGGCCTGGTTTCCCTCGAGGTCCACGATGTCCAGGACCTTGCCCCGCGGGACCACGGCCGACCATGGCGAGCGTGCCGCAACGGTGATCATGACTGTCCCTTCGCGTCCAGGTAGGCGAACGTGTTCTCGAAGGCGCGGCGGCCTTCCGGCGTGGACGACCACAGCGGATCGGCCGGCCGGGTCGCCTGGCCCTGCCAGGCGGCGACCTCCAGCGGGCCGGTCGAAGCGTCCGGCGTCAACGGATGCGGCACGTTCGCCAGCAGCACGATCACCGGCAGTTCCATCCGCAATGTGACCGATGCCCCCGGCCGCGCGGAATCAACGACCGTCAGGTCGCCGTTCGGTTCAACGTGGACACCCTGGAAGAACGACAGGCTCGGCGGCAGGTCTCGCGGGGTCAGCCCGTTCTTCGCCGCCGCCAACGTGAACAGCGAGCGCCCAGCAGCCGACGTCCCGCACAACGTGTCGTGCTGGGCGTCGAAGGACGCGATCGACGCCAGCGCGCGGCCCTGGTCGCTGAGCAGCAACCCGCCTTCGCCGAGGTACGCGTTCCACTGAACCTTCACCGTGTCGGCCACGTTCAGCCGTTCCCACGGCTGGTCCGCGTTGTACAGCAACACGTGCGCACAGGCGTCGCCGCTCAGGTCGGTCAGCCGGAGCATGCTCCCGCGCGCGAGGACCTTGTGCGTGTACCCGCCGCCTGGCACGACATCGGCCCACGTCAGGTGGTCGACGCCGTCCGGCGGGGCGATCGGGGTCTCGGTGACCTCCTGGGCGCGGGCGTGATCGCGGGCGCCAGATGTGGTCGAAGTGCTCATGGCGGGCCCTTCCTGGTGAGGGCGATCATGACCTGCCGAGCCTACGACGGGATTTCCTGTCGAGCGATAGAAAAATAAACCGCACGCGGCGGTATTTTTCACGTTGCGCACGGGGCACCTTGTGTGCAGTTCACTAGGATGGGCGGGTGGCAGTGGCGAGCAGGGGGCGGCCGAGGGCTACGGGGGAGGCTCCCGGCGAGCGTGATTCGCGGCAGGACGTGCTGGGCGCGGCCGCCGAGCTGTTCGTCTCGCACGGCTACAGCGCGACCTCGACCAGGTCCATCGCCGAGAAGGCCGGCCTGCGCCAAGCATCGCTGTACCACTACTTCGCCGGCAAGGAGGACATCCTCGCGGAGCTGCTGGCCGGGACCGTCCGGCCCTCTTTGGACTATGCCGCGCGACTGTCCGAAAAGGCTGCTGAGGACTGGGCCAAGCTCTGGGCGCTGGCCCGGTTCGACATCGGCCTGCTCTGCTCCGGCCCGGTCAACCTGGGCGCGCTGTACCTGCTGCCGGAGATCGGCGCGGACCGGTTCGCCGCGTTCCGCCGGGAACGGGCCGAACTCAAAGCGATCTACCGCGGCCTGGCCGGGGCCGGGGAGATCACCGGCGACCTGCTGTTCGGCCTGGTCGAGAGCGTGATCATCGTCCGCCGGGAGAAGCCGCCCGCCGAGGGGTTCGCGGCGGCCGGGGCGGACGCGGCGCTGCGGGTCGCCGGGTGCCCGGAGACGAGGCTGGCCGAGATGCGGTCGGCCGGACTGGCCCTGTGCCCATGAGCGGACCGGCGGAACGGGAGCTCGACCGGATCGGCCTGGTGTACGCCGTCGTGATCCGGCTGCTGGTCGTCGCCGTCCCCGCCCTGGTCTCGCTGTTCACCACCACGCCCAAGGCCCCGGTCCCGGCTGCGTTCGTGATCGTCGGGTTCGTCGCCTGGAACGCGGCCTTCGCGCTGCTCATGCTCCGCCGGCCGCGGATCTGGCTGATGGCCGTCGACCTGGTCGTGGTGGCCGCGGTCTGCCTCGCTCAGGTGTGGACGGCCATTCCGGACATGAAGGCCGACCGGATCAGCTGGGTGCTCGTGGCCGCGTCGATCATCGTGGTGGCCTACCAGTTCCACTCGCCGACCCTGTTCGGGATCGGCGCCGCGCTTGTCATCCTCGTCGCGTACCTCACCGGCGCGGTCCTGGCCGACCTGCAGGACTGGACGTTCGCGGTGCCGATCGGCTCGTGGATCGCCGTCGAGGCCGCCCTCGGCCGCGGGCTCTACCTGCTGATCCGGCGCGGTGGCCGGATGGCCGACCGGGAGTTCGCGCGCGGCGAGCAGGTCCGCCGCGAGGCCGCCGTCGCCGACGCGCAGCGCGCTGACGAGCGCGAATACCTGGCCTCACTGCACGACACCGCCTCGGCGACGCTGCTGATGGTCGGGTCCGGGGTGGCGGCCAAACCGGAGCGGTGGCTGTCCGCGCAGGCGCTGCGGGACCTCGAGGTGATCAGCGGCCAGGCCGATCCGGTCGACGGAGATGTGAATTTGGCCCCCATGCTGCGTCATGTCGTGGAGCACGTGCCGTTACACATTCGCTGGCGCCTGCCCGAAGGCGCCGTGACCGTGCCGGCGGTGGTGGCAGTGGCTTTGTGTCGTGGCGCACGAGAGGCGTTGACGAACGTCGTGCGGCACGCGGGTGTGGACAGCGCGGAGGTCGGGGTCAGCCAGACCTCCGACGATGTCGTGGTCTGGGTGCGGGACGAGGGCGCGGGCTTTGATCCGGCCCTGATCGCCGACGGACATGGTTACGGCGTGACCCGATCTCTCGTCGAACGGATGGACCGGATGGGCGGCCAGGCCGTGGTCACGAGCGCGCCCGGAGCGGGCACCGAGATCCGGTTGGAGTGGTCACCGTGACGACAGTGACCACCGACCACGTGCGCTACGGCGAGATCGTCGAGGCGCGGTTCCAGCGGGAGATGCGACGAGGCGCGGCCCTGATCGCGGTCGTCGTGCTGTACGGCCTGGAACTGCCCAAGCTGCTCGGAAACTGGACAACTTCGTATCAGTCGCAAGCGGTTCAGCTCGCCGCGGTGGCCGTGTTGACGTTCGTGCCCGCGATCGCTTGGCAGGACACTGTGGTCAAGCGGTGGCGGTGGCCGCTGATCGCGCTGGTCCTCGCCGCCTCGATCGCCGCGACGATCACGGTCGTGCCGGCGGACCGGCTCGGCACACCGCACTGGTCGGACGAGGCCGTGGGCTGGTCGCTGATCCTGCTGGCGATGGACCGGACCCTGCCGCTGTTCCTCGGTTTGCTTGCCGCGCACTATGTTCCGGCGTTCGCGCTGGCGTTGTTCGACGGCCCGGTGAAGGTGACGTTCGCCGGTGTCGTGAACTCGACCGCGATCACGGCGTCGTTCCAGGTCGCGGTCGTGTTGTTCGCCAACGCTTTGCGCCGGGTCGGCACGTCGGTCGCGCGGATGGGTCGCGAGGAGGAACGGACCCGCACGCTCGCGGCCGTGTCCTCGCAGCTGCACGAGGACCGCAAGAACCGCTACGCCGCTCTCGCCGGCACCACCGCGCCTTTGCTGGCGGGCTTGGGTTCCGGCGAGCTGAACCCGGGGGACGAGTCGGTCCGCCGGTCCTGCGCCATCGAGGCCGCGCGGATGCGCCGGCTGTTCGGTGACGCGGGGGAGCGGCCGGATCCGTTGGTGGACGAGCTGACCGCGTGTGTCGGGCTGGCGGAACGCAATGGCGTGTCGGTCCGGTTCTCCGCGCAGGGCGAGTCCAGGGCCATTCCGACGGAGGTGCGCCGGATGCTCACCGAACCCGCCGTCGCGGTGCTCGCCACCGCGCGCGGAAAAGTCCGGCTGACCGTGGTCGGGGCGCCCGACCAGGTGACGGTCAGCGTGGTCGCCGCCGCCGGCGAGTACGACGTGCCCGAAGTCGAGCACGAGGAGATCACCACATCCACCATCCGGACCGACGGCCGGCTGTGGATCGAGGCGACCTGGAAGGGCCAGTCATGACGAGCGTCGTGGTGGTGGACGACCATCCCGCGGTCATCGCCGGAGTGCGCGCCTGGTGTTCGGCGGCCGAGCCGCCGATCGAGGTGGTGGACTCCGGCTCGAACGTGGGCGTGGCCTGGCTGGACCCGGGCGACCGCGCCGATGTGGTCGTGTTCGACCTGCAGCTGGACCTGTCCGGCCCGGCCTACGGCGACCTCAAGCGCCTGGTCGACGCGGGCCGCCAGGTGGTCGTCTACACCATGCGTGAGGACAAGGAGACCGCGCTGACCTGCCTGGACATCGGTGCGTTCACCTACCTGACGAAGGCCGAGGGCGAGGACCACATGGTCGCCGCCATCCAGGCGGCCGCCAGCAACACTCCGTACACGCCGCCCGCCCTTTCGGGTGCGCTGGGCACGGACACCCGCGCGAACCGGCCGAACCTGACCCAGCGCCAGGTCGACGTGCTGCTGGAGTGGTTCCACTGCGAGTCCAAGGAGATGGTCGCGCAGAAGCTGAACCTCACGGTCAGCACGGTGAACGGCTACCTCGACCGCGTGCGCGTCAAGTACGCGAATGTCGGCCGGGAAGCGCCGACCAAGGCCGCTTTGGTGGCCAGGGCCATCCAGGACGGCATCATTAGTGTCGACGAGCTGTGACTGACAGTCATCTGCGCAGGTCGAGGATGAGGGCCGAATAACTGTCATACTCGGATGCGACCATTGCATAGCGTGGTCGGCATGATCCCAGTAGGCGTGATCGAGGACCACCCGCTGTATCGCGAAGCGGTGGCCAAGCTGCTCGCCGACGCCCCCGGCATCCAGCTGGACGCCGTCGCGGGGTCGATCGCGCAGTTCGCCGCCCGCCGCCGTACCACCTCCGGCGTTGTCGTGCTCGACCTCAGGCTGCCCGGCCTGCAGGGTGCGGCCGCCGTGATGGAAGTCGTCGCGATGGGGTACCGCGTGCTCGTGCTGTCCGCGCACTCCGAGCAGAACGAGGTGCTCGGCGCGATGGCCGCGGGTGCGAGCGGATACCTGTCCAAGGACTCCGAGGCCGACGAGATCGTGCACGCCGTGCGCGTGATCGCCGAGGGCAACAGCTACGTGAGCCCGATGCTGGCCTCGCATGTGCTCGACGCGTTCGCCGGCCGGCACACCGGTCCGGCGATCGAGCTGTCCACCCGGGAGCGGCAGGTGCTGTCGCTGGTGGCTGCGGGCGAACGCGATCAGGACATCGCCGAGACCCTGGAGATCTCGATCCGGACCGTGCGTTCCTACCTGGACCGCATCCGGGACAAGACCGGCCAGCGGCGCCGGCCGGAGCTGACCCGGTACGCCATCGAGATGGGCGTGACGTACGGCCGCGTGGAATCGATGCCCGCCTGATGGAGATCTTCCTCGCCGGAGTCGCCGTGCTTCTCGGCGTGGCCGGGTACTACCTGGGTGTCCGGCGGGGCCGGGCGGCCGAACGGCTGGTGTTCCACCGGTTCATCCACGACACGGTGCTGCAGGCGCTGGAGGCCATGGCGCTGCGGCGGTCGTCGGACTCGCCCGAGCTGACCGAGATCCGCAACGCCGCCCGCGCCCAGGCCGCGGTTCTGCGGCGGGGGCTGAGCGAGCCCTCGGGCGGCCGGTTGATCGAGGACCTCTCCGTGCTGGCCACCGACATGTCCCGCGAAGGCTTGCGCGCCCAGCTCGTCTCCGCGGACATCGACGACACCCTCCCGGACGCGCGCCGCAAGGCCGTCCGGGACGCGACCCGCGAGGCGTTGCGGAACACGTTGAAACACGGTGGCACCAAGCGGGTAACCGTGCGCGTCGAGGAACGTGACGGCGGGATCGCGGTCACCACAAGGGATCACGGCGTCGGCTTCGACATGACCGTGCAGCCGCGCGGGTTCGGCATCAAGGAGTCGATCATCGCCCGCGTCGGCGAAGTCGGCGGCTACGCGGACATCGTCTCCAAGCCCGGAAACGGAACCCGCGTCACCGTCTGGGTCCCCCGCTAATCCCCCGCGTGTCCCACACTCACCGCCCCCGTGTCCCACATTCGCAGGGGGCGTGTCCCACGTTCGCGCACCCCGTGTTCCCCGTTCGTCCCCGGCGAAAGGGGATTTCGGGGGCCGTGAGTGTGGGACACGGGGGCGACGAATGTGGGACACGCGGTTAGGTTGGGGGTGCGAAGGGGCCGTCGTCGAGTGGGTCGTCGAGTGGGTCGTGGGGCGGCTGCTGTGGTGAGGGTGAGGGTTGGGGTTGGGGTTGGGGTTGGGGGTGGGGATGTTGGGGTTGGTAGAGGCGGGCTTCTTCGCGTCTTCTGCGTTCGGCCAGGACCGTGCCCAGATACGTCTCCAGCGGCATGCCCGGGGGGATCGGCGAGCCCAGGTGGCCGCTGACCTCGGTGGCCAGGCCCCAGCCCAGCTGGCCGGCGGCGCTCGGGCTCAGCTCGCGGATCCGGCCCAGGTACTGGCGGATCGCGAGGGCGAGGTCGTTGGGGATGGCGCCCACCGGCAGCTCGGCGGCCCACGGGGCCAGCTGCGGCGGTAGGTACGTGTAGACCTGGCGTTGCTGGGGGATGCGTTCGCGGATGACCAGCGTGCCTGCCAGCATGTCGCCGACGCGTTGGGCGTTCTTCGAGCTCATCGACACGATCACGGCCACCGCGCCGAACACGCCGAGCACCCAGAAGTCCACGAACGCCCCGGCCAGCGCGCGCACCAGGGCGTGCCGGAACCGGATCGGGCCGCCGTCCACGCGCACCACCCGCAGGCCCGCGGCGATCTTGCCGACCGTCTGGCCCCTGGTGAGCGTCTCCATGGTCGCGGGGTAGCCGATCAGCACGATGACCAGCGTGAGGATGGTGACCGCGCCGGCCAGCGCGTCGTCGAACCCGAACGCCCCGCCCGTGGACAGCAGCAGGAACACGATCAGCAGAGTGGCCGCCTGGATCACGACATCCAGGGCCATGGCGAGGCCGCGGCTGGCCAGCCGTGCCACCCGCAGTTCGAGCAGTACGGCCTCACCGCTGACGAGATCGGACATTCCCGCGTGCACCCCCTGGTCATGCGGGATAGTACGAGATGTGGATGTCGACGTGTTCGTCGCCGCGCACAGTGCGGAGTGGAACCGGCTGGCCGCGCTCACCAGGAGCGCCCGGTCGTTGCGTGGTGCCGAAGCGGACGAACTGGTCCGGCTCTACCAACGCGTGGCCACGCACCTGTCGGTCATCCGCACCGAGGCGCCCGATCCCGCCCTGGTCGGCCGTCTGTCCACGCTGGTCGCGCAGGCCCGCTCGGCCATCACCGGCACGCACACCCCGGCGTGGCGCGAGGTCGGGGTGTTCTTCAAACGCCGCCTGCCCGCCGCCCTGTACCTGGGCTGGCGCTGGTGGGTGAGCGTGGCGGTCGTGTTCCTGATCGTCAGCGGGATCATCGCCGCCTGGATCGCCACACACCCGGACGTCCAGGCCGCGATCGCCGCGCCGGACGAGATCCGCGAGATGACCAGGCCAGGTGGCGCGTACGAGGCCTACTACTCCAGCAACCCGGCAGCTTCGTTCGCCACGGGGGTGTGGACGAACAACGCCTGGGTGGCGGCGGGAGCGTTGCTGCTGGGCGTGTTGCTGGGGATCCCGACCGTGTACATGTTGTGGCTCAACGCTTTGAACCTCGCCGTAGGGGTGGGCCTGATGGTGTCCGCGGGCCGGGGTGCGTTGTTCTTCGGGTTGCTTGTGCCGCATGGGTTGCTGGAGCTGACCGCGGTGTTCGTGGCGGCTGGGATCGGCATGCGGCTGGGGTGGACCGTGATCGATCCGCGGGGCCGGACGCGGGCCCGGGCGTTGGCCGAGGAAGGCCGGTCGGTGGTCGTCGTGGTGCTCGGGCTGGCTTGCGTGCTGGCGATTTCCGGTGCCATCGAGGGGTTCGTGACGCCATCGGGCTGGCCGACCTGGCTGCGGATCGGTATCGGTGTCCTGGTCGAGCTGCTTTTCCTGGCATATGTGTTCATTCTCGGCCGCCGGGCCGCGAAAGCCGGTGAGACGGGCGACATCGACTCGCGTTACGCCGAGGACACCCTGCCCGCCGCGACCTAGAGCCGGCCCGCTGCCTTGAGCGCCAGGTACTTGTCCGCCAGGGCGGGGGCGAGGTCGTTCGGGGTTGCGTCGACGACTTCGACGCCTCGGCGTTGGAGCAGGGCGGCGATGTGCTCGCGTTCCTGGAGGGTTCGGGCGGCTGCGGCAGCGTCGTAGACGGCCTCGGCGTCGCCTCGGGCCTGGGCCATTTCGGCGACTCGTGGATCGGTGACACTGGCCACGAGCACGAGGTGGCGGGATGTCAGGGCGCTGAGAACGGGCATCAGACTCTGCTGCACGGGATCCGGGTCGAGGCCGGTCAACAGCACGACGAGCGAACGGCGGCGGCTGCGGCGCAGGACTTCGGCGACGATCCCGCGGGCGTCCGACTCGACGAGCTCCGGTTCGAGCGGTGCCATGCTGTTCACCAAGGAAGGCAACAGGTCCGCGGCCGACGAGCCCTGGACGCCGGCCCGGACCTTGCGGTCGTAGGCGATGAAGTCGACGCGGTCACCGGCACGGGCGGCGAGGGCGGCCAGCAGGAGAGCGGCGTCCATTGTGGCGTCGAGACGCGGAATGTCGCCGACCCGGCCCGCGGAGGTCCGGCCGGTGTCCAGGACGATCATCAGGTGCCGGTCGCGTTCCGGCCGCCAGGTGCGGATCATCACGTCGGACGCGCGAGCCGTTGCCCGCCAATCGATCGAGCGGACATCGTCACCGACCACGTAGGTCCGCAACGAGTCGAACTCGGTGCCCTGGCCGCGCGCCAGTGTCGCCAGCCGGCCGTCGAGTTCGCGGAGCCTGGCCAGCCGTGAAGGAAGGTGTCTGCGGCTGTGGAACGGTGGCAGCACGCGAAGTGTCCACGGCACCTCGTGCGATCCCTGCCGTGCAGCCAGTCCCAGCGGGCCGTAGGCGCGAACCGTGACGCGGTCGGCTTTGCGGTCACCGCGGCGGGTCGGAGTGAGCCCGGTGGTGACCGTTTGCCTGCCGTGGCCGGGAATGTCGATCGTGTGCCGGTCGACAGCGCCCGCGCTCGGCGGCCAGGCGTCCCGCAGTACACCACGAACCCTTGCCCGGCCGGGGTTTTCGATGATCAGGCCGACCTCGGCGGTGTCACCGAGACGCGCGGACCGGGCGCCGGCCCGGGTGAACCGCAGCGCCCGAACGGATCCGGCCAACGCTAGGTCGGCTAGCACTGCTATTACGATCACAGCCGTCACGAGCACAACGCCGGACGTCGAGGGCACGGCAAACCCAACGACGACAGCGCCTAGCAGTGCTAGCAGGCCGACCCGGCCGGTGATTGCCATGGCGTCAGCGAGGAACCGGCACGGCGGCGAGCACGCCGTCCAGCACCCCGTCGGCGGTGGCGCCCTCCAGCTCAGCCTCCGGCCGCAGCTCCAGCCGGTGCCGCAAAGCCGGGCGCGCCAACGCCTTGATGTCATCAGGGGTCACGTAGTCGCGGCCGGACAGCCACGCCCACGCCCGGCCCGCGGCCAGCAGCGCGGTCGCGCCACGCGGTGACACACCGAGCCGGACGGCGGGGGAGTTGCGGGTGGCGCGGCAGATGTCCACGACGTAGCCGATCACCTGCTCGTGCACGGTCAGCGACCGGACCGCGGCCCGCCCGGCGTCCAGATCGGACTTGCCCGCGATCACACCGATGTGGCTGAGATCGCGGGGATCGAAGCCGGTCGCGTGCCGGGTGAGGATGGTCACCTCGTCCGCGCGCGACGGTGTCGGCATGGTCAGCTTGAGCAGGAACCGGTCCAGCTGCGCCTCCGGCAGCGGGTAGGTTCCCTCGTACTCGACCGGGTTCTGGGTGGCGATCACGATGAACGGGTCGGGCAACGGCCTTGGCGTGCCGTCGATCGAGACCTGGCGTTCCTCCATCGCCTCCAGCAGCGCCGACTGGGTCTTCGGCGGGGTCCGGTTGATCTCGTCCGCGATCAGCAGGCTGGTGAACACCGGGCCCTCGCGGAACGTGAAGTCCGCCTTGTTCGGGTCGTACACAATGGACCCGGTGACGTCGCCCGGCATCAGGTCCGAGGTGAACTGCACGCGCGTGCACCTCAGGTCCAGGGCCGCCGCCAATGCCCGCACCAGCAACGTCTTCGCCACGCCCGGGACGCCCTCGATGAGCACGTGCCCCCGGCACAGCAGGGCGATGATCAGGCCGGTGACCGCGCCGTCGTTGCCGACCACCGCCTTGCCGACCTCGGCGCGCAACGCCACCAGCGCCGCGCGGGAACTCTCCGTCATGTCGTTCGGACCTCGTTGATCAGGGCGTCCAGGGCATCCGCCAGGTGGACAAGGGCTTGCTCGGTCGCTGGTGCCGGACCGTACAGGATCGCGTGGACCTCCGCGCCGGGCCGCCCGGTGCGCTCGGCGATCCGATCCACCACCGCGGCCTCGGAAGTGAGGCCCAGCATGGGGATCAACCGGTTCAACGCGGCCCGGCGCAGCGCGTCCGCCGCGTGGTCCGTGGCTTTGGCGCGACGGTAGAGGCGTGCGCGGCCTTCGGTCGTTTCCGCGGCGCGCACGACGACCGGCAGCGGCTCGGTGACGACCGGGCCGAGTCTCCGGGCGCGCCACAGCATGAACAGCAGCACCGCGATGACGACCTCGATCACGGCGTAACCCCAGCCGGGCGGGATCAGGTCGTAGATCGACCGCTGGCCACCGGACGCGGTGGCGTCGGCCAGGCTGGGCAGGTACCAGACGAGCTTCTGGTGCTGGCCCAGCAGTCTCAACGCGAGGGCCGCGTTGCCGTCCTCGTCAAGGACCTCATTGGACAGTGGGGTCGCGTCGCCGAGCACGGTGACGCCGTCGAGTGGGACCAGAGTTCCCTCGTAGCAGGAGTTTCGTGCTTGGTAGGCGACGGTGCCGATGCGAGCTCGACCGGCGGCCTTCGCGGGGCCGAAATCGCAGTCCGGGTTGCGTGCGTCCGCTTTGGCTTGGCCCTGAACGGACACCGTCGGGGCGATCGCGTCGAGCGTGGCTTCGGTGGGGGTGATCAGGATGGTGTCCTTGCCACGCAAGGTTTTCCACTCGTCGGCGCCGACCCAGTCGGGACGGGTGACCAGGAGTGTGGTGTCGCCCGCGACCGCGTTCTTGGCGGCCTGGAGGGTCTCGACCTTCACGATCTGCACGCCATAACCCTGAAGCAGGCGGGCGACCGCGCGGCTTCCGTTCGGTGCCACCGAGTCCGGGTCGGCGGCATCGGTGTTTCCCTTGCTGGTCAGCAAAGTGATCACGATGGCGGCCACGAGGACGACGGCGCCGACGGTGACCGGGCCGCGGGCGGTGCGCCACAACTGTTTCGTGTCAGGGGAAACGGACGTCATCGGCGGGCGCCGTCCAGGGCCAGGTCGAGGTCTGCGAGCCGCTGGTACGACTGTGCGGTGGCGGTCCGGCCGCCGTACCAGATCTCGTCGAAGATCCGCGCCGCTGTTCGCAAGGCGGTGGCGTGGCCGGGGAGGCGTGCTCCGGCTTCACGGGCGAGTTCGTCGACCGTGCGGCCGGAGCGTTCGTCGAGGACACCGCGTTCTTCCAGGCCACGGGCGATCGCACGGAACCGTTCGCGGACGGCCTCGGCGAAGTCGCCTCGCTGCGCGGCTTGCTCGGCGGCCCGGCGGTGGTCCGCCGCGGTGAGGCGCTTGCCGGTGAAGACGGCCGCGCTTGCGTTGCGCGCCAACGGTCCTACGCGCAGGCGGATCACGATGACGACTGCGATGATCAGTACGAGCAGGATGAACAGGCCGGCGAACCCACCGGGGAAGCCGACGGCGATCCTGCCGAACAGCTCGCCGATCTGGGTGATCAGCCAGCGAATGGCACGATCCAGCCACGACGGCTCGGCGGCGGCGTACGCGGGGTCGGACAGTTCCCGGGCGGCCGCGTCGCGCGCGGCGTCCGGGGTGACCTCGACCGGGATCTGGCTCATCCCGCCGCTTGCCGTGCCAACTGGATGTCCAAGCCCTCCCGGCGGATCCGTCGGTCGATGTAGACCAGTGTGGTCACGCCGGACACGAAGGGCTGCACGATGGTGTCGGCGATGATCTGGCCGATGGTGACGATGAGGATGGTCGCGCCCAGGCTCATCGTCGGCGTGCCGAGGCCGCCGGTGATCAGGGTGAACGGGATGTTCACGATGTAGGCCAGGATCCCGGTGATCAGCGAGGCCAGCAGCAGGATCCCGAACGTGCGCCACCAGGCCTGGTTCACCAGCTCACGCGACCGGCCGAAGGCGCGGCCCACCTTGGCGCCCTCCAGCATCAGCGCGTTGCTGGTCAGGCTGAACAGCACGTAGAGCCAGACGGCCGGGATGATCAGCGCGACCGTGCCGCCGATGATCATCAGTGTGTAGAGCAGGCTGGCGCCGAGCAGCGGCCAGAACCGGGGGACCACCTGCCGCCACGCCTCGCGGGCGGTGATCGGCTGGCCCAGGATGGCCTTGCCGACCACGATGGTCAGCATGCCGGCCAGCACCACCTGGGTGAGCAGGTTGATCACCACGGTCGGGATGGTGGCCAGCAGGGCGATCCGCAGGTTGTCCGAGGCGATGTCCAGGTCGTTGGCGTTCAGCGGCAGGTCCGAGGCGAGATAGCTCGTCTGGGTGCGCAGCAACGTCAGCGTGCCGACACTGAGCACGTTGGACACCACGGCCACCAACGCCGAGAGCCCCAGCATCTGTTTGGGGTAACGGCGGATGGTCGCGATGGCGCCGTCCAGGATCTCGCCGACCCCCAACGGGCGCAACGGGATCACGCCCGGCTTCGGCGGCGCCTGGTAGTACGGCTGCTGCGGCGGCATCGGGCCGGGCGTCGGCGGTGGTACTGGATCCTGCGGTCTGCCCTCGTCGGGCGCGGACCAACCCCCTGTGTCGTTCACGCCTGACACCTTAGGGGTTCGCGGTCAGCGCCGGGACAGACTGCGCAGCCGGACACCCAGGAAGATCAGCACGACGCCGTAGATGAGCGCGAAGATGCCCAGGATCGACGCGATCGTGACGAGCCCCAGCGCGGGCCACAACAACACGAGCAGACCGAAGATCGCCGACAGCAGCCCGGCCAGCCCCAGCATCAGCTCGCCCTCGATCTGCTTGCGCAGCCGGATGGCGGCCACGATCTCGGCGATACCGGTGACCAACGCCCACGCGCCGATCAGGATGCCGATCGCCGTGATGGTCAGCCCGGGCCACACGATCGCCACGATGCCGATCAGGATGCCCAGCACGCCGCCGAGGATCCGCATGCCCCGGTTGGACTTGTCCGTCGAGCGGAAGCCGTCCATCACCAGCCCGATGCCGTCCGCGAGCGCGTAGATCCCGAACAGCAGCGCGATGGCGAGCACCGTGATCCCCGGCCACGCCAACGCGAACAGGCCGAACAGCAGCGCCATCACACCGCGCAGCACGACCAGCCCCCAAGCCCGCTTGGGATCCAGGATCTGGACCGGAGTACCGGTTGTGGACTCACTCATGGTGACACCTCCGACACGAAGGGCTGGTCGCGCTCATTCTGTCCTTGCCGGTGCTGGTGGACAACCGGAATGGGAGTTCCGTATAGTTGGGCTATCCGGAATGATGGTTCACCTTAGGAGGGTGTCCGATGGCTGGGGTTGCTCCGCGTGAGGTTGTGTCCGCGCTGCTGGAGGGGATCGCTGGTCGGTCGTGGACGTCGCTGGCCGAGTTGTACGCGGAGGATGCGGTGGTTGAGCATCCTTTCAACGTTCCCGAGCCGTCCACTGTGAACGGTCGGGCTGAGTTGCGGGAGCGGTTCGCTTCTGCTCCGATGCGGCCGTTTACGTTGGAGTTGCTCAATCCCGTGGTTCGGGAGACTGATGATCCTGAGGTGGTTGTCGCTGAGTACGACTACAAGGTGACTGTGCCTGGGAGTGGGCGGTCTTTTGTGGTGGCCAATGTTTTGGTGGTTCGGGTTCGGGGTGGGTTGATCGTTCACTCTCGGGACTATCACAACCATGCCGCTCTTCATGCCGCTGCTTCGGAGGCTGCTGCTTAGGGTTTTGCTTCTGGGTGACGCTTTTGTCCTCGCCGGACGGGCAGCGCCACCCAGAGGGGATGAGGGGCCGTGAACCGCTCCCCGGAAGTTGGACTGGGAATCCGGTTCGTCTTTCGGGGAGTGGTGTTGCGCTTGCGCTTTGCCCGTGGGACAAGGGGGTCACCAATTCCGGTGAACCCCCACCACATCCCGGGACCTTCCAGCTCCGCGCGGGTAGTGTTGATGCCATGCAAGGCAGTGGAAACCATTGGAATAAAACAAAAGAAGAGATAGTCGCTGCCCTGCAGGACGTCGAGGCGCAGGGGCAGCGGATCGAGTACACCGGGCTGGAGTTGGTGGCCCACCTGAACAACCAGGGCCTCGCCAACGCCCTCGGCTACTCCAACCGCGCCGCGCTGCTTGTGCACGCGTTGCGGATCTCGCCCAAGGAGCCTTGGCCCGCTTCGGCACCCGGGTGCGCAACATCGTGGACCCCGATGGCCCACCGCCACCCGACCCGGAACCCAAGCAGCCCGACCGGATGCTGCACGCCCGCATCCGCCGCAACGGCGGCCTCGACTTCCGCGGCCACCTGCCCGCCGAAGACGCCCACCTGCTGCACCCGGTGATCAAGAAAGGTGAACAGCGGCCCGCTGACCGTGCCGACGACCGGTGCCAGGCCGAACGCACCGCCGACGCGTTCGTAGAAACCCTGCGGATGGCAGCTCAGTGCCCTGCCAAGCCCACCAAGAACGGGCTGCGCACTCCGGTCGCCATCACCATCTCCTATGACGATCTGCTCAACGACCTCGACGACCGCATCCTCGTCGGACCCGACACCTACCTCACCGCCCGCGAGGCCCGCCGCATCATCCACTGGCGCAACCACGGCCCGACCAAAGTGGACAATCTCGTACTTCTCTGCCCCCACCATCATCGGTTGGTTCGCCGCAGTGACTGGACCATCCAGATGGTCGATTGCACCCCGCAGTTCATCCCGCCTGCGTACATCGACCCGCACCGTCGCCCCAGAACCAACTCCGCCCGAAGACCACCACAACCACGAACACCGCTGCCCACCGCCGCCTGACCCCAGGGACCCCGCTTTCCCTGCGGCTCAAGGGGTGCCCGTAGCAGGCACTGAGCGCGGTTCGGTTTTACATGGGTGGCGGCGGCCTTAAACTTGCCAGTGCGCCGCGAAGCGGAGCCGCGCCCCCGACCCTGGGTCGACTCGTTTGGTCCACAAGAGACAGACACTCAGCTTTCGCGCCAGCGGTTGTGGTAGCGGTTCTGTTTTGTCTCGTGTTCGGCTTGTTTCATGGCTTTGCGGACTTGGCTGGCGTACTCGTCCGGGTAGCCGTGGCGGGTCACGCGGCTGTCGACGCTGTGGGTACTGAAAATGAGGGAGTAGTACACGCCTGCGTAGATGCCTAGGCCGAGGGCGAGGAGGACGATTGTGGTGTCAAAACCGAGCATTACCGCCAGGAACAGGTACAGCAACGCGAGGATGGGGGCCATGAAGACGAGGCGGCGGATGACGTGGCGCAGCAGCCAGCTCGGCACGGTGGCGTCGTGCAGCACCCACTCGCGGTAGGTGTCCGGGAGTTTGCCGCCGAACGCATACCACAGCCACAACAAGGGGTTCGGACGCTTCACAGCCATCGGGTACCACCTCCGCGCACTACCGACACCAGTCTTGGTAGACCGAGCCGCCGGCGGCAAGGGTTTGTGACCGCAATCGGTCATTCAGTTCGAGCATGTGTGCGAGAGCACTCGCGTCCTGGGCGGTGCGGAGCAGGGCCACCAGAAACGCTGCGGGTGTTGCAGGGACGCGGGGTTGTGGGGCTCGGATCAGTGTGGTGTCGAACGGGTAGATCAGGAACACGCCGAACTCGCCCAGATCCTCGACCGTCATACCGGCCATCAGATCGCCCAGGAAAGCGTCGGCGGCATCGTCGGGGAGCATCAGGTCGGCCCAAGGGTGGGGACGCGCCCAGTCGCCGATCTGACGCAGCAACCGCTCACCCTCGGCGACCCGGTTGAGGAAGTCGAAATAACCCAGATCCTCGACCGTCGCCGGCGGCAGACCGGGCGGCAACTCCGCCGGCGCGGCCGGAGGGGTGTAGAAGGACACCGCCTCGATTTCGTAGCTCCACCCCGGCTTGGCCTGACCCTCCAGGTACGAGAACCGGCGGGACGCCATCAGCGCGCGTTGGTCGGCCAGGAATTGCGGCAAATCCGGGTACGGGATCACGTAGCGCCGCGCGTGGGTGGGCGCCGGGATCAACGGCAGCCGCGCGCTGAGGATGATGCCGTGCTCGCCCCGGCCGCCGCGGACGAGATCGAACAGTTCGTCGCCAGGGCCGCACGTGCAGATGCACCCGTCATTGGTAAGGACTTCCATTTCCAGGACGTTGTCCACCTGAAGCCCGTGCTGGTGCGCCGCCCCGCCAATTCCCCCGGCCGACAAAGTTCCACCGGCCGAAAGCTCCAGGTAATCCGTTAAAACCGGCGGTGTCAATCCCTCGGGAAGAGTTGTCGCCAAAATGGAACTCCAGCGGGCACCGGCACCCACGGTGACGGTATCCCCGTGGACCGGTCCAATGGCGTTCAAGCCCCGCATATCCACCACAACGCCGCCCGGCACCTGCGCCTGCCCGGCGGTCGAGTGACCCTCCCCACGAGGCCGCAGCCGGTGCCCCGCCGCCAACGCGGCCTGGATGTCCGCGGCCGACGACGGGCGCAGCACACCGGCGGGCCGCAGGTGAACGCGGTGCCCGTAGTCGTCGGAGGCCCAGGCCAGCGCGTCCGCGTCGGTGATGATCACCCGCCCATTATTCGCCCCGCTGCCCGTCGGCGAACTCCCGGAGCACGTCCAGGTGCCCGACGTGCCGGGCGGTCTCCTGGATCACGTGCGTCAATATCCAGCGGATGGTGCGGTCCTCACCCCGGAAGGACAGTTTCGTCTTGTCATCGGGGCTCATTCCGCAGATTGCGTCGCCGGACGCCGCCCATTCCGCACGATATGCGGCGACCACGGACGCGGGCGTCGCCTCCGGCGGGATCTTGAAATCGGTGTCCGGCTCGTCGTCATCCCAGTACAACGTCGGCACATCCAGGCCGCCGCCGACTTTTGAGATCCACCACCGTTCCACCGCTGTCAAGTGCTGGATCACGCCAAGAAGGCTCATCATGGGAGAGGTCGGCCACGGCGTGGCAACCGCTTTGGACCGGTCCAATCCGGCGACCTTGTTCACCGCGGTGATGCGCAGGAATGTCAGGAACTCTTCAAGCAGTCGCAGTTCGTCCGTGGCGTGGAGTTCAGGCCAGGAACGTTCGAGCACTTCAACGCTTTCTTTAGAACTGGTGTTCGACATGGACATAGCCTACGACACGCCCAAAAGGGCGATTGACCGGCCCCCAGACAGCAGCGACCCTCTTAATTAGGGCGGTTGTCGCCAGCGCGGTTCGCGGGGAGCCTGCTGTGCGCGCCATGAGGGAGGCTCGCATGAAGAGTCTGCGCTACCCAAGATCGATACCGCCATTGCTTCATCACTTTCACCATCCGGATATGAGCCTTTCAGAGGCGTAGGAAAGCACCCTCTTTTCCTTTCAACCGACCGGGGATCCACAAGATCCCCCGGTCGGCTCACCCCACGGCAAAGAAAGGGGGAGGCGGATGAAACAGCAAGCTCCGGCCACCACCGGCCCGGTCGGCATCGCGATCGTGTTCGTGCTGGCCCTCAACCTCAGGCCCGCTGTCACCAGTCTCGGCGCCGCCCTCGAGGACATCTCGGCCACCCCGGGAATGACCGCCGCCGTCGGCGCGGTACTGGTCGCGATACCGTTGTGGGCCAGCGGTTTGGGCGGCTGGGTGACCCCGTGGCTGCGGTCCAGGCTGGGCATTCACAAGGCGGTCACCTGGGCCCTGCTCATGCTCGGCGCGTCGCTGGTCGTCCGGGTGCAAGGTGGACCCTCGGTCCTGCTTGCCGGAACGGCGTTGGCGTGCCTGGCCATCGCGGTCGTGGGCACCGTCTTACCTGTTCTTGTGCAGTCGGCGTCGTCGAGAACCCGTGCTAGCTATACGTTTGCTCTGGGCAGCGGCAGCACGATCGGCGCGCTGGCCACGCCCACCCTCGTCGGGGCGGTCAACTGGGAGTTCGCGCTCGCCTCGTGGGCGTTGCTGGCGCTCGTCACCGTCTGGCTGTGGCAGGGCGCGGCCCGCTCCAGCATGGTGTTCAAGGCCAGCTCGATGAGCCCGACCAGGCTGTTCCGCTGTGCGGTGTCCTGGAACCTCACCGTCTACTTCGGACTTGTCTCCACCCTGACGTTCCTGGTCATGGGCTGGCTGCCCGGAATCCTGCGGGACGCGGGCGTCTCGGCGAGCACCGCCGGGTTCTGCCTGGCGCTGTGCATGGCGATGGGGCTGCCGATGATGTGGCTGGTGCCGTTCCTGGTGCAGCGCGGGCGAAACCAGTCACTCGTTGTCATCTTGTTAGCGAGCTCTAACGCGATCGGCGTAGTGGGATTGATGGTGGCGCCCGCTTCCGTGCCCTGGCTGTGGTCGGTTGGCCTGGGAATCGGTATGGGTGGCCTCGCCATGGCGCTGTGTTCCATCTCCGAGCGGTCCGGCGGGAGTCCCGACCTGGCCACCGCACTGTCCGGAATGGTGCAGGGCCTCGGCTACATCATCGCCGGCATCGGCGCGCTGGCCTGCGGCCTGATCCACAGCAGCACGGGCGGCTGGCTGGCCCCGCTGGCCATGTGCCTGGCTGTCCTTTGTGGACAGGTCTGGTGCGGCATCCACGCCGGTCGCCCGTACATCGTCCGGGCGACGCCGCTGCCGGTGGTGCCGCGCAAGGTCCGCCCGCTGCCGATCGTCCCGCTCGGCGAGCCGGCGGTCCAAGCAATCCAACAGGTTGTACAGCCGGTGATCCCGCAGCCGCGGAAACCCATCCTGCCGCTCATCCCGACGGAGCAAGCGACCGAGGCGACCTGACACGCAGGGTGATGTCCGAATATTGCCAGTCACACCGGTGTGCGTGCGCAATGCTATGGGCATGCGCACGCACACCACTGTGGACAGCCCGTGCGGCCCGCTGACGCTGGTCGCGCTGGACGGTGTCCTCACCGGCCTCTACATGGACTACCAGCGGCACCGCCCCGGGCCTGAGGTGTTCGGCGAGCCGGAACCCGAGGCGC
Organism: Actinocrispum sp. NPDC049592; assembly: GCF_040675465.1. Classification (NCBI taxonomy): domain Bacteria; kingdom Bacillati; phylum Actinomycetota; class Actinomycetes; order Pseudonocardiales; family Pseudonocardiaceae; genus Actinocrispum; species Actinocrispum sp. NPDC049592. The sequence goes on along the minus strand of NZ_JBFAPA010000003.1, from coordinate 56,645 downwards.
TGCCCGAGGTGAAAAGCCAGCTCAGCGAGTACTTCGCGGGCGAGCGGACCGAGTTCGACCTGACCATGACGATGCTCGGCACACCGTTCCAGCTGCGGGTCTGGGCGGCGCTGAAGGACATCCCCTTCGGCGAGACCATGTCCTACGGCGAGCTGGCCGAACAACTCGGCAACCCCAAGGCGAGCCGCGCGGTCGGCCTGGCCAACGGCAAGAACCCGATCAGCATCATCGTGCCCTGTCACAGGGTTGTCGGCAGCAACGGCAGCCTCACTGGTTACGGCGGCGGCATCGAGCGCAAGCGCTACCTGCTGGACTTCGAACGTGCCGGGAACCTGCTTCCCCTCTAGGCGCCGCGTTTGTAGTCGCCGCTGCGGCCGCCGGACTTCTCCTCCAGGCGGATCGCGCCGATCGTCATGTCCTTGTCCACGGCCTTGCACATGTCGTACACGGTCAAAGCGGCGACGCTGACCGCGGTCAGTGCCTCCATTTCGACTCCCGTGCGGCCGGTGACGGTGGCCGTCGCGGTGATGCGCAGGACATCGTCGCCGTCCGGCTCGAGGTCCACGGTGACGCCGTCGATGCCGAGCGGGTGGCACAACGGGATCAGGTCCCCGGTCTTCTTGGCGGCCATGATCCCGGCCACCCGGGCGACCGCGAGAACGTCGCCTTTGGGCACGTCGCCGGTGACGATGCGGGCCAAAGTGGCCGGGTTCATCCGCACCTCGCCGGCGGCCACCGCGCGCCGCGCGGTCACCGGTTTCGCGCCCACGTCCACCATTCGCGCCCGGCCGGCCTCGTCGAGATGGGTCAGGTCGGTCACTTCAGCCTCCGCGCGTGTGCATTTCCAGGTGGGGATCGCGTTTCAGGCTCTCCACGCTGACGAACACGCGGCCGGTCTCCCGCTGCGACAGCCGGTCCACGGCGCCGCGGTCGGTGCGCCGCTGCCAGGTCCCGGCGATGAGTTCCCGCAGCTCCGCGTCGGTGGCGCCGTCGCGCAACGGGGTGCGCAGATCGGTTCCGGTCATCGCGTAAAGGCAGCGCAGCCACATTCCGTCCGCGGTCAGCCGGCTGCGGTCGCAGGTCGCGCAAAACGGCTGGGTGGTGGACGAGATGATGCCGAACACAGTGCCGTCCGGCAGCCGGAAACGATCAGCGGGCGCCACATCGGTTTTGCGAATTTCTTCGCAGGAACCGTAGTGTGACGATATTTCTTTCAGTATTTCGGCGCGGGAGAAGACTTTTTCTTTCGACCAGTGGGTCGCGCCGCCGACGTCCATGTACTCGATGAACCGGATCTCGGCGGACATTTCCCGGCCGAATTCGATCAAGTCCACCAGTTCGTCGTCGTTGAACCCGCGCATGACCACGGTGTCGATCTTGAGGTCGGTCAGCCCGGTCGCCACCGCGGCGGTGATCCCAGCCAGGACGTCGCCGTGGGTCCCGCGCCTGGTCAGCTCGGTGAACCGGTCCGGCCGCAGGGTGTCCAGGCTGACCGTGATCCGGTGCAGGCCCGCCTCGCGCAGCGTCTCGGCGTTGCGGCCGAGCAGCACGCCGTTGGTGGTCATGGCCAGGTCCTTCACCCCCGGCACGCCGGCCAGGCGGCGGACCAGGTCGGGCAGGCCGCGGCGCAGCAGCGGCTCGCCGCCGGTCAGCCGGACCTTGTCCACGCCGACCGAGACGAACACCTCGGTGAGCCGCTCGATCTCCTCGAACGTCAGCAGGTCGGCCCTGGGCAGCCAGGCGTACTCCTCCTCCGGCATGCAGTACCGGCAACGGAGGTTGCAGCGGTCGGTCAGGGAAATCCGCAGCGCGCCCATCGGGCGGCCGTGGACGTCACGGACCTGATTCGAGCCTTCCACCTCCCCAGTTAACATCATCTGTTCCCGAAACCGGCAATGTGACCGTGGCGCTTGGCGGGGACACGCCGAGGGGTTTCGGATGACGGAAGCGGCGCGGCGGGATCGGGCCGCCGGCTGCCGGAAACAGGCAGGCGGACGGCCGCTCAGTTGCCGATTGACAAGGTGCGCCGGTAGATGGTGTGATCCGACTCACTATAAGGAAACTTTCCTAACCAATTACCACCTCTTGACCAAGCCGCCGCCGCCCCGACCCTGCAGGAGGCATCAGTGGCCCGATCAAGATGGCCCGCGCTCGCGCTGGCCGGTTGCACCGCGCTCTGCGGGCTGGTCCTCGCCCAGCCCGCGAGCGCCGCGCCGGTCCGCTACGAGTCCGAGGACCAGCTGATCTCGCAAGGCCAGGTGGACTCGAACCACCAGGGCTACACCGGGACCGGGTTCGTCAACGTCGACAACCTGGTCGGAAGCTACGTCGAGTACACGGTGAACGCGCCCACCGCCGGCACCTACTCGTTGATCTTCCGGTACGCCAACGGGACCACGGCCAACCGGCCGATGAACCTGACCGTCAACGGAGGCGCGCCCAAGAGCGTCGCCTTCCCGGCGACCGGCGAGTGGACCAACTGGCAGAACGTCACCACCACGGCCACGCTCGCCGCCGGCAGCAACAAGATCCGCACGACCTCGACCACGGCGACCGGCGGTCCCAACACCGACTCGCTCACCGTCGACACCGCGGGCACCGACCCCGAGCCGCCTGCCGGCGACACCCCGGTGGCCATCAACGGCCAGCTGCACGTGTGCGGCACCAAGCTGTGCAACAAGTACGACAAGCCGGTTCAGCTGCGTGGCATGAGCACGCACGGGATCCAGTGGTACGCCCAGTGCGTCAAGACCGCCTCGCTGGACGCGCTGGCCAACGACTGGAAGGCCGACATCTTCCGGATCTCGATGTACATCCAGGAGGGCGGCTACGAGACCAACCCGCGCAAGTTCACCGACCTGGTGCACGGCTACATCGAGGAGGCCACCAAGCGCGGCATGTACGCGCTGGTCGACTGGCACCAGCTGACCCCGGGCGACCCGAACGCCAACCTGGCCCGCGCCAAGACGTTCTTCACCGAGATCGCCCAGCGGCACAAGGACAAGATCAACATCATCTACGACATCGCCAACGAGCCCAACGGGGTGAGCTGGCCGAAGGTGAAGAGCTACGCCGAGCAGATGATCCCGGTGATCCGCGCCCAGGACCCGGACGGCGTGGTGTTCGTCGGCACGCACGGCTGGTCGACGTTCGGCATCTCCGACGGCGGCAGCGAGACCGAGGTGTTCAACAACCCGATCAACGCCACCAACTTCATGTACACGTTCCACTTCTACGCGGCCTCGCACAAGACGAACTATCTGAACGCCCTGTCGCGAATCGCCGACCGCGTGCCGGTCTTCGTCACCGAATTCGGCACGCAGACCTCAAGCGGCGACGGTGGGAACGACTTCACGATGTCCCAGCAGTACATCGATCTGATGGCGAGCAAGAAGATCGGCTGGACGAACTGGAACTTCTCGGACGACAACCGGTCCGGTGCGGTGTTCAAGACCGGCACCTGTTCCGGCAACACCTTCGCCGGCACCTCGGTGCTGAAACCGGCCGGGGTCTGGGTGCGGGACCGGACCCGCACGCCAGACGATTTCCCGACCGGCTGACGTGAGTTCCCCGCGTGAGTGGCCCTCCCCCGAGACCGGCCACTCACGCGAGGAAGTTCTGGTTCCCAAGCATCTTCATTTCGTTACCTTCCGGCCCGGCACCCGCTGATGGGAAAGGTGTAGCCCGGAATCGATGTTCGGTGTCGGTCGAGCGAAGCCGAACGACGAGATCCGAACATCAGCGCGGGCAGGTGCCCGGCATCTGCTCGGCCCGCTGCGGGAAGTCCGCCCACATCGCCGTGCACAGCTGGCGGATGGCCTGACCTGGCTCGGTGGGCCAGGCGATGATCGTTCCGTCCACACTCCCGGACACGAGAACGCCGTTGTCCGCGGACCAGCCGAGTGCGCTGACCGAACCGGTGTGCCCGGTGAGCGTCGCGAGCCGTTGCCAGGTCTTGGTGTCCCAGATGACGACCGTGTTGTCCTTGCTGCCGGACGCGAGCATGGCGTGGTTGGGGCTCGGGGAAAGCGCGGTGACCGAACGGGTGTGCGCGGGAAGGTCGATGATGTGCTCTTTCCGGGCGGTGTCCCAGACCGAGATCCGGCCGTCCTCGTAACCGGCGTAGACATACGTTCCGGCCGGGTCGAAGGCCAATGACTCGACCTTGTTCGGCAGTGTCTGGAAGTTCGCCACGAGCTGACGGGTGGCCGCGTCCCAGACCCGGATGCGTCCCTGGCTGAAGGTCGCGATCATGCGTCCGGAATTGCCGTAGGCCTGTTTTCCGGGTCCGTCGGTCACGCTGGTGACGGCTTTACCGGTCTCGGCATCCCAGATCGTGACGTCCGTTTGTCCTTCGGTGAGTGTGGTGGCCGTCGCCAGCGTTTTGCCCTCGGAACCGAAACCGATCGGCACGGTGTCGCGGTCCGTTTCCAGCATGACGATCCGGTTGCCGGTGCGGGTGTTGAGGACGGCGGTCCGGCCGTCCGGCTGGGTGGTCGCCAGCCGGGACCGGTCCGGGCTGAACACGCTGCGGCCGGTGTCGATCCCGGAGGACAGCGTCTTCGGGTACGCGCGGGCGGTGGTGTCCCAGGTCTGCAACGGCAGCGTTGGCCCCGCCGCGTAAACCGTCTTGGTGTCGTTGAAGTAGGCCAAGTCGTCGGGCGTGCCGAAGGCGAGCACGGGCAGCCTGGCCAGGTTCCAGATGGTCGTGCTGGCCGGACCGACCACGACGATGGTGCCGTTGGCGCTGGCCACCGCGGAGGCGTCGTCGGCGGACAGGCGGACCGGTGAGCTGTGGTCCGTGCTCCAGATCGTCGTTCCCGCGCGCTGGCCGGACACGACGAGGTTGCCGTGGTCGAACGCCAGGCCGGTCACCAGGCCGGAGATCGGCAGCCGGCCCACGAGCTGCAGCGTGTCGACGTCCCAGATGCCGACGTCGGCGCCGCCGGACCGGCTGGAGGCGGCGATCCGGTCGCCCTCCGGGGTGAGCGCGAACGGCCAGTCGGCCACGTCCAGGTGCTGCTTGGTCTCGCCGGTCACCGTGTCCCGGAAGGTGATCTCCTGCTGGGCCGAGGTGATCAGCGTCCGGCCGTCGGGGGTGAACCGGAGCATGCCGGACCGGCGGCCGGCGTCCTCCCGGTCCTGGTTGCCCGGCCCGGGCCACCACCGCAGCTGGGTCAGGGTCCGGGTGTCCCACAGCCGGACCGTCCCGTCGAGGTCCATGGTCGCGATCCGCGTGTTGTCGTTGCTGATCGCCACCGACTGGATCGTGGGCGACGGGTGGGAGTCGTCCGGCACCGGGATCTTCTGCTCGCGCGCGTAGACCGGCACGGTCAGCGTCCACACCCGCAGCGAGCCCGAGTCCGAGCCGACCACCAGCAGGGTGCGGTCGTTGCTGATCGCCATCGCCTGGGTGACCCGGGTGCCCTGGCTCAGCGTGGTGATCTCCGTGTGCTTGACCAGATCCCACATCTTGACGACGTTCTTGTCGCTCTCGGCCTCGCGGCCGTCGCTGGAGGTCTGCACGCTGGAGATGGCCAGCATCGAGCCGTCGTTGCTGAGCGCGATCTCGCCGGTCGCCGGGATCATCCCGTTTGTGGCGGGCCGGCCGGCCACGCTGAGCAAGGCGCTGCGGGCCTCGATGGTGGGGGAGGCGTTCACCGCCTTGATCGCCAGCTGCATCGCCTGGCCGGTGTCCTGCTGGGCGACCGCGGTGGCCTGGGCGGCCAGTTCGCGGGACAGGCCGATCTGGCGTTGTTCCTCGGTGGACCGCTGGTTGGACAACGCGAGCACGGCCAGGCCCGCGGTGGCCACGAGCAGGATCGTCAGCGACACGGCCAGCCAGCGCAGTTCGCGGATCCGTTTGCGTTCGATGCGTTGGGCGGCGTTGGCGGCGTCGATGCTGGCGTTGAGGAACTCGCGCTCGCGTGGCGCCAGGGTCAGGTTCGGGCTTTCCTTGGCCGTGGCCAGCAGGCTGCCACGGTAGAGGGCGCCGGGGTCGCGGTCGAGGGACTCCCAGGTGGCGCTGGCCTCGGTGAGCTGGCGCTGGATCCGCAGCGTCTCCCGGTCCTCGGTGAGCCAGCCGCCCAGCCGGGGCCAGGCCGTGAACAGCGACTCGTGGGTCACCTCGATGGTGTCACTGTCCACTGTGATCAGTCGCGACTCGGTGAGCCTGCTGAGGATCAGCTCGATGTCCGGATCGTCCGCGTCCAGCTCGCAGCGGTGGATCCGGCGTTTGGTGTCGGTGGAGTCCAGCGCCACGAGACGTAGGAACAGCTGGCGCACCTTGGTCTGCTGGCCTTTGTCCAGCGCGGTGTAGTGCGCTTCGGCGGTCTGAGCGATGCAGCCCTGGATGCCTCCGGCCGCGTGGTACCCGTTGAGCGTCAACGTGGTTCCACGCCTCCGGTGCCAGGTTTCGCGCAATGCATGGGACATCAGCGGAAGCGCGCCGACCCGGCCGCCCGCCTCCGCGATCAGCTGCGCCACCAGGTCGCCTTCGACGCTGAACCCGGCCTGGATCGCGGGTTGGGTGATGGCCGACCGCAGTTCGCTCGCGGTCATCTGCCCCACGAGGACCTGCGAGTCGGACAGGGCCGCGGTCAGCTCGGGGTGTTCGGCGCACTGCGTGTAGAAGTCCGAACGCATGCCGATCACGACCCGGCCGTCGATGGTCGCCGCGAGCAGGGCACGGACGAACTCGGAGCGTTCCTCGGGGTCCGTGCAGAGGGTGAAGATCTCCTCGAACTGGTCGACCACCACGACGAGGTTCTTGGTGGCCTGGCGGATCACCAGATCCGGGCTCTGGGCGAGTTCGGTGTGCAGGCGGCCGGCCGTGGTCCCGGCGTGCGGCGCCAGCTGGATCGCGAACTCCGCCAACGGATGCGCACCGGGGGTGAACAGGATCGTGGTGGTGAACCGGGGAAGCAGCCCGGCGCGCAGCAAAGAGGACTTGCCCGCGCCCGACGGGCCGAACACCGCGAGGAACCGGCGGGTGGTCAGCCGGGCGTACAGGTCGTCGATCAGCCGTTCCCGGCCGAAGAACCGGGCGCAGTCCTCGGCCTGGAACGCGGCCAGCCCCAGGTAGGGCGACTGCGAGCCGGGTTCGGGCCCGGCCGGGGTGGCCAGTGCGGCGGCGAGCCGGTGCCAGCGGTGTTCCCAGTCCGCGGTGTCGCCGTCACAGGCCTGGACGTAGGCGAGGGTGACCGCGAGGGTGGGCAGCTTGCGGCCGCTCGCCGCCTCGGACAGGGTGCCGGCCGAATAGTGCGCCCGGCGGCCCAGTTCGCGGTACGGCGGACTGCCCGCCTGGTCGCGCAGTTGGCGTAAGGCCGCGGCGAATTCGGCGAGCGGGCCGCCGTCGGAGTCCAACGGCCGTTCACGAGCAGGCATATGGCCCCCTCCCGGACAGAGGGTCCATTGTCATTAACCACAGAACTGATCGCCACCAGCCAGCACTGTCGACCGTCAATCGGGTTAACACAGCGGTAGGCCCGCCGATCGGGCTGACCTGGGAGATCAGCAGGTGGTAGGGGCCACGTCGCGCAGGGTGAAGTCCACCCGGATCACCCCCGTGGACGTTCCTGACCAGTGATGAGGCCGGTCAGCCGGGAGTGCAACTGCCTGACGTAGAACTCCTCCTCCGGCTTCATCAGCACGCTGCGCAGGATCCGGCCCGCGTCCACGTCGGCGGCGACCCCGGGGTGGCGCGCGGTCATCGCGTCGGCGGTCACGCGCATGGTGGAGACGTAGACCGGATCGTCCGGGTCGGTCATCCCGGCGTGCAGGATCCGGTCCGAGTCCTTGTCTATTGCGGACATGGAGTCACCCGCGAAATAGGTGACGATGTCCAGCTCCGGCCGTTGGTACAGGGTGAACTCATCGGACTCGTCGATCAGCACGGCGAACTCCAGCGCCGCTCGCCTGCCCGCCGCGAGCACCTCGCCAAGACCGCTGCGGGTCAACGGGAACAGCTTGAGCGTCAGCCAGAACGCGGCCGCCGAGGCGCCGGACCGGGAGCACTCCAGGCTGATCTCACCGGGGTGCAGCTCTTCGGAGGTGAAGTACGTGTAGGGCGAATCGTGCAGGTAGAACCGGCCGACTGCGGGATCGCTGAACAGCACCGCACCGCAACCGTAGGGCTGGAGGCCGTGTTTGTGCGGGTCTACCACGACCGAGTCGCACCGGGCGATCGCCTGCCATGGGCCGTTCGGCTCGGCGAGCAGTGTGTGGAAGCCGCCGTATGCGGCGTCGACGTGGATGCGGACGCCGTACTTCTCCTTGAGCGCCAAGGCTTCGTGGATCGGTTCGACGACTCCGAGGCTGGTCGTCCCGGCGGTCATCACGACCGTGCCGATGTCCTCACTGGACAGCAGGTGGTCCAGCGCGTTCAGGTCCATCTTGCCGGTTTTGTCCACCGGAACCTTGTACGACGGGATGCCCAGCACGTGGCACATCCGGGGATGCGTGTAGTGCGACTCGGCGCTGTACGCGATTCCCTTGCCAGGGTGGGTTTCCCGGGCGACGAACAGGGCTTCGAGGTTGGCGATGGTCCCACTGCTGGTCAGGTGGCCCAGGTGGGTGCCGAAGCCGAACATCGTGGCCAGCTGGGCGACCACCTCGCGTTCCATCTTCGCGGTGGCCGGGCCGCCGTCGAGGGCGTGGTTGTTGGGGTTGTTCAACATCGTGGTCAGGTAGCCCACGACCGCCGCGGGGTGCGGCGGTTTCTGCATCTGCCCGGCGTAGCGCGGGTGGAAGTACGGGTTGTCACCCGCGAGGCGCTCGGTCAGCTCCGCGAACGCCGCGGCGAACTTGTCGTCCTCGACGTGCAGCGCCGGATGTGCCTGGTACTCCCCGAAACCGCCGGCCCAGGTGCCGAACGCGGTGGTGGCGTTGCCCAGCCAGGTCCGCAGGTCCATCACTTCTTCCTTCCGCGCAGCTCCCAGTCGCCGCCCAGGGCGGTCGACCGGACCTCGTCCGACTCGGTCGGCTGGGCGCCGACATCCGTGCGCACCGGGGCGCCGGTCACGATGTGGTTGGTGAGCCGTCCCAGGCCGTCCACTTCGACCTCGACGGTGTCGCCGGGCTGGACCGGCCTGGAGTTGGCGGGTGTCCCGGAAAGCAGGACGTCGCCGGGGTTGAGCGTGATCAGCCGGGCGATGTCGGCGACGAGGTAGTGCATGTCCCACTGCATCTCGCCGGTCGATCCACTTTGGACCAGCTCGCCGTTGACGTAGGTCCGGATGCCCTTGCCGTGGAAGTCCCAGCCGGTGACCAGGCCGGGCCCGAGCGGGCAGAACGTGTCGGACCCCTTGACCCGCAACATCGACCCGGCGTCAGTGTCGCGGAAGTCGTGCAGGCCGTAGTCGTTCGCGACCGTGTAGCCTGCGATGTAGTCGCCCGCCTCCTCGGGCGCGATGCCGCGGCAGGTGCGGCCGATGACGATGGCGATCTCGCCCTCGTAGTTGAGGTACTTGCAGCCCTCCGGCCGGATCACGTTGCCGCCGTGCGAGTTCAGCGCGGAGGTCGGCTTGTGGAAGTAGGTCGGCGCGGGCGGGAGTCTGGTCATGAACTCCTCGACCCGGCTGCGGTGGTTCAGGTGCACGGCGATGATCTTGCTCGGCTCGACCGGCGGCAGGTGGGTCGCGGTGTCCGCGGGAACACGCCTGCCGTCCCCGGCGACGAGTTCATCGCCGTCGCGGCTGACGGTGACGATGGTGCCGTCGAGCAGGATCCTTCGGGTCTCACTCATGTCGCTGTGGTCCATCCTTGGGCCGGACGGTCGAACCAGAGGTGCACCTGGCCGGTGCCGATCGCGTTCTCGTAGTCGCCGTACTGGCGGCCGGGCGCGGTGCAACGCTCCTCGCCCAGCGCGCCGATCATCATCAGGTAGTGGCCGAACTTGGCCTCGGGCTTGACTTTCAGGAACTCCGGCATGGTGGTCAGCACCCTGGCGTGATCGCCTTGTTTGAACCAGTCGATCCGCTCCGCGTCGGCGGCCCGCGCCTGGGCGCTGAAGATGTGCACGGGATCGCTGGCCTCGTGTGAGCGGAGTTCGCGCAGCGGCCAGAAGGTGTGCGACAGCGCGCCGGACGCGATGAGCAGCACCTTGCGGCCGGCATCCCGGATGCCGTCGCCGAGCGCTCGGCCCAGGCGCAGGAAGTCCTCGGTGTCCGCGGTCTGGCAGACCCCGATGGACACCCAGCGCTTTCCCGGCACCCCCAGATAGGTCCACAGGTTCAGGGTGGCGTAGAAGATCGGCAGGTTCTCGTCGTCGATCGGGGTGATCCAGGTCTGGTGCGTCTCCTGGTGGCTCGCTATGGCATGCGCCAGTTCGGGGTCGCCGTCGAAGTCGTAGGGCATCCGGCACATCCCGCGGGGGAGTTCCTCCGATGTGTACAGTCCCGTGCGGCGTTCGTGGGCTGTCACAACGAACTCGACCGTGGTCGCCCAGTGCGAGTCGAGCACGACGACGGTGTCGTAGTCGAGCTTGTCGAACACCTCGGCACGGAGTTGCTCGAGCCCGGTCACGAGGGAGATCTCCTTGCCCTCGTTGAGGTCCAGGCGATCCGCTTCGGGCAGAACAATGGTGGGCACGTGGGACAGCAGGCCCGCGCCGACGACTTCACCCATGAGGACTCACCGTATTCTTTACATCGCAATAGAAGTCGAAGCTCCAGTTTCCGCCCTCGCGGCCGATCCCGGACTGCCGTGACCCGCCGAACGGGGCTCGCAGGTCGCGGACGAAGAAGCAGTTCACCCATACCGTGCCGGCCACGAGCTGCCCCGAGACGCGTTGGGCCCGTTGCGGATCCGTCGTCACCACGACCGCCGCCAGCCCGAACCTGGTGCTGTTGGCCATGGTCACGGCCTGCTCCTCGGTGCTGAACGTCTGCAGTGTGAGGACCGGGCCGAACACCTCCTCGGTGACGATCTCCGAGTCTGGCGCCACGTTCGTGAAGAGAGTCGGCTGGTAGTACAGGCCGCCGAGGTCGGTGTTCGGGCCGCCGCCGGCCAGGGCGGTCGCTCCGGCGGCCTTCGCGCGCTGGACGAACCCGTCGATCCGGTCGAGGTGATCGGGGTGGATCTGCGGGCCGATGTCGGTGCTCTCCTCGCGCGGATCGCCCTGGTTGAGCATGGCTATCCGGTGCAGCAACCGCGCGGTGAACTCGCCGGCGATGCTTTCCTCGACCAGCAACCGTGTTCCGGCCAGGCAGACCTGACCGGCGTTGTCGTACTGCTCGATCGCGAGGTCGGCGGCCAGCGTGAGATCGGCGTCGGCGAACACGATCAGCGGCGACTTCCCGCCCAGCTCGAAACTCGTCGGCGTCAGGTTCGGCGCGGCCGCGGCGGCGATCAGCCTGGCGGTGGGCACGGACCCGGTGAAGCTGATCCGCCGCACCTCCGGGTGTGAAACCAACGGCGTGCCAACCTCTTCGCCGTAGCCCTGGACGACATTCAGGACACCGTCAGGCAATCCGGCCTCGGCGGCGATGTCACACAGCAGCGACGCGGTCATCGGCGTCCACTCCGCGGGCTTGAGCACGACCGTGTTGCCCGCGGCCAGGGCGGGCGCGATCTTCCAGGTGGCCAGCATCAGCGGCGCGTTCCACGGCGTGATCAACGCGCACACCCCGGCCGGGTCCCAGCTCACGTGGTTGGTGTACGTCCGCGTGTCGAAGCCGGGGTGGTGCAGCTCGCCGACGAGCCAGTCCGCGAAGAACCGGAAGTTGTGCGCCACCCGCGGCATCACACCGCGCAGGTGCGACCGCAGCAGCGCCCCGTTGTCCGATGTCTCCACTTCCGCGAGGACGTTGGCCCGCTTGTCCACGCCGTCCGCGATGGCGTGCAGGACGCTCGCGCGTTCCTCGCGGCTTGTCTTGCTCCAGGACGAGAACGCCGCTTTCGCCGCGTGGACGGCCGCCTCCACCTCGGCCGGACCGCCGCGGGCCACTGGGGTCGGCGGCACGCCGTCGATGGGGGAGTGGTCGGCGAAAGTGGTCTTCGATGCGACCCGGCGGCCGCCGATCCAGTGCTCGATCATCGCAGCGCCGCCCGTCGCTCCTCGCCGTGATCCTCCACTTGCGACACCACCTTGCGCAGTAACGCGGCCAGGGTCTTGGCTTCCGATGTGGACAGTCGCTCGGTCACGAAGGCCTCTTCCGCGTTGAAGGCCGGGAACAACGTCCGCATGAGTTCCTCGCCCTTGCCGGTCAGGGAGATCAGCACCAGCCGGCCGTCCGCGGCGTGTTTGGTGCGGACGGCCAGGCCGCGTGCTTCCAGGGTTTTCACCACGCCGGTCAGGGTTCCCTTGGTGATCCCGGCTTCCTTGGCGACGTACCGGGTCTCCATCTCGCCCCAGATCCAGACCACCCACAGCACCACGAAGGCGGTCCAGGTCAGGTCCGGGCCGCGCAGTACTGAGTTCTCGAAGTGCAGCCGGACGGCGGCGGCCGCGCGGTGGATGTTCGCCGCGGCCTGCATCTGTTCCCATTGCAATGGCAGGCCGCCGAGCTTGGCTTCGACGGCTTTCTCGGTGTCCTCAAGGGAATGGTGGCCCGTCATCGCGTTTGTCCCGAGGTCAGCAGGGTGCCCGCGTCCCAGCGCACGCCGACCTGCCGGTAGTAGGCGCCGATGATCTCGTGCACTTCCAGCGACGCCAGCTCCTCAGTCGGCGCCTCTAACAGTGTTAGAGAAGCGTCGCCGCGCCAGGCTGGACCGGCTTCGAACGATGACGCTCCACTTTGGACCAGTTCGTCCAGGGCGAGGCCGTTGCCGTCGATGGACTCCACCCAACGGTTGTGCGCCATCGGGTGGGCATTGACGAACCCGTTGGTCTCACTCGGTTCCCGCAGGGTGACGACGGCTTCGGCGAGCCGCCGGTCGGCGGCGGCGAGGGTCGCGCCGAACCGGGCGCCGGCCTCGAGGCGCGGGGCGGGGCCGTACGGGTGCGGCCGGGTCTGGTGAATCGAGCCGAGTTTCTTGGGATAGCCCTGGTGCAGGCCGCGGGCGATGGCGAAGTCCTTGTCCACCCAGATGTACACACACCGGGAGAACAGTCTTCCCTGGTAGCGGCAGCGCACGACGGCGAAGCACTCCTTGTACTGCGCCCGCACCGGGTCGAGGAGCTCCTCGCGCGAGGACCCGCAGGACTGCCAGTCCGCCCAGATCAACGCGACCGCGCCCGGGTCGTCCTCGGCGAGGTCCAACGGCGGCGGCAGCAGCTCGGCGACCCGGGCCGGGTCCGTGCGGTACTCGACGGTGAGCAGGTCACCGGAGTAGAACCACGGCGGCTCCGGCACCAGTGCGGACCGGCCGGTAGCGGATTTCGGGTACGAGAACCCTCGCATGAGCCACCTCCGGGCGGTATCGTTTGGATCCAAACAATAGGGAGGTCCGGTGGCTGAAGGCAAGGTCGACCTTGACGCGATCGAGCTGGTCCGGGTGCTCTGGAGCGACCTGCACGGCGTCGCCCGGGGCAAGGATGTGCTGCCCCAGGCGTTCGGGAAGATCGTCGAGCAGGGCATCTCGTTCGCCCGCGCGTCCCTGCTGACCGACCTCGGCGCGAACCCGGTCCACGGCCCGGAGAGCACCGGCAGCGGCTGGCCGGACGCCGTCGCCCGGCCCGACGTGTCCACCGCGATCAGGGTCGGCGACGAGCTGGTCTGCGTCGCGGACGTCGACGATCCCGGCCTGTCGTCACGATCCGTGCTGCGCGCCCAGCTGAACGGCCTGGAAGGTACTCCGATCGTCGGACCCGAGCTGGAGTTCTCCCTGCTCCGGCCGGATCCCTGGCGGCTCTACGTCGAACGCGACACCGCCGGGTACGTCGTCGGCACGGCCAACGACCCGGACGGCATGCTTCCCTTGCTGCTACGGACGCTCGCTCCACTTGGCGCGTACGCGGGCAACCAGGAGGTCGGCGGCGGCCAGTTCGAGATCAACCTGGACCACACGCCCGCGCTGACCGCGGCGGACAACGCGTTCCTGATGAAGCACCTGGTCAAGGAGGTCGCGGCGAGCAAGGGGCTGCGGGCCACGTTCATGGGCCGCCCGTTCGACGGTGAGGCGGGCAATGGCCTGCACATTCACCTGTCCCTCCGGGGTGACAACGGTGTCAACCTGTTCGACGACCCGTCGGCCCCGTACGGGCTGAGCAGGCGCGCACTGTCCTTTGTGGCCGGTGTGCTGGCGCACGCACCGGCGTTGTCGGCGATCCTCAACCCCACGGTCAACGCGTACAAGCGCCTCGGCTTCGGCCTCGCGCCGATCTCCGCCTACTGGGGCCTGGACAACCGCGCCGCGTACATCCGGATCCCGCCCGGCCGCGGCGAAAGCGCCCGGCTCGAGGTACGGATTGGCGACGGCGCAGCCAATCCGTACCTCGCCCTGGCGGCACTGCTGGCCGCGGGCGCAGACGGCGTTGACTGCGCGATGCTCCCGCCGGAGCCCGTGACCACGGACAACCCGGCGGGCGGCCCGCCTCTGCCCTCGTCCCTCGGCGCCGCGCTGGACGCGTTGGAACAGGACAAAGTCCTTGCCGACCGGCTCGGCGGCGGGTTCGTCGAGGCCTACCTCCGGCTCAAACGCCAGGAGCTGGACCGGTTCGCCAAAGCGGTGACCGACTGGGAGTTCCGGGAATATTCTTGGTTGCTATAGCGCCCACTGCGGACATGCTGCCGTGAGAATGTCCTGGGGGAGCGGGATTTCCAGCTCCTCCAGGAGATCGGTGACCCGCCTGGCATAGGTCACCAAACGGCCCGCGCCGCCCAGGACGTGTTCGGCGCTGTGCTCATAACCGCGCAGCATGTACAGGCAGCTGACCACGCCGGTCGCGATGGCGTAGGCGGCGTTGGTCAAGCCCAGTCCGGCACGGCGGCGGATTTCCGCCAGATACGGGTCCAGCGCCTTGTCGACGAGGTACGCGCACGCGTCGTCCGGGTCGCAGACGCCGACATCCGGCGCGTCCATGTCGGAGAAGTCATACCCGGTCAGGGTTTCCACCAGCCGGTCGCGCACCTCCTCGCGGGACGGCGCCGAGAGCAGCGACGTGGCGGCCCACTCCGCCTCCGCCGCCAGCTCCGGGTGGGCCCGCAGCAAGGTGGCCAGGACCTGGGCCTGTTCCCCGGTCCGTAGCGCGTCAAGGGCTGTAGCTGCCTGCACAGGCACGAGTTTCCTTCCGGCTCACGATGAACTGGTGTGCTCACATTGAGCCACCTGAAGTTACCCGCTGAGAAGTGCCGGAAGACCTACTCCATTCGGGTTCTACAGCCAGCCTATCCGGCCGGACAGCGCATTTTCCATCGGCGACGCCGCGCTTCGCGGACCCACCCGGTCCAGCACGGATGCCCATTCCAGGATGATTGTCGCCACGGTTTCGGCTTCGCGTTCCTGCTGCGAATCGTAGGATGTCCGGCGCAATGCGCGGCGGACCGCGTCCGGCGCGAGATCGGGGTACTGCGCACGCAACGTGTCCGGCTCCAGCCCGGGCGGCGGTTCGTCGCCGCCCTCGTCGCGGTGACCGGCCAGCAGGTGCCCCAGCTCGTGCAGGATGATGTGATCCTGGTGCGATTTCGAGGTTTCCCGCTGGTAGAGGATGTAGTCGGCGTCGCGGGCGGTGATCCACAGGCCGAACGGCCCCGGCACCGGGATCGGGTGGCTCACCAGGGTGATCGGCCTGCCGCGCTGCTCACCGACCCGGCGGCACAGTTCCGCCACATCCAGCGGTGGCCGGATGTCCAGGTCGCGCAACAACCTGCGGCACCGTTTGCGCAGCTCGCGTTCGCTCACAGCTCCAGCGCGCCCCGTTTCGCCTGCTCCAGCTGGTACACCACGTCCAGCAGATCCATCACCTGCTTGCGCCCCTTGGCCGACAGCTCACCGGCGCGCATGGCCATCAGCTGCACGTCGCTGCTGCCGGCCAGCTCGGTCAGCCGGTCCTGCTCGGCGCGCAGCATCGCGAGCTGCTCGTTCACCCGGCCGGTGACGTCGTCGTCGAAGAAGTACGCCGCCGGTACGCCGAAAAAGTCGGCGAGCGCCTGAACGTGGCGCAGCGTGGGGTTGTCTTTCTTGGCTTTTCGCAGTTGCCAGATATAGCTCTGCGAGATGGTGACACCCTTCGCGCAGATCGACGCGGCAACCTGTTCATTGCTGTACTCATGACCACTGCGCGGCCGGACATGGGCGAACAGGTGGTTGAGCTTGTCCGCTAAGCGGTTGCTCACCTGGTCGGACATCCCGCTGACTCCAAACCATTTCGTCGACACTGGCGCGACTCCTACGAAAGGGTAGGGCGCCGACGGCGTTTACACCAGTCGGTAGTGACACAATCCTGCCATGCTGCGAATCGGAGTTCTCGGCGCGGCCAGGATAGCGCCGCCCGCACTGATCAAGCCGTCGCAATCGGTCGCGGATGTCACTGTCAGTGCCGTCGCCGCGCGGGACCGCGTGCGGGCGCAGGCGTTCGCGGCGAAACACGGCATTCCGGGCGTGCACGGCTCGTACGAGGAGCTGCTCGCCGACCCGGACATCGACGCCGTGTACAACCCGCTGCCCAACGGGTTGCACGGCCGCTGGACACTGTCCGCTTTGGACGCCGGGAAACACGTGTTGTGCGAGAAGCCTTTCACCGCGAACGCCGAGGAGGCCGCGACGGTGGCGGACGCGGCGAAAGAGGCCGGGCTCGTCGTGATGGAGGCGTTCCACTACCGGTACCACCCGTTGTTCCAGCGTGCGGTCGAGATCGTGCGCGGCGGCGAGCTGGGCGAGGTGCGGCGCATCGAGACGGCGCTCAGCTTCCCGCTGCCCAGGTTCTCCGACATCCGGTACAACCTCGCGCTGGCCGGCGGGGCACAGATGGACGCCGGGTGTTACGCGGTGCACATGGCCCGCTCGCTGGCCGGCGCCGAACCCGAGGTCGTCAGCGCGAAAGCCAAGCTGCACAAGCCGGAAGTGGACCGGGCCATGACCGCCGAGCTGCGGTTCCCCGGTGGCGCCAGCGGCCGGGTGAGCTGCTCGATGTGGTCCAGCTCGTTGCTGCGCCTGACCGCCCGGGTGGAGGGCACCCAAGGCACCCTGAGCATCCTCAATCCCATTGCGCCCCAGGCGTTCCACCGGTTCACCGTGCGGACCGCCGCGGGGCGGCGGACCGAGTCGTTCCCGAAGCGGGCTTCCTACGCTTACCAGTTGGACGCATTCGCCGCGGCCGTGCTGCGCGGCGAGCCGACGCTCACGCCGCCTTCGGAGTCGATCGCGAACATGGCCGTGATCGACGCGATCTACACCGCCGCGGGGCTCTCGCCCCGGTCACCCTCGGCCTGATCCGGTTCGGGTTCGGGTCCGGGTTCGGACGGCAGGACCGGGACGTCCACCGGGCGTCCCGCCTCCCGCCGGCCGATGGCGCGGGCGCCGGTCATCCGGCAGGCCAGGTCGGCGAACCGGTCGGCCAGCGCCGCCCTGGTCAGCCGCCCATTGGGGTTGAACCAGTTGTGCACCCCGTTGCACATCTCCATGATCGCCAGCCGGGTGGTGGTCAGGTCGGCGATGTCGAAGTCGCCGTTGGCCCTGCCCTTGCTGAGCACATCCCGGAACAGGCCCTCGTAGGCGTCGCGCATGGCCATGATCTCGGTGCGGTTGCCACCGGTCAGCGACCGCACCTCGTGATCGGTCACGCGGGAGGTCAACGGGTTCGCGGACTCCATCGCGACATGCGCGCGGACCAGGCGGGCGAGTTGGACGGGCGGGTCGTCGCTGCCCGCGACGGCTTGCTGCCCGGCCCGCAGCAGCGCCTGCAGGCAGGCGCGCATGATGGACGCGAGCAACTCCTCCTTGCCGCCCGCGTAGTGGTAGAGCGTGGCGGAGTTCAGCCCCGCCGCGCCGCTCAGCTCGCGGATCCCCGTCGCCGCGAAGCCTCGTCCGGCGAACAGCCGCACCGCAGCCCGCTGAATCACCTCAAGGCTGGCCATACCCCCAGGGTAACCCCTTAGACAAGCGTCTGATCAGCCTGCGGAGCGGGTTTGTCGGGCTGGGGCGCGGTTCGGTTTGACATGGTCCCGTCGGCGGCCTCGGCAGGGGAAGCGGGCAGGTCCAAAGTGAGGCTCGCGGGGACGGGGTGGGGCAGCCCTGGGGCGGAGCAGGGGTGAGTGGGTCCTGCTCCGCCGTCGGGTTGGGTCAGCTGTCAGTTGTCGTGGCCGTGGTGGTGGAGGTAGTGGAGGCCGTAGCCGAAGGGGAAGAGGGCTGGTTTGCCGTCGCCGACGTTGATCGGCTGCTGGTCGGCGGACTGCATCCAGGTCACCGGGAGCCTGCCGGTGGGGTTGTAGTCGCCGAACAGGACGTCGGACACGCCGTTGCCCTCGGTGCCCGGGAGCCAGGCCTCGAGCAGGGCGCTCCACGATGGGAGCTGGGCCGCGATGTCCAGCGGGCGGCCCGACACCATCACGACGACCGTGGGGACGCCGGAGGCCTTCAGCTTCGCGAGGGTGTCGAGGTCGGCTTGGTCGAGGCCCATGGTGGTGGGGCGGTCGCCCTTGCCCTCGGCGTACGGGAGTTCGCCGATGACGGCGACGGCAACCTTGTAGGTGCTGTCGATGCCGGTGCCGTCCTTGCTGTAGGTCACCGTGGTCGAGGGATTCACGGCCGCCTGGATGCCCTGCAGGATCGTCGTTCCGGGGGTGACGGGGCCGCTGGTGCCCTGCCAGCCCACGGTCCAGCCGCCGGTCTGGTTGCCGATGTCATCGGCGTTCTTGCCGGCCACGAAGATCTTGTTGCCGGACTTGTCCAGGGGCAACACATCGTTGTCGTTCTTCAGCAGGGTCTGGGACTCGCGGACCGCTTGCCGGGCCAGGTCGCGGTGCTGCTTGCTGCCGATGGTGTTCAGCCACCGGCGGTCGGTCAGCGGCTTCTCGAACAGGCCCAGCTCGAACTTCTTGGTCAGGATCCGGCGGTTGGCGTCGTCGATCCGGGCCATGGTGATGTGGCCGTTGGCGATCTCGGCCCTCATCGTGTCGATGAACTGCTTCCAGGCGAACGGCACCATGATCATGTCGATGCCGGCGTTGATGCCCGCGGTGACCTCTTCGGGGGTGAACCCGGACTTGTCGTCGATCTTGTCGATGCCGTTGTAGTCGGAGATGACGAACCCGTCGAAGCCCAGCTCGCCCTTGAGCACGTCGTTGATCAGGTAGCCGTTGGCGTGCATCTTCACGGCGTTCCAGCTGGAGTACGAGATCATCACCGAGCCGACGCCGCGCTTGACCGCGGCGCGGAACGGGGGCAGGTGGACGCTGCGCAGCTCCTGCTCGCTGATCTCGGTGTTGCCCTGGTCCTTGCCGTTGGTCGTGCCGCCGTCACCGACGTAGTGCTTGGCGGTGGCCAGGATCGAGCTTGGGGCGCCCAGCCAGGGGCCCTGGAAGCCGTCGATGATCGTGGTCATCGACGAGGCCAGCTCGGGCACCTCGCCGAACGACTCGTAGGTGCGGCCCCAGCGGTCGTTGCGGGCCACGCACAGGCACGGCGCGAACGTCCAGTCGATGCCCGTACCGGACACCTCCTCGGCGGTGGCCTTGCCGATCCGGCGGGCCAGCTCCGGGTCGCGGGTGGCGCCCAGGCCGATGTTGTGCGGGAAGACGGTGGCGCCCTTGACGCCGTTGTGGCCATGCACCGCGTCCACGCCGTAGATCAGCGGGATCTGCAGCGGCGACTTCATGGCCGCGTTCTGGAACGTGTCGTACATGTCGGCCCAGCTCACGGGCGTGTTCGGGGTGGGCTGCGAGCTGCCCCCGGACAGCAGCGAGCCGATCCGGTATGTGGCCAGGTCGGTGAGGTCGGTGATACCCAGGCGTTCGGGCTGGATCATCTGGCCGAGCTTGTCGTCCAGGGTCATCCGGGACATCAGGTCGTTGACCCGGACTCGCACCGGCAGCCACGCGTCCTTGTACGCGGGACCATGGCTTGCCAGGACAGGTGGGGCGGTGCTGACTACCAACGCCCCGGCTAACAGCCCGAGCGTCAGTGTGCGTCGAACCCGCATTTCGCGGTTCCTCCTAGCGGCGGCGGAAACACCGATAGTTACTTCGAAACGTAAATTAACGGACCTCCCGGACGTGGTCCAGACCTCACCGGGTGGCATTGCCGCTGTTCACGGACGCGAACCGGCGCACTGTCCACATCAGATTGTCAGAAAGCTGTTAGGACCAGGGGTTGTCCGCCGAATGGCCCTATAGTCGCCGGTATGTGCGCACACGTGGTGCTCGCCGAGGACGACCACAAACAGGCCGAGCTGGTCCGCCGGTACCTGGA
Organism: Actinocrispum sp. NPDC049592; assembly: GCF_040675465.1. NCBI lineage: Bacteria > Bacillati > Actinomycetota > Actinomycetes > Pseudonocardiales > Pseudonocardiaceae > Actinocrispum > Actinocrispum sp. NPDC049592. The sequence continues at coordinate 36,356 of NZ_JBFAPA010000003.1, read as the reverse complement.
GCGCGAGCAGCACACGGTGGTCGTGGTGCACGACGGTCGCGCGGCGCTCGACGAGGTCCGCCGTCAGCGGCCGGACCTGCTGGTCCTCGACGTGATGCTGCCCGGCGTGGACGGGCTGGACGTGTGCCGGATCCTGCGCCGGGAGTCCGACCTGCCGGTGCTGATGCTCACCGCACGGTCCACTGAGGACGATCTGCTGCTCGGCCTCGACCTGGGCGCGGACGACTACGTGACCAAGCCGTTCAGCCCGCGCGAGCTGATGGCCCGCGTACGCACCCTGCTGCGCCGGACGAAGGCTGTTGACCAGCGGCAACCCGATCCGGTGCTGCGGGTCGGCGGGGTGACGGTCGACCCGGTGCGGCACGAGCTGCACAGCGACGGCGAGCTGGTCCAGTGCACGCCCGGCGAGTTCCGCCTGCTGGAAACCCTCGCGGCCCAGCCCGAGCGGGTGTTCACCCGCGCGCAGTTGCTGGAACGGATGCACGGGTTCGACCGGTACATCACCACCCGGACCATCGACGTGCACGTGATGAACCTGCGCAAGAAGATCGAACCCGACCCACGCAAGCCTGTCCGGCTGCTGACGGTGTACGGCGTCGGCTACAAGCTGACCGATGGCAAGGCGTAGGTTCCGCAGCAGCCTGCTGGTGCGGCTGCTGGTGGTCTCGGTGGTGGTGGCGCTGTGCGCGATCGCCGCGACGGCGTGGCTGGCCGCCGAGACGACGACGGTCGCGATCACCCAGCAGCAAGGCCAGGCGCTCGCCGACGACGCCAAGATCTACGACACGCTGATCGGGTACGCGGCCACGCACAACGAGTGGGCCGGGGTCGGGCCGGTGGTCGCCCAGCTGGTCAAGGACACCGGACGGCGGATCGAACTGTCCACACCGGACCGCAAGCTCATCGCCGGGGAAGGGTCGTTGCCGGACAAGGCGTCCGCGGTGATCGACCCGCTCGCGGTCGACCCCGCCCTGGCCACTGAAGCCGACGCCAACCGGGTCGACAAGCGAGCCGTGGGCCCGTATCTGCTGACGCCGGACGAGAAGACCGCGTTGGACCAGTCGGCGCAGGTGGTGCTCGCGTGCGTGCGCGGCCGCACCGGTGATGGGTCCATTGTGGAGACACCCAGTGGCCGCCCCACGGTGCGGGCGTCGAACCAGGCCTCGCTCAGCAGTTGTGAACGCCCGCCGCTGTCCGGGCCGGTCGGGACCGAGACCCGGGCGCTGGACCAGCTCACCGAGCTGACCAACCGGTGCCTGGCCGGCCGGAACGTCCCGCCGGTGCGGGTGAACCTGGACGGCACGTACAAGTACACGGAATCCGCGCCCGCGCAGGCCGAACCGTTGCGTGCCAACGAGGTCATCGCCACCTGCATCGCGACCGCCAAACACGACCAGCTTGTGCCCTACGTCGCCCCGGCGGCGCTGTTGTTCGTTTCCAGCCCAGCGGGTCGGGCTTCGGCCGGGCTGGACCTGTCTCCCGCCAACAAGGCCCGGATCATCGGTGTGGCTGCCCTGGTTCTGCTGGTCGCGGTGCTGGCGACGGTGTTCGCCGGAGGCAGGCTGGTTCGTCCGTTGCGGGCGTTGACCGGTGCGGCGCAACGGATGCGGGACGGCGACGACACGGCCCGTGTGCGGCTCAAGGGGTCCGACGAGATCGCGCAGCTGGCGTTGGCGTTCAACGAGATGGCCGACATCCGGTCACGCAACGAGCAACAGCGCAAGGCGATGGTCAGCGACATCGCGCACGAGCTGCGCACCCCGTTGAGCAACATCCGCGGCTGGCTGGAGGCGGTCGAGGACGGCGTCACCAAGCCGGACAAGGCGTTCGTCGCGTCCATGATGGAGGAGGCGTTGCTGCTCCAGCACATCGTGGACGACCTGCAGGACCTCGCCATGGCCGACGCGGGCAAGCTGCGCATCCACCCCGAGCACGTGCACCTGTCCGCGATCCTGTCCCAGGTCGCCGCCGCGCAGAACCCCAAGGACGTCTACCTGTCCGTGCGCACCGAAGGCGAGCCCGAGCTGGAGGCGGATCCGGTGCGGCTGCGCCAGGCCGTGGGCAACCTCGTCACGAATGCCCTGCGGCACACCCCTCCTGGCGGCTCGGTCACCGTCACGGGCCGCCGGGACGGCCCGTGGATCGTCATCGACGTGATCGACACCGGTGCCGGCATCGGCCCGGACGACCTGCCCAAGGTGTTCGACCGGTTCTGGCGCGCGGAGAAGTCACGCAGCCGTCAGGGTGGCGGCAGCGGGCTCGGCCTGGCGATCGTCCGCAAACTCGCCGAGGCGCACGGCGGAACCGTCTCCGCCGCAAGCACTTTGGGCAAGGGGTCGACGTTCACGCTCAGGCTGCCGAGCGAAGGCACTACAGGTTCCTGACAAGTTCCACATATCCGCCCGGCACTGTCAGCAGGTATGAAGGCACTCATCGGCATCGCCGCGGTCCTGCTGGCCGCGACGGCCTGTTCGTCCACCCCGGACGCGCAGCCACCGCGGAACAAGGTCGCCTCGCTGGCCACGTCGGACGCGCCTTCGCCGGCGGCGACGGCCCCGGGCCGGCCACCCGTCCGGGAACGGCCGCGCTACCGCATCGACATGACCGACCAGGAGCAGCAGGACCTCTACCGGGTCTACATGAACTGCATCAAGGACCACGGCGTCGACGTCGCGGCCTCCCGCCAGGGCGGCCCCAAGGTGGACAAGACCAAGTACGACGCGGCCGCCAAGGCGTGCGAACAGGTCCTGCCGCTGCCCGCGTGGGAGGAGGACGCCAGCAACCCGGAGGCGCTGGACTTCGCCAAGAAGGTGGTGGACTGCCTGCGCGGCAAGGGAGTCAAGAAGGTCGAGGTGTCCACCAACGAGGGCATGGTCGGCCCGGCCTTCGGCGGCCCGGAGAACGACCAGGACTCGATCACCAAAGGCCTCGCCCTCACCCCGCAATGCCAACGCGAAGTAGCCGCGGCGCCCAGATGACGGGTTACGATCGGGGCTGTGGAGCTTCCCGTGATGCCGCCGGTGAAACCGATGCTGGCCAAGGCCGTGCACGCGGTGCCGCATGACCCTGGGCTGAGCTATGAGCCCAAGTGGGACGGGTTCCGGTGCATCGTGTTCCGGGACGGGGCCGAGATCGAGCTGGGGTCGCGCAACGATCGCCCGCTCACGCGGTATTTCCCCGAACTCGCCGAACTGTTGCTCGAGGCCTTGCCGCAACGGTGCGTTGTGGACGGTGAGATCGTCATCGCCACCGAGGCCGGGCTGGATTTCGAGGCGCTGCAGCTGCGGCTGCACCCCGCCGCGTCCCGGGTGAACAAGCTCGCGGAGGAGACCCCGGCCAGCTTCGTAGCGTTCGACCTGCTCGCGCTCGGTGACCGGTCGCTGATGGACACGCCGTTCGTGCAACGCCGCCGCGAGCTGGAAGGCGTGCTGGACGACTCCCTCGCGCGCGTTCACCTGACGCCAGTGACGTCCGATCCGGCGGTGGCCGAGGACTGGTTCACCCGGTTCGAGGGCGCGGGCTTCGACGGGGTGATGGCCAAACCCGTTGACCTGCCGTACCAGCCGGACAAACGCGTGATGTGGAAGGTGAAGCACGAGCGGACCGCGGACTGCGTGGTCGCGGGTTTCCGGTGGCACAAGGACAAGGAGACCATCGGGTCGCTCCTGCTGGGCCTGTACGACGACAACGGCGTGCTGCACCACGTCGGCGTCGCCACGAGTTTCACCGCACAGCGCCGGCGTGAGCTGGTCGACGAGCTGGCCCCGTTGCGGGAGAACGCTCTCGACGGCCACCCATGGCGCCAGTGGGCCGAGTACAAGGCGGAGATGCGCACCCCCGGCGCGTACAGCCGGTGGGCGGTGGGCAAGGACCTGTCGTGGGAACCCGTGCGGATCGAGTGGGTCGCCGAGGTCCGCTACGAACACCTGCAGGGCCACCGGTTCCGCCACGGCAGCCGCCTGGTCCGCTTCCGCCCCGACCGCACCCCCGAATCGTGCACCTACGGCCAGCTCGACCAGGTCGCCCCGGCGGAACTGCACAAGTTGTTCAGCTAAGTTGAGGCCATGCTGTTGCCGAGGTACGGCTCTGGTGCGTTGTCCGATGTGGTGCCCTCGCTGCTCGCCGGTCTGGGCGTGCCCGGGATGACCGCCACGCTGGACCTCCCGCAGGTCCGCAAGGTGTGCCTGCTGCTGGTCGACGGCCTCGGGTGGGAGTTGCTGCGGCAGTTCCCCGAGGACGCCCCGACGTTGACGGGCATGGCCGGGTCGTCGATCACGGCCGGGTTCCCGGCGACCACCGGGACCAGCCTGGCGACCATCGGCACCGGGATGCCGTCGGGGGAGCACGGCGTGGTCGGGCTGTCGTTCGCGGCCTCCGCCGACCAGATGATCAACGTCCTGCAGTGGACGCAGCACGCCGCCGGCAAGCACGTCGACCTGCGCGACCAGTTCGTGCCCGAGGAGTTCCAGCCGCTGCCGACGACGTTCATGCGGGCGGCGGACGCGGGTGTGACGGTGCACCTGGTCACCGACGCCTCGTTCCAGTCCAGCGGGCTCACGCGGGCCGTTTTGCGGGGCGGTTCCTACGACGGGGTGTTCGCGCTGGGCGACCTCGCGGCGAAGGCGATCGCGGCCCTGCGCAGCGCGGACCGGGCGTTCTGCTACGGCTACCACTCCCAGCTCGACCTGCTCGGCCACATCTACGGCCCTGGCACGGAGGACTGGCGCTACCAGCTCCGGCAGGTGGACCGCCTGGTGGCGACGATCGCCGCGGAGCTGCCGTCCGACGGGCTGCTCGTGGTGACCGCGGACCACGGGATGGTCGAGGTCGGCGACGCCGACAAGATCGACTACGACACCACGCCCGAGCTTCAGGACGGGGTGCGGATGCTCGGCGGCGAGCCCCGCGCCCGGCACGTCTACGTCTCCGAAGGCGCGCTGGACGCGGTGCTCACCGCGTGGCGGTCGGTGCTGGACTCGCGGGCCTGGGTGGCCACGCGGGACGAGGCCATCGAGGCGGGCTGGTTCGGCCCGGTGGTCACCGACCGGGCGCGGGCCCGCATCGGCGACCTCGTCGTCGCAGCTCAGGACACGTCCGTCGTGGTCCGGTCCGGGGTGGAGCCGATGCTCACCCGGCTGGCCGGGCAGCATGGTTCGCTGACCGCGGCCGAGCAGCTGATCCCGTTGCTTACCCTTAGCCATGGCTGAGATCACCGACGAGTACATGCAGAGCGAGATCGCGAACATCAAGGTCTACGCGCTGTGCCTGCTGCACAAGGGCCCGGCCTACGGCTCCGAGGGCAGCGAGAAGATCATCTGGGAGCACGGGCGCAACAACTTCAAGCTCCGCGAGGCCGGCAAACTCTGTGTCATGGGCCCGATCCCGGGCGACTCTGAGCTGCGCGGCACCGGCATCTTCAGCACCTCCGTGGAGGAGGCGACCGCGATCATGGAGGCCGACCCGGCCATCCAGGCCGGCATCTTCACGTTCGAGATCTACCCGTTCAGGAGCTTTCCGGGGTCAACACTCCCTTAGCCAGGTGGTTCGTCTTCGCGCGCAGGGCGGCGAGGTCGTGGTGCCTGAGAACGCCGTCCTGCTTGACGATCCGGCCGTCCACCAGGACGGTGTGCACGTTCTCGGGGCCGAGGGTGGTCACGATCGCGCCTTCGACCTCGGGCGTGCCCAGCAGGTGTTGCAGGCCGTCGAGCAGAACCAGGTCGGCCCGTTTGCCCGGCTTGATCTCGCCCGTGTCGAGCCGGAGTGCCTTGGCGCCGTTGACGGTTGCCGCGGTGAGCATGTCCCGTGCGGGGATGGTCTGGTCGATTCTCCTTTCGTGGCAAAGGGTCGCCAGCATCTCGCTGAACATGTCCGGCCGGTTGTTGACCACCACGTCGACGCCGAGGGCCGGTTTCCCGCCGGCCTTGACGATCCGGTCGTAGGCGGGAGAACCGTGGCCCATCAACGACTCGACGATCGTGGTGACGGTCAGCGCCGACCCGCTGTCGATGATCATCTTGATCTCATCGTCGCTGCTCCTGTTGCCGTGCAAGAAATGCAGGTCCGGCCCGAGCAGGTGGCGCATGGCCTCGATCCCGCCGGGCCGCCGGCCGCCGATGTGCATCGACGTCAGCAGCCCGAGCTCGCGGGCCAGCGCGAGGTGCCGTTCGGTGTCCTCAATGGACAGGTAGTCCAGGCCTAGCGGCGCTAGCGCCGTGGTGACAAGGCCTTGGCGTCCGGCGTGTTTGCGGATGTCGGCCTCGTCGTCGACGTTGTTGTGCGCGAAGACCGCGCGGATCCCCGACGCTTCGAGCGCGGCGAGGCTGACCTGCGAGGGGATCGCCGCCGTGCTCCAGTCGATGATCGTGGTGATTCCGGCGTTCAGGGCCTCCGCCGCGCCCAACAGGATCGCGTTGTGGGCCTCTTCCTCGGTGAACCGCATGCGGCTGAGCACGTTCGTCAGGTAGTGCTCGAGGTTCATGTCCGGGCCGATCCCGCGCAGCGGCGCCTGGACCAGGTGCCGGTGGGTGTCCACGAACCCCGGGATGACCACCAGGCCGGTTGCGTCGAGGGTCTGGCCGTCCGATGTGGACTCCGCGATCACCCCGTCCTCGATGGCGATGTCCCGCACACCCACGCCCGGCAGGTACCCGTTCTTGATCAGCATTCCGTTCCCCTTTGATGAAAGCTTTCTAAAAAGCTATCGCGAAAGCTTTCTGGGTGCAAGGTTAGACTTCCGGGCATGCGGGACGTGGTCGACGGCATCCTCGCGAGCTGGCAGCGGGAACTGCCGGAGATCGCCGGGATCGAGCTGGAGCTGAGCAAACGCGCCCACCGGCTGGCCGCGATCCTCGAGCAGGCCACCAACCGCCAGCTCGCCAAGTTCAAACTGACCAAGGCCGAGTACGACATCCTCGCGGTCCTCCGGGCGGCCGGCCGGCCCTACCGCCTGCGTCCCACCGACCTCGCGGCCCGGCTGCTGCTGTCCTCCGGCGGCACCAGCAACGTCCTGCGCCGCCTCACCGACGCCGGCCTCATCACCCGCGACCCCGACCCCGACGACGCCCGCAGCTCCTGGGTCCAGCTCACCCCCCACGGCCTGACCATCACCGAGGCCGCCGTCCGCGCCAGCACCGAAGGCCAACGCCAGACTCTGTCCGCCGTCGACCCGGCCAAGACCCGCGCTGCCGCCGACATCCTCCGCGAGATCCTGCTCGCCCTGGGTGATCACGTGGAGTGACGACTCGAATACCCCTGTTCTTACCCCTTACCCCCTTGGGGTATAAAGGAGGGAGGTGCCTGTCGTGCCCCCGGCCTGGGTGGCCGGCCGCGCGGCGGGCTGGAGGAACGGGAGTGGCCGGGATGCGGGGATACACCGGGAACAAGGAGGATCATCTGCGGCGGTTGCGCCGGATCGAAGGTCAGGTCCGGGGGCTGCAGCGGATGGTGGACAGCGATGAGTACTGCATCGACATCCTGACCCAGATATCGGCTGCGACCAGGGCGTTGCAGGCGGTGTCGGTGTCGCTGCTCGACGAGCACCTGCGGCACTGTGTCAGCGAGGCGATCACCGAGGGCGGGCAGGCCGCCGACGAGAAGATCAAGGAAGCCAGCGACGCAATCGCGCGGCTGGTCCGGTCATAGAAAGGCTGGGAATGTCAGCCGGATTGTCACAGTCCACGTACACGGTCCAGGGCATGACCTGCGGTCACTGCGTCAGCTCGGTGACCGAGGAGGTCAGCGAGATCGACGGCGTGCAGGGTGTCGACGTCGACCTGGCCAGCGGCCTGGTCACGGTCACCAGCGACCGCGACATCGCCGAGGAGGATGTGCGCGCGGCGGTGGTCGAGGCCGGTTACCAGCTGGTCTGATGCGCAACCTGGCCGTTTACCTGGTGATCCTCGCGGCGGTGTTCGCCGCGGGGTTCGCGGTCGGTGCCGCGGTGGGGCCGGCCCGGAGCACCGAGGTGAGCCATGACCACCACTCATGACCTGGGCCGGGTCGAGCTGTCGATCGGCGGCATGACCTGCGCCTCGTGCGCGAACCGGATCGAGCGCAAGCTGAACAAGCTCGACGGGGTGTCCGCGTCGGTCAACTACGCCACCGAGAAGGCGGTCGTCAGCTTCCCGGAGTCGTTGTCGCCCAACGACCTGATCAAGACCGTGGAGACCGCGGGCTACACCGCGCAACTCGACGAACCCGAGCGGGACACCACCCGTGAGCTGCGGTTGCGGCTCGGCGTGGCGATCGTGCTGTCGATTCCCGTGCTCCTGCTGTCGATGGTCCCGGCCTGGCAGTTCGACTACTGGGGCTGGCTGGCCCTCGAACTGGCCACGCCGGTCGTGTTGTGGTCGGCTTGGCCGTTCCACAAGGCCGCGTGGACGAACCTGCGGCACGGAACGGCCACAATGGACACCCTGATCTCGATCGGGGTCGGCGCGGCCTACCTGTGGTCGGTGTACGCGCTGTTCTTCGGCCCCGCAGGCGAACCCGGGTTCCGGCACGGCTTCAGCCTCACCATCGAACGGATGTCCGGCGCGCTCTACCTCGAGGTCGCCGCCGCGGTGACCACGTTCATCCTGGCCGGCCGGTACTTCGAGACCCGGTCCAAGCGCCGCGCCGGCGCCGCCCTCAAAGCCCTGCTTTCGTTGGGCGCCAAAGATGTCGCCGTTCTCCGCAACGGCGAGGAGATCCGCGTCCCGGTCGAGAACCTCAAGGCGGGCGACCAGTTCGTGGTCCGGCCGGGCGAGAAGATCGCCACCGACGGCGTTGTCGCGGACGGAAGTTCCGCGGTCGACGCGAGCATGATCACCGGCGAGTCCGTCCCGGCCGAAGTCTCCCCAGGTGGCGCTGTCGTCGGTGGCTGCGTGAACGTGGGCGGCCGTTTGGTCGTCACCGCGACCCGCGTAGGCAAAGACACCCAGCTCGCGCAGATGGCCAAGCTGGTCACCGAAGCGCAGAACGGCAAAGCGGCCGCCCAACGGCTCGCCGACCGGATCTCCGCGGTGTTCGTCCCCGTGGTGATCGCGCTTGCCGTGGGAACGCTGGGGTTCTGGCTCGGCACGGGCGCCGGAGCGAACACGGCGTTCACCGCTGCTGTGGCCGTCCTGATCATCGCCTGTCCGTGCGCTTTGGGCCTTGCCACGCCGACGGCGTTGCTGGTCGGCACAGGCCGGGGCGCGCAGCTGGGCATCCTGATCAAGGGCCCCGAGGTGCTGGAGTCGACCCGCAAGGTGGACACGATCGTGCTGGACAAGACCGGCACGGTGACCACCGGCACGATGAGCCTGGCCCACGTGCACACCATCGACGGCGTCACCGAAGAGGAAGTCCTGCGCCTGGCCGGGGCCCTCGAACACGCCTCCGAACACCCCATCGCCCGCGCGATCGCCGCCGCGGCGCCGTCGATCGAACCGGTCACCGGGTTCCGGAACCTCGAAGGCCTGGGCGTCAAGGGAACCGTCGAAGGCAAGAACGTCCTCGTCGGCCGGGCCCGGCTCTTCGATGACATCAGTGAACTCGAAGATGCCAAAGCAGCGGCGGAACGCAAGGGCCACACCGCGGTCGTCGTCGCCTGGGAAGGAAAGCCCCGAGCCGTTCTGTCCATTGCGGACACCGTCCGGCCCACCTCCGCCGAGGCCGTCCGGCAGCTGAAGAGCCTCGGCCTGGCCCCGATCCTGCTCACCGGCGACAACGAGGCCACCGCCCGGAACGTCGCCGAAGAGACCGGCATCGGCGAGGTCATCGCCGAAGTCCTGCCCAAGGACAAAGTGGACGTTGTGAAACGCCTGCAGGCGCAGGGAAAGGTCGTCGCCATGGCGGGCGACGGGGTGAACGACGCCGCCGCGCTGGCGCAGGCCGACCTCGGGCTGGCCATGGGCACCGGCACGGACGTGGCCATCGAGGCGAGCGATCTGACGCTGGTCCGCGGCGATCTGCGGGCGGCCGCGGACGCGATCCGCCTGTCCCGCCGCACGTTGGCGACCATCAAGGGCAACCTGTTCTGGGCCTTCGCGTACAACGTCGCCGCCCTGCCGCTGGCCGCCGCGGGCCTGCTCAACCCGATGATCGCGGGCGCGGCGATGGCCCTGTCGTCGGTGTTCGTCGTGACCAACAGCCTGCGGCTGAAGAGCTTCAGCTGATGGACGTCGACCTGCGCAAGCTGAGGTATTTCGTCGCCGTGGCGGAACACCTGCATTTCGGCCGGGCGGCGCAGGATCTGCACATCGCGCAACCGGTGTTGTCCCGGCAGATCCGGGCGTTGGAAGACGAGCTGAAAGTCCAGCTGTTCGTCAGGGACCGGCGGGCCACCGAGCTGACCGCGGCGGGGGAGCAGCTGCTGGCGGACGCACGGCCGTTGCTGGCGAGCGCGGATGCGTTGCGGCGCCGGGTGGGGCGGGCGGCTCGCGGGCAGGACACGTTCACCATTGGCTTCATGCCGGGACTCATCGTGACCGGCGCGGTTCGGGCACTGGAGGCCAGGCATCCGGGGCTGCGGGTGGAGGTTGTCCGGACCAGCTGGGCCGACCAGACCGAGGTCATCCACGACGGCCGCGTGGACGTGAGCCATGTGCGGCTGCCGATAGACCAGCGCGGCCTGCAGGTCCGGCCGCTGCTGACCGAACCGAGAGTGGTCGTCCTGCCGGCGGGCCACCGGCTGGCGGGCAAGGACACCGTCAGGATCGCCGACCTGGCCGCCGAACACCTGCTGCAGGACCCGGACGCCGTGCCGGAATGGCGGGACATCGCGGTGGAACTGCGTGACGGCAGCCGGGAACCCGTGCCGTACATCGCGAACGTCGAGGAGAAGCTCGAACGCGTCGCCGCCGGTCACGGCGTGGTCATCCTGCCGTTGTCGACAGCCACCTTCTACACGCGGCCGGACATCACCCAGGCCGCGGTCGAGGACATCGCTCCCAACCAGGTGTGCCTGGCCTGGGACGCGACGAGACGCAGCCCGCTGATCGCCGAGTACGCGTCCTTCCAGGCGGAAACTTTCGGGCATCCTTGTCATCCCTTGTGAGGATCGCGGACACGGCCGCTTTGTCTCTTCTTTAACCGGCGTATACGAACGTGGCTGACTGTTGTCCGGGCCAGGTCGGGGTCTGGCGAGGAAACAGGTTCACCATGGCTTCCGCTCGTTTTCAGGTCTTCACGAGGTGTTCCACTGACGGACGTAACAACGGATCTGCCAAACGGCACGCCGGATCGGTGACATGGCGCTTTCTCTCCGCTAACAATCGCAGTATCGGCCGGTCGGTCAGTGACTTCCCGGATGGTGAAGCCTGCGTCAGCGCACTGCTTGACCTGCAGAAAGTCCTGCCTGGTTCATCGGTTGTCACTGTTCGCGACGAACTGGGACTGTGGGTGTGGCGGTTGCGGGTAGACCGTTCGGACGTAGCAATGTCCACCCGTTGCTATCAACGCCGCCTGCACGCGGAAAACGCTGGTTCGGCTTTTCGCGATCTGGCCGCGACCGTGCGCGATATAGATGAGTTACAGGTCGTGCACTTCTGATTCCCGGCAGTTAGGGAGCGGCCAATTAGTCCGTAGTTCATGAAGCGGTAGACGGCTGTCCAACTGTGCTGGATTGGCTGGTACGGCACAACAGGAAACGAGGGGCGATGACTCAGCTCGACGCGGCACCGGCTGTGGTGCCCGCGGTCACCCGGAGGAAGGTCGCGCCGCCGGGCGGCGCGGACCGGGTGTTCCGCATCGGCATCCGCGCGGCCGGGCTGATCGTCCTCGCCATCATGATCACCGTTGGCTTTTTCTTGCTGCAGAACGGAACCACGGCGCTGTCCACAGCGGGCTGGCGGTTCCTGACCACCCAGACCTGGCAGCCGGACTCCGGGAACTTCGGCATCGCCGCGGTTCTGGTCGGCACCATCCTGATCGCGACTGTCGCACTGTGCGTGGCGTTCCCGCTCGCGCTCGGTGTGGCGCTGTACATCTCGGAGTACGCGCAGCCGCGGTGGAAACGGTTCCTGGTCAGCCTGGTCGACCTGATGGCCGCGGTGCCCAGCGTCGTGTACGGCCTGTTCGGCGCGGTCTACCTGCAGTGGAACGCACTGGACGTGCCGCGCTGGATCGCCGTCCACTTCAGCTGGCTGCCACCGTTGCGGGTGGACGGCTTCGACCCGAACGACCCGCTGGGCAGCAACACCGTCTTCGCCAGCTCCACGTTCTTCGCCGGGGTGATCGTGGGCATGATGGTCATGCCGATCACCTGTTCCGTCATGCGTGAGGCGTTTTCCCAGGCACCGCAGGGGGAGCGGGAAGGTGCCTACGCACTGGGGGCCACTCGCTGGGGCATGATCCGCAGTGTCGTGCTGCCGTTCGGCCGCAGCGGCATGATCGGCGGGACCATGCTCGGGCTCGGCCGCGCGCTCGGCGAGACCATCGCGGTGTACATGATCATCGCGCCGGTGTTCGCCATCCAGCCGCACATTCTCTCCAGCGGCGCCAACTCGGTGTCCGCGCTGATCGCCCAGCAGTGGGGCGCGGCGAGCCCGTTCGGCCTGTCCGCGCTGATGGCGGCCGGGCTGGCGCTGTTCACGCTGACCCTGGTGGTCAACTTCGGCGCGTCCGCGGTGATCGCGCGCAGCCGGTCCGGCCAGGGGAGCGACGCGTGACCGAGATCCGGCGCAACACCAGCGACGCCCGCCGCGCGGACCGGATGGTCCAGTTCGGTGCGTGGGCCGCGGCCATGGCCATGACCGGCCTGCTGTTCCACCAGCTGGCGCCCTTCGGTGGCGTGGTCGGGTTCCTGCTCATCGACTGGGTCATCTTCCTGTGCCTGTACGGGCTTCTGGTGTCGTTCGACAACGACCGGCAGGCGGTGAAGGACCGGCTGGCCGCCGCGGTCATCCGCGGGATCGCCGTGAACGCCTTCATCGCGCTGATCGTGATCGTGGGCTTCCCGTTCGTCAAAGGCATCGGCGCGCTCCGGCACGTCAACTTCCTCACCGAGGACATGGCCGCGGCCGGGCCGCTGGATCCGTTGACCCAGGGCGGGATCCTGCACGCGGTCGTCGGCACGCTGGAGCAGATCTCGATCGCGCTGGCCATCACCGTCCCCTTGGGACTCACCTGTGCGGTGTTCCTCAACGAGACCCGGGGTGCGTTCACCCGGTTCGTCCGGACCATTGTGGACGCCATGACGGCGCTGCCGTCCATTGTGTCCGGGCTGTTCGTCTACGCCTTCCTGATCCTGCTGGTGGGCTTGGAGAAGTCCGGCCTGGCGGCGGGCTGTGCGATCAGTGTGATGATGCTGCCGATCGTGATCCGGGCCGCGGACGTGGTGATCCGGCTCGTGCCCAGCTCGCTGCGGGAGGCCTCGCTGGCGCTGGGCGCGGGACAGCTTCGGACCGCTTGGCATGTCGTCCTGCCAAGTGCTCGGTCCGGTTTGATGACAGCGGTTCTGCTGGGCACCGCCCGCGGGATCGGTGAGACGTCACCGGTGCTGATCACCGCCGGTGTGACGGCGTACGTGAACGCGAACCCGACCACGGGTCCGCAGATCTCGTTGCCGCTGGCCACTTTCACGTTCGTCACCTCGCCGGAGGAGACGATGAAGGCACGCGGCTTCGGTTCTGCCGCGGTGCTGATGATCCTGGTGCTCGTGCTGTTCCTGATCGCGCGGCTGGCCGCCGGCCGCCCGGCCGGTGAACAGTCCCGCGGCCGGCGGGTACGGGCACACCGGGCCTCGATGCGGGACCGGGAAAGGTTCATCGCGCGGATCAAGGAGGAGGAGCAGCCGTGAGGCGCTGGCTCGGACTGCTCGTGGTGCTGCTGATGCTGGCACCCAGTTCGGCGATGGCTCAGGACTACGTGCCGATCAGCGGCTCGGGGTCGACGTGGAGCGCGAACGCGCTGGACCAGTGGCGTAAGAACGTCCAGCAGTACGGTATGCGGATCTCGTACTCGCCAACGGGTTCCACGGACGGCCGCAACCAGTTCAAGGCGGGCCAGGCGGACTTCGGTGTGTCGGAGATCCCGTACGGCCTGACCGACGCCGGGGTGAAGGACAACCCGCCGGACCGCGGGTTCGCGTACATGCCGATCGTCGCCGGTGGCACGTCGTTCATGTACAACCTGAACATCGGCGGCAACCGGGTGACGAACCTGAGGCTCTCCGGCGAGACGATCACCAAGATCTTCACCGGCGTGATCACCAACTGGTCCGACGCGCAGATCAAGAACGACAACCCCGGTCTGAAGCTGCCCGCGCGCAAGATCATCCCGGTGGTCCGGTCGGACGGCTCCGGCACCTCGGCCCAGTTCACCATGTTCATGGCCAGCCAGTACGGCGGGATCTGGGATGCGTTCTGCCGCAAGGCGGGCCGCTCGACGCCTTGCGGGTTCACCTCGAACTATCCTTTGACCGCGCCGGTGATCGGCCAGTCCGGGTCGCTGGGTGTGACGAACTACGTGCGGCAGGCGCAAAGCGAGGGCTCGATCACCTACGTCGAGTACTCCTACGCCCGCAACGCCGGGTTCCCGGTGGTGAAGGTGCTCAACAAGGCGGGCTACTACATCGAGCCCAAGGCGACCGCGGTCGCGGTGGCGCTGCTGAAGGCCCAGATCAACTCGGACCTCACGCAGAACCTCGACGGTGTCTATGTGGACGGTGACAAGCGGACGTATCCCTTGTCCAGCTACAGCTACATGATCCTGCCCACCACGGAGACGGCGAAGTTCAACAAGGACAAGGGCCGCACGCTGTCCGACTTTGCCTACTACTTCCTCTGCGAGGGTCAGCAGCAGGCCGACCAGCTGGGCTACTCGCCGCTGCCGATCAACCTGGTCCAGGCGGGGCTCAAGCAGGTCGAGCGGATCCCGGGCTCGACGAAGAAACAGACCGACATCTCCAGGTGCAACAACCCGACGTTCTCCGGTGACGGCACGAACACCCTCGCCAAGAACGCGCCGATGCCGCCCGAGTGCGACAAGGCCGGTGCGGTCCAGTGCGCCGAAGGCACCGGCGGCGCCAACAACCCGACGCCGAACAACAACGGCGGCGGTGGAGGTGGCGGCGGCGGTGGTGGCGGTTCGGGCGGCGGAGGTCCGGGCGGTGGCGGCGATGGAGGTGCCGGCGGGAACGGAGCCGGTGCGGGGACTGATGTTCCGGCCGATGCGCCGATCGACCCGGACACCGGTCAGACCGTCGGCGGCAACAGCCGCAACGGCACGTCGAACGTGGCCGCGGAGCCGGTGTCGGTGGAGGTCTTCGACCCCGGGCAGGCGGTCCTGTTCACCGTGCTCGCGGTGGTTCTGCTGACCGGCTTGGTGATCGGGCCGCCGGTGCTCGCCAGGGCCTTACGCCGGGGAGACCCCCGTGACTAGACGGCTCGCGATCCTGTTCATTGCCGGCATTCTGGTGGTGCTGATGCCGGTTCCGGCGGCCACCGCGGACGAACCGGTCACCAAGCACGGCACCGGGCAGTTCGCCGACCTGGCGGTCACGGTCAGCCAGACCACCGAGCTGATCAACCAGACCATCCGGATCAGCTGGACCGGCGGGAGACCGACCGGCCCGGCGGGCAACTTCGGCCGCGACTACCTGCAGATCATGCAGTGCTGGGGCGACGACCCGGCCGGGCCGGACCGGGAGCAGTGCCAGTTCGGCGGCCTGCTCACCCAGTCCGCGCCCGCGGCGGGCGACTTCGTCCGGCTCCGGCAGGTCAGTTATGGCGCCACCCTGAAGGATCCGGCCGAGACCATCACCGCGCCCGCCGGACAGCAGGCCGTGGTGCCGTTCCGGTCGGTCACCGGCAAGTCGACCACCGCGTACGGGGAGTTCTACGACGCCGGGACCACCAATGAGGTTCCGCTGGCCAAGACCCGGCAGGATGGCGGCGGCGAGGTCGACTTCGAGGTGCAGACCGCGCTGGAGTCCTACGGCCTTGGCTGCGGCGGGATCCGCCAGGACAACACGCCCCGGCCGTGCTGGCTCGTCGTCGTCCCGCGTGGACAGACCGAAGTGGATGGACGTCAGGTCGGCGGCGAGGGCCTGAGCTGGCTGGTGTCCTCACCGTTGAGCGCGACGAACTGGCGCAACCGGATCGTGTTCCCGTTGCGGTTCCAGGCGGCCGGCCGGGCCTGTCCGATCGGTTCCGCGGAACGCCCGACGGCCGGGCACGAGTTCATCGCCGACGCCATGCTCAGCTGGCAGCCCAAACTGTGCGCCAGCACGGGTTCGGTCTACGGATACACCCAGGTGCCCGACGTCACCGCCCGGGACACGCTGAGATCCGGCAAGCCCAACCTGATGTTCATCACCAACCCGTTGCCAGACCCGGACAGACCGACCGTGTACGCGCCGGTCGCGCTGTCGGGCCTGGCGATCGCTTTCATCACCGAACGACAGTCCGCGGGCGAAGGTGTTGTGCCGCCGGAGATCTGGCAGCAGGACGGCCAGCAGATCGCCGAGATGAAGCTGACCCCGAGGCTCGTGGCCAAACTGCTCACCCAGTCCTACCAGCTGTCCCTGCCGGTGCGGGCGGACTACCTGAAGAACAACCCGGACTATCTGACCAGGGACCCGGACTTCATCGAGCAGAACCAGAACTTCAAGGACCACGCCATCCTGATGTCCACAGTGGACGCCCTGGTGTCGACGATCGGCATGGACGCCAACATCGCGCTGTGGACCTGGATCAACGGCGACCCGGACGCCCGGGCCTTCCTGGACGGCAAGCCGGACAAGTGGGGCATGACGGTCAACCCCGGCTACAAGGGCCTGGCGCTGCCGATCCCGGACTTCCCGCGGGCCGACCTGACCTGTGCGCAGCCCAACACCGTCGTGGAGAACTGCGCGCTGACCTTGCACCCGTTCGCCGGCGACATGCACGAGGCCGGGCGCGCGATCAGCCGCGGCGACACGCTGGGCAAGCAGCCCACCGGGTTCGCCACCCCGGACGGCAAACCACAGCTCAAGGCGGTCGATCGCGAGCCACAGGGCCAGCGCAGCCTGCTGGCGATCGTGAACACCGCCACCGCCAAGCGGTACGGCCTGCCGATGGCCCAGTTGCGCAACGGCGCCGGTGAGTTCGTCGCGCCGACCAACGAGACGATCACGGCCGGTCTGGACGCGATGAAGCACAACGACGTCGCCAAAGAGGTCCTGCAGACCGACGCGCTCACCACGCGTAAGAACGCCTACCCGCTGGCGACGCTGACCTACGCGGCCACCGCACCGTCCGCTTTGGACAAAGCGGCCGGAGCGGCCTACGCCAGGTTCCTCAGGTACGCGGTTGGCGACGGCCAAGTGCAGGGCATCGAACCCGGTGAGCTGCCCGACGGTTATGTGCCGTTGCCGCAGTCGTTGCGCGACCAGACCCGCAACGCGGCCACCGAGATCGAGCAGAAGGCGGGAATTCCCATCAACAAGGGCGAACCGCCACCGCCTCCCGGGAACGGCAACAACAACCCGGGGAACAACCAGCCGATCGTGAACAACACCACGCCAACGTCGAGCGCGCCCGCGCCCGCCCCGCCGCCCGCGAGCGCACCCGCTCCGGCGCCGGGCAAGCAGGGTGGTGCGCCCCAACCGGTCGCGGCCTCGCGACCGACCCCGTCCGCGCCGGTCGGGCTGATCCGGTACGCACTGGCGGCGGTCCTCGTTCTCGGCGCGGTGGCGGCCGGCTGCGGCCCGCTGCTGCTGCGGCTGAGCGCTCGAAGGAGGAGGTGAGCGGCTGTCGCGAGCCGGCCGTGACCGGGAGCGGCTACTCCCGGCCACACATGGCCGAACACAAAGTGCTTGACATCAGTCAGGCACACCTGCGTTGTAAAGGATACCCGCAGTGAAGAGATCGCACAGATTCATCGTCGCGGGCATCGCGACGGTGGTCATGGGTGCCGCCGCAGGCGCTGCCCAGGCGGACCCGACCGGTGCGCCGACGTACCGTGACATCGTCGGCGTCGGCTCGGACACCACCGAGTTCGTCGTCGGTGGCCTGGCCGACACCATCACCGTCGGTGGCACCAAGGTGCTGGGCTCGTACGACTCCACCGGCCCGTCGCCGATCGTGACCAAGGACCCGGCCGGCAACCCGGCCTGTTCCATCCAGCGCCCGGCCAACTCGGGTGAGGGCGTGACCGCCCTGGTCACCTCGCTCGACGCGAACAACAACTGCGTCCAGTTCGCCCGTTCGTCCTCGAACAACTCGGCGAGCTTCCCCGGCAAGAACCTGACCTACATCCCGTTCGCCGTGGACGCGCTCACCTACGCGGTCCGCTCGGACAGCTCCATCTCCAAGAAGCTGACCACCGCGCAGCTCAAGAGCATCTACAACTGCACCGCCCCGGGTGTCGGCACGACCTACAAGCCGCTGCTGCCGAAGTTCGGCTCCGGTACGCGTTCGTTCTTCCTGTCCTCCCTCGGCCTGACCAACTCCGCCACCTTCACCACGCAGTTCCCCTGTGTGGCGGACAAGGACGGCACCGGCGCGGACATCCAGGAGAACACCGGCACGTTCCTGACGCAGCCCCAGCACATCGCGCCGTACTCGATCGCGCAGTACCAGTCCCAGGTCAACGGCGTCAGCCCGGCCGTGCAGGGCAAGGCCGTGCTGGCCACCCTCAACGGCATCTCGCCGACCTCGCTGAACACCAGCTCGTCGTTCAAGCGTGACGTCTACAACGTCGTGCCCACCGGCAAGCTGGCCACCGCCCCCTACGACACCGTGTTCGTCGGCGGCAACTCGGCGATCTGCCAGAACGCCGACACCATCAAGAAGTACGGCTTCGGCACCGCAGCCAACTGTGGTGACACCGTCATCGTGACTCCCGCGGGCTGAAAGGCACCTCGAACGTGAGCATCGGAAACGTGTTGCGGCGCCTGGGTGCCGGCACGATCGTCTTCGGCGCGGCCACCGCGGCCACGCTGGCCCTGGCGGGCACCGCGTCCGCCGGCACCCTCGGCACGCTGACCATCCAGCCGCCGTCCGGCCAGGACACCACCGCGCCGATCGTGCGGACGTCCGCGGGCTGCACCGCCGACTCGGACGCCTACTACGCGTACGTGTTCGGCCCGGGCGGCTTCGCCCCCGGCCTGATCGCCACGCCCACCACGGACGTGAACCTGTCCACCACGGCCGGGTTCCCGGTCCAGCTCGGACTGTCCTTCAAGGACATCGCGGTGGACAACAGCACCACCGTCACCCCGGGCAAGTACGACATCCGGGTGTCCTGCATCGACTCCTTCTCCCAGGAGGTCAAGGGCACCTTCGACACGTCGATCTGGTTCACCAGCGCGACGGCCTACCAGAACACCGACCCGGCCGCCCCGGTCACCACGAGCACCGCGCTCGCGGTCACCCCGGCCGGCCCGGTCAACCAGGGCACCAACGTCACCCTGACTGCGACTGTCACACCGGGCGCCGCGGCGGCGGGTGGCACCGTCCAGTTCAAGGACGGCGCCACCAACCTCGGTTCTCCGGTCGCCGTCAACCAGGGCACAGCGACCTTGTCCACCACGGCTCTGCCGGTGGGCACCCGGTCGCTGACCGCGGTGTTCAGCCACACAGCTTCGAACATCTCGGGCTCGACCTCGCCCGCGGTGTCCTATGTGGTCAACGCGCCGGTCGCCACGCCCACCACCACGGCGCTTTCGGTCACCCCGAGCGGCAGCGTCGCGCAGTTCAGCACCGTCACCCTCAACGCCACGGTCGCCCCGGCCGGTGCGGCGGGCTCGGTGCAGTTCACCGACAACGGCGCCAACCTGGGCTCCCCGACGGTCCTCAATAGAGGGTCGGCGACGCTCAGCACGTCCACGCTGGGCGTTGGGGCGCACTCGTTCACCGCGAAGTTCGTCCCGGCGAACCCCGTGCTGTACGTTGCCTCCGAGTCGGCTCAGGTGCCGTTGACCGTCAGCCCGTTCGCCGGGGTCAGCGCCTCGGAGAGGATCTCCACCACGGTGCTCGCGGGTGAACTGCTGATCAGCGTGGAGAACCAGAACGTCACGCTGCCCTCGCCGGTGATGCTGCCGGACGGTTCGCTGCTGCAGACCGCCGGTGCGATCAACCCGGTGCGGGTCACCGACACCCGGGCCGGTAACCCGGGCTGGAACGTCTCCGGCCAGGTGACCGACTTCGGTGACGGCGCCTCGCACGCCATCAACGGCGCCAACCTCGGCTGGACGCCGAAGGTCATCGACAAGGTGGCCGCGCAGACCATCACCGCCGGGCCCACGGTGGCCGCGGGCAACGGCCTCGCTCCCGGTGCCGCCGCCCCGGCCGGTGTCGGCCTGTCCGCCGCCCGGACGCTCGCCACGGCGACCGCCCTGGCGGGCAACGGAACCGCGCACCTCGGCGCCGACCTGGCGCTGAACGTCCCCACCTCCACGGTGGCGGGCACCTATACCGCGGTGCTGACGCTGACCGCGATCTGATGAACGGCGGTGGGACGGCCGAGTCGACTTCGGCCGTCCCACCGCCCCAAGCGCTGTCCCAGAGGGGAATGCCGATGCTCCGAGTACTCGCCGCGGCCGCGCTGCTGTGGGTGTTGCTTGCCCCACAGGCCTCAGCCGCCGCGCCGGTGACGTTCGGGGTGCGCCCCGCCACCGAGACCGCGCCGGACAACCGCAACAACTTCAGCTATGGCGCCACTCCCGGTGCGGTCGTGCGTGACTTCGTCGCGGTGTCCAATGTGAGCGAGACGCCGATCGGGCTCAAGGTCTACGCCAGCGACGCGTTCAACACCCCCGAGGGCGGCTACGACCTGCTCGCATCGGGCAAGCAGCCGACGGACATCGGTGCCTGGACCAAGACCCGCGACCACCAGGTGTCCGTGCCCGGGCGTTCGGTGGTGATCGTGCCGTTCACCGTGACCATCCCGGCGGACGCGACCCCCGGTGACCACGCGGGCGGTATCGTCGCCGCGCTGACCACCGAGCAGACCAACGCGCAGGGCCAGAAAGTCTCGGTGGAGCAACGGGTCGGCGCGCGGATCTACCTGCGCGTCGCCGGTGAGCTTCGGCCGGAGCTGTCCGTGCAGGACCTCACGGCGAGCTATGACGGCCAGTTCTTCGGCCGGGGTGACGCGACCGTGACGTACACCGTGAAGAACACCGGGAACGTCCGGCTCGGCGCCACCCAGGCGGTGAAGGTGAGCACCCCGTGGGGGTCCAGTGTGGACTCCGACCCGGTGGAGACGCTCCCGGAACTCCTGCCCGGTGGGGCGGTCAAGAAGTCAACAGTCGTGCACGGTTTGCTGCCCGCCGGGTGGCTGACCGCGAATGTCCACTTGGTACCCATTCCGCCGGCCGGCACGTCCGACCCGCGAGTGCCTGATGTGGAACAGGATTCGTCGTTCGCCGCGGTGCCATGGGTTGTGTTGGCGGCCCTGGTGTTCATCGCGGTGCTCATCGTGCCGGCGAGGATCCGCAAACGGCGGCGGGTCAAGCCATCGACCGAGGAGGTGCCGGAAAGTGTCACCGCGTGAGCTCGGCGGTCTGGTCGTCACCCCCGGCCAGGGCGCGGACATCTCGACCGTCCGGATGCACACGTCCGGCGGCTGCCCGAACGAGGCGGACGCGTACTACGCCGTGATGAAGGGCAAGGGTTTCCCAGCGGACGGCCAGATCATCACGGCGAACACCGATGTGGGCCTGTCCCACACGGCAGGGTTCGACGTGTACCTCGGTCAGACCCTTGGCGACTTCGCCGCGGACAACAACACCAAGCTGCAGGGCAAGTACGAGATCACCGTGCAGTGCATCGACTCGTTCAGCCAGAACTCGTTCGGCCAGTTCTCCGCTTCGCTGGAGTTCGGCTCGCCCACCAAGTACGTGGCGGTGGGCGCGGCCAAGGGGCCGGACCGGCTGCCCGACCCGCCCAGGCAGACCATCGCCGAGCAACCCCCGCCGGTGGCGGCACCTCCGCCGACCGGAATGTCCACTGTGGCCAGTCAGCAGCAGGTCGCCGCTCCGGTGCAGCCCGCCGCGTCGACGGGCAGCCTCTGGCCGATCCTCGTGCTCGCCGGGTTCTCGATCGCGCTGGTCGCGGTGCTGGTCACCGCGGCCGTGCTGCGCCGGAAGAACAAGTCCGGAGGGCAGAAGGATGCGTAAGTGGGCCGCCTTGCTCGGCGCCGTGACCATTGCCGGCATGGGGATCGCGGTGGCGTGGGCCGACCCGCCAGCCGGCACCCTCGGCACGCTGACCATCGTCCCAGCGTCCGGTTTGGACACGACCGCGCCGGTGGTGCAGACCTCCGCGGGCTGCTCGGCCGACTCGGACCAGTACTACGCCAAGGTCTACGGCCCCGGCGGGTTCGCGAACGGGCTGATGGCAACGTTCGGCTCGTCCGATGTGGGGTTCTCGGCGACGGCGCCGTTCCCGGTGCAGTTCGGGAACAACATGAAGGACATCGCGACCGACAACAGCACCACGGTCCAGGCCGGCACCTACACGGTCGAGGTCAGCTGCATCGACTCGTTCTCGCAGCAGGTGAAGGGCACGTTCACCACCAAGATGTACTTCACCGACGCGCAGCACTACCAGTCGACGCCTCCGGGTGGCGGCGGCACGTCGACGACGAGCACCAGCACCACCAGCACGCCCTCGACCTCCACGACGTCCTCGTCGACCAGCTCAACGACGACGACCGAGGGCAGCACCACGACCGAGACGACGTCGACGCAGACCACCACGCCCGCGAACAACGAGAACATCAGCGTGGCGGTCAACAACCAGAAGCTCGCCAACACCGGTTCGCCGGTGGACTCCTTGCTGCTGCTGGGAATCGCGTTGCTCATGCTGGGTGCATACATCTTGTACACGACGCGTACACGCAAGGTATACGAGCCGACGCCATGGCCGGAGGACTGATCCGTGCGGATCGCCGGCCAGGCCATCAGCATCATCGCCGCGCTGGCGCTGTGTCTTGTCGCCCAGCTGACCCTGCTGGGCGTGTTGACGCACAACAGTGACCAGGAACGCGCGTACACCGACTTCCGCGTGCAGCTGGCGAACGCCACCGCGCCGGTCCGCGGCCTGGACGGCGACCGGCGTCTGCTGGCCGACGGCACCCCCATGGCCATCCTCGCCATCCCCAAGCTGGGGCTGCGCGAGGTGGTGGGGGAGGGGGCGACCCCGGAGACGCTGAAGTCCGGTCCCGGTCACCGCCGGGACACCGTGCTGCCCGGCCAGGCGGGTACGAGTGTCCTCTTAGGACGGCGGGCGGCGTACGGCGGCCCGTTCGGTGCGATCAGCACGTTGAGCGCCGGCGACGAGATCACCCTCACCACCGGCCAGGGCGCCCACACCTACCGCGTGTCCGGTGTCCGCCGGGCGGGCGCGCCGCAACCCAAGGAACTGGCCAAAGGCGAGGGCAGGCTGACCCTGGTCACCGCGGACGGCCCGGAGTTCCTGCCCGAGGACATCCTGCGCGTCGACGCCAAGCTCACCTCCCAGGCGGTGCCGTCCAACGGCGCCCCGCCGTCGATGGCCGTGCGTGACGCCGAGCAGCCGATGGCCACGGACAGTGGCGCTCTCGTCGGGCTGGTCGGCTGGGGCCTGGTGCTCTGCGCGGGCGTCGCCGGGGTCGTCTACCTGCGGCAACGCGCGGGCCGCTGGCACGCCTGGGTGGTCGGCGTCCCGCTGCTCGGCGCGCTCGGCCTGACCGTGGCCGACCAGGCCGCCTCGTTGCTGCCCAACCTGCTGTAGGAGATCCGATGACACTGACGCTGGAAGCCGTGGCCGAGCTCGAGGCGCGGGAGATCTCCGCCTGGTTCGGGGAGCGCAAGGTGCTCGACCGGGTCTCGCTGAACGTGCCCGCCGGGACGGTGACCGCGCTGATCGGCCCGTCCGGCTGTGGCAAGTCGACCTTCCTGCGGATCCTCAACCGGATGCACGAGCTTGTCCCCGGGGCAACCCTCGCGGGGGAGGTCCTGCTGGCGGGCTCCGACATTTATCACTCATCTTGGAAACTGACCGAAGCCAGACGTGCGATCGGGATGGTCTTTCAAAAACCCAACCCGTTCCCGGCGATGTCGATCTACGACAACGTGACCGCGGGCCTGAAGCTGACCGGCACCAAGGTGCGCCGCGCGGACAGGGATGACCTGGTCGAGCACAGTTTGATCAAAGCCGGGCTGTGGAAGGAAGTCCGCGACCGGCTGCGCCAGCCGGGCGGCGCCTTGTCTGGCGGGCAACAACAACGCCTCTGCATCGCGCGCGCTCTGGCTGTGCGGCCGCGCGTTCTGCTGATGGACGAACCGTGTTCGGCCCTTGACCCGACGTCGACGAGGCGGATCGAGCAGACCATCGCGGAACTGGTCGACGAGGTCACCATCGTGATCGTCACGCACAACATGCAGCAGGCCGCGCGGGTTTCCCAGCAGTGTGCCTTCTTCCTGGCCGAGGAGGGCGCGCCCGGCGCCATCGTCGAGTCCGGCCCGACCGACCGGATCTTCAGCACTCCCGAGGACCCGCGAACGCTCGACTATGTCAACGGCCGTTTCGGCTAGGTCGCGATCGAGACAGCTGAGACCCGCCTGGCAGCACGTACAGTGGGAGCGCCCCCACCACGAGGAAACCGCGATGTTCGAGGCGCTCCAGCTGGACAAGTCCCCTTACGGCACCCGCACGCTCTGCAGCTGGGCCGATGCGGGCTGGCGGTCTTTGCTGGTCCAGGTGTACGACGACCGGCCGGTGGTGGAAGAGATGTGCCTGCCCGCGATCGAGGAGCAGGGTGTCGTGCTGGCCACGCACGGCCGGTCGATCATGGAGTCCAGTTCGGACGGTCGGTGGCGCAGCGCCTGGTACGAGCCGGGGCAGATCGGGATGACCGCTCCGGGGCGCCCGACCAGGCTGAGATGGCGCTCCACAACGGATGAACAGTTGCGCAGTGTGCACGTCTATGTCCCCGCGAGGGTGATGAAACGGGTCGCGGCGGAGTTGTGGGAGACCGACCGTGAGTGGCCGGACTTCCTGGCTGGCCGGGACCCGCTGCTGGAGCAGATGATCCGCGCGCTCGTTACCGCAGCCGCGGAAGGCGCACCGGACATGTACGCCGAAACTGCGGCTGAATTCCTGGCCGTGCACACGCTGACGCGGTACAGCAAATGGAGCGTGCCCACCACTCCGGCGCATGAGGACAGCCGGGTCCGGCGGGCCGTCGAGTTCATGCGGGACAACCTGCACCTGCAGCTGACCCTCGCGGACATCGCGCGGGAGGCCGGGTTGAGCGCGTTCCACTTCGTCCGGGTGTTCAAGGCGGCCACGGGTGAGACGCCGCACCGGCACCTGACCGCGTTGCGCGTCGACGCGGCGCGGCGGCACCTCGACAAGGGGGTGCTGCCGGTGGGCGAGATCGCCTATCTGTGCGGGTTTGCGAACCCCGCTCACCTTTCCACGGCATTTACTCGCCACATCGGCATGTCACCGTCTGCCTATCGAAGGCGTGGTTAGCAACTATTCGGCGGTCACACCGCAATCTGGTGAATGCGATCCCCGTTGGGCAATGCCTAGCATCGCGCCATGAAGCAGCGAACCGGCACCGTTTTCGAGACGAGTGTGCAGGTCCGGGCACGGGTGAACGGCAAGGACGTCGAGCTCACGGTGGACCCCCGTGAGTCCCTTGTGGACGTTCTGCGCGAGCGGCTCGGGCTCACCGGCACGAAGAAGGGCTGTGACCACGGTCAGTGCGGTGCGTGCACCGTTCACCTCGACGGCAGGCGCGTCGTCTCCTGCCTGACCCCGGCGGTTCAGGCCGAGGGCACGGAGATCACCACGATCGAGGGGGTCGCCGGGCCGGACGGTGAGCTGCACCCGCTGCAGCAGGCGTTCATCGACCATGACGCGATGCAGTGCGGCTACTGCACTTCCGGCCAGATCATGGCCGGCCTGGCCGCGATCGCGGAAGGACACGCGGACACCGACGACCGGGCCCGCGAGTACCTGAGCGGCAACCTGTGCCGCTGCGGTGCGTACTGCGGGATCCTGGCCGCCGTGCGGCAGGTCGCGGAGGGTGATGCCTGATGCGCCCGTTCGCCTACGCCAGGGCCGACTCCGCCGAGTCCGCCGTCCGCGCGCTGTCCGAGGCCGGTCCCGGGGTGAAGGTCCTGGCCGGCGGGACCACGCTGTACGACCTGATGAAGCTGGACATCGAGGCCCCTACCTCGGTCGTGGACGTGCACCGCGTGCCTGAACTGTCCTATATCGACACTTCCGGCGACGAGCTCGTGTTCGGCGCGGGCGCCCGGATGGCCGACATGGCCGAGGACCCGGTCGTCAGGAACGAGTACCCGATGCTGTCCGAATCGCTCTGGCGCGCGGCCTCCGAGCAGCTGCGGATCATGGCCACCGCCGGTGGGAACCTGTTGCAGCGCACCAGGTGTGCGTACTTCCGCGGCGGCGAGCCGTATGCGTGCAACAAACGGAATCCGGGCAGCGGTTGCGCGGCCATCGGTGGTGCCGATCGTGGCAACGCACTGTTCGGGATCAGCGATTCATGCGCCGCGGTGTACCCGGGTGACTGGCCGATCGCGCTGATCGCGCTGGACACCGAGGTGGACATCCTGGGGCCGGACGGCGAGCGCACGATCCCGCTGGCCGAGCTGCACCGCGAGCCGGGCGACCGGCCCGAGGTGGAGACCACGCTGCGGCCCGACGAGCTGATCCTGCGGATCCGCGTGCGCAAGACCCCGGCCGGGCGCGGGTCGGCCTACGTGAAGGTCCGCGACCGCGAGTCGTACGCGTTCGCGCTGGCCTCGGCGGCCGTGGCGGTCGCGGTCGAACCGACCGGTGTGGTCACCGACGCGCGGATCGGGATCGGCGGCGTGGCCACCCGGCCGTGGCGGGTTCCCGCCGCGGAACAGGCCCTGATCGGGCAGCCGCTGACGCCGGAGTCCATGCGGCACGCCGGTGAGGTCGCTTACCAGGGCGCGCGACCGGGCACACACAACGTTTTCAAGGTCGAACTGGGCATTCGCGTGGTCGCCGACGCGCTGCGGATCGCCGGGGAGCGGGCGGCGCGATGAACGTTCGGGTAGACGCACGGGACAAGGTGACCGGAGCGGTCCACTACGGCGACGACCGGGTGCCGCCGGGCCTGCTGTACGCGCGGTTCGCGGTGGCGACCATCGGCCGCGGCCGGGTCGTCTCGATCGACACCGAGGCGGCCGAGGCGGTCGAGGGTGTGCGGCTGGTGCTCACGCACGAGTCCGGTCTCGGCCTGAAGAACTCCGGCTTCCTGATGAGCGGCCAGGGCTTCGGGTTCCAGAGCCTGCAGCCGCTGGCCAGTGACCACATCGCCTACCGCGGCCAGTACATCGCGATGGTGGTGGCGGAGACCCCGCACGCGGCCGTGCACGGAGCCTCGCTGATCCACGCCACGTACGAGGAGGAGCCGTTCAGCGTCGAGCTGGACGCCGACGGCGTGGAGGTGTTCGAGCAGAGCAACTTCATCCCGAACCACGTGGCCGGCGACGCGGACGCCACGCTGGAGGGCTGCGAGTTCGTCGCCGAGGGCGTGTATGACCACCCGGCCCAGCACGCGGTGCCGATGGAACTGCACAACACGACGGTGATGTGGGACGCCGACACCCTGATCGTGCACGAGAGCACGCAGAACGCGAGCTCGATCCAGGCCGGGCTGGCCGCCCAGCTGGGCATCTCGGCGGAACAGGTCCAGGTGATCTCGCCGTCCGCCGGTGGCGGCTTCGGCAACCGCAACTCGCTGCAGATGCACACCAGCCTCGCCGCGATCGCCGCCCAGCGGCTGGGCCGGCCGGTGAAGGCGCTGGTCACCCGGCCGCAGGCGTTCCACAACGGCAGCTTCCGGCCGGCCACCCGCCAGCACATCAAGATCGGGATGAACGCCGAGGGCATCTTCCAGGCCGCGGTGCACGAGATCGACCAGCAGACCTCGCGGCACGACCTGTTCCCAGCCCTGTTCACCGAGGTCAGCGCCCGGCTGTACGGGATCAAGAACTTCCGCGGCCACCAGCGGCTGATCCGCATGGACACGCAGACACCCGGCTTCATGCGGGCGCCGTTCGAGCACGCGGCCACGTTCGCGTTCGAGTCGGCGGTCGACGAACTGGCCGTGCTGTCCGGGCGGGACCCGGTCGAGCTGCGGCTGCTCAACGACACCATGGTGGACCCGATCTCCGGGCTGCCGTTCTCCGACCGCCACGTGGCCGAGTGCCTGCGCACCGGTGCGGAGAGGTTCGGCTGGTCGGCCCGCAATCCACAGCCCGGCTCGATGACGGCCGAGGACGGCAGCGCCATCGGCTGGGGCGTCGCGCTCGGCAACTACCCGGCGCACGTCGTCCCGGTGATCGTCCGCGTGCACGCCGACGCCCGCGGTGGCCTGCGGGTCGAGGCCGGCGGGCATGAGATGGGCCAGGGGCTGCGGTCGGCGCTGATGGCGACGATTGCCGACAACCTGGGCATTCCGGCCTCCGACGTCACGCTGATCGTCGGCGACACCCGGGCGGTCCCGCAGCACGTGACGGCCGGATCGTGGGGTACCGCGTCGGCGATCACGCCGGTGCACAACGCGTTGCAGCAGCTGCGGGAACGGCTCGGCCTGCCCGAGACCGGCCCGGTCGACCTGGCCGCCGCGGTGACCGCCGCGGGCGGGGCCACGGTGACCGTCGAGTCCGCCAACCGCGGGCCCGGCCAGCCGGAGGCGATCTTCGATCGGCTGCGGTCGGGTCTGGTGGCCATCTCCGGGCCGCAGTACGCCGACCACGTCTCGTTCAGCCACTCGGCGCATTTCGTCGAGGTGCGGATCGAGCCGTCCATCCACCGCATCCGCGTGCACCGGGTGGTCAGTGTGATCGACTGCGGGCGCGTGGTCAGCCCGGTCACCGCCGAGAGCCAGGTGCGTGGCGCGGTCGTGTGGGGCCTCGGCGGGTCGCTGCGCGAGGCCAGCGAGGTCGACCCGCGCTACGGCGGGTTCCTCAACTCCGACATGGCCGAGTACGCGATCCCGGTGAACCTCGACATCCGCGACATCGACGTGAGCTTCGTCAACAAGCCGGACACGAAGTTCAGCCCGCTCGGTGCCAAGGGCATCGGCGAGGTCGCGATGTGCGGCGTCGGCGCGGCGATCGCGAACGCGGTTCACCACGCCACCGGCCGCCGGATCCGCAAGCTCCCGATCCACCTGGAGGACGTGCTCTAGGAGAGCCCACCGCGCTGGATGAGGTGCGCGGCGATGACGTTGCGCTGGATCTCGTTGGTCCCCTCGCCGACGATCATCAGCGGGCGTCCCGGAAGTAGCGCTCGACGTCGAATTCGGTCGAGTATCCACAGCCACCATGGATACGGACGGCGTCGAGCGCTATTTCCATGGCCACCTCGGAGGCGACCAGCTTCGCCATCCCGGCCTCCATGTCATAGCGCAGTCCTTGCTCGTGCCGTTCGGCCGCGTACAGGACCACCTGGCGGGCGGCGGTCAGTTTGGCGGCCATGTCGGCCAGGTAGTTGCCGAAGGACTGCATCACCTGCGCGAAGGTCCTGCCCCCGTTGACGATGTAGTCCTGTCCATTGTGTCTGGCCACTGTGGACATTGCTTACTCCCGGACGGTCGCGATGATGGCCGGCTCTTCCCCGGTCATTCGGCGTACCCCAATTCGGCCAGGATCTTCGCGGTGTGCTCACCCGCGGCCGGGACCGGGTCCATTCGCGGTGCCACGCCGTCGATCCCGGCGGGCGGGACCAGCGCCCGCATTGTGGCTCCAGGGAGTTCGACCTCCCGCCAGCGGCCGCGTTCGGTGAGCACGGGGTGTTCGAGGAACTCGTGCACCTCGTTGACGCCGGTGTTCGCGATGTTCGCCGCGTCCAGGGCGGCCATGATCTCGGTGCTGTCGCCGCGGGCGAACCTTTCCAGGATGATCTCGTCGAGCTCCTTGCGGTGCTGGACTCTGGCGCCGCCGGTGGCGAACCTGGGGTCGTCCGCGAGTTCGGGTTGTCCCAGGACTTGGGCGCAGAGTGCGTGCCACTCGGGCTCGTTCTGGATGGAGAACAGGACTTCCTTGCCGTTGGCCGCGGGATAAGCGCCGTACGGGGCGATCGTCGCGTGCTGCGTGCCGATCCGCGGCGGTTGCGTTCCGCCGTAACGGGTGTAGTACGCGGGCTGGCTCATCCACTCGGCCAGCGCGTCGAACAGCGACACCTCCACGTTGTGCGCGACGCCGGTGGTCGCGCGCGTGTAGAGCGCCGTGAGAATGCCCGAGTACGCGTACATCCCACCCGCGATGTCCGCGACGGAGATCCCGGGCCTCGCGGTCTCCTCGGGCGTCCCGGTCAACGACACCAGACCGGTCTGACACTGGACCAGCAGGTCATACGCCTTGCGGTCGGCCCAGGGCCCGTCGGTGCCGTAACCGGTGATCGAACACGTGATCAGCCCCGGCGGGATCGCCAGCCCGAGCCGTTGCGCCGCCCCCGGTGCCAGGTTCTGCACGAACACATCCGCCCTGGCCAGCAGCTTGTTCATGACCTCGAGCCCGTGCGGCGTCTTCAGGTCGAGGGTGATCGACTCCTTGGACCGGTTGAGCCAGACGAAGTAACTGGACTCCCCGTGCACAGTGGTGTCGTATCGACGGGCGAAATCGCCCCCCGGCCGCTCGACTTTGATCACCCGGGCACCCAGATCGGCCAGCTGGCGGGTGGCGAACGGCGCCGCCACCGCCTGCTCAAGGCTCACAACAGTCACGCCGGACAGCGGAAACGTGGTCACGGAGATCAACGTAACCCGCGCCCGACCGCTTGTCTGTCCGGGATACGCTCGGTCGGCGGGCCCAGCGGGTGATCATGGTCTGGACGCTTTCCACCGCATCGAAGGCGTTGGCGCCGAACACAGTCTCGTAGGAGAGCGATCGCATTCACCGCGGCCGGCAACTCCGGCCACGGCGATGTCAGCGCCAGATCACCCCGCGCCGCCATGACCATGCCCGCCGCCGCACAGATCTCCGCGAGATTCGCGACCCCAGCCGCGGATTCGATCTTCGCCACCACCGGGATATCCCGATGGGGCCGCGCAATCGTCCGAGCATGCTCAACATCCGCCACCGACGACCTCAACACCAGCATGGGCCGTCCGGTGGGCGAGGCGACCGGCTGGCGGGCGCGTACGACTGGCTGGCGGAACACCTCGACACTTCGAACATCGACGACCAGGATGCGCGGGTCGAGAGCTATAACGCCGAGGCCGAGTCGGGCTCGGAGTGGTTGCAGTGGCACACCATTCTGTTGCACTACGGCCTGCCGATCGCGATGTCGGCCTTGGTGCGCAAGCCGCAGGCGCTGGCCGGTGCTTGTCGGGTTGGTGCTGGTCAGTGCGAACTCGTTGGAGATGAAGGACTAGCGGCAGAACCCCTCCACCTCCTGACTCAGGCACTCCTGACCGAGCGAACGCGTACCAGGAGGATCACGATGACCGCGACCATGGTGCCCGCGAGGTAGGGGAACGTGGACGCCAGCTGGGTTGCGGCGTCGAGGAGGGGGCGGCCGAGGAGGACGGCTCCGGCTACCACGACGGCGGTGATGACGGGTGGCTGGACGGCGACGGCGAAGAACGCCGAACGCTCGGCGAACAGCGCCGTGATGACGCCGCCGATGACCACGGAGATCGGGAAGTACAGGCCGCCCAACAGGAATCCGCCGACGGCCAGGGCGAGGGTCAGCAGCACGGCCAACCAGCCGGGCAGTGTGGTCAGGTTCCTTCTAGTCGACACAGGGGATCCCTCCCGCGTCGATCGGCTGGACGTTGGCAATCTTCTGCACTTTCTCCTGCTGGACAACGATCTTGCGGGCGTCCGGTGTCCCCTCGCCCGGGGGTGTGGGTGGGGCCGGGTCGAGGAGGTTCTGCACGAACGCCTTGACCGCGGCGGGGCTGACCTCGACCGCCACGCCGTCGGAGGGGGTCGGCAGGTTGGGGCGGATCGTGGGGATGGTGGTGAACTCGATGTGGTCGCCGGTCAGGTCGCGCAGCTGCTGGGCGAACCCGAGCAGGTCCCAGCCCTTGTCCAGCACGACGGCCTTGGTCAGCGCGTCGACCAGCGAGCTCACCTTGCCGGGGTCGGCGAGGGTGCCGGCGCTGAACATCCGGTTGGCCAGCCCGGCGAGGAACGCCTGCTGACGCCGCACCCGGTCGAGGTCGCCGCCGGCCAGGCCGTGCCGCTGCCGCACGAACTTCAGCGCGTCGATGCCCTGCAGGGTCTGCGGGCCCGCCGGGAAGTTCGCGCCGGAGTACGAGTCGTGCACGGGGTTGTTGAGGCACACCGGAACCCCGCCGACCGCGTTGGTGATCTCGCTGAACCCGAACAGGTTGATCTCCGCGTAGTGGTCGATGTGCAGGCCGGTCAACGCGGTCACGGTGGCGATCAGGTTCTTGCGGCCCGCGGTGGTGGACTCGCGCGTGACGGTGTCGGCGTCCTTTCCCTGGTTGCGCAACGTGTTCGCGGCCGCGATCTTGCCGCGGGCGTAGGCGGAGTTGAGCTTGTGCATGCCGAACCCGCCCGCGATGGACACGTACGAGTCGCGCGGCAGCGACACCGCGAACGCCTTCTTGGTCGAGTCGGCGGGCACGTGCACGACCATCATCGTGTCCGTGTTCTGCTCCCCGTCGGAGTTCCCGGCCTGCAACGCGTCGAGAACCTGACGGGGCAACGGATGCCCCTGGTTGTCGGTGCGGCTGTCGATGCCCACCAACAGGATGTTCACGTCCTGAGCGGGTTTACGCACCGGAGCCTGCGCCGACGAAGACGAGGAG
Organism: Actinocrispum sp. NPDC049592; assembly: GCF_040675465.1. Taxonomy (NCBI): domain Bacteria; kingdom Bacillati; phylum Actinomycetota; class Actinomycetes; order Pseudonocardiales; family Pseudonocardiaceae; genus Actinocrispum; species Actinocrispum sp. NPDC049592. The sequence goes on along the minus strand of NZ_JBFAPA010000003.1, from coordinate 3,626 downwards.
GACGGTGTGTCCGACACGATCACGTCGTCGGTCGCCAGGTTCGTGGTCACGTTGCGGTAGGTCACGTAGGCGTAGGCGGACACAGCGAGCATCGCAGCCGACACCAGCACCACGACCGACCTGGCGATCCAGGACGCCACTCGTTTCGCGTTCATTTCAGGTAGTCCGTCAGTAAGGCGGGCGTCAGGCCGTTCGCGCGCGCTTGCGCCATGAACGCGGTGACATCCGCTTCGAAGGTGTCCTTGAAGTGCATCAGGACGATGGATCCCGGCCGGAACTCGTGCGGCCCGGAGAACTTGATCTGACCATTGGCCACTTCGGACCCCCAGTTCACCACGTACTTGGCCCCGGCCTCACCGGCCGCTTGCAGTGTCGCGTCGTCGCTGCTGCCGAACGGTGCGCGGAACAGCGTCGGCCGGGTGCCGAACCAGCTCTGGTACTGGTCGGACACCGGCCCGATCTCCTTCTCCTGGTCGACTTCCGAGCGGCCCTTGAGGTTTACGTGGGTGGCCGTGTGGTTCTCGATGACCGAGCCGGTGTCGTCGCGCAGCTTGCGGAAGAACTCCGGGTTCTTCTGCGCGTAGAACTCGGTCAGGAAGAACGTGGCCTTGATGCCGTTGCGCCTGAGGATGTCCGCCATCGCGGGGTCCTGGTGGGCGCCGTCGTCGATCGTCAGGAACACGACAGGGTCGTTCGTCTCGACCTTGTAGACCAGCTTGGCGGGCCCGATCTTGGGCGCGGGCCGCGACTCCGGCCCCGGTCCCGGCGGCGGTGGTGTGACCTGCGCCGCACTGGCCGGCTGCGACCCGGTATTCTGCCGCGCAAGCACGAGACCGGCGATGAGCAGCGCGAGAGCCGCGACTGCCACGTACCGGAACGGCTTGAGACGCTCTAGCATGGCACTCCCCGAAGTGTCCCTGTCGAAAGATCCACCTTCGAAGCTAGGCACGGTTTTCGGCGGCTGGCCGACGGTTGTGTAACAGGGATCCGGCGACTGGCCCGCGGCCGTGTAACAGCCGACTGGCCGTCGCAGCGGGACTGGGCACAATGGGTGAGTGCGCAAGGTACTGACGCTCGTGGCGTGCTGCCTCGCGCTGTCGGGCTGCGCTACCGCGGGCGGCGTGCAGGTCGAGGGGGCGGCGGCGCAGGTCACACCCCCGCCCAGCACGCCACCGCCGCCCAGCGGCAGCGCCCCGTCGGTCGACCCGGTCTCCCTGCTGCGCGCCGACCCCAAGGTCAGCGCCGGGATCAAGGGCGTGCTGACCACACCGTGCCTGGTCGACGGCAGCTACCCGGCGGTGGGGCGCTACGTGGACGTCACCCTCGACGGCAAGCCCGAGCTGCTGGTGACCGTCGTCTCCTGCGACGCCAAGGGTCCGGCGGGCTGGGACTACCGCTACAACCTGGGCGTGTACGTGTACAACCTGGGCGTCACGCCACCCACGCAGCTGTTCGCGGTGGAGGAGCCGGGTGCGGACATCACGCCCCAGCCGGACTACGGCCTGGTCGTCACCCATCTGCGGTACAAAGCCAGGGACAAGAGCTGCTGCCCGAGCGACTCCATCGACGAGGCGTTCAAATGGACCGGCAGTGCGTTCGAGCCGCTGAAGAAGTGACGCCGAAGAAGTGACCACCGGAGAAATGAGCCCGATGCACGTTCTGCTGGTCGAGGACGACGCCGTGATCCGCGAGGCCACCCAGCTGGCGCTGGAGCGGGACGGCTTCAAGGTCACCGTCGCCGAGGACGGCATCAGCGGGCTGGCCGCGTTCCGCGAGCAGGACCCGGACGTGGCCCTGCTGGACCTGATGCTGCCCGGGATGAACGGCGTCAGCCTGTGCCGGCAGATCCGCGAGGAGAGCCACACGCCGGTGATCATGATGTCGGCCCGGTCCGACCCGATCGACATCGTGCTGGGCCTGGAGGCGGGCGCGGACGACTACGTGACGAAACCGTTCGACAGCACGGTGTTGGTGGCCCGCATCCGCGCGGTGGTCCGGCGGATGAGCCGGGCCGAGGCGACTGCGGACGACCAGGTGCTGCGGTTCGGCGACCTGGAGGTGCACCGCAACGGGCTCGAGGTGCGCGTGGGCGGCAACCCGGTCGAGCTGACCCCGACCGAGCTGCGGCTGCTGCTGTGCTTCGTGGACGCTCCGGGCAGCGTGCTGACCAGGGACGTGCTGCTGGAGCAGGTGTGGGACTACCAGTGGGGCGGCGACTCGCGGGTGGTGGACGTGCACGTCCAGCGGCTGCGGGCGAAGGTCGGCCAGGACCGGATCGAGACCGTCCGCGGCTTCGGGTACAAGCTCAAGAGCAGTCCGTGAAGCTGGTCCCGTCCGCCATGCGCTGGCGGCTCAGCGCCGCGATCGCCGTGGTCAGCGCCCTGGTCGCGGTCGCGTTGAGCCTGCTGGTGCGCACCGAGTTCAGCCAGACCCAGCTCGCCGACGCCCGCCAGCTGCAGGACGAACGCATCCAGCTCGTGGTCCGCGACTACGCGTTGTCCGGCCAGGCGGCCCTGGGCGCGGAGTTGAACGCGCCGAACATCCCGCAGGAGCTTCGGGACGCGATCCGCGGCGGCAACCGGGCCACCTATCTGGAGCGCGGCCCTGGCGGCTCGTGGATCTGGGCGGCCGCCGAGACCGACGGCAAGATCCTTTCGCTGCGCAACCCGTACACCGACCGGGATGACGCACTGTCGCGTTTGGACCGTCTGCTGATCCTGGGATCGGTTTCGGTGGTGGTGCTGAGTTCCGTGCTGGGTGTGGCCATCGGTGGACGGTTGTCCCGGCGGCTTCGGTTGGCGGCCGCGGCTGCTCGCCGGGTGGCCGAGGGCGATTCCTCGTCGCGGGTGGGGGATGCGATCGGGGACCGGCCCAAGGACGAGGCCGCCGACCTGGCGCGGGCCGTGGACGCGATGGCGGATGCCTTGCGGGAACGCCTTTTGGCGGAACAACGAGTGACCGCGGACATCGCGCACGAACTGCGGACACCCGTGACGGGGTTGGTCACGGCCGCGGAGTTGTTGCCGCCCAGCCGACCCGCGGAACTGGTGCGTGACCGGGTGCGGGTGTTGAGGGCACTGGTCGAGGACATCCTGGAGGTCGCTCGTCTCGACACCGCGACAGAGCAGGCCGAGCTGTCCGAGATCTCGTTGGGGGACTTCGTTCGCCGACGGGTGGGTGGGGTGACGCCGTCGGCTGAGGTTTCGGTGGTCTCTGACACGACCGTGCGGACAGATCCTCGGAGGTTGGAACGGGTGCTCGTCAACCTCCTTGTGAACGCGGCAAAGCACGGGGCGCCGCCGGTCGAGGTCACTGTGGACGGGTCCACTGTGGTCGTCCGGGACCACGGTCCCGGGTTCTCCGAGGAACTGCTGAAGGAAGGCCCGAGCCGGTTCCGCACGGGCAGCAGCGACCGCGGCGGCGGGCACGGCCTCGGCCTGACCATCGCCGTCGCTCAGGTCCGTGTCCTGGGCGGCAAAGTCGAGTTCGCCAACGCCGGAGAAACCGGCGCCCAAGTCACCCTAACCCTCCCCACCTAATGGGGATTGATCGGCGTGGCCTCCCACCGATTGTGGTTGGTGGGGGTGAGGCTGGTTGCCGAGCCGCTGGCCGGTGAGCACTGTCAT